>DASUKA010000093.1:0-121559 GCA_036278935.1 Gemmatimonadaceae bacterium
GCACGTTGCAGTGTGATCGCTTCGCGAATGAGCAGACCGGCCGCCGTGAGCAGCACCACGGAGAGCGCAACCTCGACACCGATGAGTACGCCACGCGACCGCGCTCGCTCCCGCGTGCCGCCGCTTCCCGGCGCGCCGCTCCGGAGCGCACCGCCCAGGTCGAGCCTGGTGATGCGCAGCGCCGGGATGAGGGCAAAGAGTAGCGCGCTCAGGAGTGAGACGGCGAGCGCGAAGATCAGCACCCGCGCATCGATGGCGATCGGCTCAGCGAGCGCCGCGCGGCTCGCGCGCAGTCCGCCCAGCGCCCCCGCACTCCACCAGGCGAGCAGCAGACCAACTGCGCCGCCCGCACCCGCGAGCAGGAAACCTTCCACGAGCAGCTGCCGCACCAGTCGTGCACGCCCCGCGCCGAGCGAGGCGCGCACCACCATCTCATGCTGACGCGCGGTGCCCCGCGCGAGGAAGAGTTGCGCGACGTTCGCGCATCCGATGAGCAAGACGACCGCCACAGCGGCGCCGAGCAGGAGCAATGTGTCGCTGTCGTTGCCACCACCGGCGAGCGGAGTCACGTTCGCTGCCCAGTGCCGCTCCTCCGTGCTCGGCACCGGTACCTGTGCCTGGATGCCTTCGAGCTCACGCTGCGTCTGCGCGACGGTGACGCCAGGCCGAAGCCGTGCGATCGCGCCGATGATACTCGTGGCGTCGGTGGACGGATGCAGCGGCAGCCAGACTTCGACGTGCCCACCAACCGCGGAGATCTGCAATCGATGGGGCATCACGCCGATGATGGTGTACGGCGCGCCGCCGAGGTCGATCGTGCGGCCGAGCGCCTGTGCGCTCCCGCCGAAGCGTTGCTGCCAGAGCGCGTAGCCGAGCATCACCACGTTGGGTCCGCCGCTCGCCGCCTCTTCCGCGGTGAAGCTGCGTCCCAGCGCCGGCGCGAGGCCAAGGAAGTGGAGGAACGACGATGACACCCACTCGCCGGTCACCATGGCCGGCTCCCCGGTGCCGCCAAGCAGAATGCGATCGGTGCGATACGGCTCGACGGCTTCCAGCGTATGCGCGCGCTCGCGCCAGGCATCCACCACCGGGGCACGCGCGGCCAACATCACGCCGCCTTTTCGGTCGACGCGGCTGAGGTCGACCAATCGGTCGGCGTTGGCGAAAGGCAGCCTGTCCAGGATCAGCCGGTTGACGGCGCTGAAGATGGCTGTGGTAGCGCCGATGCCGAGGGCGAGCGTGAGCACAGTCACGAGCGTGAAGCCGGGGCTCCGGCGCAGCGAGCGAAGGGCGAAACGCACTTCACGCGTCAGCGTGTGCATGGAATTCCTCTGGAGTCAGAGCACATGACAACGGGCCTCCGTACGAGGGGATCGCGCGGCCGTGATACGGGGCGAAGCACTTCGATGCCGAAGAACGCTGGGCCCGGTCGCATCATGTCCCATGATTCCCTCTTGCGTGGCCCACGGCGCCGAGGCGAACGTATGGACATGGCAGCGACTCGCGAGTACACGGCTCGGATGGTCCGCGCCCTCAACGACCAATCCAATTGGGGCTGGCCGCGCTACGAAGTCGTGGATGGCGAGCTGCTCGTGACGCCCGCGCCGCGGAAGCTGCATCAGTTGGTTGTGGACGAGATCCTTGTCGCGTTGGCTACTTATCTCAAGCGAGAGCCGATCGGGCATGCCTTCACTTCGCCAGCCGATATCTCCTGGGCGCCGAAGCGGCTCGTGCAACCCGATGTCTTCGTCATGTCCTTGGAGGAGGCGCGGAAGCGCACATGGCCGACGGTGCGCCAGTTGCTGCTGGCCGTCGAAGTGCTGAGTCGGGGCAGCCGGCGACACGACCGGGATGTGAAGCGGAAACTCTACCAGCGGGAAGGCGTGCCGGTCTTTTGGATCGTCGACGCGGATGCAGAAGTCGTGGAAGTCTGGACACCTGGGGTGAAAGCTGCCCGCGTCGAGCGCGAGCAACTCGTCTGGCATCCTACCGGTGCCTCGGCGCCGTTTACCATGCGGCTCGAGGAGCTCTTCCGCCCGATCTGACCGCTGCGGTCGCCGCACAGCCCGATTCATCCCTCACTCGCTCTTGAGCACCGCCGCGGGATCCACGCGCGTCGCGCGCACCGCCGGAAGAAGCGTGGCCGCGAGCGCCACGGCCGCCAGGATCACCACCGTTCCCGCAAAGGTGGTGGGGTCCGTCGGCCGCACCCCATAGAGCTGGCTCGCGATGAGCCGCGTCACCCCCAGGGCCGCGATGACGCCAATGGTCACGCCGATGACAACCAGCGTCATCCCCTGGCGCAGCACCAGGGCAAGCACGCGTTGCTGCGGCGCGCCGAGCGCCATGCGGATGGCGATCTCTCCCGTGCGCTGCCCTACCACGTACGAGATGACGCCGTACAGGCCGACCACGCTCAGCGTGAGCGCCAGCAACGCCGCGATGCCGATGAGCAGCATGTTGAAGGAGAGCCCCGCCATCGAGATGCCCATCACTCGATCCATCGTCTGCACATTCGCGATCGGAACGTTCCGGTCGAGATCGGTGACCGTGCGCCGAATCGCGCCGGTGAGCTGCGCGGGCTGGGCCATACCCGTGCGGACGACGAGCACCATCGTGTTATGCGACCATAGATCTCCTCGGCCGGCGATTGACGTCATCGGGTAGTAGACCGCCTCCGTGGGCGGCTTCTCGAGCCCGGCCGCGTGGACGTTTCCCGCCACGCCCACCACACGGTAGTAGGGCGGTGCGCCGCCGCCGTTGATCCCCTTCCCGATGGCATCCTCGCCTGGCCAGATGCGCTCCGCCAGCGCCTGGCTTACCACCACGCCGGCCGTGTGATGCTCCACGTCCGTCCACTGCGGTACGCTTCCACGCACCGGAATCCCCATCGTCTCGAAGTAACCGGGCGCGACGATGGGGCGGGGGAGGCAAGGCGCTGCTTCGCCCTTCGGGAGCGGCTTGTCCTCCGCAAACACGAGCGCGCAGGGCGCGGCATTCGCGAGTGGAACCGCCTGGGTGGCGCCAACCGATTGGACACCCGGGAGCGCCGCGACGCGCGTCTCCAACGTGTGGAAGAACCGGCTCACGTCGTCGTTGTTCTGGTAGCGCGCGTACGGCAACGAGACGGCGACGGTGAGCACACCCTGCGGGTCGAAGCCCGGCTGCACATGGCGCAGATTCTGGAACGTGCGCACCAGGAGCCCTGCCCCCGCAAGCAGCACGACCGCCAGCGCGATCTGCGCTACGACGAGTGTGCCGCGCGCTGAGATCTGTCGGCGCGAATGGGTCATCCCTCGGCTGGTATCGCGCAGGGCCGAGAGATCTGTGCTCCCACGAAACGAGGGGATGAGGCCGAACACCACGCCGGCAAGCACGGCTACCACGACCGTGAAGGCTACGCTGCTCCATCCCAGGTGAATCTCGCTCAGCCGGGGAAGGTTCGAGGGGGAGATAGCCAGCAGCAAGCGGGTCCCCCAGTACGCCAGCACAATTGCAGCCGCGCCAGCGATCACCGCGACAAGTACGCTCTCGGCCACGTAGTGGCGAGCGATGTCCGTGCGGCTGGCCCCGAGCGCGGTACGTACCGCCGCGTCCCGCCGACGCGATTCCCCGCGCACGAGAAAGAGATTCGCCACGTTGGCACACGCAATGAGGAGCACCACGCCCACCGAGCCGAGCAGGACCCAAAGCACCTGCCCTGTATTTCCCAGCTCGGCATCGCGCAGCCGCTGTACATGGGCGGCGAAATGATAGTTCCGCATGAACCCGGAAGAGTACGCGCTGGGAAGATCCTCGGGGAACCGCTGTGTGAGGCGCTCCAGATCCGCCTCGGCGCTCGCCACGGTGGCGCCTTCCTTGAGCCGCCCCACGGCACTGTACTCGTGATCGTTGACCGCCGCGGCGGTGGGATCCCACCGGAACGGGAGCCACACGTCGGGCTCGAAGCCGGCCTCGGGCAGGTTCTCGCCTGGTGCCAAGACGCCGGCGATCGTCATCGGCTGCGCGTCGATGGTGATCATCTCCCCTACTACGTGCGGATCGCCGGCGAAGTGATTCGTCCAGTACGCGTGGCTCAGCATCACTACCAGCGGTGCGCCTGGCCGGTCATCCTCGCTCGTGATGAGCCGCCCGATTTCCGTGTGCAGGCCGAGCACGTGCAGCACGCTGGCTGTCACACCCACGGCCGGCACCCGCTGCGTTCCATCCGTACCGAGCACGTTTGCCGACATCCCCTCGTATGCGCCGATGTCGCTCAGCGTGTGGTTGTTCTTTCGATAATAGAAATACCCGCCTGTGGACACCCCCCAGTCGCCCGGCGCCGTCGCACCCGATACGCTGCTCGCGATCTTCACCAGCCGGTTCGCGTGTGGGTACGGCAAGGGTCTCAGCACCACGGCGTCGAGCACGGTGAAGATCGCCGTTGTCGCGCCCAGCCCAAGCGCGAGTGTGAGCACCGCCACCAGGGCGAAGCCTGGGCTCCGACGAAGCGCGCGGAATGCATGGCGGATGTTCCGGAGTAGACGGTCCATGCGAAGCTCCTATTCGGATCGAAGGACGATGAGCGGGGCGGCGTGCGCCACGGGCCGCGCGGGGAGCAGCGTCGCCAGGAGGGAGATGGCGATGAGCAGTGCCGGTGCGCCGGCGAAGACTCGCGGATCGGTGGCGGCCACGCGGAAGAGCAGCGGCACGACGTTCACAATGCCGAACAGGGCGCTATTCGCACCAATGCTGAACGCCAGCATGACTACGATGATCGTGGCGAAGCCGGGGCTGCGCCGCACGTGACGTATGCCGCGGCGAACATGCTGCCAGAGTGAATCCATCGCGCCTCCCCTCTGACTGAGAACAGTTGTCGTCGCGGGAGAGCAGGAGATCAGTGGGTCAGTGAGTCAGGAAACGGCTGGCCCGACTGTCGTTGCCAGGGAGCGCAGCGACCGAGGGATCTCCTGCTTGCGGGGTTAGGAGATTCCTCGCTGCGCTCGGAATGACAACACGTGCCTATCCGACACCCTGCTCCCTTACACCCGGCCGTTTCTGACTCACTGACCCGCTGACCCGCTGACTCAACTTCTGTCCGCTCCCTCTCGCCGCCCTACTTCAGCTCGAACCCACTCTCGCGCAGTTGCTGCTCGTCCGTCCGCTCGCGCCCGCCCCGCTCCTCTTCCACGATCCGGCCGTCGAAGAGGTGGATCGACCGGTCGGCGTGCCGCGCGTAGCGCGGATCGTGCGTCACCATGCAGATCGTCGCCCCGCCGCGGTGCAGCTCCTGCAGCAGCTCCATGACCGCTTCACCGTTCGTCGAGTCCAGGTTTCCGGTCGGCTCGTCGGCCAGGAGGATCAGCGGCTCGCCCGCCACCGCCCGCGCCACCGCCACGCGCTGTTGCTGACCGCCGGAGAGCTGTGCCGGATAGTGCTTGATCCGGTGCGCCATGCCCACCCGCTCCAGCGCCGCCTGCACGCGCTGCTTCCGCTCGCTGGAGTCCATGCCGCGGTAGGTCAGGGGCAGCTCCACGTTCTCGTAGACCGTGAGGTCGCCGATCAGATTGAAGGCCTGGAAGATGAAGCCGATCTGCCGGTTGCGCACATGCGCCCGCTGGCTGGCCGTGAGGTTGGCCACCGGCTCGCCGTCCAGCAGGTATTCCCCCTCCGTGGGCGTATCGAGCAGGCCCAGGATGGAGAGCAGGGTCGTCTTGCCGCAGCCGGACGGGCCGGCGATGGCCAGATACTCGCCCTGCTTCACCTCGAGGTGAATGCCGCCGAGCGCATGCGTTTCGACCTCGTCGGTAAAGAAGATCTTCTGGATGTTGTCCAGTTTGATCATGGCGTTGGCCGGCACCGGCGTGGTCGCGGTATCGGCGAGCGATGGTGCGGCAAGCGCATCCGGACGGGCGGTGGGCTGCGAGGGCATGGTGAATCCTTGGAGGTTGAGGGTGGGCAGGGCCTCGTACACGTGCAGGGAAATTAGCAGGTCAGTGGGTCAGACACTTCAACGGGCCAAAGCGTTTCCTTCGGGCGCGCTCCGACCTTCGCTGTCGCGCCGATCCACTGGCGCCGCCTTGCTTGTCATTTCAATCGGACTCGACTCTGCGCGTCCCAGTTGGACATATCCGAGACGATCACCTTGTCGCCCGGCTTGAGCCCGCTCAGAACCTGGATCTCGTTCACCGAGCTCACGCCCAACTTGACGTTCACGCGATCCGCGTACTTGCCGTCGGGGGTGAGCCGGAAGATGCCGACCGTACTGTTGGCCTGCCCGTAGGCGGGCCGTCCCATATGCAGCACATCGTTCAGCTTCTCGATCTGGATGGTGCCATCCACGCTCAGTCCGGTGCGCGCGCCCCTGGGGGGCTGCTCATCGAAGGCGACTTCCACCGTGACGGTGCCGGCATCCGACGAGGGATAGATGCGCATGACGTGACCCTTCGCGATGCCGTTGTGCGTGTCGATGGCCGCCTGCTGGCCAAGCGTCACGTCCACCGCCTGCGTTTCGGGAACCTTGAGCACGGCTTTGAGATGGCCCGGTTTGGCGATTTTCGCCAGCATGGATCCTTCCGTCACCCATTGTCCGGGCTCCAGCGGGAGCTCGGTGAGCACACCGTCCGTCCCCGCCCGGACCTTCATGGAGGCGACGCGCTCCTCGCGGAACTTCGCGACGGCCCGCAGCCGATCGACCTGCTGCTCCTGAAACTTGATCTGATCAGCCATGGAGCTGTCGAGCACCGCGAGCTGTTTCTTCTGTGACTCGAGCTGCGCCTCGAGTGCCTGCGCCTTGTCCTTGTCGTCGCGGAGCTGGTTCTCGCTGACCAGTGCCTGCGTCTTCTTCGAAACCAGGCTGTCCGACTCGAACAGCCGGCGCGCCTGCTCATACTCGGAGTGCAGGTTGGCCAGTGTGCTCTGCTGCGTGAGGCGCTGGGTCTGAAGCGACGTGCGAAGCTGGATCAGCTGCGCTTCCTGGCTGGCCACCTGTTGCTGCGCGGTGAGCAGCTGGAGCTGCTCGTCCGGATTCGTGAGCACGGTGATAAGCGTGGTGTCCACGACCTTCGCACCCGGGCGAAGGGGCAGGTTCTCGACACGTCCAGAGGTGGTGGCGGCCACCTGCAGCACCTGCTCCGGCTCGAGGGTGCCGGGACCGCGCACGTCTCGTACCATGGTGCCCTGCTGCACGGTGTCGATCCAGAGTGTGGCGCGGTCCACCGACGGCGCGGCGGGCTGCAAGCGACTCAGCGCCGCCGTGACCGCCACGACGCCGACGACGATGGCCGCGATCATGATGTAGCGGCCTCGCTTCTTTTTTGGCGCGCGCGGAATATCCACGGACGATGCACTCCTTAGCGGTGACAGAAACTCAGCGGGTTCGCCTGCAGTTGGCACTCTTCCCGATGGAAAGGATCGTGCCGTTGGTGCATGTAATCTAACCGATTATTGGACACCGCGTTACGTGCTCACGGTTGCTCCACCGGGCCGGGCCGGGTGTCCGATTCCGGGAATGCGCATCCCAGAATCGGACACCCGCGGAAGTGCTCGCGCCATCGGAGGCGCGACCGGCTCCCACTCTCGCGTGTCCGGCCCGCCTTCTTTACGAAACCAGCCGGCGCGAAGTGTCACCGCGGGAATTGCTGCGGCCACACGTCCCCGTGTTGTTACTGAAGGGCGCGAGCGCTGCGCCATGGATCGACCCGCACTATTCCTCGCGCAAGGCAATGCATGGATCCACGCGTGTGGCGCGACGGGCCGGACCCGCGCTCGCCACCACCGCCACGGCCATCAGTACAACGGCTACCGCGCCGAACACGACGGGGTCGTGAACCGAGGTGTCGTAGAGCAGCGCCGCAAGCACATGCCCGGCCGCGAGCGCGATCACCAGGCCGAGCGCCACCCCGACAAGGATCACGCGCACGCTCTGCGCAATCACGAGCCGAGCGACATCGCCGGCGCGCGCGCCGAGCGCCACACGGATGCCCATCTCGCGCGTGCGCTGTTCGACGCCATACGACACCACGCTGTACAATCCCACCGCCGCAACCGCGAGCGCGAGCGCGCCAAAGATGCCGAAGGTCAACACGCCCAGTCGCCAGGGGCGCAGCTCCCGGCCAATGTACTGCGTCGGAAGATCGATGCTTGGCTCGGTTCCCTGGGGGAGCACACTCCGCAGCGCGGCGCGAATGGGCTGAACAAGCGCTGCCGGATCGCCCGCGCTGCGAACGACGATGGTGTGCGCCGTGATGTACGGCGGAGCCTGGGTCAGAGGAACGTACACATGCATCGCTGGATCTTCGATAACACGATCGACGTGAATATCGTGCACCACACCAACCACCTCGGTGCACGGCGCCGTGTCGCTCCCAACCTTCAGACACTTGCCGATCGCGCGTTCATTCGGCCACACAAGACGTGCCATGGTCGACGACACGATCGCCACGCGCGCCGCTCCCAGGCGATCGGCCCGCGTGAAGCCACGGCCGCGTTCAAGCCGTGCCCCCAGCGTCGCAAGAAACCCCGGGGAGGCCGCCGTGAAGTACGGCCCATTGCCGCGTGGCAGCGAATCCCGGCCCGGTACGCGGAGTGTCACGAACGCATTTGATAGGAGGGGCTCGGTGGATGACCGGCTCGCGCCGGCGACGCCCGGCAACGCTCGCAACCGCTCGGCCATGTGTTGAAAGATCACGTCGCGGTCGGCCGCCGAAATGCTGCTATCCAGTGTGGCCGACACGACGATGAGTTTGGACGCGTCCATGCCGAGGTCGACTGAACGCAGCCGCTCGAGGCTGCGCACGTACAGTCCGGCGCCCACCAGCAGCACCACGGAGAGCGCCGCCTGCACCACCAGGAGTCCCGAGCGGATGGCCGATGGCCGCGCCAGCCGCGCGCGCCACCCTTCCTTGAGCGCCGTGGTGAGATCGGCGCGGCTTGCGTGCAGCGCCGGGACGAGGCCGGTGAGCAGCGCGGTGGCCAACGTGATGGCGGCGGTGAAGGCCAACACGCGAAAGTCTACAGGCGGGCCGGCCCAACTGATCCCCGGGAACGCGAGCGAGCGAAGCAGCGCGCCGCCCCAGAAGGCGATGAGAATTGCTGCCGCGCCGCCAAGAACCGCCAGTAGCACACTCTCACTCATGAGCTGACCCACGAGCCGGCGGCGACTGATTCCCAGCGCCAGCCGTACGGCGATCTCACGCCGCCGGTGCGCGGCGCGTGCCAGCAGCAGGTTGGCGATGTTGGCGCACGCGATCAGCAGGACGATCACCGTGACGCCGATCAGCCGCTCCATGATCCCGACCGCCTTCACCGTGTCTCCAGGGCCGCGCGCGGCGATGATCGATCCCAGCTCCACACGCGCCTGCTGATCCGCGTGTGGCTGCTCCATGCGCCCGCGGCGGAGCGCCGCCGTCGCCTCCGCGTTCGCCTGCTGCATGGGGACGCCCGGGCGGAGCCGGACGAGCAGCCCGTACGAGTAGGCGCGTCCGAAGTGATACCAGTTGGACCCGAAGGCATCGGCGGAGGCCACGCTCACCGGAACCCAGATGTCCGCCGCATCGAGGTCGACGCCCGAGAACCCTTCGGGTGCGACGCCGATCACGGTGTACGGTTCTCCATCCAGGCGAACGGTCTGCCCCAGGATGCGCGCATCACCGCCGAATCGCTGCTCCCAGAGCCGATGGCTCAGGATGGCGACCGGTGTGCCACGAGGAATCCGGTCCTCGTCCTCGGTAAAGAAGCGTCCCAATGCGGGGTGGACACCAAGCAATGGGAAGAAGCTCGCCGAGACCCCCTCGCGGTTCACCGTCTCCGGGTTGGCGCCGCTCTGGGCCGCCAGCGTCGCGTGATCGATCTCGAGATAGGTCGCGACGCCGGAGAACGCATGGGTCGCCGTCCGCAGGTCGCTGTACTCGGCATACATCGTATGCTGCCGCGTGATGGGGGCGCTTCCCGGGAAGCTCTCGTGCACGTAGACGCGCGCCACGGTCTGCGGGTCGTGCACCAGCGAGGGCGGGCGGAGCAACAGCCGATCCACCACCGTGAACAGCGCCGCGTTCGCGCCGATGCCCAACGCGAGCGTCACGATGACGACCGCGGCAAAGCCCGGGCTCTTGCGCAGCGAGCGGAGTGCGTAGGCAATATCGTACCGCACCGCATCCACCACCGACCGATACTGAGGCATGGGAGACCCTCCAAGTTGTCGGGCGCTTTTCCCGAACATACATGGTTGCCCCGTGAAGGCCAGCGCACGAGTTTACCTCGGGAGCCCCCCGCGCCCCTGTCGCGACTACACTTCCAGAGAATCCCATGCTCTCCCCGTCTATCCGGACGCGTGGTGGCGCCGGCTGTGCCGCCATGCTATTGGCGATGCTCGCAGCGGCGTGCACCCCAACTCACGCGCCGACACCTGCGCCGCCGCCCGCGCCCACGGCTGGTGCGGCTCCCGCTGCGGCGTCAACCGGGGCCACGCGCGCCGGTGCGCGTTCGGCTGCGGCGCCCGCCGCCATCTCCCCGGCCGCGCCGCTCAAGGAATTCGGCACCATGTGGACGTTCGACGCGCCGCCGATGGACTACTGGAAGGCGCGATACGACTTCACCCCGAGCGCACGCTGGCTGGATCACGTACGCCTCTCCGCGCTCCGCATCCCGGGATGCTCCGCATCCTTCGTGTCGCCGCGAGGGCTCGTGATGTCCAATGACCACTGCGCGCGCTCGTGCGTGGCGGCCATCTCACCTGCCGACACCGACTACGGCACCACCGGCTACATCGCGCGCACGCTCCAGGACGAGAAGAAGTGCCCAGGCATGTACGCGGACCAGCTGCAATCCATTCAGAACGTCACGCCGTGGGTGCAGCGGGCGATCACCGCCGCCGCGCCAGCCGCTCGGGTGGCACAGCGCGATTCGGTCATCCAGGTCATTCAGAACGAGTGTCACCAGACCACGCAGCTCATCTGCCAGGTAGTCACCTTCTACCAGGGCGGCATGTACTCGCTCTACCGCTACAAGCGCTACAGCGACGTGCGCCTGGTCTTCGTGCCGGAGCAGCAGATCGCCTTCTTCGGCGGTGATGCGGACAACTTCACCTACCCGCGCTACGATTTCGACATCTCGCTCTTTCGCGTGTACGACGACAACGCGCCACGGCCCACGCCGAACTATCTGCGCTGGAGCACCGATGGCGCGCAGGAGGGCGACCTGGTGTTCGTGGTGGGGAATCCGGGGTCCACGGGGCGCCTGCTCACCCTCGCGCAGCTCCAGTATCTGCGCGATGTCGACTATCCCGCGCGGCTCGCGCAGTACGACGCGCTGCTCGACGCGCTGCAGGAGCTCAGCGCTCGTGACACGGCGGCGGCGCACCGCTACGCGAACACCGTCTTCGGCATCCAGAACGCAAAGAAGGCGATCGGCGGCTATCTGGCGGGGCTGCGCGACTCGACCCTCATGGCGAAGAAGCGTGTCTTCGAGCAGGACTTCCGCGCCAGGATCGCCGCGGACTCCGCGCTGCAGGCTCAGTACGGCTCGGCGTGGAGCGAGATCGCACGGGCCGAGCAGGAGCGCGATTCCAGCAGCCGGAAGGCGCGGTTCTACGACTATAGCGCCTCGCCGCTCTTCTCCATGGCCGGTCGGATCGTGCAGCTCCCGGCGCAGAGCAGCCGCCCCGACTCGGCGCGCCTGAGCATGTACCGCGGCCAGGGGCTCGAGCGCGCCCGGGCGTCGCTGCTGCGAGATCGCTCCATCGACACCGTGCTCGACAAGGTGCTCCTCGCCACACAACTGCGCCTGGCGCAGCGCGCACTCCCGCGCGACGATCCCTTTCTCACGGCGGTGCTGGGTGGGCGCAGCCCTGAGGCAGCCGCCAAGGCGCTGGTGAGCGGCACCAGGCTTACGGACGTGAGCGTGCGTCGCGCGCTCGTGCAGGGCGGAGCCGCGGCGGTGGACAGCTCCACCGACCCGATGATCGTTGCCGCGCGAGCGGTTCGGCCGCTGGTGGAGCGCGCGCAGATGCATGCCGCGCGGCTCAACGACATCATCTCGGCCAACGCCGTGCGTGTGGGGAAGGCGATCTTCGCGGCATATGGCAAGACGCTTCCCCCCGACGCGACCTTCACGCTTCGCATCAGCGATGGCGTGGTGAAGGGCTACCCGACGAACGGGACCATGACGCCGTACAAAACGGTGTACTACGGCCTCTACGCCCGTTCGGCGGAAATGAGCGACACGGGCGCATTCGCACTCCCGCCGCGGTGGGTCGCACGCAAGGACAGCCTGGTGATGACCACGCCGCTGGATTTCGTCTCGACCAATGACATCATCGGCGGTAACTCAGGCAGCCCGGTCATCGACCGGAACGCCGAGGTGGTGGGGCTCGTCTTCGATGGCAACATCCAGATGCTGCCGAACAACTTCGTGTACACGGACTCGATCGCGCGTGCGGTGAGCGTGGACTCGCGCGGGATCATCGAGGGGTTGCGCGGCATCTACGGCGCCACGCGCATCGCGGACGAGCTGCAAGGGGTGAAGCAGTGAGTCAGTCGGTCAGTGGGTCAGTGGGTCAGGAACAGCCCGCAAGGCGAGATGGCCTCACACTCTCCGAGCCGTTTCTGACCCACTGACCCACTGCCTCCCCTCATCTCCGTCCCCCCGGATACCCCGACCACCGCCACCTGCGCTTGCTGTCCTCCTCCTCGGCCATGGCGATATCGGCGGCCACCTGACCGTGGTTGACGAGAGCGACCAGAATGATCCCGCCCACGACATTGCCGAGTACGGCGGGCACCACGAACGAGCCGATGGCACCGCCCCATGAGACGCCGCCGCTGGCCGCCACGAAGAACGCTTCCACGGAGCCCGCGATGGAGTGCTTGAAGCCGAACGCGGAAATCGGTGCCGTGGTCAGCCAGATCAGGACGATCTGCGCGCCCGTCGCGCGCGTGGACGCGACCAGCCATGCGAGCAGCGCCACCAACCAACCCGCGAAGATCGCGCGGTAGCCGGTGAGCCAGAAGCCGCCCTCCACGCCATGGAGCCCGTATGCGAGCATGGCCTGGCGAAAGTCCAGCGGAACCACCGGCGTGAGCGCGAGCAGAACGCCGATGATGCAGGCGCCGATGAGATTGCCGAGCAGCACCACCGCCCAGAGGCGCAGTACCTGACCGAGCGTCTTCATGTTCCAGTTGTTCAGCAGGGGGATGACGGGCTCGAGCGTGTTCTCGGTGAAGAGCTGGTTGCGGGCGAGGACGACGAAGATGAAGCCGATCGGGTACGCGGCGGCCGCCACGGGATCATCGAATCGCGGTGGCACGAGCATCGTGAGAAACGCCGCGCCCAGGAAGCTGAACGAGATGGCGAGCCCCGCCGCCAACGACGACCACCAGAGCGCCGCAACGGGCCGGTCGAGTTCTTGCTGTGCCGTCCGCCTGACGTTCTCATGGATCTCGCGCGCGGTCAGACGTGTTCCGACCGCCGGCCCTTCTGATGTTGCCTGATCGGTTGCATCCCTGCGCTCCGGACGTGCGGCCGGACGGTCGGCGGTACGCCGGGGCGCGGGATCGGACTCTGGTGGCTCGGACAAGGGCGTGATGGTGGACTCCGTGATGACGCGACGCGCGTTGTACGGCCGCACGCCCACTGGCGGACCGAGTGCCGGCCGCACCGCGGTGCGTGGAAGAGTCATGCCGCCAACGCCGAGCCGACGTCGGTTCACGTGCTGCCGGTTCGCGTGCGGCGACGTGCACGCTCCAGCGCGCACCATCCCGGTCGCGCGATTCGCGCCACCTCAGCAGAGGAGTTGTCGTGACGCATCTGGCGGAGCCGCTTCCGACCGCATTTCTGCTAACGGTGTTCGGCGTCCTGCTCGGCGTCAGCATCCTGTTGAGCCGCGCCTCGGAGCGCATCGGGGTGCCGGTGGCGCTGTTCTTTCTCGTGGTCGGGATGCTGGCCGGGTCGGAAGGGATCGGCGGCATTCCGTTCAACGATTACCGACTCGCCTTTCGGCTGGGCGTGGCCGCCCTGGTGCTCATTCTGTTCGATGGTGGACTGAACACCTCGCTGGCGGCCGTGCGGCAGTTTCTGGCGCCGGCCGCCGTTCTGGCGACCGCCGGCGTGATCGGCGTCGCGGCGCTCGTGGCGGCCGGCGCGCACCTGCTGGGGCTTCCCGGACCAGAGGCGCTGTTGCTCGGCGCGATCGTCTCCTCCACCGATGCGGCGTCGGTCTTTGCCGTGCTCCGGGGAAGCGGGCTGCAGCTCCAGCGTCGTGTGGGCGTGACACTCGAAGTGGAGTCGGGCATCAACGACCCCATGGCCGTCATTCTCACCATAGCGCTCACCGCCAGCCTCATCGAGCCGGGCACCGGGCTGGGCTGGTGGCTCGTGCCCGACATCGTGCGCGAGATGGTGGTCGGCGGCGCCCTGGGGCTGGTCATCGGCTACGGCGGGCGGCTGCTGCTTCCCCGCGTGCAACTCCCGGCGGGCGGCCTGTACCCGGCCCTCACGCTCGCGATCGCGCTCCTCGCCTTCGGCGTCACGACGCTCCTGCATGGAAGCGGCTTCGTGGCGGTGTACGCGGCGGCCGTCATTGTGGGGAACGGCGCGATTCCGTTTCGCGCCAGCGTGCTCCGCGTGCACGATGCCCTGGCGTGGCTCAGCCAGATCGCGATGTTCCTCGTCCTCGGGCTGCTGGTGACCCCATCGCGGCTTGCGGGCGTGGTGGTGGTGGGCGTGGCGCTCGCGCTCATCCTTCCATTCATCGCGAGGCCGATCGTCGTGGCGCTCTGCCTGCTCCCGTTTCGCTATCCGTACCGCGACATCGCGTACATCGGATGGGTCGGGCTGCGTGGTGCGGTGCCGATCATTCTCGCGACCTTTCCGGTGCTGGCCGGCGCACCTGGTGCCTCGAAGATCTTCAACATCGTCTTCATCATCGTCGTCGTGAGCGCGATCGTGCCCGGCAGTACCGTCCCCTGGATCACACGCTGGCTCGGTCTCGAGTCGCGCGAGCCACCCGCGCCCAAGGCGGTGCTGGAGATCGAGTCGCGCCAGCCGCTGCGCGGGGAGCTCATGTCGTTCTATATCGACCCGGCGCTCGCTGTCACCGGCGTGGCGCTCTCCGATGTCCCGTTTCCCGCCGGCTCCACGGTGATGCTCCTCGTGCGCGGACAGGAGTTGATCGCACCGAGGGGGAGCACGACGCTCGAGGCCGGTGACCATGTCTATCTCTTCGCGCGCCCCGAGGACCGCGCGATGATTCACCTGATGTTCGGGCGCCCGGAGTCCGGGTGATCACCGCAGCTTTGCGTCGCGCGATTCCACGGTCGTTTCCGAGCGAGGAGCGTCGGGCGCGGCGACCGCTGGTGCCGCGATGGGCAGCCAGATCGTGAAGACGCTGCCACGGTTCGGCTCGCTCTTCACTGTGATGTCGCCCCCCAGCAGTGCGGCCAGTTTGCGGGTGACGCTCAGGCCGAGTCCGGTGCCGCCGATGCGCTTGGCCCGAGTTTGCTCCACCTGCCAGAACGGATCGAAGACGTGTTGCAGGTGCTCGGGGGCGATGCCGATGCCCGTATCGCGCACCTCGATCACCACCGTGTCCTGCTCCAGCCGGAGGGACAGCACCACTTCGCCCTCGGAGGTGAACTTCAGCGCGTTCGAGAGCAGATTCAGCATCATTTGCCGCACCTTGGTCGGATCGCTCTCGATGAGACAGGGGACGACCGGCACGTGTGCGCGTACCGTGAGGCCTTTGCTGTGCGCCGTCGGCTCGACCATCGCGACGGCCTCGCGGGCGAGCGCGCAGAGATCCAGCCGCTCGACGTGCACGGGTTCCTTGCCGGCGTCCACGCGCGAGAAGGTGAGGATCTCGTCGATGAGCGCCAGCAAATGCTGCGCGCTCGTCTGTACGCGGCCGAGCTGTCCGCGCTGCTCGCTCGTGACCGGTCCCGCTATGCCGTCGGCCACCAGATCGGTAAAGCCGATGATCGCCTGCAAGGGTGTACGCAGCTCGTGGCTCATGACGGCGAGGAAATCCGACTTGGCGCGATTAGCCACGACGGCACGCGCGCTCGCCATCTCCGCCGCTTCGGTGCGCAGGCCGAGCTCCCGGTTGGTGCGCTGCAGCTCCGCATTGACCGTCGCGGTCACCGACGCCGCATGCTCGAGCTCCTCTGCCTGGGCCTCGAGCTCGGCGGCCTGCTGCTCCAGCTGCGAGCGGGATTCCTCCACGTCTCGGAAGAGCCGTGCGGTGTCGATGGCCACGGCAATGCGCCGCGCGATATCGGTGGCCATCTCCAGGTCACGGGCGGCGAATCGCCGCGCACCGACCGCCACGAGCGTGACTGCGCCGAAGAGCTCCTCGCGCGCCACGAGCGGCGCGATCACGGCCGAGGTGACGCCGAGCGAGCGCAGCAGCTCGAGCTGATCCGGATCACGCGCCAACTCCGCCAACACAACGTCGGGGGAATCCGACAGGAGCGCAGGCTGACGAGTGCGGAGTACGCGGGCGAGCCCCTGGGGTGCCTCGGCGGTCGACGGGTAGTGCTCGCGCAGCCGCTGTGCCTGCCTGGCGGCCGACGCACCCGCGTAGGTCAGGGCGGCGCGATGGAGTGCACCGTTCGGACCGAGGAGATCCACAGCGCAGCCATCGGCGAGCACCGGCACCGCCATCTCCGCGACGCGCGGCAGCGTGGCCTCGTACGCGAGCGATGAACCGAGCTCGGCGCTGGCGGCGGCGAGAAAGCGCTGCGTTTCCTCGGCCTCTAGCTGTTCGGTCATGGCACGGCGCACATACAGATGGGCCGCGACGGCGAGCAGGAAGGCGCCGGCGCTGCCGAAGGCGATGATGATCACGGCGGCCTTCACGCTCTCATGCTCGTGGTGCGCGCGGAGCGCGAGGAGCGCCCGCTCGCGCGCCTCCATGCCGTTGATCGCCTCGCGGATGGCATCCATGGTGCGCTTGCCGTCGTTGGTGCGCACCATCGCGACCACGCGTGCCATGTTCCCGGAGGCGCGCACGGCGATGCTCTGGTTCATCTCATCGAGCCGGCGCGAGACAAGCGACTGCAGCAGCGGGATCTGCTGGCGCACCGTCTGGTCCGTGCTCAGACGCGCGATGGCGGCCAGATCCTGGTTGATGACGCGCGTGGTGGTGTGATACGAGCCGAGATAGCTGGTGTCGCCGCTGAGCAGGTAGCCCCGCTGTCGTGCTTCCGCGTCCCGGAAGCGGGAGAGCACGTGATCGAGCGTGTCCAGCACCGTCTCGCTGTGTTGCACGGCGCGCTCGGCCACGGCGGTCTGCCGCGTGGTCCAGAGCGAGACCGCCCCCACGGCCAGCACCAGCACTGCCGCCACCAGCCCGGCGGTCAATCGGGACCATGGACGCGTCATGGCCGCCGACCGAGCCGCAGACGCTCGCGCGTCGCGCTCCGGGCGAGTCATGTCACCACAAACCGCCGCGGGCGCGCGGCCATGCGCCGCGCCGAAGCAGACTGCACACAATCGCCAGAGAGAGTCACTTCTCAAATGTATGGCGCGCAAAACCAGTGACCAAGCGGTGCGGGCATGGCGCCGGCACGCGCATCTCCATCGCCGCTACCAGCGCGCGGCCCACTTCATGCCATAGCTCAGGGCATGTCCTTGCCGCAGGTCAGCCGCAAGCGCGCGCGTGCTATTCTCACCGAGCGCTTCGGACACGTTGATTTTCAGGAAGGTCAGTGGGACTCGATCCGCGCACTGCTGGCGGGTGATGATGCACTCGTGGTCATGCCCACCGGCAGCGGGAAGTCGATCATCTACCAGCTGGCGGCGCTGCTCCTGCCGGGACTCACGGTGGTGGTGAGCCCCCTGATCGCGCTCATGAAGGACCAGCAGGACAAGCTGGCGGCGCAGGGGGTGGACGCACTCGCCATGCACTCGCATCTGTCCATGGCGCAGACACGCGAGACGGCGCGGCAGGTGGAAGCGGGGGACGGCGCCATTCTCTACCTGACGCCCGAGCGCTTCAAGGATCGCGAATTCTTCGACCTCATGCTCACGCGGCAGGTGAATCTCTTCGTGGTGGATGAAGCGCACTGCGTGAGTCAGTGGGGCCATGATTTCCGTCCCGACTATCTGCTGCTCGGCTCCATCGCCAAGCGGCTGGGGCGCCCGCCCGTCCTGGCCCTCACCGCCACCGCGACGGGTGAGGTGCGGCGCGACATCGTCCGCCAACTCGGCATGCGAAATCCGAAGGTGACCATCACCGGCTTCGCGCGGCCGAATCTGCGGCTGGAGGTGAGGCGCACGGTGAATATCACCTCCAAGGACGCCGAGCTGGAGCGCATCATCACCGGGGCGCAGGGCACCGGCATCGTGTACGTGGCCACCGTCAAGGAAGCGGAGCGGCTCTACGCGCAGTTCAGCGAGACGTTCCGCCTGGGGCTCTATCACGGCAAGATGCCCTCGGCCGACCGGAAAGCCTCGCAGGAAGCGTTCATGGCCGGGGAGCTCGACGCCATGGTTGCGACGAACGCCTTCGGCCTCGGCATCGACAAGCCCGACATCCGCTTCGTGGTGCACTATCACTTCCCCGGCTCGGTGGAGGCGTACTACCAGGAGGCGGGGCGCGCGGGACGCGACGGCGTCAGTGCGACGTGCACCATCCTCTACCGCGTGGAGGACCGGCGCATTCAGTCGTACTTTCTCGGCGGGAAGTATCCCGAAGTGCAGGAGGCTGCACGGGTCGCGCTGGTACTGGAGCACTATCCGCAGCACACCCCCGTGCCGCTTGCCGACCTCGTGCGGCAGAGCGACGTGCCGGAGCGCAAGGTACGTATCGGGCTCCTGCTGCTCAAACGCCATGGGCTGGTGCGGGAGCACCGTGGCGGCACCTGGGAGCGGCTGGCGGACAACCTCACCTCGGTGGACCTGAGAGAGGACCTGCACTCGTACGAGGAGCGGCGGATGCGCGACCGCGCCAAGCTCGACGCCATGGTGGAGTATTGCCAGATGGTGTACTGCCGGCCGCGCTACATCCTGGAATACTTCGGCGCAGACGTGGCACCCGACTGGCGCTGCCATCGCTGCGACGCGTGCGACTCGCTGGACGGATGGGCGGAGCGCGGCGATCGGTATGCGCCCGCGATCTCGCTGCGCGCGGAGGCGCGCAAGGCGGGCTGACGCGTCGGGTGGCACCTGTGCCGGGCCGGGGGCATATTGCGGAGACCCCCTTTCTCCATACCCGAGCAAGGAGCCACGCCCATTGTTTGATCGGATCATCGAGGGCAACACCGTTCGCGAGTGGGCCATCGCCCTCGCGATCTTCATCGTGCTGCTGGCCGTGCTGTTCGCCGCGCGCCGGCTGCTGGCCAGCCGCATCGGGAAGATGGCCGACCGGACCGCGACCGACGTCGATAACGTCGTGGCGATGCTGGCGCGCCGCGTCCACCCCATTGTGTTGGTGCTCGTCGCCCTGGCGGCCGCATCGCTGAGGCTCAGCCGAACGGATGTCGGCAAGGGATACGTTCGCGTCGTCTTTGTCGCGGGTCTCATCGTACAGGCCGCGATCTGGGGAAGCGATCTGATTCTCTTCTACGTGCGGCGATCCCGGCAGCGGCAGGGCACCACGGCTGGTGCCGACACGACGATCGTCGCGATGGCCTTCCTGGCGCGGCTGTCGCTCTGGACCATTCTCGCTCTGTTGATGCTCCAGAACTTTGGCGTGAAGGTCACGGCGCTCATCGCCAGCCTTGGCGTCGGTGGCATCGCCGTCGCGCTTGCCGCGCAGAGCGTGCTGGGCGATCTCTTCGCCGCCATGGCGATCTACCTCGACAAACCGTTCCTCATCGGCGACTTCATCACCTTCGATGACTTCGCCGGCTCGGTGGAATACGTGGGACTTCGCTCCACGCGTATCGACAGCTTGTCAGGGGAGCAGATCATCATCGCGAATTCGGACCTCATGAAGAGCCGGATTCACAACTACAAGCGCATGGCCGAGCGGCGCGTCGTCTTCCAGATCGGGGTGGTCTACGATCTGGCGGCGGACGTGGTCGCGGGAATTCCCGCCATCATCCGCGGCGCGATCGAGGCGCAGGAGACGGTTCGCTTCGATCGCGCGCATTTCAAGGGATACGGGGACTCGTCGCTCGATTTCGAGGCGGTGTACTACGTGCTCAGCAGCGATTACACCCTCTACATGAACATCCAGCAGGCTATCAATCTCGCGATTTACCGACGATTCGCCGCAGACGGCATCGGCTTCGCCTTCCCGACCCGCACGGTGATCATGACGTCCGTCGCCGCATCGGATCTGAGCGGGGCACTCATGTCGGGAGCGCCCGTGCAGGCGGAGGTCGCGCGACTGGATTCGGGGGAGCGTCAGAAAATCGAGCACTAAGCACTAGACCGACGGGGGCCATCGCCCGCGTGAGGACCGGTGCGCGGCTGGCGGCCGGCGACGAGAGGGAGACGCGGTGCCGGACGAGGCTCACTCCTTGCAGACATGAGCGGAAGGGGGCGTGCCGACTGGCGCGCATGAGCAGGACGCGCGGACCGTCGCGGTGAGATGGCGTCCGATGCCGCCGCGGCCGCCGGCGCGCGGGCCATCGTACGGAGAGCGATATGCAAGCGGACGCACTGTCGCATGACGTGGAGGTTTCATCGGCCGGCGTCGTGCTGCGTGGAATCCTCGGCGTGCCAGCCAACGCGACCGGCATCGTGTTGTTCGCGCATGGCAGCGGGAGCGGACGCCTCAGTCCGCGGAACAACTACGTGGCCCACGTGCTTCAGGAGGCGGGGCTGGGCACGCTGCTCATCGATCTGCTGACGCGCGAGGAGGAGATCGCGGATGCACGCACGGGCCATCTCCGTTTCGACATCGACTTTCTGGCGCGGCGGCTGCTGGACGCCGCGCGATGGCTGGTCGAGTCGTCGGCCACGGCGTCGCTGGCCGTGGGATATTTCGGGGCCAGCACCGGCGCGGCCGCGGCGCTGCAGGCGGCGGCGGCCGGCGAGCCCCCCATTTTCGCCGTCGTCTCGCGCGGCGGGCGCCCGGACCTGGCCATGGCGTCGCTGAGCGCGGTGAAGGTGCCGACGCTGCTGATCGTGGGTGGTGAAGACGTGCCCGTCATCGCGCTCAACCGGGACGCCTACAAGGCGCTGGGGGGCGAGAAGGAGTTGAACATCGTTCCCGGGGCGACGCACCTCTTCGAGGAGCCCGGGGCACTCGAGAGCGTGGCGCGTCTGGCGAGCGAATGGTTTGTGCGGCACCTGCCACCGGCGTGAGACGAGAGAAGGAGAGAGGATGCTGTTTCAGGATCGGGTCGACGCGGGACAACAGCTGGCGCGCGCGCTGATGGAGGAGCTGCCGCATCTGCGCGCGGAGAACCCGCTCGTCCTCGCGATCCCGCGCGGCGGAGTGCCGGTGGGATATGAGGTCGCGATGGCGCTCGATGCTCCGCTCGATGTGTTCATTGCGCGCAAGCTCGGCGCGCCGGGGCACGAGGAGCTGGGCATTGGCGCGGTCGCCCCGGATGGCACGCGCGTGCTCGACACCATGGCGATCGAGGCGCTGCAGGTGCCCGACAAGTACATCGCACAGGTCACGCAGCGAGAGTTGACTGAGCTGGACCGGCGCATGCAGCGCTTTCGCGACGGGCGCCCAGCCCCGGTCATCACCGGGCGGGCGGTCGTGCTCGTGGATGACGGACTCGCCACCGGGGTAACGGCGCGCGCCGCGCTCACGGCGCTCCGCCATGAGCATCCGCGCCGCCTTGTCTTCGCCGCGCCGGTGTGCTCTCCAGAAGCGAGCTCGTTGCTGCGTGGCGAGGCGGACGCCACGGTGTGCCTGGCCGTGCCGGAACGCTTCTACGGCGTGGGCGCCTGGTATCATGACTTCTCGCAGACGAGCGACGAGGAGGTGGTGGAGTTGCTGGCCATCGCCGCCCGCGAGCACTCCCGCCTGCGCCGGCCACTCCGCTCGCACACGGGCAGCGAGCCGGAGGCGCGGGCATAGGATAGCGACAGGGTGTAAGGGAGTCGGGTGTCGGGTGTGGGGTAGGCGGGCAGAGAACCCCTCGCCTGTAGCCGTTCCCCTACACCCCACACCCTACTCCCGACACCCTAGCTGCTCACATCCCGCTTGGGTACGTCTCCGGCGGCTCGCCCTCCACGTGCACGGGCATGTGCAGGGGCGACACCGCGTGCGTTTCGTCCACGAACAGGACGGCATCGTAGCGCTGCGGGAGCACCGTGGGCACGTAGTTCCCCCAATGCTCCACGCGCGGATCGTACACCACGCCGATGGCCCGATGCCCGCGCACCTCTTCCAGCCCCGGGCGCGCCGCTCCAGCGCTCTCGTCCGCGAAGAGGAGCATGAAATTGCCGGCGCCGCTCCGGTGGAGCACGTCATCGTAGCTCCCCTGCTGCGCCTCGGGCACGCGCATGCGCTGCATCGGCAGCCCCCACTCCCGCGCCGCGATCACGCTGCCGCGGTGCGTGCTGCATCCGACGAGCACCACGCCGTCCGCCGAATGTCCCTGGCGCACAAGCTGCCCCAGGTTCACCATCCCCGCGCCCGACATGTCGGTGAATCGCGCGTCGCCCACATGTGTGTTGTGCGCCCAGACGATGCCCTTGGCCGTGGGACCATGGAACTCCAGCAGATGCTCGAGCGTCTCGGTCATATGATGGTCGCGGACGTTCCATGACATCGCGCCGCCGCGCACCATCGTGCGATAATAGAGCTCCCCGTTCCGCGCGATGATGGCGTTCTGTTCGGCGTTGAAGTACGCCTCGCGTCCGTCTTCCCGGTATTCCGCGGCATGGCTGCGCAACTCCTGCAGCATCGAGATCGCTTCATCCTCGCACGAGGTCGGCACGAGCGCCGTGGCGCGGGCATACTCCTGCACGTCCTCCCCATACGGCTCGAAGCACCGGTACGCGCGCCGCGCCGCGTCCACCGCCGATGGGTCGACGCGCTCCAGATACGTGATGACCGCATCGAGCGACTCGTACAAAGAGTACACGTCGAGGCCATAGAAGCCCGCCTGCCGCTCGGCCGGCACCGCGTTGTTGTAGCGCCGGAGCCAGGTGGCGAGCTCTACCACTTCCTCGTTCGCCCACATCCACGTTGGCCAGCGGCTGAACGCGTGCAGCACGTCGCGCGCGCTCTCGCCGGAGTTCGGGTACGACCGGATGAAGCGGTTGACGCGGTAGCAGTCGGGCCAATCGCCTTCCACGCCGATGAACGTGAACCCCTTCTCCCGGATGAGCCGCTTGGAGATCTCCGTTCGCCAGGTATAGAACTCCGAGGTGCCGTGGGAAGCTTCGCCCAGCAGCACGTAGCGCGCATCACCCACCATCTCCATCAGCGGATCCAGATCGCGCGCGGTTTGCATCGGAATGGCGTCGTGGCCCACCGCACTCGCCAGATCGGCCAGGACACCACCATCGTGCGCCATGCGCAGATTGCTTCGTCTCATATGCAACTCACGGATAGACAGCGATAGCACGTACCCGTGCATCCGCCATGCCGTGGCGCTCACTCGCGACCATGATGCCCGAGGAACGGCGCGCGCACGGCGCACGCGCTGCAGCCGAGCACGAGCGGCGATGGCCGCACAACTGTCGGCGCGACTATCGCCGCGCGCGTGCCGCTGGGGCCCGTCCGCGAAGCGCGGACACCAGCAGGCCCCCCGCCGCCGCCGCGGTGGCCGCCAGGAAGGCCTCGTGCGTGGCGTGAAACAGCGCCCCCGGGGCGGCGTGCGCGTGCGCCAGCACCGACGTGAAGACAGCGCCCGCGAGCCCGATGCCGAGCACCATCCCCACGTTGCGCGCCGTGGCCATGATGCCCGCGGCGATGCCCTGGCGCGACCCCGGTGCGGCACCCATGAGAGCGCTGTTGTTGGGTGATGTGAACATGCCCGTGCCGAGCCCCACGACCGCTAGCGCGACGATAATGGCGCTTGCACCGGACCGTGCATCGAGTTGCGCCAGGAGCAGCAGTCCCGCGCCCATGAACGCCATGCCGAGGGTGGTGAGGAGCCGCGCGCCGATGCGGTCCGAGAGCGCGCCGCTCAACGGTGCGGTGATGACCATCACGATGGGCTGCGCCGTCATGAAGAGTCCTGCGCGTGCCGGTCCGAAGCCCATGCCGCGGATCAGGTAAAAGGGGAGGATGAACACCACACAGTACGCGCAGATGTAATTCAGCACGGCGCTCAGTGTGGCGGCGGAGAATGGCCGGCTGTGAAAGAGCTGGAGGTCGAGCATCGGGGTGGCCACATGGGCCTCGCGCCAGATGAACGCGCTCAGCACCAGCACCGCGCCAACGATGAGCCCCAGCGTGAACGCTGAACCCCACCCCCACACATGTCCCTGGTCGAGCGCGAGCAGGAGCGCAGTGAGCCCCAGCGCGAACAACGCACCACCCGCCATGTCAAAGCGCTCACGCGCGGCGCCGGGCGCATCGCGCGGGATGTAGCGCATGCTGAGCGCCATGGCCAGCACGCCGATCGGCACGTTGATGTAGAAGATCGAGCGCCAACCGAAGACACCCGTGAGCCACCCGCCAAGCGACGGACCAGTGGTGAGCCCCAGGTAGGTCATCATGGCCTGCAGGCCCAGGGCGCGGCCCCGCTCGGACGCGGGAAAATTCTTGGTGAGGATGGCGGGTGAGTTCGCGAACAGCATGGCGGCGCCCAACCCCTGCAACACCCGGAACGCGATGAGCCATCCCGCGGACGGCGATGCCCCGCACAGCGCGGAGCCCAGCACGAACACCGCGAAGCCGATGAGATAGGTCTGCTTGTGCCCGCGCACATCGCCAAGCCACCCCACGCCCAGCAGCAGCGCGCTCACCACGAGCAGATACGCGGTGACAACCCACTCGATGGTTGCGATACTGCTCCCGAGCCCGCGACTGATGAGCGGCAGCATCGTGTTCACGACGCTGGCATCCAGCGCGGACATGAATGTCCCCACCCCGACCGCCGTCAGAATCCACCATTTCCGGGTCGACGCCTGTCCCGGCGCGGCGTGCGCGTCGTGCGGTGCCGCGCTCGTCTCAGGACCGGTCATGGGGCGGGTGGAACGGCGCGAGAAGAGAGCGGCGAGAGAGTAGAAAGGAGAGAGAGGGGTATGAGTTGTGAGTCATGGGTCGTGAGCGGTGAGCGGTGGGTGGTGAGAAGCGAAGCGGTCCTTGGCGGAAAGCGCGTTGTCCGTGCAAGCAGTTTCAGACCCACTGACCGACTGGCCCACTCCCTCTCGCCGTCCGTCCTTTCTCCTTTCTCTTCTCTCCTCTCTCGCTACTCCCGCCTCTCGGCTCCTGCTGCGTGAGGCAATGCAGCGTGCCCAGTCCCCACACGAGGTCCACGGCGTGGATGCCCACCACCGCGCGACCGGGAAAGAGTTCGGCCAGCGTGGCGAGCGCCACGCGGTCGCTCACGTCGTTGAACGTCGGCACGAGCACCACACCGTTGGCGATGTAGAAGTTCGCGTAGCTCGCCGGAAGCCGTACGCCGTCCATGATCACGGGGCGCGGGAAGGGAATGGGGACAATCCGCAGGCCGCCCGGCATGCCCTCCGCCGCGTGCTCCAGCCGTCGAAGGTTGCCCGCCGAGCGTGCGTGGTTGGCATCTGCCGGGTCCGCCTCATATGCCAGGACTATCGTATGCGCGTCGACGAAGCGCGCCACGTCATCCACGTGACCGTGCGTGTCGTCCCCCACGCAGCCCGCACCTAGCCAGATGGTGCGATCGATGCCCAGATAGCGCGCGAAGGCACGTTCGTAGCCGCTCCGGCCCAGCCCGGGGTTCCGCACCTGCTCGTCGGAGAGGAGCCACTCTTCCGTCACGAGCAGCGTGCCCTCGCCGTTCGTCTCGATGCCGCCGCCTTCGAGCACGAGCGGCGCACCGGTATCCGGCCGGATCGCCTGCTCCACCGGCCTGCCGCTCAACTCGGCCACCGCCAGCGCCACACCGGCATCACACGTGTGATTCTCGTACTTCGCCCATCCGTTGAAGCGCCACGCCACCCAGTGCATGGCGCCGTCCGGTTCCAGGACGCCGGTGGGACCAGAGTCGCGCAGCCAACTGCGGTCGGTCGGCACGATGTGGCAACGAACGCAACGCAGGTCGATGCCATGCGCACGAAGCGTCGCGATCGCCTGTGCGCGGACGTCGTCATCATGGCAGAGTATCTCCACACGCTCGTGCTCATACAGCACGCGGACGATCTCCGCGTAGACCCACGGGATCGTCTCGAACTTGCCAGGCCAGTCGGCATGATGGTGTGGCCATGCCAGCCAGGTGGCGTCGTGCGGCGCCCACTCGGCGGGCATGCGGGCAGAGGAAGGAGACTGCGGAGCGTGGAGGTCAGGCATTTTGGCGGATGGCAGTACGCGATCGAGGCACGCAGGCCGCTTGATCTTCGTCGCAGGGAGAAACATACTCTGCGAACGACCCATTCCGGAGCGCGCCATTCGCAGCGTTCCGGTCGCCCATCGCTCCGCGCTGTCGCTGCGCAGTGGAGCGTCCGCTGGCCATCGCATGGCCGCGCAGCGGCGATCTTCACGCGGCGTGTTCAGACTGGAGCGGAGAGCGTGAGCTGGCTCGAGCGATTTCATACACCCGTCGAGCATGTGGACTATTCCGCGGACTTCGGCTTCGCGCGCGCGCACTGGGACGCGTTCGCGCGGTATGCAGCTGCCGAGCACCGGTTTCTCATCTTCAGAAGCGGGAAGCGCAGCGCCATTCCCTGGATCGAGCGCGGGTTCCCCGGCAAGCCGCTCCAGTTTTCCGCGAAGGTCGATCCGACACTGGGACTGTTGAAGCTGAAGCGGACCGAATGGGATCACGCCCACTCGCTCGGCCACTTCGTGCTCAGGCAGCAGATGGATGCGCCGATCGGCTACTACGTGGCGGCGGGCGCTGGTGGCCGCCGCGTTCCCAACATGGTGTACCGGGTGGAGTGGTTCCGCGCGATCCTGCGTCGCGCTGGCTCCGCGCACGCGAGCGAAGCCGATCTCGAGGGCGTTGTCGTGAACGGACTGACGGAGGGTATGCGGCTGGCGGAAATCGGCGGCACGAGTACGCCCTACCTGCCGTTCACGTCAGATTACGACCTTGCGGTCGTCATCGGCTCGGGCGAGCACTTCAACTACCAGGGCACGCTCGGAACGATGGCGGATCCCGCCGGACGCATTGGCGTGGCGCGCGCCGGCGGCAAATGGGATTTCACCAACCTGTACGTTGCCGGAGTAGCCGACCACTTCAACCAGGCGTTCGGAAGCCTGCGCATCCAGCACGGTTCTCAGGTCCAGTACTTCGGCATGGGGGACGACGACCCGGCCACCCAGTTGGCGAACAAGATTCCCGAGCCGGTGCTGGTCTTTGCGCCGGACCAGCGAGTCTACCGCTTCGTGGCGAGCTCGGGCGCGGCGGGTACCCAGCAGGTCTGGGACCTGTTGCATGCCATCAATCCCCAGCGCATGTACACGGTCTGACGAACGGCACGCCAAAGCCCTTTTCGCTTGTTTTCACCACGGAGACACAGAGACACAGACCACTGCCAACCGCTTTTCTTTGTGCTCTCTGTGTCTCTGTGGTGAACCCAAGAGGGAATCCGCCTTACCTGGACGGCAGCTCGCCGTCCGGATCCGAACGCGGTGCGGACGGCGACCCCGCGCCACGCGCCTCCGGCCGTGCGGCCGCCGCTTCCCCGGCCGGATGTCCGATGTACCGGTTGAGGATAGGACCATACGCGTCCACGCGCCGGTCGCGCAGAAAGGGCCAGTTGCGTCGCGTATACTCGATGAGGTGCGGATCGCACGTCGCCACGAGTACTGCCGGGTCGGTACCGGCCTCCGCGATCAGACGGCCGAACGGATCGCTGACGAACGAATGGCCGAAGAACTCGATCCCGTCGGTGCCGGGTTCGGCCTCGAAGCCCACGCGGTTCACCGCCGCCACGTACACGCCGTTCGCGATCGCGTGGGCGCGCTGGATGGTGCGCCATGCGTCCGCCTGCGCGGCGCCCCACTCGGCCTTCTCCGCCGGGTGCCATCCGATGGCGGTCGGATAGACGAGAATCTCCGCCCCCATGAGACTCGTGATGCGTGCCGCCTCCGGATACCACTGGTCCCAGCAGATGAGCACACCGACGGTTGCGTACCGGGTCTGAAAGACGCGAAAGCCCGCCGCCTGCCCGGGCGTGGCGCCATGATCGTAGATCTCGCCCGGCGCGAAGTAGTACTTCTCGTGATACAGCGGGTCATCGGGGATGTGCATCTTGCGGTAGACGCCCAGCAGGGCGCCATCGGCATCCACCACGGCGGCCGAATTGTGGTAGACACCCGGGGCGCGCCGCTCGAAGAGCGGTACGACAATGACGACCGCGAGCTCCCGTGCCAGCCGCTGCGTCCGCTCCACCGTCGGCCCCGGAATCGGCTCCGCCAGGTCGAAGCGCTCGGCGTCCGTCACCTTGCAGAAGTACGGCGCGTCGAACAGCTCCTGCAGACAGATGATCTGCGCACCGCGCGCGGCCGCCGCGCGAATGGCGCGTTCGCTCTCGTCAATGGCGGCGGCGCGATCGGGGCTTACCGCCGATTGGATGAGCCCGACGGTGAAGGGGGCGCGCTCCCTGATGCCGGCGTCTCTGGTGGACATGCACGGATCTTAACCTCGTCCAGCGCACCGCGCACCGCCCGCAGCAGATCAGTTGCCGTGAACGGCTTCTGCAGGAACGCCATGCTCGGATCCAGCAGACCGCGCCGGATGATCTCGTCGTCCGTGTAGCCGGAGATGTAGAGCACGCGGAGATCGGGATGCGTTGGTGCGAGCGCTTCGGTCAGCTCGCGTCCGCTCATCACGGGCATCACCACGTCGGTCACGACCAGATCGATATGACAGCCCGGCTCCAGGGCGAGTTGCAAGGCGTGTGCGCCGTGACGCGCTTCCAGCACGGAATAGCCTTCGCGTTCCAGCACGCGCCGCGCCAGCGTGCGGACGGCCTCCTCATCTTCCACGAGCAGCATCGTCTCGGTTCCGCGGAGGGAGACGGCGGGCTTCGCGGCCGGTGCCGCCCGCGTCGCCTCGCCGGCAGCGAGCGGGAGGTGGATGGTGAACGTGGTCCCGAGACCCGCGTCGCTCCTGACGCCGATGTGCCCGTTGGACTGCTTGATGATCCCGTACACCGTGGGCAGTCCCAGCCCGGTGCCACGGCCCGGTTCCTTGGTGGTGAAAAAGGGCTCGAAGATGCGGGCCTGCACGTCGGACGTCATGCCGCACCCCGTGTCGCTCACCACGAGCTTCACATATGCACCCGGGGGGAGCGGCGGTGCGGCGACCTGGCCAGCGTCGATCTGCACAGGCGTGATCTCAATGGTGAGCACGCCGCCTTGCGGCATGGCGTCGCGGGCGTTGACAGCGAGGTTCACGAGCACCTGCTCGATCTGGCCACGATCCGCCATGATGTTGCACGGCGCTGGTGCACGGACCATCGCGATGTGGACGTCCTCGCCGATCAGCCGGCGCAGCATCGGCTCGAGATTCGTCACTACGGCGCCCAGATCGAGCACCTGCGGTTTGAGGAGCTGCTTGCGGCTGAAGGCGAGCAGTTGCCGTGTGAGCTCCGATGCCCGGCTGGCCGCACCGCGGATCTCCGAGACGTGCTCGTGCTCCGGACTGTCGCTCGTGATGCTCTCGAGCAGGAGCTGCGTGTGGCAGCTGATAATCGTGAGCAGATTGTTGAAGTCGTGCGCAACGCCGCCAGCCAGCTGCCCCACGGCCTCCATCTTCTGCGACTGCCGCAGGCGCTCCTCGCTCTGCCGCAGCGCCTCCTCCGCCTGCTTGCGCTCGGTGATCTCGATCATCACGCCTTGCCATAATGTCGGCCGGCCTGCCGCATTCCTCACGAACCGCCCCTGATCATGGAACCAGCGCACCGAGCCGTCCCGTGCGATCATGCGGTACTCGTACACGTTGTGCCGGCCAGTCAGCTGGGCTGCCTTCGTCTGCCCCAGCACCCGGGCCCGATCGTCCGGATGCAGACATCGGGTCCAGCTGTCCGGGTTCGCCAGCCATTCGTCGAGCGTGTAGCCCAGCAGCGTCTCGATGGCCGGGCTCACGTAGATCGTCTCATACGGAGGCTGTGGATCGGCGACGTACACGATCCCCGGCAGCGATTCCACGAGCGAGCGATACTGCGTTTCCGCTTCGGCCAGCGCCGCCTCCGCGCGTGTGCGGTCCGTGACCTCGTGGACCACGACGAGTCGAGCAGCGCGCCCCTCGAAGGTGATCGCATGCGAGGCGATCTCCACGTCGATGAGCGCACCGTCCCGCCGGCGGTTCCGGTGCACCGTGGGCGCACGGAATCCCGGCTGCAGTACGCGCAGCCTGCTGAGCAGATGCGGCACGTCTTCCGTCGGCCAGACGTCGCAGAGCGTCCGCACGAGGAACTCCTCGCGCGAATAGCGGTAGCACGCCACGGCCGCGTCATTGACGGCCAGGAACTCGAGCGTCCGCACGTCGTACACCCACATGGGTGTGGGATTCCGCTCGAAGAGCATGCGATAGGGCTCTTCGGCTGTGGACACGGCGCCATCGGTGCAACCGCGCAGTATGAGCGTATCGTGGAGCGACATTGGAGCGTGGTGGAGGGAAGGACGGCGTGGGCACTCGCGTGCACCCTCGTGCAGGCGCCCTCTTGATGCAGGACGAGCGAGAGGCGGTTCGGGTATCGGCGGCGGGCAGGCCTCAGCGAGCGGCCAGGCCACAGATGCCGATCACGACGTCCATGACATTGGTCTCCGTGAGGCCTGTGCGGAAGAGGGCGCCCGCGGCGTCCAGCGCCGCATGCGACGCGTGCGCCGCCAGGTCGCGCGCCGGATCCCGGCCGGCGCGCCGGATCGCGTCCCAGCTCTGCGGCGTGATGATCGCGCCCGCCGCATCGGAGGGGCCGTCACGGCCGTCGGTCCCGGCGGCCAGCAACGCGAGCGGCTCGGGGCCACGCTCATGAAGCTCGAGTTGCTGCGCGGCGGAGAGCGCCAGTTCCTGGCAGCGACCGCCGCCCGTGTCGGGCGCCGTCCTGTCCAGCGTCACCGTCGTCTCGCCGCCCCAGATGACGCAGCGGGGTTTACCACGAGCTGAGGCTGCGCTCGCCACCGCGGCGCATTCACCGGCAAGCGCCTCGGCGATTGCTCGTCCAGCCTGTGCCGCCTCGCCCACCAGCGGGTCAGGCATGAGCCGCGGCGTGTACCCGCGCGCCGTCGCGTCGCGGGCGATCGCCTGGAGCGCGATCCGGTTGCTCGCGATGATCTCCGTCTCGACCCGGTCGAACACCGGGTGATCGGGCTTTGGTGTCTCGAGTCGGGGATCCTCCATCGCGGCGCGAAGGAAGCGCTGCATACTCGCGGGGGTGCGATCCCAGAGCCCGGCCTGCACAAGCGCATCACGCACGCCGGCGGCCGTCGTGTCGTCCGGGACACACGGCCCAGAACCGATGATCGCCAGATCGTCGCCGATCACGTCGGAGATCACGAACTGATGGATCTGCGCGCGCTTCAGCGCGAGCGCGAGCCGGCCGGCGCCCCACCGCATGAACCGCTTGCGGATCCGATTCATGGGCGTGATGGCGAGCCCTGAGCCGAGCAGGAGCGTGTTGAGCGCCTTGAGCGCGTCCATATCGATGCCTTGTACCGGCGCGGACGCCAGGCTCGACGCACCGCCGGAGAGCAACACCCATGCGTCGTCATCCTGCCCCACGCGCCTGGTCAGCGCTTCGAGGCGCGCCGCCGCCTGGGCGGAGTGCGCACCGGGGACGGGATGGTCTCCTTGCACGCACTCGATGCGCGGATGCGGCGGAGTGTGCACGCCCTGCGCGATGACAATGCCACCCGCCGGCTCAGCGCCGCGGGCCTTCAGCTCCGCCACGGCCGCTGTGGCCATCGGATATGCCGCCTTGCCGAGCGCCACAAGCCAGACCTGTCGCGCGAATCTTGCGGGGCGACGCTCGAGCGCCGCGCGCAGCGACGGACCAGGTGCGGCAGCGTGAACGCCTGCCCAATAGAGCGCCTGCAACAGCTCGCGTGGCTGCGCGTCGCCCGGCGGCTCGGCCGCCTGCGGGGAATCATGTGGTGGTGGCATCATCAATCATACTATCCTTCATTTCGTGCATTCACGCGAGCGAGCGCTCGCACCGGTATCCCACGTAAGCCGCGGAGCCTTGCATGCCTGGCCGTCACTTTCTGTTCGTCCCCGGACCGACCAACATTCCCGAGCGCGTGTTGCGCGCGATGGATCGCCCCTCAGAGAGCCACCGCACCTCCGCGTTCCCGGAGCTGACGCGCTCGCTGTTCGCCGATCTACGCACGCTCTTTCGAACCGGGGATGGTCAGCCGTTCATATTTCCTGCCAGTGGCACCGGTATGTGGGAGGCCTCGCTCGTGAATACCTGCTCGCCAGGCGACCGCCTGCTGGCGGCGTCCTATGGGCAGTTCAGCCACCTGTTCATCGACGCGGCCCGTCGGTTGGGAATGCGGGTGGATGTGCTTGATGTGGAGTGGGGCGAAGGGGCGCCTCCGGAGCGCATCGAGGAGGCGCTGCGCGCGGACACCGCGCACGAGATCAAGGGAGTGCTGGTGGTGCATAACGAGACCGCCACCGGCGTGACCAGCGACGTGGCCGCGGTGCGACAGGCCATCGACTCGGCGGCCCACCCAGCGCTGCTCTATGTGGATGCCGTGAGCTCCATCGGGAGTCTGGAGTTCCGGATGGACGACTGGGGCGTGGATCTCGCGATTGCCGGCTCGCAGAAGGGCCTCATGCTGCCGGCCGGGCTCGGGATTGTGGCGGTGAGCCCCAAGGCGCTCGCGCGCCGCGAGGAGGCCGCCTGCCCGCGCGTCTTCTTCGATTTCGGTGACATGATGAAGTCGAACGCCACCGGCTACTTCCCCTACACACCCGCCGTGCATCTGCTGTATGGGTTGCGCGAGTCGCTTGATATTCTGTTGGACGAAGGACTGAAGCACGTGCACGCGCGCCACCACCGCCTGGCCGAGGGCGTGCGTGCCGCCGTTGATGCGTGGCACCTGCACCTGTGCGCGCGCGCGCCGCACTGGTACTCCGACACGATCAGCGCGGTAATGGTGCCGCCCGGCATCAACGGTGCCGACGTGATCGACGTCGCCTTCCGGCGATACGATCTCTCGCTCGGTGGCGGCCTCGGCCGGATGGCCGGACGGCTCTTTCGCATCGGCCACATGGGCGACGTGAACGAGCTGATGATGCTCGGGGCCCTCGCCGGCGCCGAGATGGCCATGCGCGACGTGGGGATCGATGTGCAACCCGGCAGCGGCGTGGCCGCCGCGGCCGAATACTATCGCCGGTCCGGCCGCTCGGCGGCGGCCCCGTCGGACGGGTCGCTCCGCGCGGACGCGCATGCGGCGACGGTGTGACATGCCCTCCCGGCCCACTGTCGTAGTGACCCGCCGGCTGCCGGCCCCGGTCGAGGCCCGGCTCGGCGAGCTGTTCCACGCTCACTTGAACCCGGAGGACCGCCCGCTGGACGCGGCCGCGCTGGCGGAAGCCGTGCGAACGGCCGACGCACTCCTCTGCACGGTCACCGATCGCATCACGCAGCGCGTGCTGTCCGCCGAGCCGCAGCGGGTGCGCATCATCGCCAACTACGGTGTGGGCTTCAACCACATCGACGTCGAAGCCGCGCGCGCGCGGGACATCGTGGTGACCAATACGCCAGGCGTGCTCACCGATGACACCGCCGATCTGGCAATGACGCTCCTGCTCACGGTGGCGCGCCGTACCGGCGAGGGGGAGCGCGCGTTGCGCGACGGCGCGTGGACCGGGTGGGGGCCTACGCGGATGCTCGGGACGCGCGTCACGGGCAAGACACTCGGCCTGATAGGGCTGGGGCGGATTGGTGCGGCCGTGGCGCAGCGCGCGCATCAGGGGTTCGGCATGCGCGTCATCTTCTACGATCCCGCTCCGGTGCCGGCGGACCACGTACGCGCGAGCGCGGCGGAGCCGCGCGATACAATAGAGGAGGTGCTGCGCGAGAGCGACTTCGTGTCGCTGCACTGTCCCTCGACGCCCGACACCCACCATCTCATGAACGCCGAGCGACTGCGGCTCATGCGGCCGGATGCGTTCCTCATCAATACGGCACGCGGTGATGTCGTGGACGAAGCCGCGCTGGTCGACGTGCTCTGTGCGCATGTCATCGCGGGTGCCGCGCTCGACGTCTTTGAGCGGGAGCCCGCAGTCACTCCCGGATTGCTGGGAATGGAGAACGTGGTGCTCACCCCGCATCTGGGAAGTGCGACGGTGGAGACGCGAGTCGCCATGGGAGAGCGCGCGATCGTGAATCTGGTTGCCTTCTTTGACGGAGCGCCGCCGCCCGACCGGGTGGCGTAGGAAACAGGCGGGGTGCGATGGGGCGCCGCGCCGCCTCCCGTCACTCGTGTCGCGATGAGACCCGGCTCAGCACGTCGGGCAGGAGCCGCGCGATCTCGTTGCAGCCCCGTCTCGCGCACACGTAGCGTACTTCCACGCCCATGCCGCGCACCCGGCACCGGCTGATCATCACGTGTCCTGGGCCATGGTGCAGGTGACGGTGGTACACCAGGCACGCCATCTCACTCGTGCCGAACTGTTCCCGGCGGACTCGGCACCCGTTGTTCCGCGCCATGCACGAGAATCGCCGCGCGGTGAAGATGCTATCGCTCCGTCGTGTGGCCGGCACGATCGTCACGACGGTCCGCCCCACCAGTCCCGATTCGTCCAGCGACACGCGCCGCCGGATGCGCATCACATGCCCTGAGGGATCGAGCACATACGAGGGATTCACCCGCCAGGCACGCCCGTGCCAGTGCGCACTGGGTTTGAGCGTCAGCATCCGCACGGCGCCGGGCACCTCCTGCGTAGCCAACGTGTAGAGAGACATCAGGATGAGCGGCGCCGCAAGCACCAACGCTATGCGGCGATGCAGGACGCGCGGATTCCGCGGTGCCATCGGTGGCGACGCAGGGTCATCGCGTTCGTACAGCACCCGGCTTGCCGACAGCCTGGCGCGGTGCGCGATGCCACGCCGAGCGCGTACTGGGTCCAACAGATGAAAGCCGCGCGGTATCATGCGCCGCTCCACATGCACAGTTTACTGTCGCCGACCTTGGTATTCGTGAACGCCTTGTCGGCGGCCAGGGCGCAGAACGACTCCACTCCGCGTCGAATGTTCATCCGCTCCCCCTGAATCGAGCATGCTCCTGCAATTGATCGAGCAAAGCTCGTACCGCCCACGCGTGCATCGTGTGGGCGGTCCGCGATTCGGTTCGAGCTGCTTACTGCGCTCCCCCTCCCGCCGGCGCCTCCCCCACGGTCTTGTCCACGGCGGCGGCAAGCTGCGTGTACGCGTCCGCCGTGAGCTCGCGGAAGGGCATGGCCCGGTAGCTGATCTTCCCCTCCGGGTCGATCACGAAGAGCACGCGGGTATCCAGCTTGTACTTGGGGCTCCAGATGCCGTAGCTGCGTCCGACGGCGCCGCTGGAATCGCTGGCGAAGAGCACCGGGAAGCTCTCGTCTCTGGCCCACGAGGCGAGTGCGGTGTCGGGATCCACGCTCATCGCGATCACGACGACGTTCTTGCCACCATTGAAGAGCTTGGCGTACTGATCACGGTACGCCTCCATTTGGATCGTTCAGCCCTTGGTGCGGGCCTTGAAGAAGAAGGCCAGTACGACAGTCTTGCCGCGGAAGTCCGAGAGCTTCACCGGGCTCTGCAGCAGCCCGTAGCGGGTAGCACCGGGCGCGGTAAAGTCTGGGGCCATCTCGCCAACGTTGGGCACCTTGGTGGTGTCCTGAGCCCGCAGGCTCGCCGCGGCACTCAGGCTCGCGGCAGCGATGGCGACGGCGGCCAGCCGCCGTATCGCCCGTCTTGACGATTGCATGTCAACTCCGAAGTGGTGTGAGGGATGGCGCATGATATCTGGGCAGAGCAAACGATGAGGTGATGACACCGGTGCGGCAACTCAGTGGACGGACTGATCCGGCTGCGGCGCTGCCACCGATGTCGGCTGGCCAGCTGACGCCGCCACCGGTGCGCGTATAATCGACCGAACGTGCCGAAGGTTCCCGGTCACCGTCGCGGTGACTGGCTGATATTCCTTCAGGTGGGCATACTGCTCCGCGCTCACCACCCACGCGCGAACGCGGGGGGCGCTGCCATCATCCACCCCCGTGTAGTAGCGATAATCGGTGGAGTTGCCCCCGCCTCCAGTGGCGTGCTTGCGCAGACGCAGCACCAGTCCCGTGACCGGGACGCGCGACCAGAGGTCGAGCACCGCCCGCACCAGCAGCCAGATACCCCCGATCCCGACCAGGACGCACACCGCCGCCACCCCGGCCGCCGCGCGCCGGGCCCATAGCCAGTACCGGACAGGAATCAGCGTGAAGACGGCGGGCTGCCATCGCGCGAGCGCGTAGAGAACCCCAACGGCGCCGCCTGCCACGACCAGCCCGAGAAACAACGCCGACGCAGGGCTTCGTCCCCAGCCCAGCGGCCACCACGTTGGATAGTCGATGCGGACCTGCCGCCAGCGCCCGCCCCATGAGCTCCATGCCCACCGGTCATCCTCTGCGCCCATGGGGAGCGCCTGCACGGCAGCCGTCGCGACTCCCAGCGCCGCTCCATGCGCCAGGTAGCGGCTCCACATGGTCACCGAGGCGGGGGACAGCGTCGGGAACACCTCATCGCCCTGCAGGTAGGCCTGGACCCCGAGCCAGCGCGATGCGGCCTGGAGTCCGGCGGATGTTGGTAGTTGGCGATGCGACCGCGCGAGCCGTCCCGCCAGGGCGACCGAGCCGAGCACGACGGCGCCCACGGCGAAGAGCACCGCCATGATCGGCACATCGTTCGAGACATCGACGGTGCCGGCCGAGACCGCGGCGTACAATATCACCAGGTTGGCCAGTCCCCACATCGAGAGCAGCGAGAGGATCGCCTTGCTCCAGTAATCGCGGCAGAGGCCACGCTGCTGCGCGTCCTTGATCACGTCCGCGTTGAACGCCCGGCGCCACCGTGATGCGCTGGCATCCGTGCCCGTGGTGAGCGCGCCCGCCGGCACCACGCCATCCACGGCGCGGTGCCGCAGCAGGGCCAGTACGCGCGCCTCATACGGCGTCAGCGTCGCATCATCGGACGTGCGAAGACGGCAGATGTACGAGCCCGGCTCAAGCTCGTCGATGTCGATCACGTGACGGGCGGCCAGGTCGAGCAGCGTTGCGGGCTCGGCGGCTGGCGTGACCGCGAAGTGATTCACGAGCAGGTTGGCGACCGCCGGTGGCTCGGCACCCAGCTCGCTCGTCGCGGGTGCGGCGTGTGCCCGAGGTGCCCGGCGCACGAGCAGAATGAGTGCCAGCGCCAGATACCATCCCACCGCCGCCGCAATCGCAAGGACCAACAGCGGCGGACTGAGCCTGATCCGGGTGCTGGTCAGGAGCGCGAGATCGAGTGCGCCAACAAGAAGCGCCGGCACCGGCCGCTCAGGTGCTAATTGAACTTGACGGCGACTGCGTCACGATCCCCGGCCGCCGCCTCGAAGAACTGCCGGGGCGAAAAGCCGAACACGCCGGCGATGAGACTACGCGGGAATGTCTCTGTCGCCGTGTTGTAGCCCATCACCGCGTCGTTGTAGAACTGGCGTGCATAGGCAATCCGGTTCTCCACGTCGCCGAGCTCGTCCTGCAGACTCTTGAAGTTCTGGCTGGCCTTGAGGTCGGGGTAGGCTTCCGCCACCAGCACCAGCCCCTGCACGGCACCCGTGAGCGATGCCTCGGCCGCGCTCTTCTCGGCGGGGCCCTGCGCGCTCATGGCTTTGGCGCGCGCGTCCGTTACCGCCTGGAACGTCTGCCGTTCATGCGTGGCGTACCCCTGGACCGTCGCCACCAGGTTCGGCACCAGGTCGTGCCGTCGCTTGAGCTGCACGTCCACCTGACTCCACGCATTGTCCACGCGATTTCGCCGGCGGACGAGTCCATTGTAGGAGCCGATGATGACGCTCAGCACAAGGACGACAACGAGCACGACCACGACGATCACTCCGAGCAGCAGAGCGCCCATGACTCCCTCCTCAGTGGTGGATCACGACGTGCGATGCCTCTATGCTAGGCGCGCCCTGAACGGCTGTCAAATCGTGTGTTGGCGCGTGCCATGTTCGCCATCCGGCGAGCCGCCGCGCGCGTCGCCCCGGCGCATGGCACGCGCTGTGCCGCGTTACCGCCGATGCGATCGCTGCCCCCGTGCGCAGCGTACCATCGTCCCCATTCCGCGAGGCCCATCATGGCGAAGGACCGCAAACAGCAGGATCAGCAGAAACAGCAGGATCGGGATCAGGAGAAGGATCTGGAGCAGGCGCTTCAGCCCGAACATCGGGAAGATCTGCTCGGGCAGATGGAGGAGAATACGAATCTCACCGGCTCCACCACGTGGGAGACGCTCGGTCAGGACGGCGACGCCGCCGAGGAGGAGCCCGAGTCGGATTCCGACACCGAGCGGAGGGGATGAGTTATGAGTTGCGAGTCATGAGTAATGGGTTGTGAGACCGCCGATGGAGAGAGCGCTCTCTCACCACCCATAACTCATAACTCTTACTTTCTTATTCGCTGCTGGGCCGCGCGCCGCGTGCGTAGACTGAACGGATCCTGACCGTCCGCCGCAGCTCATCCGCCACCTGCAGCACCTTCTGCCGGAGGTCCGTCGGGAGCGCGGGGTGATGCGCCAGGAACGCGTCCACGCGCGCGACCGCTTGCGGTGAGTGCTGGCCATTCACGAACGCGGAGAGCCACGAGCCGAGGAAGAAGATGCGCCGGTTGCGTTGGACCCAGGGGAGCGTGTCGAGTGCGGGGGTGAGGTAGGGCAGGGTGAGCGACGCCTGGCTCGGCTCGTTGAACGCGCCCAGGCTGGATGTCACCCAGTCCTCGTTCAGCGTGCTATCCTGGAAATAGCGCGCGAAGTAGCGGGCCTTGGTCGCGCTGTCGGCAAACGCCGCCCCGGCCACGAATGCCCGGCGCCGTCCCTCGGACGTCGAGTCCCGGCGCGTCTCGTCGCTCAGCCGCCGCCTGGCACTCGGCGCGCCGGTCTTGACGAGTGTCGTGATGATAGCCCAACGGGTCGGTTCACGGAGCGGCGCGCCTGCGGCCTTCGTGCTGTCCAACAGTCCGTCCAGCCGCGCCAGCGCCGCCGGCGACCGCGCAACCGCGATCAGGGCATCCATCGCGCTCTTGCGCACGCCGTACGTGCGTGCGCTGTCCTGCTCCAGCGTCCAGAGCGACTGTTCGAGCACGGGCCCCAGCTCGTCACGCTGCGCCGGTGAGAGATACGCGCGAGTGGCGCGCGTCGCACGGCGCAGCGTGCTCCCCGCGATCTGCTCGTCCTGCTCATGTGGCAGCTCGCGCATCGCGAGCCGAAGGTATCGCGCGGGTGAGAGGCGCGTGTCGCGGACGAGATCCCAGAGTGCGCCCCACAGCATGGCGCGCAACAGCGCCGGGCGGACCGCGCCGAGATTCCACTCCAGCCACGCCGCGCTCCGTTCATCCAGATGCACCAGCGTGTACGCCTCGTCGCCGCCATTCGCGAAAACGAAGGCGGGCGCGGGGAGGCCCGCCGCCGCCTGGACGACCGTAGTGTCCCCGTCTATTTCAAGCGGAATGCGCACCGGCGCCCGGTCGCGGTAGCCCACAATCACGTCCAGCTTGATGGGCCATGGTCCGGGTCCTGAGAGCGGCCGCGCGGGGTGCTGCACCAGTGCCAGTCGCGCGATGCGTCCATCGCGGATGGTGAGCTGTTGATCGATGATGCTCACGCCCGGCCGCAGAATGTACGCTTTCCCCCACGCGGTGAGCGACCGGTGCGCCGCATCCCCCACGGCGCCGAGCAGGTCCCGCCAGGTCGCGTTGCCGTACGCGTGGGCGTGCACGAAGTGGCGCAGCCCCCGCTGGAAGGCGCTGCTCCCCACCAGGTACTCGAGCTGCTTCAGCACACCGGGCGCCTTGTTGTAGACGATCGCCCCGTAGTTACTCTTGGCCTGGTCGAGATTGGCGAGGGATTGCCAGATGGGCGTGGTGCCGTCAGTCACGTCCACGGCGTACGCGGCGGGCTTGTTGCGCAGATAGAAGGTCTTCCACGCATCGGCGCGCGGATCGAGTGCCGCCTGCATCTTGGCCGCCATGTACGTGGCGAAGCCCTCCTTGAGCCACAGGTCGTCGAACCACTGCATGGTCACCTCGTCGCCGAACCACTGGTGCGCCACCTCGTGGAAGATGGCGGCCTCGCGACCGAGCTGCTGGCTGAGCGTGGGGCGCTCGCGGTAGATGAAGGACGACTCGTTGTAGAAGATCGCTCCGGGATGTTCCATCCCACCAAAGGGGAAGACCGGCGCGAGCAGGAAGGCGAACTTCCCGAACGGGTACGGTTGGGCGAAGTAGTGCTCGAGCCAGGTGAGCGCCCGGGCGTTCAGCGCGAGCAGCGTGTCCGCATCCACTTCCCTGGCGCGCGAGGCGCGCACGTACATGGTGATCGTGCGCCCATCGTGCTGGGTGGAGAACGTCGCCCATGGACCGGCGGCGAAGGCGATGAGATACGTGCTGATGGGCTTGGTGCGTGAGAAGCGGTAGGTGATGTGATCACCGCTCGTATCCGCCGACTGCTGCGCGCCGTTCGCCATCGCGCGCCACGCGCGCGGCGTGGTGAGCGTGAGCGCCACGCGCGCCTTCAGGTCCGGCTGATCGAAGCAGGGGAAGAGCGCGTTGGCATCCGCGGGCACGAGCAGCGTGTAGAGGTAGTTCGCGCCATCGGCGCTGTCGTGGAAGCGGATGATGCTGGCGCCGGCGGGAGCGATCGCGGCGTCGAAATCGAACTCGAGATGATTGGCGCCGCTCGTGAGCTCCGCGGCCGGAATGCGCAGGTGCGCGCCGTTGTTCTCGAGTCCTTCGATCGGATGCCCGTTCGCCATCGGCGATGCGAGCGAGAGCCCGCGGAAGTCGAGAATGACATCGCCGCCGCGCGTGCGGTCGAAGTCGATGGCCACGTGCCCGATGGCGGTATCGCGGCGCGTGACGTCCAGCGTGAGGTCGTAGCGCACGTTGCGGATCCGTGCCGCCCGGTGCTCGGCCAGCTCGTGCGAGATCCCGGGTGACATGAACAGTGCCGTGGAGTCGGCGTTGCGCGGCGTAGGAGCGCCGGCGATCATTACCGCCAGGAGGAGTGGGCCCATGCCTGAGGGTAGCGCGATGATCGATACCGAAGCAAGAGCGGCGGCATCTCCGGTGATCGGGAACGTCTCCGACACGGCGCGATGGGTGGCGGTGTACCGGGCAATGGAGTCCGAGCGCGCGGATGCGATCTTCCGCGATCCCTACGCCCGGCGCCTGGCGGGCGAGCGGGGCGAGGAGATCGTCCGGACCATGAAGCGGGGCCGGGCGATGGCATGGCCCATGATCGTCCGGACCGCGGTGTTCGACGAGCTCATCACGCGGGTGATCGAGCGCGACGACATCGACCTCGTCCTCAACCTCGCGGCCGGGCTCGATGCACGGCCGTATCGGCTGCCGTTGCCAGCCGCGCTGCGGTGGGTGGATGTCGACCTGCTCGGCATTCTCGCGTACAAAGCCGAGCAGATGGCATCGGAGACGCCGCGCTGCGCACTCGAAACGGCGCCCGTCGACCTTACCGATCCGGCGGCACGGCGGGCGCTCTTCGCTCGCCTCGGGAGCGAGGCGCGACGTGTGCTCGTCGTGAGCGAGGGATTGCTCGCCTATCTCACAGAGGAGCAGGTCGGAGCGCTCGCCGCGGATCTGCACGCGCAACCATCCTTCGCCTCATGGATCACTGAGATCGCCTCGCCCTACATCCTGCGCATGATGCAGCGGATGTGGGGCAAGCAGCTCGGCGCGGCCAGCGCGCCGATGCAATTCGGCCCCGCCGAGGGGGGCGACTTCTTCCATCCGTTCGGCTGGACCGTTGCGGATGCGCGATCGACGATGGATGAGGCGCAGCGGCTCAACCGTATGATGCGCGTCGCGTGGTTCTGGCGCGTGCTCGGACTCCTCGCGACGCCCGCGCAACGCGCCCGGCGACTGGAGCAATGGCGGAAGGCGTCGCTGATTCTGGAGCTGTCACGCGCGTAACGGGCGCCGGCGACGACAGCTGGCCGACGACATTCCTCCATCGCTCCCTTGGAATGCCAGCGCTCGTCACTCCTCGCGCAATGCGACCAGCGGCGCCACTCTCGCCGCCCGCCGCGCCGGCAGATACCCGGCAAGCAGCGCGGTCGCGCCGAGGACGACCACGGCCAATGCGATCGAGGGCGGGTCGAGGAGGCCGATGCCGAAGAGCTGGCCTTCCAACAAGCGTGTGGCCAGGAGTGCTACCGGCAGTCCGATGACCACGCCGCCGAATACGAGCATCATCGCTTCGCGCAGCACGAGCCGCGTCACGTTGCCTGGTTCGGCGCCCAGCGCCATGCGGAGCCCGAACTCACCCGTACGCCGTACGGTGGCATAGGCCATCACGCCATACAGCCCCAATGCAGCCAGCACGAGCGCAAGCACGCCAAACAACGTCACCACCTGCGCGACCAGTCGATCCTGGCTGATCGAATCGCGAATGAGATCGGTGAGCGGGTTGACGCTCAGCACCGCCAGCGACGGATCGGCCGCGAGCAGTGCTCGGCGTATCGGCACGACGAGTTGCGCGGGATCGCCCGTCGCCCGAATCTCCATCTTGAACGACGAAGGCTGCTGCCGCATCTGCACCATTGGCATGTAGAGGCGGCGGACGGGCGGCTGGCGGACGCCCTGCTCGTGGACATCCGCCACCACCCCCACGATCTGATACGTCACACTGTCGGCGGTCAGATGATGGCCGATCGCATGGCCGTCCGGAAAGAAGAACCGGGCCATGGTCTGGTTGAGGATGGCCACTTTCGTTCCCGATTCGTTGTCGCGCGCCTCGAAGTCGCGCCCCCGCAGAATGCGCGCGCCGATGGCGTGGAAGTAGTTCGGTCCGACGTCGTCATACGCGACGAGCGTGTCCGTGTCGGCGCGTGCCCGGAATCCTTCCACCTGAAGCGTCGTGGCCGACTCGGTGCCGCTGAAGATGCCATTCTCCGAAAGTGTTACACCGGCCACGCCGGGGATCCGTTGCACGCGGGCCGTGAGATCGCGCCTCAGGGCGACCAGCCGAGCCCCGCTGTAGCCGCTCCGGCCGGCGTCGATGCGCGCGATCGCGAGCTGATCGCGTGCGAGACCCAGATCGGCGTGCTCCAACCGCTGTGTGCTGCGCACCAACATCCCGGTGCCGACGAGGAGCAACATCGAGAGCGCCACCTGAGCGATGACGAGCAGTTTGCCGAGCGCGAGCTTGCCTGGTCCGCCTCCCGCCCCCGCAACACCGCGCCCTTGCGCGCGGAGCGCGACGGCCAACTGTACGCGCGTGGCGCGCAGTGCCGGTACCAGGCCGAAGAGGATTGCGGTAAGGAGCGAGAGCAGGGCGGTGAAGGCGAGGACCCGGCCGTCGGGATGGGCGTCGATCGGGTTCGCGCTGAACCCGGCGAGACGGAGGAGCGCGGTGCTACCCCAGAACGCAAGCAGGAGGCCCAGCGCGCCGCCGATGACGGCGAGCAGTACGCTCTCGGTAAGCAGCTGCTGGATGAGACGCCAGCGGCCGGCGCCCAGCGCCATCCGGACGCTCATCTCGCGTCGGCGCGCGGCCGCCCGTGAGAGCATGAGGTTGGCCACGTTCGCGCACACGACCAGCAGCACCAGCACCACGGCCACCATGAGCGTGATCAGCGACGTCGCGTATCTGCTACGGTAGTACGAGAAGCCGCGCGCGCCCGACTCCACTTGCACCGGTCGGTCGCGGAGATTCCCTTCGATGGCCGCCAGGTCACTCCCGGCCGCGTGCGTCGTGAGCGATCGCCGCTCGAGCGTGGCGAATTCGGTGCGTGCCTGCGCCAGCGTGACTCCCGGCGCGAGGCGCCCCATGAGCAGCAGCCAGCTCACGCTGCGGTCCCTGAGCCACGGGCTGTGCGGCATGACCGAAGGCTGCATCATGAGCGGGAGCCAGAGGTCGGTGGGCTGCCCCACGATGTCGCCGGTGAATCCCGGCGGCGTCACCCCGATGATCGTGAGCGGGGTCCCGTTCACCGAGATCGTGCGCCCGATGGCCGAGCGCGCCCCGGCGAAGCGCTGTTGCCAGTAGGTGTAGCTGATGACCACGACGGGATCATCACCCGGGCTGCGGTCTTCATCGGGTGCGAAGGTGCGACCTGCGTACGCCGGCACCTGCAGCACGTCAAAGAAGTTCCCCGAGACGAAGCGGCCGCGCGGGTGCTCGGCCTCCCCGCTTGTGGCTGTACCCGCGCCGTTCGTGCTGCTGACGAGGACATCGAGCCGGTTCGTCCGCCCCGATGCGTAGAGTCCGGTGACCGCGTGGTTCTGATCGCGCAGGTCCGCGTACACCGGGTACGACACGAGATCCGTTCGTGGAGTCCCCTCCGACACGCCGCCCGTGCGCGCGGGATCACCGATCGTGATCAGCTGCTCAGGGTGCGGAACGGGGAGCGCGCGGAGCAGCAGCGAGTCGATGAGTGTGAAGATCGCCGCGTTCGCGCCGATACCGAGAGCCAGGATGAGCAGGACAATAGCGGTGTAGCCCTTGTGGTGCCGGAGCGTCCGCACCGCATAGGCAGCATCCTGCCGGAGGTTCTCGAGATGATTCGCGCGTGTCACCGCTCGCTCCCGTTGATGGTCGATGGTCAGACACTCGCTCCGCACCGCGCCCATGTCCCCGAATTGCCGGAGCGCCTGCGCGCGAGCCGCCTCGGGCGTGAGCCCCGCGGCCATCAGCTTGCGCGCCCGCATCTCGATGTGGAACGCGAGCTCCTCGTCCACGGCCCGGTCCACGTGATGCTTTCCGACGGCGAGCCGGAATGCTTGTCGCCAGTCCCGCCCCCACATCAGGCCGTGCGCGGCGCGGTGGCGCGGAGCGCGCGTCCCGCCGCCTCCACGAAGCGCTGCCACGACGACGTTCCTGCGCGCAGCTGCGCGCGCCCCTCTCGGCGCAGGCGGTAGAACTTGGCGCGACGGTTATTGTCCGAGAGCCCCCAATCGGCCTCGATCCATCCCTTGCGCTCCAGGCGGTGCAGGGCAGGGTAGAGCGTTCCCTCTTCAATGAGCAGCGTGGACGACGTGGCCCGCTCGATCCATTCGGCCACCGCATAGCCGTGCTGCGGCCCCCAGCTGAGCGCCTTGAGGATGAGGAGATCGAGCGTGCCGCGCATCAGGCTCACGTCCAGGTCGTGCATCGCGGGCTCCGGAGAGAGGGTACGATGCAAGATGGAATATCACCCCTTGTGACGCAATGGGAGTCCGTTCAGCGCGAGCGCGCGAGCCCCCGCTCAGAAATACACGCCGGCCACCAGAGACACCGCCTTGTTCTTGGCGTTCAAGCCATCGAACAGCGACACGAGCCCCTGATCGTACCGCACACCGAGCGACATGGCCCATGTGCCCATCAGAATATCGAGCCCGCCACCCACGGCGGCACCAGCGTCAACGGAGCCCGGGTTCAAGTTCAATCCAGGGCCGAACGCCTCGGCGATCAGCGGGCTATCGCATCCCAGGGATGTCGACGCTCCCAATGCAGACGCGCCCAGGGAACACCCGACCTTGAACGCCAGCGTCGGCCCCGCGAGAAGGAACGGACGCACCGAGCCGCCATTGGGCGTGAACTCGACACGCGCGAAGACGGGAATCTCGATGTAGCTCAGTTTGATCGTCGCGTCGGCGCCGGCTTCGGAAATCTTCGTGCCCTTCTGCTCGAACAGCACCTCGGGTTGAATCCCGAACACCCGCGAGAAACGGAACGTCCCGCTCACGCCGCCCATCACCCCGGTGCGCGAGTCGGTGCCGGACACTTCGCTGCCATGAAAATTTGCGAGGTTGAGGCCGACGAGCACGCCGAATGAAGGCCTGGCAGCCTGAGAGGGTATGCGCTGCGCAAGGGCCGGTCGCGCCGACGTGGCAGCGACGAGAACCGCGCCGGCAGCGAGGAGCGAGAAGCAACGACGGCGTTGGTGCATGGTGATCTCCGGTAGAAAGTGAAGAGGGGTAACCCCGGGCTCGCTACTCGAGTGCCGCATCCAGACGCTCCACTGTCGGGGCGCACAGTAGCGCTGCGCTCGGAAAGGTGGAATGGCGCGCGACTTTCGCAGCGCGATCCAACATGTGCCGCGCGTCACCGTCCGCGCCTTCCGCCGCCGCCATGCCTGCCATTGCCAGCAGCCGTCCCACGGGATCCAGGGCAGCCACCCGGCCGGCGCGCTCCAACCAGCGGCGAGCGGCGCCCGCATCGCGCCGCCACACGCCCTCGAAGACCGCGGCCTCCACCGCGAGCAGGCCTCGTGTGCGATCCGCCGTCGCGGTCGCCAATGTGGCAGCGGCGTCGATGGTGCCCTGTAGCACGTCGCGCGCATCCGCCACGTCGCCGCGATCGAGCGCCAGGTGGTATCGGAGAATTCGTGCGGTGACGCCGAGCTCCGTCTGCTCCGTAATTCCTCCGACAGTCGCAACCAGTTCGGCGTCCCATTCGCGTGGCGGCTGCGTCTGGGCGAACATGGTCAGCGCGGAGATCTCCGCCAGAGGGCCGAGGCGCTTGCCGGCGCGCGCGTTCGGCTCACGGAACCGGAGGACCTGCGCACCATCGGAGTAGAATCCCGCGGCCATGTGAAACGGGACGAGCGTCCCCACCCCGCATGCAAGCGAGATGAGCCCGCCAACGAACAGGATGGATGTCCAGAGCGATCCCGGTGTGCCGCTGGCTGCGGCTGCCATGGCCACGGCACCCACCACGAGACTGGTCAATGGACCGGCGGCTGCGAACCACCTGAAGGCGCGACGGAAGTCCGCGGCGCCGGTCCATGTGGTGGGCGCACACACCACCAGCCCGCCGACGTGCTGGATGTGACGGTTGAGGCCCAGCCGCCCCCCGGCGTTCCCGCGCACCAGCTGCACTGGTCCCACTACGAACGCGACGAGCTGGAAACCAGCGAGACGGCCGCCCAGCGCGTGGCCCCCTTCGTGAACGGCGATGGCCACGAGCGCGGTGAGCACCACGACGCCGATCCAGGCGGCGACGCCACGGCCGCTGGCGCGGGCCCAGGGCGGTGCTGCCGCAGCGGAGCTGAAGACCCGCATGCCAACAGCCGCGATCAGCACGCCCACAGCGGCGCCGCTCATCGCAGCGATCAACCAGTGCAGGACGCGCCACGCACCCTGCCGTCGCTCGGCGGGCAGATGGCTCGGGGAGCGAAGCGGCGCGAGGGGAGTCGCCGGAGCGAGCAGTTCAGTGGGACGTGCGGTCCTTCCCATATCGAAACGCCACCTTCACGCTCTGCGCGCCATGCTTATCCAGTGCCGTGGCTATGGCCGTGCGGTAGTCCACCAGTGGAAACGTGTGCGTGAGCAACGGCGCGATCGGCGCCTGTCCGCTCGCGATGAGCGACGCCGCTTCCTCGAACGCGCTGCGTGCCGGGCTCGCGTGCTGATGCGCGCCGTAGCACAGGCTCCCCCGCACGGTCAGCTCCTTGAGCCAGAGTGGTGTCCAGTCAAGCCCGTTCATAGTACTGGAGTTCCCCAGCAGCACGATCGTCCCGCCGGCGCGCGTGAAGCGCATGGCGTCATCCATCCCGCCCGCGCCGCCGATGCAGACGAATGTCGTATCGAACCCGCCCACGCCCACGCGCTTGCCGATCACCGGGCGCAGCAGCGTCGTATGCGCGGCATCGGCCAGCGCTTCCAGGTAGTCCCCCCGCGCACGCACCACGCGCGTGGCGCCGAGGCGGGTCGCGTGCTCTCCCTGAAAGGGATGTCGCGCGAGCACCGTGACATCCTGCGCCGGCGCGATCGCGCGCAGCGCGGCGAGCGTCAGCAGTCCGATCGAGCCCGCGCCGATCACGAGCACGCGGTCGGCGGCATGCGGGGCAGTCGCGCGCACCGCGTGCACCGAGCAGGCGAAGGGCTCGACGAGCACCGCCTGCTCGTCCGTCATCCCCTCGGGCACCGGCAGCAGCTGCGATTCGTGCGCCACGAACTGCTCCCCCCAGCTGCCTCCCAGCCCGCGCGTGGTGCCGATGAGCATGCCTGGCGGCAGCGCGCCGTCCGTGAAGTGCGCGCAGCGCGAGTGATGTCCCTCGGCGCACGCGGCGCACGGCGGCTGGATGCCCCGCGCTTCGCAGCAGAGCAGGGGGTTCACCGTCACCCGGTCGCCCACGCGCGCGCGGCGCACCGCCGGTCCGGTCTCGATCACGTCGCCCACGTTCTCATGGCCGAGCACGAACGGGAAGGACGAGAACGGCGACGTCGACGGGCTCGCCTTGAGCCGCACCACGTTCAGGTCGCTGCCGCAGACGCCGCCGAGCCGGGTGCGGATGCGCACCCACCGGTCGCCGGGCAGCGCGGGCTCCGGCACGTCTCCGTAGGTCGTGCATGCGTGCGGCCCCATGAAGAGCCGCTCGGAGAGCGCCCCCGCGGCCAGCGTCGCGACGTAGGTGGGAATCGGCGCCGCGAAACTGATGGCCTTCACGCGGGTGGCGCGCCCGCGGCGGGGGTGATGACGCGGAGCGCGGCTGGCACGCAGCGCACCTCGAGCTCGTTCGTCCGGGCTTGCCGGTACTCGCCATCCGTCTCGTACGCGGGTGGGGTGGGGAAGCGGAGGACGAACGATGGCGCCTGCTGCGCGCACACTTCGGGGCGTGTCACATGCGTGCCCCGGGTGGCGGCGCCGAAGAGCGCCAGCCGCCGCATGGGCGGCACGTGACCGATCGCGATGGCGTCGAGCTGTCCGTCGGTGAGCGAGGCATGGGGCGCGATGCGGAACGAGCCGCCGAAGTGCTTCGCGTTCGCGACGATCAGCAGCAGATGCGGGCTGGCGCCGCGCGCCGCGCCGCGCGTGCCCACGTCGATCTCCATCCCGGGATAGGTGAAGAGGTGGCGGAGCGCCGCGTACAGATACAGCGCATCGCCTCGCAGCCAGGTGATGCGCGCGATATCCTCCAGCACGGCAATGTCGAGCCCGAAGCCAGCGATGTTGAGAAAGTAGCGCTCCTCGATGCATCCCACGTCGACGCGCATCTCGTGCGTATCATCTCCCGCCACCAGCCGTGCGGTCGCCACCGGATCGCGCGCCGGCGCGCCAACGGTCTTCGCGAAATCATTTCCCGTTCCCAGCGCCAGGAGACCGAGCCGACAGTCCGCGCCGGCCGTGAGAATGGCGTTGGCGACGTTGCTCCATGTGCCGTCGCCGCCGGCGGCCACGATGGTGCTGCACCCTTCCTCGAGCGCGCACGCCGCGAGGCGGCGCTCATCCCCCGGCGCTTCGGTCACCCGGATGTCGGTGATGCCGACGGCGGCGAACGCCTGGCGAACGGCAGGGAGCGCCCGTGAACCCCGCCCCCGGCCGGAGGCAGGGTTCACGATGACGCACGCACCACCGCTCATCTGGGCGCGTAGGACGCCAACTGCCGCAACGGGTGGAAGGTCTGCTTGCCCTCGCGCATCCAGAGCTCGCGGAACGGCGTGGTGGTCACGTCCCAGTGGTCGATGAGATCGGTCATTCCCTGCGAGTAGATCGTGATGCCGCCCCGCTCCTCCTCGTTCTCGCTGAACTGACCGGCCATGATGATCGTGGAGGTGTATGCCCCCTCGTCGTCGTTCATGAACGACTGGTAGCGGTGCTCCACCGTCGACCACTCGTGCTCGGTGATCGTCATGTCGACCATCGGGGCGCCGCGATCGGTGGCGTGGATGGTCACGTGGCCATCACCCCGCTCCCAGTTGAGCCCGATGTCCTGCATGTAATGCGGCAGATGCCACCGCTCGATGGCGTGCTCGCGCGACTCGCGCGTGGTCGTGCCCAGCCGGAAGGGATAGAAGGCCGACTTTGGCATGATCGTATGCGGCTCGATCAGTGGAGAGACGAGGATCGAGAGAATCAGCTCGCCGTATTCACCGACCGGACTGTCATGAAAGTCGAACGCCATCACCGAGAGCACGCTCGATCCGTGGTGCGGCTCGATCGGCTGCAGCTCGGGTGGTAGCAGGGTTCGGGCATTCTCCGTGGGAAATTCGAAGAATCCGCCGATTGCGTCGCGAAAGTGGTATTGCACGAAGCCGTCGTTCCTGCTCATAGGATGCCCTCTTCACGAAGTACGCGGACGAGGATCTTCACACCCTCGTCGAGTTGATCCGCGGTGTGTGATGCGGAAATGGAAATGCGGAAGCGCGAGCGATGCTTCGCCACCGCCGGATACAGGATCGGCTGGAGATAGACGCCGGCGCGCTGCAGGCGATGCGCGATGTGCATGATCCGGCGGTCGTTCCGGATCATGATCGGGATGACCTGCGAGCTGGATTCGCCCACGTCCACGCCATAATCGGCGAGCTGGCCGCGGATGTAGGCGACGTTCTTCCACAGCGTATCGCGCAGCTCGGGCTCGCGTTGCGCGATACGCAGCGCCTCGAGCACGCCTGCCGCGACCACCGGCGAGAGCGCACAGGAGAAGAAGCGTGCCCGCGCGAACCCCTGCAGGTAGTTGTACAGGTTGCGCGAGCCCGCAACGTAGCCACCCTGTCCGCCCAGCGTCTTCGAGAACGTCCCGACGTGGATGTCGATCTCGTCCTCGAGCCCGAAATGTTCCACGACACCGCGGCCGTGATCGCCGTAGACGAACGCGGAATGTGCTTCGTCGATCATGATGCGGGCGTGATGCCGCTTGGCGACTTCCACCAGCTCCGGGAGCCGGCACACGTCGCCATCCATGGAGTAGACTCCTTCGATGGCGACGAGCTTCTTGCCCGTCGTTCCCTTGAGCTTCTTGTCCAGATCCTCCGGCTTGTTGTGCCGGAAGAAGCGGACGTTCGCCTTGGAGAGAATCGCGCCGTCCACGATGCTCGCGTGCGCGTTCTGGTCCGCGACGATCAGGTCGCCCGGGCGCATGAGCCCCTGGAGAAGCCCCACGTTGGTGCTGTACCCCGTGGGGAAGGCGAGCGCGGCCTCCTTGTGCTTGAAGCGGGCCAGCTCGCGCTCGAGCTCGACGTGAACGTTCATCGTCCCGCTCAGAATCGGCGAGCCGGCGGCGCCCAGGCCGTACTGGTCCAGCGCCTGCTTGGCCGCCGCAATCACCTCGGGCCGGTATGAGAGCCCGAGGTAATTGTATGACGAGAGATTGAGTAGCTTCAGGTGTCGCTGCGCGAGCTGCTCCTCCAGGTCGATCTCCGTCCCTGGCGGCGTTGACATCGGCTGAGAGTACAGGTAATAGCCAGCCGGTCGCGCGCGGGCGTACCAATCGTTGTACGGCTCCAGGATTGCGAAAACATCATCGCCCGACGAGTAATAGAAGCTACTATAATCGTAGTCAGAAACGCTCAAGCTGGTCTGCGCTTCGACTCGTGTCGCCATGGGTGTCCTCCACGTGGTTGACCGCAACTTCGCCCACTCCAACGCCAACGTTGTGCCGATCTCGCGTCTCGGCCGGCTCTGGTGCACCGCTCGCAGTGCGCTCCTGCTCGGCCTTTACTCCCTGTACGTGCTTGTGGTCGTCGGACCGGGGCAACGCCTCATCGTGTGGCCGTTCATCGCCCTCTTTCCCGCCCGCCGCCGCTCCGTGCTCGCCCGTTGGGTCCGCGCCCATCTCCGCGTGGCGCTGCACGCGGCCCGCGCGATCGCCGGCGTCCGCATCTCAGTGAGGGGCGCCATCAGTCCGGCGAGTTGCGTGGTCCTCATGAACCATCAATCGATCGTCGACATCCCCATCGGCCTCACCCTCATGCCCGGCCCGCTGGCCGTGATTCCCACGCGCGATCGCTACCGCCGAGGCATCCCGGGTATCTCGCCCTATGTGCGCATGGCGGGCTTTCCCTTCGTCACGCAGCGCCCGACGGCGTTGCGCTCGGATTTGCAGGCCTTGAAGGGCGTGGTGGATGACGTGGCGCGTGGCGAGCAGTCGCTGCTCATCTTCCCTGAGGGACACCGCACGCGGGATGGCGAGATCGGACAGTTCATGAAGGCGGGGCTGCGGCTGATACTCAAACGCACGCACTGTCCCGTCTACTGCATCGTTGCCGACGGCATGTGGACGGCCCGCACCTATGCGGAGGCCGCCGCGAACTTCAGCCATGCGCAGGTGCGTGTGGTCGTCCTCGGCCCCTTCGCATCGCCCGCCCCTGCCGCGATCGACGCCTTCATCGACTCGCTGCGCGACCGCATGGTTGCCGCGCTCGCCGATCTCCGGGCATCCTAGGCCACCGCCCTCGCCGTGCCCGCCTCCCATCGCTCCCTCGCCCAGGACCTGCCTGCTGCCCTGGCCCATGGACTGGACGCCCCCCCGTCCACCGACACGGCACGCCTGGCGCGCGGCATCGCGGCCGCCTTCGGCGATGCGACGCTCGCGCTCCTGCACTACGGGTCGCACGCGCATCGCTCCGATGCCCGGCCGGAAAGCGCCCACGACTTCTTCGTGATCGTACGGAGCTACCGGGCGGCGTACCGTGCTCTGGCTGCCTCGCTGCACACGGGCTACTCGCCCACCACGGCAACCATGCTCGCGCACCTGCTCCCGCCGAATGTCATCGCGGTCCGACCACCGGATGCCGCGCCGCTCACCGCCAAATGCGCGGTGCTCTCGCTGGCGCATCTGCGGCGTGCGTGCTCGCCTCGGGCACGAGATCATTTTGTCCACGGGAGATTGTTTCAGCAGATCCAGCTCGCCTGGGTGAGAGATGAAGACGTCCGAGCGGTGGTGACCGATGCCGTCCTCGCCGTACGAGCGCACACCCTTGCGTGGGGGCGGCCCTATCTCCCCGCGCACTTCACCGTCCACGATTACTGCCGCACCCTGCTCGAAACGTCGTTTGCCGCCGAAATCCGGCCTGAAGGAAATGCCCGCCTGGCGGTGTTGCTCGAGGCGCAACGCGGCACGCTGACCCCGGTGTACGAGACCATGCTCCAATATCTCGTGCTCCAAAGGATACTTGCCTCCGACGGGAAAGTCTACAGCATCCGGCAAACGGTTGATTGGCTCACGCGGGCACGTATCGGGCTCTATTTCCGCCGCAGCAAGCTGCGGGCAACGCTCCGCTGGCTCAAGTACATTGCGTTGTACGACGATTGGCTCGACTACCTCCTCCGCAAGATCGAGAGGCGAAGCGGCATGTCCATCGCGCTCACCCCGCGCGAGCGCCGCTGGCCGCTCCTCTTCCTGTGGCCCAAAGTCATCCGTTATCTCCGCACCCGCCCGCAACACCATGCCTGAGATGACTCTTGTCAACCGCATCGCGCTTGCCCTCGCGGCCGCGGTCATCCTCACGATGCCCATCTTTGCCGTCGTGGCGCGCTCTCGCCCGCTCGACCCCGAGGTGGCCAGACGTCCGAAGTCGCTGCTGCTCGGCTACTGGGTACGGGACTGGGCCATGTGGATCATCACGCCCATCGAACGCGGGTGTCTGCGCGCGGGTGTCGCGCCGGATGTCTTCAACTTCCTGGGGCTGGGGCTGAGTCTGGCGGCCGGCGTCGCCTACGCCGGCCATGCGCTCTCGGTGGCCGGATGGCTGGTGCTGCTGGGCGGTGTATCGGACATCTTCGACGGGCGAATCGCCCGCGCCCGGAACCTGGCGTCGCCGTACGGCGCATTCATCGACTCCACGCTCGATCGCTTCGCGGAAACGTTCGCGTTCGTCGGCCTCGCCATCGGACTCGCAGCCGCGGCTCCCTGGCAGGCGTTCGCCGTCGCCCTGGCGCTGGGTAGCTCGATGCTCGTGAGCTACACCCGCGCGCGCGGCGAGGCGCTCGGCGTCGAATGCAAGCGGGGCACGATGCAGCGCGCCGAGCGCCTGGTACTGCTCGGGGTCGCCTCCATTGTGGACGGGGCGATCACCAGCCGCACGGGGTGGGTACCGGGATCCTTCCTGGCCGCTGTCATTTTGCTGATCGGGCTGGGGGCGCTGGGCACGGCCATCTACCGCACCGTGTTCATCTCCCGGGCATTGCTGCATCGAAGCGATACAGACTGACAGGCTTCGATACGCACGCGACGAGGGTCCCGACGAGGGTCCGACGCGCGTATCTGCACGAGCGCAGGGCATCGTCCGACAGCGCTGAGCGTGCGGTCGAGCAGCTGCTGGAGCGACTGAGTGCGGTGTCCGTGGGCGCCAATACCGGCGCCCACGGACACCGCGATAGACGCGAACTATCGCTTCGCCATCTGCCGCAACACGTATTGCAGGATGCCGCCGTTGCGGTAGTACGCCGCCTCTTCCGGCGTATCCACGCGCGAGCGCACGCGGAATTCCTTCACGCTGCCGTCCTCGGCGGTTGCGCGTACGGTGAGTGTCGCGCGCGGCGGCATGGCATCGTCCATCCCTTCGATGTCGTAGCGCTCGAAGCCCGTGAGCCCCAGCGATTGCCGCGTGTCGTCGTTGGTGAATTCGAGTGGCAGCACGCCCACGCCCACCAGGTTGGAGCGGTGAATCCGCTCGAACGACTCGGCGATCACCGCGCCCACGCCGAGCAGCAAGGTGCCTTTGGCGGCCCAGTCGCGCGACGACCCTGTGCCGTATTCCTTTCCGGCGATGACGAGGAGCGGCGTTCCGTCGTGCTGGTATGCCATGGCCGCGTCGAAGATCGTCTGCGCGTCGCCACCCGCGCGTGTGGCCGTCCATCCTCCTTCGGTACCCGGCGCCAGCTCGTTACGCAACCGGATATTCGCGAAGGTGCCGCGCATCATCACCTCGTGGTTGCCGCGGCGCGACCCGTAGGAGTTGAACTCCCGCGTGGTCACGCCATGCGCGATCAGCCACTTGCCCGCGGGACTGGCCGCGGGAATGGAACCGGCGGGCGAGATGTGGTCCGTCGTAATGGAGTCGCCGAGCATGGCAAGCACGCGTGCGCCCCGGATCGGCTGGACGGCCGGCGCCTCGCGCGTCATCCCATCGAAGAAGGGGGGATGCTTCACGTAGGTGGACTCCTCGGACCACGTGTACAGGTCGCCCTCGGGAACCGGGAGCGCTGCCCACCGCTCGTCCCCCTCGAAGACGTTCGCGTACTGCCGGCGGAACATGTCGCTCTTGACGGACGAGAGCATCAGGTGCTCCACCTCGGTGGGGGTGGGCCAGATGTCGCGAAGGAAGACCGGGCCGTCGGTGCCAATGCCCAGCGGTTCGGTGAGCAGGTCGATGTCCATGCGTCCGGCGAGCGCGTACGCAACCACCAGCGGAGGCGACGCGAGATAGTTGAAGCGCGTGTACGGGTTGATCCGCCCCTCGAAGTTGCGATTGCCCGAGAGAACCGAGGTGACCACCAGCTTGTTGGCCTCGATGGCGTCCGCGATGGGCTGCGGCAGCGGTCCGGAATTCCCGATGCACGTGGTGCACCCGTATCCCACGACGTTGAATCGGAGCTGCTCCAGCGATTTCAGCACGTCGGCCTTCTTGAAGTAATCGGTCACGACCTTTGAGCCGGGCGCCAGGCTGGTCTTCACCCATGGCTTGGTCATGAGTCCCTTGGCCAGCGCCTTCTGGGCGAGGAGGCCTGCGGCCAGCATGACCGACGGGTTCGACGTGTTGGTGCAGCTGGTGATCGCCGCGATCACCACCGAGCCGTGCCGCAGCCCGAACTCCACGCCGTTCATCTCGACGTGCACGCTCTCCTCCGCCGGTGCCTGCTCCCCCGCGCGCTCCGCCACGATCGCGGTGGAGAGCCCCGGCTCGGCGGACACGGCGCGCGCGCGCGCTACCTCCGCCGCCCCCGCCAGCGTTCCGGTCCGCTCCAGCTCCCCATGCAGCGCCGCCGTGAACATCTCCTTGGCCTTCGCCAGCGGCACGCGGTCCTGCGGCCGCTTCGGTCCGGCGAGGCTGGGCTCCACGCTGCCGAGATCGAGCTCCAGCGTATCGTTGAACATGGGATCGGGCGTGTCGTCAGTGCGGAAGATCCCCTGCTCCTTGCAATACGCTTCCACCAACCGCACCTGGTGCTCGTCGCGCCCGGTAAAGCGCAGGTACTTGAGCGTCTCCGCGTCCACGGGGAAGAATCCCACCGTCGCGCCGTACTCGGGCGACATGTTGCCAATGGTCGCGCGGTCCGCCAACGCAAGGCTCGAGAGCCCCGCCCCGTAGTACTCCACGAACTTTCCGACCACCTTCTTCTGCCGCAGCATCTGCGTGACCGTGAGCACCAGATCGGTGGCGGTAGCGCCCGGCGGCAGCTTGCCATGCAGCTTGAACCCCACCACTTCGGGGATGAGCATCGAGAGCGGCTGGCCCAGCATCGCCGCCTCGGCTTCGATGCCGCCCACGCCCCAGCCCAACACGCCCAGTCCGTTGATCATGGTCGTGTGTGAATCGGTGCCGACCAGCGAGTCGGGATACGCGTATTCCACACCATCCGCGCTGCTGGAGAAGACCGACCGTCCCAGATACTCGAGATTCACCTGATGGCAGATGCCGGTCTCGGGAGGCACGACGCGGAAGTTGCGGAACGCCCGCTGTCCCCAGCGCAGAAAGGCGTAGCGCTCCGAGTTGCGCTCGTACTCGCGCTCCGCGTTGATGAGAAAGGCGGCCTCCGAACCGTATTCGTCCACCTGCACCGAGTGGTCGATCACGAGGTCGGCCGGTTGCAACGGGTTGATGCGTGCGGCGTCACCGCCGAGCGCGGCCAGCGCGTCACGCATGGCAGCGAGATCCACCACGGCGGGAACGCCGGTGAAATCCTGCAGCAGCACGCGGCTGGGCCGAAAGGCGATTTCCTGCTCGACGTGGCCGGTGCATTCCCAGTGCGCGAGCGCCTCGATGTCGCCGCGCTTGACGAAGGAATCGTCCTCGTAGCGCAGCAGATTCTCGAGGAGCACCTTCAACGACACGGGAAGACGGTGGATCGTACTGCCGGCGAGGCCGCGCAGCGCGTCGAGACGAAAGATGGTGTAGGACCGCCCGTCCACGTCGAGTGTGGAGCGGCTGCCGAAGGAGTTGAGCGAAGTCATGGCATCACGCGGGTGTGCACGCTCGCCGCATGCGAGCGCCGTGAAGAATTGAGCCACTGCCACGACGGCCAGCTGCCTGTCGCGACAGGCTCCCGATAATGTATCATGGCATGTGCCGTGGTGTGGCGGATGTGAGCCGCGGTCTCAATCTCCGGCGGCGTCCATCCTGCGGTCCTCATGGCGGGCTCTGCCGCCGGCCTCGCCAACCGTGCGCGCAATGATCGCTCGCGTGGGGCAGTGCTCCACGAAGTCGCCGTCTGCCGGTGACCACTGGACGACGGGCGTGGTGGGATAGGCCTTTCCTGTGTCGTCCATTGCCATGAGCGTCGGGGCCAGGGCCGTGCACATTGTGCACCCGATGCACCGGTCGCGATCTACCGACAGCTCGACCAGCCGCCGCGGGTACACGCCCCCTTCCGAAGTGAGCGCGTCGCCCACCTGGTCGAGCGCCGAGCAGGCGGCATCGTACCCCGCCTGAATGAACTCCGTGGCGTTGGTGAAGCTGAACCAGTGGTAGTCGCCGAGATGCGGGCGAATGAGGAGCATCGGCGGCGCGCGCCACTCCGCCAGCGGGCTCTGCTGCAGCGCGTGCATCATGACGGTCGCGGCGCGCATGTAGATCGCGGCAAAGCCCAGCGGCACGGCGTCGCCCGCGGGAGTGAGCTCCGAGCTTCCGACATCCACGGCGATCACGGCGTCCGCTCCCACAGCGGCGATGGCCGCAGGCAGGTTGTCGATGGTGCCGCCATCCACGCAGTATCGGCCGCCCACGACCCCGGGCGGAAAGGACCCCGGCAACGCGCACGAGGCGTAGACCGCATCTTCGATGGACACGTCCTGCAGGCCGGGCAGCCCCCAGACCACGCGCGTGCCGCGCTCGATATCCACCGTATTCACGAGCAGCGGCACGCCAAGCTCGCGAAAGGTGCACGATGGGCATGTGGTCGCACAGAGCGCGCGCAGCGGCTCCCCGTGGTAGAGCGACGGCGTCTGCATCCGCTCGATGACCATACCGAGATTGAGTCGGAAGAGATCGCGCTTGCGCAGGGAGTGCGCCCGGCGCGCCATCTCTTCCACCGACATCCCTCCGGTCCACGCCGCGGCAATCAACGCCCCGATACTCGTACCGGCATAGACGGACGGGGCGATGCCGTACTCGCTGAGCGCCCGCAGCACACCGAGGTGCGCGAACCCCTTGAGGCCGCCGCCGCCCAGCACGAGCGCCACGCGCGACGGAATGGGCGGCCGCCCCTCCGGCTCGTCGGCGGCACGCGCGAGCATCATGCCCATCCGCGTGCCGTGATCCTCGTGCGAGCGCTCCTCCTCGCGCCCGGCCACGTCGTCGGCGGGCGTCGTCACCGGCGATCGCGTGTGGCGGCGGGCGCACCTCGCACGAACGCGATGTAATCCGTGGGCGATGGCGCCGCTCCCGCCTGGCGCAGCGCGCGCGCGACCTGACCGCGGTGATACATGCCATGCAGCGCCACATGGGTCAGGATGTCTTCACGCGTCGAGCGGAAGGCGAGTCCCGCGCTGTTGACGTACGACACCTCGTCCTGCATGGCTGGCTCGTCGAGCTGATCCAGCAGCGCATCGTAGCCCTCACGGTTCTCGCGCGCGAGCGCCACGCAGTCATCGAGCGTGAGCGAGGGCCAGATGGCGACGGCCGGAGAGCGCTCGTGCAATCGGGCCAGCCATACGTGCTCCGAGCCGAGGACATGCGCGAACAGCGTCAGTGCATCGGGGGGGAGCGGATGCGCCTGACGGAGGGAGGCGAGCACGCGCTCGTCGGCCCAGCCAAGGTGGGTGAACATTCGGCGCAGCAAGTCCATGGTTCTCAGCACCTCCTGGAAGCCTACGACAGCCCGCAACGGAGGCAGCGGCATCGTCCCCGAATGATCGGTACGACGCCTGAGCCATGCAAGGCGGGGGCCGGGTGATGATCGATCGCTGCCGGCAACCATGTTCACGCCGTTTCCGTGCGCCGTATAGATTGCCCCCATGCTCGCACCCGCGACCGACCCGCTCCTCTCCTTCCGCGCCGAGTTCCCGATCCTCGAGCGCACCACCTACCTGGTCTCCAATTCGCTCGGCGCCATGCCGCGTGCCGTCCCGGAGCGGCTTGCCGAGTACGCAGCGGCCTGGGGAGAGCAGGGGGTGCGGGCCTGGTCGAACGGGTGGTGGGAGATGCCGGTGACGGTCGGTGACGAGATCGCGCCGCTCATCGGTGCGCAGCCCGGTGAAGTCGCGATGTTCCCCAACGTGTCGCTCGCGCAGGCGGCCATCGCGTCGGCCGTGGACTACGCGCCGCCGCGCGACACCGTCGTGATGACGGCGCTCGACTTTCCGTCGGTGCGCTATGTGTATGAAGGACTCGGCCGTCGGCTGGGGGCGCGTCTGGTGACCGTCCCGAGCGATGACGGGATCGGCATCGACCTCGACCGCCTGCTCGGCGCCATCGACGAGCGCACGCGCCTGGTTTCGATCTCGTACGTGCTCTTTCGCTCGGCCTACGTGATGGATGTCGAGGCGATCTGTGCGCGAGCGCACGAGGTCGGTGCGCTCGTCGCGCTGGATGCCTTTCATGCGGTGGGTATTCTCCCGGTGGACGTGAAGCGGAGCGGCGTGGATTTCCTCACCGGGGGCGTGCTGAAGTGGCTCTGCGGCGGTCCGGGCGGGTGCTTCCTGTATGTGTCGCCCCCGGTACGCGATCGGCTCGCGCCGTCTGTCACCGGGTGGCAGGCCCATGCGCGTCCGTTCGCCTTCGAGGATGGGATGGACTATACGGCCGGCATCTTCCGGTGGCTCAACGGCACTCCCGTCATCCCCGCGCTCTACGCGGCCATCGAGGGGCCGCGCCTGGTGCGGCGCGCCGGTATCGATGCCATCCGCGCCAAGAGTGTGCGGCAGACGACACGGCTCATCAAGCTCGCCAGCGACCGCGGCTACCGGGTGCATGCAGCGCGCGACGCCGAGCACCGCGGCGGCACAGTGGCGGTGGACGTCCCGCATGGCGCCGAGGTGACGGAGACGCTGCTCGCGCAGAACATTCTCGTCGACTACCGTCCGGACGCCGGTATCCGCATCGCGCCGCATTTCTACACGACGGATGATGAGCTCGAGCGCGCCATCGCCGCGATTGCATCGGCGCTGAGGCGTGGGACGCCGGGCCAGGGATAGCGCGAAGAGCGAAAGCAGAGAGGAGAAAGGAGAAAGGAGAAAGGGACCAGCTGGTGGAAGAACGGACTCACCCTCGCGGGCAGGTCATCCTGTCTCCTTTCTCCTCTCTGCTTCCTCGGCCGCCGTCCGCCTCTCGCGCCGCTCAGCATCCACGCTTAATTTGACCCCGAACCTTCAACCCCCCGCTCCCATGCCCCAGCCACCCAAGAAGCTCCGCAAGCAGTATGTGAACACGGAACATCCGAACATCGTGCTTCGCTTCGAGGATGGACACGAGATCGCCCTCAAGCGCCACGTCGGGAAGGCCTTCGACTGCTACAGCGGCGAGACCATCAAAGTGCTCGCGGTCTACGATCCCACATCCGGGGAGCGCGAGCTGGTCGAAAGCAGAAAGGCCGACGAGTTCGAGGACGCGTAGCGACGCGCCGACGCCTCATCACTGTGCGTGGATCCCGCAATTCGCGCGTACGATCGGTGAGGGAGTCGCCACGGATTTGTTGCCTGTCCGCAGCGCCGCCTGCCGCACGCAGGACACGATACGGGTACCGGGGCCACACCGTACGGCGGTGCGGTCCCGTCTTGTCTGTGTGCATGCGAAGCGGACTTCTCTCCAGGCAGATCGCGCCAGGCGTCGCCCAACTCGCCTCCGCATGTACATGACAGGCTGCCAGCCTGTCGCGGAGCACCCGCAGCGCTGAATCGGCGGGTGCCTGCGCCGGTGTCCGGCACACGAAATGCGCCGCCCCCCGGCGCATAGCATCCCGTTCCGGATGCCGTCCTCACCGGTTGCGCGTGGAGGAGCGTCGTGAAGCGTTGGGTTCCAGTGGTCCTGGCGATGGGCCTTGCTGCATGCACTGCGTCGGCCGAAGCCCAGTTTACCGCCGCCGTCATACCGCCGCACACACCGCGAGCGCAGGCACCGCCGCCGCTCGTAACGCGGGTGGACTCGGAGCTGCCACCAGCCCCTCCGGCGCTCCCCACCATGGCCGGCATGAAGGCCTGGGTGGACTCCGCTGCGCAGGCGCTCGCCGCGCCACCCACCGCCGATACCGCGCAGTCCCCGGCACGCCCCGCGCCCCCGGTGGGATCGTCGGCCGCGCATGCGCGTCCCGCGGCGCCGACTCCTGGCAAGACAACCCGCTTTCGGAACGGCGCGCCAGCGCCCGCCACGGCCAGCCCGCTGCCGCTGCTCGCCGTCCTGGGCATGGCGTCGATCATTGCGGGAGCGCTCCTCAGGCGGCGCGCGCGGTGAGGGCGCGCGCACTGGGCCTGGTGTGCTACGCGGTTGGTGCCGCGTTGCTGCTTGATGTCGGAGTGACGTATGGGCGGGGGGTGCTGAAGGGCGATGCGGCGCGCGCCGCCTGGGATGCGGCCCAGGCCCACCGCGCCGTTCTTGCAACCAGGAGGGCAGCGCGCGCAGCCGCTGTTGATCGCGCCGCGCTTCCGATTGGCGTCCCGGTGGCGCAGCTCCGCATCCCGAAGATCGGACTCGATGAGGTCGTGATCGAGGGCGTGGGCAGTGAGCAGCTCAATGCGGCACCAGGACATCTTCCCGGGAGTGCCTTGCCCGGGGCGCCGGGGAATGCCGTCATCTCGGCGCATCGTGACCGTCACTTCCACCGGCTGGGCGCGGTCGCTCTTGGCGATACCATCATCACGGTTACCGCCCGTGGTCGTGTGATGTGGACCGTCATCGGGCGGCGCCTCGTCGCGCGAGGGGCGCCGGCGCTTTTCGCCACGATCGACGCCACGCTCACACTCACGACCTGCTGGCCCATGCGATACATCGGACCCGCTCCGGAACGGCTCATCGTCACCGCCCGCCCGATCCCGGCTTCGTCCCGTTAGACTGCCCCCCGGTGCTCGCCCTGACGGCGCGCGTGCCGGATAGTGCGAACGGCGGGGCCGCGCATTAGGTTGTGTCCGTTCGCTCGCGGGTCGGCGCCGGCGTTCGCGGCATGCAAGCCGGCAGCTCTCCTTCAGGCGCCGGCCCGCGCGGTCGTCTTCGCTGACCGTGTCGTGCGGGCCAGCGCGCGGCAGCGCGGAGCAACTGGCCATATGACCAGCCGGCCGCCGGCTCGTCATCCTTTCGCCAGCCGATAGTCGGCACGCGTGCATGCCGCGCGTGGTGGCGCGACCGGCAAGGGCATGATCTGCCGGCGGGCGTCTCTGCCAGAGGCGTCCGGGTGGTACCCCTCCATAGATAAGACCGCCGCGGTATCGGTTCGTGCACGCGGCGGTCGTGCGATTCACCTCCAGAGTCCGGCGCCGCATGCTGCTTCGCCTCCGTACCGATGTCCGCGAGATGCTCGCCGAGATGCTCGAGTATCGCGAACTGCTCTATTCCATGGCTCGGCGCGATCTGCTGCTCCGCTACAAGCAGACGGCCATGGGCTTCGCGTGGGCGTTCTTCATGCCGGTGCTGAACATGATCATCTTCTCGGTGATCTTCACCCGCGTCACGAAGCTCAACGTCAACGTCCCCTACCCGATCTATGCGTACGCCGGGCTGCTGCCCTGGAGCTTCCTGGCGTCCTCGCTGCGCTTCTCCGTCATCTCCCTGACCGGGAACATCCCGCTCGTAACGAAGGTGTACTTTCCGCGCGAAGTCTTCCCCTTCGCCGCGATCCTCGTGTCGTTGGTGGACTTCGCCGTGGGGGCCACCTTCCTGGCCGCGCTCATGGTGTACTACGGGATCGGCGTGTCGTGGGCCATCCTCTTCCTGCCCGTGGTGCTCCTCGTCCAGGTCGTGTTCATCGCGGGGATGGCGCTCCTGCTCTCGATGAGCAATCTCTATTTCCGCGACGTGAAGTACATCTTCGAGGTTGTCGTCACCGTCTGGATGTTCGCGACGTCGGTCGTCTATCCGGTGCAATCGATCGGCGGCCGGCTGGGGGCCATTCTCGCGCTCAATCCCATGACGCCGATCATCGAGGCCTACCGCGCGGTGCTGCTGCACGGAACGCTGCCCGATCCCGAGCCCTTCCTGCTGGCTGCCGCGCTCTCTTGCGTGGTGTTCGCCGTCGGGTGGCTCACGTTCCATCGGGCCGAATTCCAGTTTGCGGAGCGGATCTGACATGCCCGTCGGAAAGGTCATCTTCGACCACGTCTGGAAGAAGTTCACCAAGGGCGAATTCCACGACAGCCTGCGTGATCTGGTGCCCGCATTGGTCAAGCGGGCGTTCCATCCGCCGCCGCCGCGCGAAGAGCTCGCGGGCAAGGAGTTCTGGGCCGTACGGGATGTGGCGTTCGAGGTGCAGCCTGGCGAGGCGCTCGGCATCATCGGGCACAACGGTGCCGGCAAGTCGACCACGCTCAAGCTCCTCACCAGGATCCTGAAACCCACGCGGGGGCGCTGCGAGCTCACCGGTCGTGTGGGGGCGCTCATCGAGGTGGCGGCCGGCTTTCATCCCGACCTGACCGGCCGCGAGAACGTCTACCTCCAGGGCGCGATCATGGGGATGAAGCGCGCGGAGATCACGGCCCGCTACGACGATATCGTGGAGTTCTCCGGGCTGGGCGACTTCCTCGACACGCAGGTGAAGCGCTACTCCACGGGGATGAGCGCTCGACTCGGCTTCGCCATCGCCGCGCACCTGGAGCCTGACGTGCTGATCATCGATGAGGTGCTGGCGGTTGGCGACATGGCGTTTCAGGAGCGGGCGTTCGAGCGCATCAACGCCATCGCGCGGTCGGGGATCCCCGTGGTGGTCGTCTCGCACCAGCTCGAGCGGATTGCCGCGCTGTGCACCCACGCCATCCTGCTGGAGCGAGGGAGTATCGCGCACGAGGGCTCGCCCGCAGAGTGTATCTCGCGCTACGTGATGACGCAGTCCACGAGCGCCGCCCCGCCGGATGCCGCACACCCCATCCGTCTCACCTCCGCTACCCTGAGCGGATCGCAGCCCGTGCGGTCGGGGGAGCGCGTGCGAATCCACATCATGGGCGTAGCGGAGGCGGACGTTCCCAGCGCCGAGCTGGCGATTGGCGTCCGCGTCACCGCACTGCACAGCGGGCAGGTGGTGTTCGCGTCAGGCACGGACCGATGCGCGGCGGCGCTCCCCGGCACCGGTTCCTTCGCGCTCGACGTCACCCTGCAGTGGAATGTGCCACCGGGCATCTACGCGCTCGAGACGCACGTGTGGGATCGCGTGCGCGAGCGCACCGCGGTCAAGGGGCCCTCTCTCACGGTGACGGTCAAGGGCGGACCGACCTTCTATGGGGCGGTGCAGATGAACCCGCGCATGGAGTTCTCGCAGCCACGGGCCATCGCCATTCCGGCGGGTTCGTGAGCCAGGCTCCCGAGCAGGAGGGTGTCGACGCCTCTCCCGCGTACGCACGGACCGCCGGTACCGTGCGCTTCACAGTGGCCATCTGCACCTGGAACCGGTGTCACCTCCTGGCCCAGACGCTGGAGCGCATGACCCGGCTCGTGATCCCACCCGGCGTGGAGTGGGAGCTGCTGGTGGTGGACAACAACAGCACCGATGCCACGCCTGGCGTGGTTCACCAGTACGCTGCGCGGCTCCCCATTCGCGGCTTCTTCGAGCCCAGGGCGGGCAAGCCGCACGCGCTGAACCTCGCGGTGCGCGAGGCGCGTGGCGACTACATCCTGTGGACCGACGATGACGTGCTCGTCGATCCTCAGTGGGCGGTTGAATATTGTCGCGCGTTCGAGCGGTGGCCGGATGCCGCGCTGTTCGGCGGGCGCATCATCCCCTGGTTCGCGGGCACGCCGCCCCGCTGGCTGAAGCAGGTGCTGCCCCGCGTGCCCGGTGTATATGCGATGCGCGACTTCGGGGAGGAGCCGGTGCCGCTCACGCACTTTCTCGTGCCGTTCGGCGCGAACATGGCGGTGCGCACCGATGTACAGCGTCGCTATCCGTACGACGCGTCGCTCGGGCCGAGTCCCGTGCGCACCTTCGGCGGCGAGGAGACGGCACTGGTGCGTGCGATGCTCGCGGCCGGCGAACAGGGGTGGTGGATTCCGACGGCCGCGGTGCGGCACTACATCGCCGAGCATCGACAGACCACGCGCTACATTCGCCGCTACCTCACGAGCTTTGGCGAGTCTGCCGGGGCGCACCTCTCCATGCCGGCAGGACACACAATGATGCGGCGGCCGCTCTGGCTCTGGAAGCAGACCATCGCCGCGGAGGCGCGCTACGCGGTGCGGCGCTGCACGGCTCCGCCGCGCATCTGGATCGAGGACCTCATCCACGCCAGCCTGGCGCGTGGCCAGTGGCGAGCCTATGGCGCCGGGCCGCGTCGTGCGTGAGACGCTCGCCGCCGTTCGGGTCAGCGCTCCTCGCGCGCGGTGCGACGCGCTGCGGGGTGCGCGTGATCCCGGGCGGCGGCGTGATCCGGCGCACTGCCGGCGGCGGCCACCACATCGAAGCCGGCGTCCGTCGTGCACGCGTGGAACCGCCTGGCCACCTCCGGCCCCAGACGTTCCGCCATGGCACCCGCCACCTGCGCCACGAGCAGATGCCAGTCGTGCTGCCGCGCCACCCGCTGCCTGGCGTGCCGGCGGGGCTCCGCCGATTCGGCGGGAGTGAGGGCGCGGGCGGTTTCCCGCTCCCAATCCTCCGGCGACTCTGCCAGCGCCACCACATCCTCGAACTGCTCGAGCGAGCGAATGCGCGTGCCCACCACCGGCCGGCCGCTCGCCAGATATTCGTGCAGCTTGAGCGGGTAGATGTACTTCGTGTAATCGTCCGCCTTGTATGGCATGAGGCAGACGTCGAAGTGCTGTGGGTACCGGCCCAGCTCGTGCGTGGACTTCGCGCCGAGAAAGTGGACATGCTCGAGCGCGGAGAGCTCGTCCAGGATGGGCCCGAGCTCCGGGTGCGGACTGCGGGATCCCACGAACACGAACGACCACTCGGGGTGCTCGTGTGCGAGTCGGCGCAGAACCGACCAGTCGAGCTGCCTCTTGATGGCTCCGGCGTAGCCCACGCGCGGGTGCGGGATGGGCGCTAGGTCAGCCGGCTCCGGCACCGGGCCAGCGAACGACGCGTAGTCCACGCCGTTCGGGACGAAGAGAGTGTGCGGGTTGAGATCGCCCTTCTTCTCCATGAGCGCCGGCGAGTGAATGAATACCTGGTCCACCTGCCGCAGGATGCGCGACTCGGCGGCGCTGAGCGGAGATTCCACCGGCGAGAAAGAGTACTCGTCGTCTACGTGGTAACAGGTGGCATCGAAGTGCGCCGCATGGAGCGCGGCTTCGAACTTCGGCCGCCAGAGATAGAGAACGACTCGCCGGCACCCCTGCCTCTCGAGCAGCGCGCGCGCCCGCCGCACGCGCTGCCGGAAGAGGAATGCGCCGAGCCGGGATGGCTTGTGCACCAGCGGCAGCCAGCGGCCAGGGTCGTAGCGGTGAAATCCCGGCAGTAAAGGGATCGCCGCGTCTTCCGCGGCCATCGGTTGGTGCCGCCGCCACAGCTCACGCCATCCGCGGGCGGGCTCCACCCACGCCACGTGGTAGTACCGGGCGAGGCGGGTGAGCACCTGCTGCCGAGGCTGCCAGCGCCAGCCCCAGTAGTCCGGCACAAGGGCGACGACGCCGACATCCGGCATCAGCGGCGTACCGGCCGCGTTCACTGCTGCCCGGCCGCCACGGCGGCCAGCTCGCTGCACCCCGGCGTGTGCGACGCCGTGCCGGTGCTCCATCGGAATGCCTTGAGGTGCCACTGTGAGGGAAGGGGAATCTGACGGAGATGCGAGGTGAGGTATTCGGTAGCTGCCACAGGGACACCCCAGGGCTGGCGCCACTGCCCGTCCTCCGCGATCACCAGGCCCGAGGGATAGCAGGAGACGATGCGCTGGAGCGACTGGGGCGTGCTGACCACCGGGCGCTTGACGCTTCGATAGAGCGTGAACTCCGGCGCCCAGCCCGCCATGGAATACAGGTGGTCCCGCTGCAAGATGAAATCGAGCCGGTGCAGGTAATACAGCGGCTTGAGGTCGGATGAGCTGACGAGCACCGCGGAGCTGTCGGAGAGAACGTGCAGCCTGGCTGAGGCCGCCGCCCAATCCGACTTGCCACGGAAGGGCTTTGGATTGGACGGATCGCCGCTCGCCGGGGCAAGCATGTGGTACGTGGTGGAAAATGCGCCATTCACGAGCACGAAGAAGACCAGCGTCACGCCAACGAATGCCGTGGCGAGCACGCCCGCCCACCGCCGGAGGTGCAGCCAGGCGGGCGCTCGCTCGAGCAACGCCATCAACCGGGGGCGCAGCAGGGAGACTGCTTCCATGGTCGCGATTCCGCTCAGCGCAAAGAAAAAGGGCATGACCCACAGGAAGTACCGCATGGCCTTCCACGCGGCGAACGAGTGAAAGAGAAACCCCACGACGAACACCGTCGCGCAGAACCCCGCCACGCGCGGCCGCGCCGACGCGGCCAGGAGCACGACCACCGGGAAGAGCGACCACACCGTGGCGTAGTCCGTCGTGAGCGCCCAGTCGTAAAAGCGGAGGTTATGCCGGTTGGCCACCGCCCAGTAGTCGGAGTAGTGGAAGAAGCGGACCATTCCCGTAGGCCGCCCGCTGTGCAGCATGGCGAGAGCCAGTAGCGTACCCACAACCGCCAGGCCCGTCACGATCCACGCGCGAGAAGGGTGCACGGAGATCCGCCGCACGATGCGCGGGCCGAGGACCGCCGCGCACCAGACGCCAAGGGCAAGCAGCGCGACGAGCGTGAGCAGTTGCAGGTGCAGGGCGAGCAGAAACGCGGCCGCCGCTCCAGCCATGCGCAGATACGCGCGCCGGCCTGAGGGCCTGCCGGCGGACGGCGCGCCACGCGCTGCGCCCGGCACGCGGAGCGAGACTCGCGCATCCACCCCGCCCGGGGCGCACAGCCCATACACGATCGTCGCGCCCATCCAGACGAGGAGCGCCTGAAGCATGTAGAAGCGCACCACCTGCGACATGAAGATCGCCATGGGATAAAAGCACAGGAGGAGCGCCGCGATCCAACCCGCTCCGCGGCTCGAGACGTGCCGCACCCACAGGTACACGGCAACGACCAGCGCCGAGCCGGCGATGACGGATGGAAGCCGGGCCACCACGATGCTGGGCCCGAAGAGTTTGGCGAATCCCGCCACGAGATACGTGAACAGCCGTGCGCGCGTGTACGGAATGCCGGTGATGTCGAGCGTCCCGTTGCTGAACAGGGAGCGGACCGCCAGCAGGTGGTCCAGCTCGTCGATGTCAGGGGCAAAGTCGAGGTCGACGAGGCGGACCGCCAGCGCCACGATGGCGAGCACGACGACATCCAGCAGCACCTGCCGCCGCACGGCGGACAAGAGAGGTTGCGCGCGTGAGCGGTCACGCGTCGGGCTCGTGGATGGCGGCACTCTGGTGGACGTATTGGATAGTGAGCGGCGGAATCGCGCGCGTTGCGGCCGGCCGTCGCCTGGGCTGCAGCACGTCGTGCGCGAGCCCGGCGGTGTGCCGGCGACGCCGGGTGAAGAATATGCGGCTGCCCAGTCAGCGCCAGTTGGTGACAGGGCGGCGACCATGCGCGCGCGGCGGATGGCGGAGCACGCGGCCCTTGCCGTGTAGACGACGGGAAGCCACCGCCGGCACACCCGTCAACGCGAGCTACCGTGACCATCGGGTTCCCGGCCAGGTCGGATCAGGCCACGGACACACGCGGCCCCGCGTAGAGCGATTTTCGGGCGCTCAGCGTGTGGTCCGGCCGCCGCCCGTTGATGCGAGATTGCCGCACCGTGCCGCTGCGGCCGGGGTGGCGGAGGAGGCGGCGCGGTGTGAACAGGCGCGTGGAAGCGCACTTACGCCATGCGGCCCCGTGCAGGGGCACGGGCGATGTCACGGTCGGGACGGGGGCGCGAATCTGGCATACCTAGGGGCCACGGCCCACCTGGTGGCCGGGGAACTGGGGCGCTCGCGCGGGACGGCGGGTGTGAGCTTGAACTCCCCCGTTCCCCAATGGTACTATAGGCATAGCAAGGCATACCCTCAGAGTCGGAGGTTCTGTTTCCCATGCCTACCCCATTCCTGAGTTCCGAAGAGTACGACGAGCGCGCGCATCAGCTCTACAACGAGGGACAGTATGACGAAGCGCTCGACGTGCTGCGTGAGGGGCTCGCGCTTTACCCGAATTCGGTAGAGCTGCACATTGGGGTTGGATACGCTCGGCTGGCGCGTGAGGAGTACGCATGGGCGCGGCACAGCTTCGAGAAGGCGCTCGTGCTCGATCCCGAGCATGAGGATGCATTGGCCGGGCTGGGTGAAACGATGCTCAAGTTCGGGCAGCCGGATGCGGGCCTGCGCCTCTTCCGTCGCGTGCTCGAGCTCGGCTACAGCGACGACATCGATCTCATCCTGCAGATCAGCCGCGCGCTGTTCCGCGACGGCCTGATGGACGAAGCGCGGGAGTTCGTGGATCTCGCGGTACAGGAAGCGCCCGAGCAGGCGGAGGCGCACGCGCTCAAGGGGTATGTGCATCACCGCATGGGTGATGACGAGGGCGCCGTGGCCTCGCTCAAGCGTGCGCTGCAGATCGACGACGATCACACCGAGGCGCGCATCTACCTGGCCAACATCTACTACGACCGCGGCGAATACGAGACGGCGCTCACGCATCTCGACCGCACGGCGCCGGAAGATCATTGGGACGAGCTCGGGATCTGGCGGCTGATGGAGCTCAAGAAGTCGCTCTACCGGCTGAGTGACGGGGACCCAGAGCTGCGGCAGTGGGAGGAGCGACTGGGCGAGCTGGCCGGAGATCAGGACGACATCGATGAGATGCTGGCCGAGATCGAAAACCGGGCGGCGGAAGAAGCCGAGCGGAACGAGAAGGGGCAGCTCGAGCTGTTCACCGTCCTGCTCAGTGACCTCGCGGAGCGGCGCCGCGATGCCTCGGAATCCTGGCGCGATGTCTCGTCGTCGGAGCACCGAATCGTGACCTCGGCCGATGGCCACGAGTTCGTGGGTAGCTGGGAGCGCATCGTGCGGGCGATGCGCGACTCCAACCGGGCGTTCGCGGGACGCTCGGTGCAGGAGTTCATGGCCACCGAGGCGCGGCGCGGGTATTCCTTGACGGGTGTCAAGATCCCGACCAGTGATGCGGAGAGCTTCATTCGAGGCAGCGCCGACGCCGGCCTGCTCCGAATCGTGCGGTGATCGCAACCAACCAACGTACCGCCCTCGCAGCGCTTTCCGCCGCGCGTCCCATGGTCGCGCGGCTGGATATCGTGCGCGATCCCGAGGAGCTGGCCGCCGATCTCATTGAGGTGTGGCCGTCCATCGAGACCGCGCTCCGGTCGCTCCTGGGCGGCTCGCCGCTGTCGGGGCAGGCGCTCATCCATGAGGTTCGCCAGCGCGAGTTGATCTCGCTCGAGCAGGCCCATGCGCTCGTCGGCATGCTCGCCGTCCGCGAGCGGGTGGACCATGGCGACTATCACCCGACGGAGAGCGACATCGCCGCCACCCGCGATGGCTATGCGGCGCTGGAGGCCGCGCTCTCCGCCGCCAGGCCGGATGAGGCGACCGCCGAACCGTCGGTGCCCGCGCGAGTGGGCCAGACGACGCCGACGGGACCCATGCAGCTTCCGCTCGTCACGCCGCCGCACGGCCCGCGGCGTGCGCCCTGGGTGATCCTCGGTGCCGTTGTCGTGCTCATCATCGTGGCGGCGGCGGTGACGTACGTCTACATCACCCGCTACGGCGTCCAGGGCGAGATCCGCGCGGGCATGCGTGCCTATGCTGGCGGGCAGCGGGCGGTGGCCCGCCTCGCATTCACGCAGGCCAGCCACGAGCACCCGGAGCTGTTGGTGCCGCACCTCTATCTCGCCCGCATGGCGCGCGAGGACGGCGATTTCGTCACGGCCGCCGCTGAGCTGGGCAAAGCCGCGAAGAGCGCTCCGCGGAACGCCCTGGTGGAACGGGAGCTGGGTGCCTACTTCCTCGCCCGCGGAGAGCAGGACGTGAGCCAGGGACGGCAGGATCTCGCCGCCACCGATTTCGATGCCGCCCGGCGGCGCTACGTGAGCGCCCTCGGCATCGACAGCACGGACAAGAGCGCTCAGGGCTATCTGGGATGCGCCCTCGTCAAGCTTGGTCGGACGGCGGAGGGCCAGCAGTGGCTCTCCCGCGCCGGTCCCGGTGGATGGGCGGTGTGCGCACCCTCGGCCGATACCACCGGTCCGTGAGTCGTGTTGTAGCTTGCTATTCCAAGCGGCTCCGTCACTGTCATTCCGAGCGCCGGCGAGGAATCTTCTCACCAGGCGAAGAGGAGACTCCTCAGTCGCTGCGCTCCCTCGGAATGACAACCAACCGAGTACGCGACTCCTCGGTCGCTACCGCGCCCTCGGAATGACCATGCCACCCTGAACCAGCAGACATGCTCGTCCTGGCCCTCACGTCGCTGGCCATGCTCTCGACGCTTGCCGGCGGATATGCCGCCATCCGCGCGCATCGGCGCATCCACCTGCTGCTGGGCTTCGGGGCAGGGGTGCTGCTGGGTGCGGTCTTCTTCGATCTTCTCCCTGAGGCACTGACGGTCGCGGCGCAGCGCGGCTGGAGCGACCGCGCGGTGCTGGGAACGGCCATCACCGGTCTGCTCCTCTTCTACGTCATCGAGCGCCTTCTCATCCTGCACGCCTGCCCCGAGGAGGACTGCACCAACCAGGCGCACCGGAACCTGGGCCGCGCGAGCGCCCTTGGCCTCATCGCCCACAGCACGCTCGACGGTGCGGCAATCGGTGCCGCCACTCTGCTGCACTGGCAGGCGGGCGTGTTGGTGGCGCTCGCCGTCGTAGCGCACGACTCGAGCGACGGACTCAATACCATCCTCCTCGTCACCCACGGGGAGCGGCCGCAGCGCGGGGATCTCACCTTCCTCCTGGCCGACGCCCTGGCCCCGGTAGCAGGCGGTATCCTGGCCATCGTCCTGGCGCCGAGCGCCGGAGCGCTGGCCATCTTCCTCGCGCTTGCCTCCGGCTTCTTTCTCTACACGGCCACCGCCGATCTCCTGCCCGAGGCACATCGCCGCAGTCCGAGTATTGCCGTCGCCGTGGCTACGGTGGCAGGCGTTGTGCTCATCGGAGTCGTGATGCAACTCATCACCATCCACTGAATGTCCCAGCCGCTCATCGCCCCCGAGTCCGTACAACGAGCCACGCTCGCCAACGGACTCACCGTGCTCGTGCGCCGTGACACCTCCGCACCGGTGGTCGCGATCGTGACATATGTGAAGGCCGGCTACTTCGATGAACCCGACGAGGTGGCGGGCATCGCGCACGTGCTCGAGCACATGTTCTTCAAGGGGACAGCGCAACGCGGTGTCGGCATCATCGCGCAGGAGACGAAAGCGGCGGGCGGCTATCTCAACGCCGGCACGATCTACGACCATACCAGCTACTACACTGTGCTGCCGTCGTCGAGCTTCGTCCAGGGGTTGGAGATCCAGGGCGACGCGTACGCCAACTCCATCATCGACGCCGAGGAGCTGGGGCGGGAGTTGGAGGTCATCATCCAGGAGGCGAAGCGGAAGGCGGATAATCCCTCAGCCGTGGCGACGGAGACGCTGTACGAGGTGCTGCATGAGCGCCATCGCATTCGCCGCTGGCGGATCGGACACGAGGAGACGCTCCGGCGCCTCACGCGTCCCGACCTCACAGGGTTCTACCGCAACTTCTACCGGCCAGCCAACACCATCCTGAGCATCGCGGGCGATATCGATCCGCAGCACGCGCTGCACGAGGCGGAGCGCATCTACGGCGCGATTCCCGATGGGCAGATCGTGCGTGAGCCAGGGCCGGAGGAGCCCGAGCACGCCGGCTTTCGCTTTCGCGAGCTCGCCGGCGACATCACGCAGACACAGCTGGCGGTTGGTTGGCGTACCCCTGGCACGTTGCACCACGACACTCCGCTGCTCGATGTCGCGGCCGCGGTGCTGGGCGCAGGCCGCGCCTCGCGGCTCTATCGGGCTGTTCGCGACCGGAAGCTTGCGGCATCCATCTCGGCCTACGATTACACGCCCACGGAGCTGGGAGTCTTTACCGTGCACGCGGAGGGACCGTCCGAGACGTCAGCGCAAGCAGCGCAGGCCGCATGGGCACAGCTCCGCGAGCTGCGCGAGGCCGGCGTACGTGACGAAGAGATTCTGCGTTCGCGCCGGCTCTTCGAGTCCCGCTGGGTGCGGCGGCTGGAGACCATGGTAGGGCAAGCGAACTATCTGGCCGAATGGGAGGCGCTGGGCGACTGGCGCCTTGGGGCCCAGTATCTGGATCGGCTCCTGAGCGCGACCGCCGATCAGGTGACGGAAGTCGTGCGGCGGTACCTCACCAGTGAGCGCGCGGCGGCGGTCGTCTACCGGCCCGCTTCGGCGGCATCCATGGCCGACGGACCGGACGACATGCGCCGGCTGCTGGATGGGGCGCCCACCGCCGCGGCACCGTCCCTACCGGCGCGTCCCGCCGCTCGCCCGGCAGCGGCGGGCGCGCCGAAGTTCGAGCGTGAGGAGGCCGGGGTGCGCGTGTATCGCACGGGGAGCGGTGTGCCGATTCTCGTGCGCCGGAAGCAGGGAGCGCCTCTTGTGCACTTCGGTGTGTTCGTGCGAGGAGGCGCGAGCGATGAGCCGGCCGACCTCGCCGGCCTTACCAGCCTTCTGATGCGGACATCGATCAAGGGCACCTCTCGCCGAACGGCCACGCAGATCGCGGAGGATGCCGAGCTCCTGGGCGGGACCATCGGGGCGAGCGCGGGAGCCGAGAGCTTTGGGTGGTCGCTCTCGGTGCCCGTCGCCTACACCCTCGATGCGCTCGATCTGCTGGCTGACGTCGTGCAGCATGCGACGATTCCGGACGAGGCGCTGGACACCGAATGCGCGGTGGCCCTCGCAGACCTGGAGTTGCTGCGCGACGATATGTATGGCTATCCGCTCCGCCTGTTGATGCAGACGGCCTTTGCCGGTCATCCATACGGGGTGCCGACCAGCGGCTCCAGGGAATCGCTGCCGCGCATCGACGCGGAGCGGCTGCGCGCCTGGCACCGGTCGCAGGTGCTGGAGGCGCCGGCGAGCATCGGGGTGGTGGGCGACGTGGACCCGGACCAGGCCGCCGCCGCGGTGGCGGGATATTTTGGAGAGCTGCGCGCCGCGGAGCCCACCGCGCTGCCGGTGCCCCGTTGGCCTGAGGCCCCGGTCGTCACGGCCGAGCAGCGCGAGAAGGCGCAGACCGCGTTGGCGCTGGCGTTTCCCGCCCCGCCCTGCGGGGACCCGTCGCGCTTCGCCGCGCAGCTCACGGCTGGCGTCGCGAGCGGGCTGGGCGGCCGCTTCTTCGAGGAGCTGCGCGACCGCCAGTCGCTGGCCTACACGGTGAGCGCGTTCACGAGCCAGCGCCGCCTGGCGGGGACGTTCGTGTCCTACATCGCGACGTCGCCCGACAAGGAGGAGGTCGCGCGAAGCGGGTTGCTCCGCGAGATGGCCCGATTGCGCGCGGAGCCTGTGAGCCCGGAGGAGCTAAGCCGTGCCAAGGCGTACGCCATCGGCACGCACGCCATCGCGCAGCAGAGCGGCGCGTCGGTGCTGGGCGAGATACTCGATGCGTGGATGTTCGGCCGCTCGGGCCTCGCGGAGCTGGAGGAGCACGACGTGCGCATCCGCGCCGTGACGGCCGCCGAGATGCAGTCGTTCGCCGAGCAGTACCTGGATGAGCGGTGCGTGGTGGAGGCGGTGGTGCGGGGGAAAGAGTTGTGAGTTGTGAGTGCTGGGTTGTGAATCAGGGACATAGCACTCACCTTCGCCTCGTTATCGACTCCCGGTCAACGCTTGTACTGCCTGCCGCATGGCGAGTGCTGCGGGGCGCAGGCGCCCGCCGGGTGCGCGGAGGCCGACGGACGAGCCGTAGTCGCTCGCTTCGAACAGCACCACACCGCTGATCGCGCTGCGGCTGGTGGCCCAGGCGAGTGCTCCCCACAGCGCATGGTCCTGGCTCGCTTCGCCATAGATTCGCGGATACGCTCCGGCCTCGAGCACCCACTGCGGCTTGGACGATGGCGTGGCCGCGAGCCAGCGATCCATCGCTCGCATGTGCGTATCGAGCGTGCCGGCGCCGCTCGGTCCGGGCCATAGACTGATTGCCGCGGCCCCAACCGGCGCGTCGGGCGACAGGGCCCAGGCGTACAAGGCGCTGTCGCGCGCGCCGAATCCGCCCACATGTGCCATGAGCGTCACGCTGGTGTCCCCGGCGCGTACGGCCTCGGCCGCGCCGCGGAAGAACCGCTTCCAGCGCGATGGCGGGAGCATACCCACTACGCTCGCCGCCGCCCCGTTCGGGTCCCGCACCGGTACCAGGTAGTCCGGATGCAGATGGCGCGCGATGCGTTTCGCGTCTTCGATCCGGGCCGCGAGATACTGTTCCCGTGACGCCGTATCGCTCAATGTGGCGCCCTGCTCCCAGTCCAGCGTCGCGACAAGACGCATCACGCTCCGCTTGGCATCGAGCGCGTCCGCGAGCGAGTCCAGCGCGAAGCCGGTCGCGCCAGCCGGTGCGATGTACACGCTCAGCATGCCGGCGCCCAGCGAATCGGCCAGCGCCAGGTCGGATTGGATTGCCAGCGGAACGGGCGCGCCGTGAAGCGTGGGGAGCACCTTGAGCCCGACCGTGAAGTCCGAGTCGGGGCGCTCCTGAAGACGCGCAGCCGCGTACCGGTCGTAGCTGTGGACCGCCCGTCTGGCAGGGGACAGCGAGAGTACCAGAAGCACGGTCCACAGAGCGGCAAGCGCGGCCATACCGCTGCCCGCGAGCGCGCCGGGAAGCCGCCGCAGCCGTGTGGCGGGCGCGAGCATGGGGACGTAGAGGAAATACGGGAGGAGGAGCGTGCTCATCCCAGTTCCGATGCCGATGGCATGCGATTCAGCGGCACGGAGGGCCAGCAGCGTCTCGGACAGGTGTGCGCCGCAGAATGCCGCGTAGCCTACGCCGGCAATCACCGCCAGCGCGAGGTCGTACGCGGCGATGGGGACGCCGATGACCGGCGACACCAGCCCGGCCGCGAGCGCATAGATCGCCTGTGCGGCGATGAGCCCGGTCGCCACCGGCCACGTCCACGCCACTGCGGTCATTGCGCGCCCGGTAAGCACCGAGTCGTTGGCGAGCAGAATGACGAGCGCCGGTACGATGAGGAGCCCGCCGAGCGCGCTCAGCGCCGACATCGGCGCGGGCGTGTCGCGACGTCGCGCGATCCGCCGCGCCATGGCCAGATCCCAGAGCAGGATCAGGATACCGAGCGCGATGTGGACGGCCGCGAGTGCTGGCAGCCGCGTGAGTTCGCTCATCCCCGCGAGCGCGACTCGCTGCGCAACTCGCGGGGGACGAGCCGGCGCACGAAGACGTCCAGCACGACGCGCGGATCCCGCGCGGAGCCCACCAGCACGTCCAGCAGCATCACGCCTCGCTCAGGCGCGGAGTGCAGCACGATGTGCGACGCATCCAGTAGCAGAACGCCCGTCACCTCATCGCTGGGGAGCTGGTGCACTACCGGGGTGCCGACGGCAGGGAGGCCCGCTGCACTGGCCGCCGCAATCAGCAGCCCGCCAAGAAGGCGCGCGTCCCGCAGATGGGCAGGGGCGACGCCAATGAGATCGGCGAGCAGATGTGTGAATGGGGCGACGGTCTTCATTCAGCACACGCGAGGGAGGTCCGGCCCGCGTGCGGCGGCGAAGACGGAGCTGAACGTCGCGTGCGGCATGGCATGGGGGGAGAATAGAGCGCATGGTGAGGAAAGACAAGGAAACGTCGGTGCCTCCGCGTCCATCCCTCCCGACCCGCCGGGCCTCGCCCTACTTTACCGGTCGTGACTCGCCCGCCCTCCCTGCTCGCGCTTCCCGTTGCCCTGCTGGCCATCATGCTGCTCGCGCCGCCGGGAAGGGCGCAGGGCAGGGCACCGCTGTTCCAGCCCGCCGTGCGCCTGGACGCCTTCTTCTCCCGGGTACTGGCGCTGCAGGCCGGGGTCGGCGTGAGCGTCCCGGCGGGCACCAATCTGCGAGTCTCGCTGGTGGGGGCGGCGGGGGCGTCCACCGAGCACGGCCGCCGAGGCGTGAGCGGACGCATCGATGCGCTTGGGCGCTTCCTGCTGGATCCCACCTTCGGCACGCGATGGGTGCCGTACGTCGCCGGCGGCTTGAGCCTGCGCTACGACCGGGTACCCCGCTGGCGCGCGGCGCTCGTGCTGCTGGTCGGCATGGGGGGTCCCAAGCACGGCCGTGTGGTACCTTTTCTGGAGGCGGGCTGGGGCGACGGCGTGCGGGTGGGCTTCGGGTTCCGCGCGGCGATCCCTGGACGACGGTAGCACGCGAGGGAGCGCGATGCCGATTCCGAAGGACCTGATGGACGAGATGATCAGCAAACGCACCGCGGAAGCGATGCGCGCCGAGCGCGACAAGGTGCGCGACCTGACCCTCACGGCGCTCACCTGTCTCGGCTGGTCGGTGCTTGGCGTTCTCTGTATGCTCTGGAGCGCGCATACCACGAGCTTGGTGTTCGGCAAGGCCGCCTTCTACGGCGGGATCGCGATCGGCGCGGGGGGAATCCTGTTCACCCTGCTCGCCGCCTACCGGCGTGGCGAAAAACGGGGAGACTGGTAGGCCGACTGAGACACGTGTCTCGATGGAGTTACGCGGAGCGGTGGTCTTCTTCAGGAGACGGTCGCGAGCTGCGCGCCGGAACCTCCGACTCCTGAGCCGCCACGCCACCACTAATGCTCGGCGGGCCGTTGGTTACTCCCGTGCCGGCCCACCAGTGGCGATATGCACGGCGCACGTGCGCAAAACGGAAGGCCCCGACCAGGACAACCACGATACCGAGCCCGATGAACGTCCACCCGATGGCCTTGAACACCCCCGTTCCAAACAACCTGTTACTCAGTAACGCGGCGCCTGCCGCGAGGAACGCGAGGGCGGTGCGCACGTAGGCGAGCAGATTGCGCTCGTTCGCCAGGGAGGTGAGATCCAGCGCGAGCCGGTCGTGCATGAGAGCGCCCCGGAATACGCTGTCCGTCGTCTGATGGTCTGTCAGAGTTGCCTCCTCAATGCGGTGCCCATCGAATCCCTGACCGAGGCAGAATGCGCGCCGGTTCATCGGGCGCCCCGCAATATCGCAGGGCGCTTCACGCGGATTGGTACGGCGCTCTGGACGCCCATCCAGCAGGGCATCTCTGCAAAAAAACAACGCCCCCGCGCACGCGCGGGGGCCAACGTTCCTTCACCGGTGCCGGCGCCAGGCCGGCTCAGGCCGCCGACGCGTTGACGGTGTCGCTCTCCATCCTCGACTTTGGCGGCTCACAGAAACGGAGCCCCAACGTGCGAAGCTCGGCGATCTGCGCCTCGGTCAGCTCGGGGTATCGATCTTCCAGGTAGCCCATGGTGTCGTCGAACCATTCGGACTGGTGCTCCGGCGCTGCCTGGATCACCCCACACCGGATAATGTGCTGAAACATCTCATCGCGGGCCTGCTCGAATGGCGTGGGCGCCGCGACCTCCCTGCGACGATTTCTGTTTTTTGCCATGCACTCTCTTTGGCTAAAGACTGCGTAAGTTAACACGATCGCTGCCCAAAAAACAGAGTGCGAAGAGCGTGCCTCGCAGTACGCGACACGTGCCCCGAGAGCGCACACGCCTCACGCACGTTGTGCGGTGCTCGCTGCCAGGAATTCGAGCAGCAGCTGATTCAGCGCCTGCGGCGCCTCCTCCGGCGAGAGCCGCGCCACGCCGGGCAGGCGGACCAGCCGGCTCCCCGGGATCGCCTGCTGCAGTCGCTCGGCCAGTCCGCTGTCCAGCCACCGATCCTCCTCGCCCCAGATGATCAGTGCCGGCACCCGAATGGTGGACAGATCCAGCGAGGCGACGTCGCGCGCATGCAGGGCGCGTGCGAGCGCGAGGAGATGCGTGACGCCATCCGATCCAACGTACGGCGCGAGGTAGCGTGCCACCAATCGCGCCGACATGCGTTCCGGATTCGCGACACTCCCTTCGAGCACACGGCGCAGCAGCGGTGCCGCGCCCAGGATGCCGTGCGTGATCCGCAGTGCGTATCGGGCCGTCCCGCGCTGCACCGCCCGAACATCCCGTCCCGGGCAGCCCTCGAAACCCACGCTGTTGAGCAGCACCAGCCGCGCCACACGAGCGCTGCGCGTCACGGCCAGCCGCTGGGCGACGCCACCGCCCACGTCCATCCCCACCACCGTGGCTCTCCCGACGCGCAGTGCGGCAAGCGACTGCTCCACGTATTCGGATTGCGCTGCGATGGAGTAATCGACGTCCAGCGGACGGTCGGACTCGCCGTAGCCCAGGAGGTCGATGGCGAAGGCGGTATGACCGGCCTGCGCGATGGCAGGTGCGACGGCGCGCCACAGGAAGCTCGTCGTCCCGAAGCCGTGCAGCAACACCACCGCCTCGCCGCCGTGGCCGTACCGTTCCACGTGCAGCACCCCCGGACCGGCTGGAACGCGAAGTACGTCGGCGTCGATAAGGCGAGCTCCTTGAAGGGGGGAGTGAGTTGTGGGTTGTGAGTGATGGGCATCGGGCGACGACGGGCTCCGAGCGCGCACCCCAGAACTCATGACCCCATCCACAGCGGGTGAAGCTCGTTGCTCACGCCGTCCGGGTCAAGCGAATGGCGGCGCATGAGAGGTGCGCGGCGTCAACGGGGCGCGGAGCGCATGCTGGAGCCGCTCTCGAGGCGCTCAACGGTGCGCGACGGTGCATGCCGCGGTGGTGTTGCGTGGGTGCGTGCCACTGTGGGTGCCGTCGGCATTGCGGAACAATACATCAGGCGTAGTTTTCAATCATGGAGCGGCGAGAGCCGTCGGCAGCCGTCCGAATTCGCCATCCAATCTATCAGACGTGCTTGCCATGGCACCGGGGCCGATCCGCCCAGGACTGAGCTTCGCCGTACCACGACCGATCATGAGCCCGACGGACCTCGGTACGTACCGGAGTCCGGCCAGGGGTCAACCGAGGCAGAGCATGTCGGAGCCGGAGCAAACGTACGACGATGAACGGGCACGTCACCTCGAGAGCATGCTGAAGGAGTTGGCCTCGCGCATCACCGAGTTGGACGCGCGTGACCAGCTCCTGCATCACGCCGGCGAGCTGACCAAGCGCATCGGTGACATTCGCAGTGAGCTGTTCCACTACGAGGTCCGCGCGACCTATGACACCCCCGATGTCGCCGAGAGCCGGCGCATTGTCGAGGACGCACAACAACAGACCGAGAGCCAATGGGAAAGCACCGAGTGGAGCGGAAGCGAGGACGACGAGCCGACGTGGTGAAATCGCGGCGTGCGGCCGCGTCTCGCAGCTCCGGACCCAATCGGAAGTTCTATGTCGCGCTCGTCGGCATTGCTGTCGTGGGCATCGTGCTCGTTGGATGGAGCATCGCGCGCCCGCGGCCCGGCATGCAGGTGACCACCGTGCAGGCTACCCCGTCACAGGCGCACGGGTACGTCTATGGGAACCCGAACGCGCCGGTGAAGATTCTGGAATTCGGTGATTTCGAATGCCCTGTATGCGGCCAGTTCGCCATCGTGACGGAGCCGGACGTGCGGCAGCGCATTCTCGACACCGGGCTCGCCAGTCTCACCTACTTCGACTTCCCGCTCTCGATGCACCACAACACCATTCCCGCATCCAATGCCGCCGCGTGCGCGGACGATCAGGGGAAATTCTGGCCCATGCACGACCGGCTGTTCAGCGGGCAGCTCGAGTGGAATACGGAGGCCACCAACAACCCGAAGAAGGTCTTCCTCCGCTACGCGAAGGAGCTCGGGCTCAATACGCAGCAATGGGAGCAGTGCTACGATTCCCAGAAGCACATGAGCCGCATCATGGGGAATCGCGCCGAGGCGCTGCGCCGGCACATCGACCAGACGCCGACGTTCATCATCGGGAACAAGATGATCCCGGGGCCCATCCCGTATGATCAGTTGAAGGCCTACGTGGATGCCGCGGCCGCCCGGGTGGCCACGGCTGCCGCGGCACGCTCCGACTCCCAGACGACGGCAGGCGCACCACGGTGAAACCCCGCCAGATCGTCGCACTCCTGGCGCTCATCGGGCTCTTCGTCGCGCTCTACCTCACGCTCTACAAGATCGGCGTCATCGGCACGCTGACGTGCAGCATCGGGTCGTGCGAGACCGTGAACACCAGCCGGTACTCCGTGCTGCTGGGCGTGCCCGTGGCCATGTGGGGACTCGCGCTGTACGTGGTGCTCCTGGTGACAGCGCTCGTCGGGAGCGGAAGCGCCGCCGAGCGCTCCAGCGCCGCCTCCTGGCTGCTCACCCTGCTCTCCGGGTGGGGAGTGCTCTTTTCCGGCTGGCTGACCTACCTGGAGCTCTTCCGCATCCACGCCATCTGCATCTGGTGTGTGACCTCGGCCACCATTCTGGTGCTCATCTTCGTGACCAGCCTGGTGGACCTGCGGCAACACATGCAGCGTGTGCGCGTCGGGCCGATTGTCCGCGACCGGTCAGAATGGCCGGCGCGGCGGCGTTGAATCCCCCAATCGAGGTCGGTCGTCCTATGTGAGGGGTCGTGGGGCGTGGTACGGCGTCTGCCTCAGCCACCCCCGCGGCAGTACGACATCTCTCAGAATTGAGGTGTACCTCATATGCTGGACAGGTTGTTTCCCGACTCGATCTTTCCCCGCCGGCTCAAGCAGCCCGCGGAAAAGCGGCTGCGTCTGGCGCAGGCGCGCGCGGAGGAGGCGATCATCCGCACGCACGTGGACAATGCGCTGATGTTCGTCGATACATTGGCTGAAGATCTCTCCTTTGACCGCGCCATCGAGACGTACATGCGGGTGATGGGCATTCCCGAGCCGTTGGCGGGCACGGTGGTGACACGCGCGCTGGTGGTGCTGGGCGAGGAGCTCGTGCCCGCGCGCGCTCGGGGACGCGCTCAGGAGTCCCCCGAAGCGGGCGATGCGCAGCCCCCGCTCCGCCTCGACGATGCGTCCGAGCGGCGCGTGATGGTGGTGCGGAGGGCGTGATTACGGCCGGGTGTAGGGAGTAGGGTGTCGGGTGTCGGGTGGGCGGGCAGAGGGCTTCTCGCCCGTGAGCCGTTCCCCTACACCCTATACCCTACTCCCGACACCCTGGCTGTCTCACCCTTCCCCCTCGTATTGCTCCTTGAGCCTGGCGACTACGGCGGGGTCGGCGAGCGTCGTGGTGTCGCCCAGCGCGCGTCCTTCGGCGATATCGCGCAGCAGCCGCCGCATGATCTTCCCCGAGCGCGTCTTGGGAAGATCGGCGCTGAACAGGATGTCGTCGGGCCTGGCGAGCGCGCCGATCTTCTCGGCCACATGCTCGCGAAGATCGTCGCGCAGCTCGGCCGACGGCTGGGTGCCGGCGCGCAGCGTGACGAACGCGGCAATCGCCTGTCCCTTGAGATCGTGATGCTTCCCCACCACCGCGGCTTCCGCCACCGCGGGGTGATCCACCAGCGCTGACTCCACCTCCATGGTGCCGATGCGGTGTCCCGCGACGTTCAGCACGTCGTCCACCCGGCCGAGGATCCAGAAGTAGCCGTCCTCGTCACGCTTGGCGCCGTCGCCCGGGAAGTACAGGTCCTGTCGCCCCGGCCAGCGGGAGAAGTAGGTGCTCACGTAGCGGTCGGGGTCGCCCCAGATGGTGCGCAGCATCGATGGCCAGGGGCGCGTGATCGCGAGAAATCCGCCGCCCACCGCGATTGGCTTTCCGTCGTTGTCCAGCAGGTCGGCGAAGATGCCGGGAAACGGAGTGGTCGCGCTGCCCGGTTTGGTGGCCGTGATGCCGGGAAGGGGAGTGATCATGATGGCCCCCGTCTCCGTCTGCCACCACGTGTCGACGATCGGGCAGTGGCCGTGCCCGATGTGCTCGTGATACCACATCCAGGCTTCCGGATTGATCGGCTCGCCCACCGTCCCGATCACGCGAAGCTGCGACAGGTCATGCCGCGCGGGGAAGACATCCCCCCACTTCATGAAGGCGCGGATGGCGGTGGGCGCGGTATAGAAGATCGTCACCCCGTACCGCTCGCAGAGCCCCCAGAACCGATCCTTGTCCGGCCAGTCGGGCGCGCCCTCGTACATCACGCACGTGGCACCCGCCGCCAGCGGGCCGTACACGATATACGAGTGTCCGGTCACCCAGCCCACGTCCGCGGTGCACCAGTACACGTCGTCTTCCTTGAGGTCGAACACCAGCGTGGTAGTGGCCAGACAGCCGGTGAGATAACCGCCGGTGGTGTGCACGATCCCCTTGGGCTTACCCGTGGTCCCCGAGGTGTAGAGGATGTAGAGCGTATCCTCCGCCTCCATCTCCTCTGGTTGGCGATAGCCCTGCGCGTTGCGCATGAGGCGGTGCCACCAGAGATCGCGCCCCTCCTGCATCTCGGCGAACGACTCATCGCCATCCGCGCCCGGATGGCGCTTCACGACCACCACCTTCTCGATGGAGGGCGTGCTCTCGAGCGCCTTGTCGGCGTTCCGCTTGAGCGGGATGATCTGTCCGCGCCGGTAGCCGCCATCAGCGGTGATGAGCACCTTCGCCTGCGCGTCGTTGATCCGGTCGCTGAGCGACTCGGGGGAGAAGCCGCCGAACACCACGGAGTGGATGGCGCCGACGCGCGCGCAGGCGAGCATGGCGATGGCGGCTTCGGGGATCATCGGCAGATAGATCGCCACGCGGTCACCTCGCTTCACGCCGAGCGAATCGAGGACATTGGCGAAGGCGTTCACCTCGCGGTAGAGATCCCAGTACGTGAGTGTGCGCTGGTCGCCGGGCTCCCCCTCCCAGATGATCGCCGCCTTGTTCCGCCGTCCGCCGCGTACGTGGCGGTCCACGCAGTTGACCGATGCGTTGAGCGTGCCGCCGGTGAACCACTTGGCCCACGGCGCGTTCCACTCGAGCACCGTGGTCCACGGCTTCGACCACTCCAACTTGGATGCCCATTCGGCCCAGTAGCCCTCGGGGTCACGCGCTGCGCGTTCGTACACGTCGGCGCTGGAGGCGTTGGCGTGCTGACGGAATGCGCTGCTCGGTTCGAACTTCCGGTGCTCCTGCAGCAGAACCTCAATGTCGGTCATGGTCGTCTCGGTGTTGGAGACATGCTCGTATGCGGTGCGTGCGGACTCGGGCGCGAGGGCAGCGGCGTCGATACCGTCGTTTTGGATACGGTAACCAGCGCGCGCGGAGGCGTCCAGCCGGAGCGGGCATGCAGCAGTGCGTTGCCATGCGTTCCCGGAACCGCATCGCCTCGCTAGTCTTCTGGCATGTCGATTGGTGTGCGGACCACGACCACGGCGGAACGGTGAGCGAACCGGCGGCGCTCCCGTCCCCCCAGCACCCGGAAGTACACCCGGAGCCGAGCTTCGATTCGGCGCACCGCTTTGCCGCGTGGCTGGAGCGCAGTGGCAAGGCCGCCGCGACGGTGGAGGCGTACCACGCCGATGTCGCCGATCTCGTGCGCGCCTACGCACCGCGGCCGGTGGAGTTGCTGCGCCCACGGGATCTGAGCGAGTACCTTCGCGCACGTTCGGCGTTCGAGGAGTGGGCAGCGCCAACGGTGCGCCGCCACTTGCAGGCGATCAAGTCGTTCTACCGCTACCTGGTGAGCGATGAGGAACTGCGCGCGCCCGGCCCGGCGGAAGCGCTGGCCGAGCCGGTGAGCGAGCCCAGGGCGCCGCACGTGATCCCGGAGTCCGATGTGCAAGCGATCTTCGCCTACCTGGAAGCGCGAGGGAAGCGGGACGCAGGTGCCGCCGAGCGCATGGATCTGGCGCTCTACGCTCTCTGCTATCACGCCGCACTTCTCATCTCGGAGGCCATCGGCCTGACGACCGACGCCGTACGCGGCGGAACGGCCGTGATGGAGCTGGAGGTCGTGGGCCGGCGTGGCGAGGAGAGTCTCGTGACCATCGAGGGCGACTCGGCGCGCTGGCTCTCGGCGTGGCTGGCCGAGCGCCCGGTGGCCAAGCGCGCCGCGCAGCGGATGTTCGTCTTCATCCATCCCCGCACGCGGCTGCACACCTCACGGCAGCGGGCATGGGACCGGCTGAAGCGCGTGGCGCGCGCCGCCGGGCTCGATGCGGAGACGGCCGAGGCGATCACTCCCCACACCTTGCGGCACTCGTACGCCGCTCACCTGGCCGCGCGCGCCCTGGGTGTTGCCGAGCTGCGCGCTGCCCTGCGCCAGCACTCGCCGCGGCATGCGGCGAAGTATCTGGAACGGCGAGGGAAAAGGGACGAGGGCGCTGGCAGGTCCGCCGAGGGCGATGATGCTTGACGCCGCACCCGCCGCCGTGGTCGAGGCGCATGGACTGACGCGGCGGTACGGGATGCGGCGCGCGGTCGACGGCGTCGATCTGACGCTGGGAGCCGGGGAGTGCCTGGCGCTCTTCGGGCCGAACGGGGCGGGGAAGACGACGCTGCTCCGGGTGCTTGCTGGTCTGCTCAAGCCAAGCGGGGGGACGGCGCGCATCGCGGGCGTGCCGCTGCCCGGAGGTCCGGCGGCGCGGGCGATGGTCGGGCTCATCTCGCACGAGCATATGCTGTACAGCGCGCTCACGGCGCGAGAGAACGTGGAGTTCGCGGCGCGGCTGTACGGTGTGCGTGATGCACGGGGCGCGGCCGCGCACGCACTGGAGCGCATGCACGTGGCCGAGCGCGCGGACACGCCGGTGCGCGCGCTCAGCCGTGGATTGCAGCAACGCGTCTCGATCGCGCGGGCAATGGTGCACGATCCGCGGGTTGTGCTGCTCGACGAGCCGTTCACAGGGCTCGATGCTGCTGGCGCGGCGGCTCTCACCGTCATGCTCTGCGACCTCAAGGAAGGCGGTGCCGCGCTCATCCTGGTGACGCACAATCTTGCGGAGGGGCTGGAAGTGGCAACCCACGCGGCGATCATGCGTGCCGGGCAGTTCGTGCGGCAGGAGCCGTGCGCCACCCTCGATCTCACCGATTACACGGCGGCATACCGAGAGCTGGTGACCCATGGGGCCTAGCCTGCTTGGCGCCGCGCTCCTGATCGCGCGGAAGGATCTGGCGATCGAGTTCCGTACGCGCACGGCGTTCTTTTCGGCCGTGGTGTTCGGCGTGCTGGGCGCGGCCATCTTCTACTTTGCGTGGGATCCCACCTCGGTCGGCGCGCTGGAGCTGGCACCCGGCGTGCTGTGGATGATCTTCACCTTCGCGGGGCTGCTGGGACTGCAGCGCTCCTTCAGTACGGAGCTCGCCGACCGCGCGATGGATGGGCTGCTCGTCTCCCCCGTCTCGCGCGAAGCGATCTACATGGGGAAGGCGCTGGCCAATCTGGTGTTCGTCTGCGCGGTGGAGGTGGTGGCGATCCTCGCGGTAGCGCTGTTCTACAACATGTCGTTCAGCACGCACGTGCCCGCGCTGGCGCTCTTCGCCTTTCTGGCCGCCGTCGGGCTGGTGGCGGTGGGAACGTTGTTCAGCGCGATGACGGTAAATACCCGGCTGGCCGAGCTGCTGCTGCCGGTGCTGTCGCTCCCCTTCTTCGTGCCCGTGGTGATCCCCGCCGCCCAGGCGACCGCGAAGCTGCTGGCGGGGCGGCCACTGGCGGAGGTGGCCGGTTGGTTGAAAGTGCTGGTGGCGTTCGATATCGTTTTCGTGGTGGCCTGTACGCTGGCGTTCCCGTTTACCTTGGAAGAATGAGCGAATCCGTCGTCCGGGAGAGCGCACCACCCGCCATGGCGCCATCCACGCCGAAGACCGGGCGGATCGAGTGGCTGCTCATCGTCGCCATTCTCGCCGTCATCGGTACTGGTGTGCGGGCGATCTACTTCACGCCCATGGATTCCCTGCAGGGCGCGGTGCAGAAGATCTTCTACGTCCACGTGCCGTCCGCCTTCGTGGCGCTGTACATGGCGTTCGCGCTCGTGGCGCTCATGAGCGCGCTCTTCCTCTGGCTCCACGACCTGCGCTTCGACCGCGTGGCGGAAAGCTCGGCCGAGGTGGGCGTCATCTTCACGACGGCGGTGCTGTGCACTGGCCCCATCTGGGCGAAGGCCGCGTGGGGCACCTGGTGGACCTGGGACGCGCGGCTCACGTCGACGCTCTTTCTCTGGTTCATGTACGTAGGCTATCTGGTGATGCGGGGCGCCATGCAGGACCGGATGATGCGCGCGCGATATTCCGCGGTGCTCGGCCTGCTCGGGGCGCTGCTCATCCCCTTCATTCACCTGAGCGTCTATCTCTTCCGCACGATGCACCCCAGGCCAATCGTGTTGAAGCCGAGCGCGCCGTCGCTGCCGCCCGACATGCTGCAGACCTTCCTGCTGGCCCTCTGCTCGTTCGCGCTCCTCTTCGTGGCGCTGCTCCGCATCCGCTATCGGATGGCCGTGGCGCGCGACGCGCTGCTCGAGGAGAACGATTGATGCCGCCAGATACACGCAGTTATCTGCACGCGGCGTACGCGGTGGCCGCCGTGGTGTACGGTGTCTACATCGTCAGCCTGCTCTGGCGCGCCCGCAAGGTGAAGGAACAGCTGCGCAAGCGCGGTTGAGTTGCGCCGGCCGCGCGAACATCTTGCCTGAATGGCCACACCAGCCGGCGCTGCCGGCGCCGGTATCGTCTACCTCGTCGGCGCGGGTCCGGGTGATCCCGGGCTCCAGACCGTTCGTGCGCGCGCGCTCCTCGCCACCAGCGACGCGCTGGTGTACGACGCGCTCGTGCATCCGGATATCATCGCCATGGCCGCGCGCGATCGGGTGGTCCCGCTCGACATGCATTTCGTCGGCAAGCGCGGCGGCCAGGCCTCCACGCCGCAGGAGGAGATCAATGCGCTGCTCATCCGGTTGGCGCGCGAGGGAAAGCGGGTGGTGCGGCTCAAGGGGGGCGACCCCTTCGTGTTCGGGCGGGGGAGCGAGGAAGCCCAGGTGCTCGCGGGCGCGGGTGTAGCGTTCGAGGTGGTGCCCGGCGTCACGGCCGGTGTTGCCGCGCCGGCGTACGCGGGCATCCCCGTGACGCACCGTGGCGTGGCCACCTCTGTCACCTTCGTGACCGGGCACGAGGATCCGGCCAGGGAGCGCAGCGGCACCGATTGGAGTGCGCTCGCGCGCGCGGGTGGTACGATTGTGCTCTATATGGGTGTGAAACGCCTGAGCGATATCGTGACCGCGCTGGTGGAACAAGGCGGGATGACGCCGGAGACGCCCGTGGCCGTGATCGAATGGGGAACGTGCGCGAGCCAGCGTACGGTGACGGCCACGCTGTCCACGATAGTCGAGCAGGCACGGGCCGAGGGCATCGGCGCACCGGCGATCACCGTGATCGGCGATGTCGTCCGCTTCCGCGAGCAGATTGCCTGGTTCGATCGCCGGCCTCTGCACGGGCGGCGGATCGTCGTCACGCGCGCGCGCGCGCAGGCGTCCGCGTTGAGCGAGCTGCTGCGCGCGCGCGGTGCCGAGGTGGTCGAGGTCCCGGCCATTCGCATCGAGCCAGTGGACGGCGCCGCGCTGCAGGCCGCACTCGACACCGTCCAGTCGTACGATTGGCTCATCCTCACGAGCCGGAACGCGGTGACGATCATGTGGGAAGCGCTCCGCCGTCGCGGACTGGACGCGCGCGCCCTCGCGGGCGTGAAGCTGTGCGCGGTGGGTCCCGGCACGGCCGAGGCGCTGCTGGAGCATGGGCTGGCGGTTGATCTCGTGCCTGAGCGCGCCGTTGCGGAGGGGGTGATGGAGGCGCTCGCTGCGCGGCCGGACGTTCGCGGGTCGCGCGTGTTCTTTCCGCGAGCGGAGGGCGCGCGGGATCTCATCCCGACGGCGCTGGGCGAGATGGGGGCCACCGTGGATGCCGTGACGATCTACCGCTCGGTGCCGGATGGCGCCGGAGCTGAGCCGTTACGTGGCGCGATTGATCGCGGAGAGGTGGACTGCGTCACGTTCACCTCCAGCTCCACGGTGCGCTTCTTTGTGGACGCCGTGGGCGCGGAGCGAGCGCGGGCGCTTCGCGCTGCCTCGATCGGTCCGGTCACCAGCGCCACGGCGCGCGAGTTGGGGCTCACGGTGGCGGCGGAGGCGCGCACGGCGACCATTGCCGGATTGGTGGACGCCGTGACGGAGCTGCTGGCCGGAGAGCCGGTATGAGCACGCCAGCGGACGGGGCACCACGCCGCCAACGAAGCGGACGTGCGCGCGGGTCGCGCGCCAGCGCCGAGGAGCGCACGGCGGTGCGCATCGGCACGCGCGCCTCGGAGCTGGCACTGCGGCAGGCGCGCATGGTGCAGGGTGCGCTCGCCGATCGCGGCGTCGCGGCCGAGCTGGTGACGTTCAAGACTACCGGAGACAAGCGGCGTGATGAACCGTTGAGTGCCATCGGTGCCACGGGGCTCTTCACGAGCGAGTTGGAACGTGCGCTGGCAGCCGGCCGCGTGGACTGCTGCGTGCACTCGCTCAAGGATCTTCCGACCATCGCGGCGGACGAGCTGGTGATCGTCGCGATGCTGGAGCGTGCCGATCCGCGCGATGTGCTGGTGGTGAACGGCGCAATCGTCGCGGAGAGCATCGCGGATCTGCCGCGGGGAAGCCGCGTGGGGACATCGAGCCTTCGGCGGCGCGCACAGCTTCGTGCCCTGCGGCGTGATCTGGACGTGGTCGAACTGCGCGGCAACGTGCCAACCCGCCTCCGGAAAGTCGACACCGGGCAGGTGCACGCCGCCATCCTGGCCGCCGCCGGTCTCATGCGGCTGGGCGTGCACCAGCGCATCGGCGCGTGGCTGGAGCCGCCTGGCTGGCTCCCCGCGGCGGGGCAGGGAGTGATCGCGGTGCAGATCCGCGGCGATGATGCGCGCATGCGCGAGCTCCTGGCGCAGCTCGATCACGCCGCAACAAACAGCGCGGCGCGCGCCGAGCGAAGCTTCCTGGCCGCGCTCCAGGGCGGCTGCCAGGTGCCCATCGGGGCGCTCGTCATGCAGACCGAGCGCGGACCCGTGTTGTACGGGTTCATCTCGGCGCTGGACGGGGAGCGCGTGCTGCGTGGTGAGACAACTGTGGATGTCGGCTGTCCCGAGGCGGCCGGTGAGCAGTTGGCCACGGAGCTGCGTGCCGCCGGCGCCGAGTCGATCCTCGCCGCGCTACGCGCCGATCACGCGGTGCCGGTGCCGCAGCCCGAGTAACGCCAGTAGGAGAGAGTTTCTCATGCCAGCATTTCCAACGTTCCGACCCCGCCGGCTGCGGCGCACCGAGGCGCTCCGGCGTCTCGTGCGCGAGACGCGGCTGGAGCCATCGCAGCTCGTGCTCCCCCTGTTCGTGCGGTCCGGTACGGGCGTGCGGCATCCCGTGGAGTCGATGCCGGGCGTGGCACAGACGTCCGTGGACGAGATGCTGCGCGACGTTCAGGCGGCGGCGCGCGCCGGCGTGGGCGGGGTATTGCTCTTTGGTATCCCCGATACCAAGGACGCAATCGGCTCCTCCGCCTGGGATGAAGCGGGGCCGGTACAGCAGGCCGTGCGCGCGCTCAAGCGGGAGTTCCCACAGCTCGCCGTGATCACAGACGTCTGCATGTGTGAATACACCGATCACGGGCACTGCGGCGTGCTGCGCGATGGCGACGTGGACAACGACGCCACGCTGGAGTTGCTCGCGCGCGAAGCGGTGTCGCACGCCTGCGCCGGTGCCGATATCGTGGCGCCGAGCGACATGATGGACGGACGCGTTGGCGCCATCCGCCGCGCGCTCGACACGGAGGGGCTCTCGGCGGTGGCGATCCTGTCGTACGCCGCCAAGTACGCATCCAGCTTTTATGGACCCTTTCGCGATGCCGCCGAGTCCACGCCCCAGGCGGGGGATCGGCGCGGCTACCAGATGGATGCGGCCAATGCTGACGAAGCGCTGCGCGAAGTGTGGGCCGACATCGAAGAGGGTGCGGATGCGGTGATGGTCAAGCCCGCGGGTCCCTATCTCGACATCGTCGCACGGGTCAAGCAGGAGACCGGCTATCCGCTCGCCGCCTATCAGGTGAGTGGCGAGTTCGCTATGATTCGGGCGGCGGCCGAGCGCGGCTGGATCGATGGCGAGCGCGCCATGATGGAGTCGCTGCTGGGGATCCGGCGCGCCGGAGCCGACATCATCGTGACATATTTCGCGACGAAAGCCGCGGAGAAGATGAGGAACAGTGGGTCAGTGAGTGAGAAGGCGAGGGTGTAGGGGGTAGGGTGTCGGGTGGAGGGGAACGGCCTGGGCGAGCGCGGCTCGATATGCGCTCGCCCGACACCCTACACCCTACTCTCGACACCCTGGCCTCCAGACCCACTCCTAAGAACACGCAGGAGTTCTCATGCATTACCGAACCTTCCCCGGAACCGACCTCAGCGTCAGCGAGGTGGGCTTCGGTTTATGGACCGTGTCCACCGGCTGGTGGGGCGAGAAGAGCGATCAGGAAGCCATCAGGATGATCCGCGACGCGCATGACAAATACGGCGTCACCTTCTTCGATGCGGCGGACACCTACGGCAACGGACGGAGCGAGCGCCAACTCGCCGAGGCATTCTCGCGGGCGGGGTTGCGCGATCGCGTCGTGTATGCGACCAAGATCGGCTACGACATCTACGGCGAGGCGGCAAAGGGCCCGCGGGGACAGAACGAGCTGCCGCAGCGCTTCGAGCCGGATTACCTGCGCTATGCGGTGGAGCAGTGCCTGCGACGTCTGGAGACCGACTACATCGACGTCGTGCAGCTGCACAATGTGAAGATGGAGCACGTGCGCACGCCCGAAATCTGGGACGCCATGCGCACCATCCAGCGCGAAGGGAAGATCCGCACCTGGGGCGCGGCCTTCGGCCCCGCCATCGGATGGCTGTACGAAGCGGTCGAGCTGCTGGAGCGTGAGCCCGACATCAACACCATCCAGATGATCTGGAACATCCTCGAGCAGCATCCGGGCGACGTCATGCTCGCCGCGGCGCGCACCAACGCGCCCAACTGCTGCTTCAACATCCGTGTGACGCACGCTTCGGGCATGCTCGAAGGGAAGTACACGGAGGACACGGTTTTCCCGCCCAACGATCATCGGCGCCACCGCCCGCGCTCGTGGCTCACGAACGGGGTCCGGAAGGTCCAGACTCTCGATTTCCTGGCCACACGCATGACGCTCGGCCAGGCGGCGCTCAAGTGGCTGCTCGCCGAGCCGCGCGTGGTGACGACGCTGCCGAACATCTACGATGATGAGCAGCTGCGCGAGTTCGCCCAGGCAAGCGATCAGCCCGATCTTCCCGAGGAGGAGATGCAGCGCGTGGCCGAGCTTGCGGCGCGCAACTTCGGCGTCACGGAAGAGCCGATGGCCTACAAGGGGACGATGCAGCGCGCGTCGCGCGGCCGTGACGCGGCGGCCGAGGAGGCCGCCGCTCCGTGATCCATCCGTGGCGGGATCTGCCAAGCGGCAAGCATCCGCCGGAGCAGGTGACCGCGGTGATCGAAATCCCGAGTGGAAGCCGCAACAAGTACGAGCTCGACAAGGAGTCCGGTCTCATGCGGCTGGACCGCGTGCTCTATTCGGCCGTGCACTACCCGGGCGACTACGGTTTCATTCCGCAGACACTGGCCGCGGACGGCGATCCGTGCGATGTGCTGGTGTTCCTGAACGAGCCCACCTTTCCCGGATGCCAGATTGACGTGCGGCCCATCGGCGTGCTCCGGATGGTCGATCGCGACGTGCCGGATGACAAGATTCTCGCCGTTCCGAGCGAGGATCCGTTCTACCACGAATACTTCGACATCGCCGACATCCCGCAGCATTATCTGAAGGAAGTCGAGCACTTCTTTCACATCTACAAGGACCTGGAAGGGAAGCGCGTGCAGACGGTGGGCTGGGCCAAGAGCGATGCCGCGGTCGCCGAGATCCTCGCCTCCATGAACCGCTATCGCGAGATCTATCTGGACGCGACGGGACCGTGAGGGGCGAGAGAGGAGAAAGGCGGTGGGTCAGTGGGTCAGTGAGTCAGGAACGGCAGGAGAGGAGAAAGGAGAGAGGAGGAAATGCCTCGGAGTGAGGGCTCTTCCGACAAGCCGGTCCCTCTCTCCTCGCGCTCGCCTCGAGAGCTTCTTCTGACCCACTGACCCACTTCTCCCGCTTCATCCCAGCGGCGAGGCAGGGCCGTGGTATTCGGGCTCGATATCGCGGCGAATGAGCAGCCATTCATAGATCAGCGCGGCGGCGATGCCGCCGAGGAGAGGACCGACCCAGTAGACAAGCTGATCGGCGTAGTCCCCCGTGGCCACGGCCGGGCCGAATGAGCCGGCGGGGTTCATCGAGCCGCCTGTCAAGGGACCGATCGCGAGGATGTCCGCGGTGAGGGTGAGCCCGATGGCGAAGCCGCCCACTTTCGGGGCATGCGGGTCCACGGCGGTTCCAAAGACGACGAACACCAGGAAGAAGGTTGTGACGGCTTCGAGAAGATAGGCCTGTCCCTCCGTGATCATGGGAGCCACAGACTGGCCACCCCCGTGCGCGGCGTGGACCAATGCCGGCGGAAAGAGCCCACGAAGGAGGTAGGCGGCGGCGATGGCGCCGAGCAGTTGGGCCGCGATATAGAGCCCTGCCATGACCGGCTCGATGCGGCGGGCGGCAAGGAAGCCGAAGGTGATCGCCGGGTTGAGATGGCCCGAAATGCGCATCGTCGCGGTGACCATGACGGCGAAGATCAATCCCCGGGCTACTGCCACCTCCAGCCATCCCACATGAAACGAAGGAGCGTGTGACAGAATGATGACGCCGCTGCTCACGAAGACCAGCGCGAAGGTTCCAATGAACTCCGTGGTGAAATGCCGAAGGGCGTCTCGCATTGCCCTGCGTGTACGCAAGTGGGATGCCGGCGGCGGGGCCGCGGGTGTGAGACAGGTGAATGCACGGGGGCCGCAATGCCGGTAAGGGCGCCGGTGCTCTTCATCTCGGACGTGCCGGATCGGTTCGCGGCTATCGATAGGAGCGCACTCGGCGGCCAGGCGCTGCACCTGCGCGTCGGCAACGGCAGAGTCGCGCGTGCCGGGGAGGCCGAGCTGCGTGGCGACCCGCTCGACCCCGCCACCTACGCGCCGCTCGATGGGAAGGAAGCGACGGTCGTGGTGGACATGGAGGACGACGTGCGGGAGCGTGCCGTCGGCGCGGTGATCGTCCGGGCGCTCCCGCTGGCGGCCGTGTTGCTCATCGGGAAGCAGCCGGAGCAGGAGCGCGGCGCCTCCGCGCAGGGCATCACCTGGATCGACGAGGGCGAGCTGCTCTCGGATGCGATCGCGGGTGTGCTCCGCCGCGTGGCAGGGCGCAAGCGCGTGCAGCAGCTCCGGCGTGCGCTGGGGGAGAGCCGGCGGTGCGCGTTCCTTCTGCAGAACGACCCGGACCCGGATGCCATCGCCTCCGCGCTGGCGCTACGCAAGACACTGGGGCTGCGGCCCGCGGCATCACCGATCGTGACATGCGGCGAGGTGACGCGCCCGGAGAACCGGCGGCTGGTGCAGGAGCTCAAGGTGCAGGTGCAGCACGTGTCGGCCGAGCAGCTGCCGACGCTGGCGCCACTGATTCTGGTGGACGTGCAACCCCCATACTTTGGCGATGGGCTCCCTGAGGTGGCCGCAGTGGTGGATCATCACCCGCCGACCGGAGAGTACCGGGCCCGCTATCGCGATGTGCGCACCGGGTACGGCGCGAGCGCGACCATGACCGCGCAGTACCTGCTGGCCGGCGGGGAAGCGTCCCTCACGAAGCCGCTCGCCACCGCGTTGCTGTACGGCATCACCACCGACACACGGTCGCTGTCGCGGCTGGCGGGCGACGAGGACCTGGAGATGTTCGCGTATCTCTTTCCGCGCGCCGATCGCGCGATGCTGCGGCGTATCGAGCATCCATCGTATGGGCTCCTCGCGCTCAAGCGGTTCGGCGAGGCGTTGCAGCGCGCCCGCGTCGAGGATGGCCTCGCGTACATCCATCTGGGGCGGCTGCCGAAGGATCAGGAGCATGTCGTGGCGCAGCTCGCCGAATTCTGCCTGGGGATGAAGGGGGCGGAGGTGGCCGGCGTCTCCGGCGTTTTCGGAGGGAAGCTCGTGATGAGCACGCGCGCGCTCTCGCGCGAGGTGGAGCTGGGGCAGCTGCTCTCCACCCTCTTCGGTCCGTTTGGCAGCGCAGGCGGTCATCCCGTCATGGCGAAGGCCGTTGTGCCGCTGGCGCATTGGAAGCAGGCGCATCCGTTCCGCAGCGAGCGGGAGCTCGAGCGCACGGTCCGCCGGGCGCTGCTCGCAGCGCTGCAAACTCATCCTCGCCCCGAGGATGGTGCAACGGTATAATTCCGGCCGGGTTCTCTCTCCTTTCATCCGGCTCTCGTGACCGTTCTTACACTTACCCTCCTCGTCGCGGTCGGCTCGTTCGCGGCGGGGTTGCTCGGCGCTCTCACCGGTCTGGGGGGCGGCATGGTCATCGTGCCGCTCCTCACGATCGTGTTCGGGGTGGACATTCACTACGCTATCGGCGCTTCCCTCGTCTCGGTGATCGCCACGTCATCCGGCGCGGCGGCCGCGTACGTCAAAGAGGGATTCACCAACGTGCGGGTCGGCATGCTGCTCGAGGTCGCGACGACGATCGGCGCCCTCGTGGGTGCCTATCTCGCGGGCATCCTCTCCACCACGATCATCGCGGTCGTGTTCGGCCTCGTGCTCCTCTATTCCGCCTACCTGTCGCTCCGGCCGCGCGCGGAGCATGTGGTGGGCGGACCACCGAACCGGATCGCGCTCTTTCTGCGCCTCGACTCGACGTACCCGAGCGCCGGTGGATGGCAGCCCTACGAGGTGCAGGGCGTCCCGCTCGGCTTCGGGCTCATGGGGGTGGCCGGCGTGCTGTCGGGATTGCTCGGCATCGGGTCCGGCGCCGTGAAGGTGCTGGCCATGGACCAGGCCATGCGCCTGCCGTTCAAGGTGTCGACCACCACCAGCAACTTCATGATCGGTGTGACGGCGGCGGCGAGCGCGGGGGTCTATCTGCATCGCGGCTACATCGACCCGGGGCTCGCGATGCCCGTGATGCTTGGCGTGCTGGCCGGCGCACTGGTGGGTGCCCGGCTGCTCACCGGCGCGAAGCCCCGGGTGCTCCGGCTGATCTTCAGCGCGGTGATTGTCTTCCTCGCTATCGAGATGCTCTATAATGGCCTTACGGGAAAGATCTAGCGCGCGCGCCGGGCACCGGTGGACGGATGATGCGATGGAGCAGCTCATTGGCAACCTGCTCCGCGTCGGCGTACTCGTGGCGGCCATCGTGGTGCTGGTGGGCGGCGTGCTGTACCTCATCCAGCACGGCGGCGGCGCGCCGGCGTATCACGTTTTTCAGGGGGAGCCGGCGGCGCTCCGCAGCCTGCACGCGATCGTGCTCGGCGCGGCGACGCTGCAGAGCCGCTGGGTGATCCAGCTCGGTCTGATTCTCCTCATCGCGACGCCGGTGGCGCGCGTGGCGTTCTCGCTCGTGGCGTTCGCGGTGCAGCGGGACAAGATGTACGTAGTAGTGACGGCCATCGTGCTGGGCGTGCTGGTGTACAGCCTCTTTTTCGGGCGGGTGTGACGAGAGCGACACGCGCGCGGCGCCGAGCCAACCGGCGACAGAGGTTGCGCGTCGGGGGGAAGCCGCCGGCCGGCTATGGGAGCTTCGGGCAGTACGCCGCCAGCTCCTTCCCAGCGTACGGATCGAGCTGGTCCACGTAATCAAGCGAGCGCGCTGCCTCGTCGGCGAACGCGACCTGTCCCCCTTGCAGCCCGGTGCGCGCCAGTGGGAGCATATCGGCGCCGAGCTGGGCGAGGCGACAGCTCTCAGCCTTGTCCGTGAGCTTGGTCGCCTGGGTGAGCGCGGATTGCGCCGCGCCCAGCGCCGCCGCCCCCACGAGAAAGCTGGATTGCGGGGAGGCGTGGACGGTGTCGGCGAACGTCAGGAATTGGAGCGCGCGGGAGAAGTCGGTCGGCGTCTTGGTACCGGTCGCCGTGTCGTACAGCGCATTCCCCTTGGCGAGCGCGAACTGCGCAACGAGCGCGGAGTCCTCGCCGCGCGCGACTGACTGGTGCAGCGCAATGAGCGCGCTGTCCGGTTGGCCGAGCTCCATCTCCAGCTGCGCGACCACGAGGTAGCCGTGCGTCATCGTCGGATCGAGGGCCACGGCCCGCCGCAGCGCATCGAGCGATGCCGCGAGATCGTTCTTCGCACGCAGCGCGTTCGCGTTCAGCGCGAGCAACTCCGCACTGCGGGGAAAGAGGGCGAGACCGCGTGGGATCACCGTGTCGGCCTCTGCTTTGATGTACTGCGCATACAGAGCATACATCTGCCCATCGTGCGGGAAGGTGGAGACGCCGTGCGCGAGCATCTCGATGGCGCGGTACGGCTTGCTGACGGCGTGATAGGCCGTCGCCAGGTGGAGGTAGAACGCCGAGTCGGCGCGTGCGATGGAGTCGCGGGCGAGCAGGATTTCCCCGGCCGCGACGGCCTGCGTCCAGCTCTGATTCACGAAGGCTATACGCCATGCTTCCCGCACAACGCGGATGTCCTTCGGATGAGCCGCCTCCAGATGGGCGATGAACGGCTCCGCACGTTTCGCGTTTCCGTCTCGGACTAGTGCGTCGGTCACGCGGAGTGCGAGATCGAGGTTGGCCGTGTCCGTGCGGGCGAGCCGCAGCCACATCGTGGCCGCCTCGCCACGCCGCTTGAGGGAGTCGAGCGCCAAGGCCGCGCCTTCGAGCGCGTGCACGCTCGTCGAGTCGATGGCGAGCACGGCCTGCGCAACGGACAACACTTCAGCGGCCGATTGTCCCGCTTGACGCAGCGCCCGCATGAGACAGGTGCGCGCGATGGTGGAGCGCGGATATCGCTCGACTGCCGCGCGCGCTTCGACGATGGCGTGGTCAGCGTCCATGGCGTTCATCGCGTTCTCGCACCGCCGCTCCGGGATGAGCTGCATGCGCGCGGCGGCGATCGCCGCCGCGAAGATCTTGGCCGCGGAATCGAGCTTTGGGGCCACGGCCTCCGGAATCGGCTGGCGGAGCTTCTCGTCGCGCATCAGCACGAGGTCGCCGGACAGCCGCAGCCCGTGCGCCGCGCGAGACACATGTCCGAGCACGAAGTCATCGGCGCGCAGATACCGGCCGAGCGTCTGGATGAGGTTCATGCTCAAGGTGGTGTCCGGATCGAATCCCCCGCGCACCAGCTGGTCCTCGATGTCACCGCCGTCGATCACCTCGACACGCAAGGAGCGGGCGGGCGCCCGCCGCTGGCGGCCCACCCGGGCGCCGCCGATCCTCAGTCCGCCCGACCGATCACCAGCGCCGCATTGATGCCGCCGAACCCGAACGAATTGGAGAGGATGAGCTCCGGATGCGCGTCGCAGCCATCGTGCTGGATGTAGTTCAGGTCGCACGCCTCGTCGCGCGTAGCGAGATTCACCGTGGGCGGCAACCAGTCGTTGGCCAGCGCAAGGGAGCAGATCGCTGCCTCGATGGCGCCGGACGCGCCCAGCGCATGGCCGTAGTATCCCTTTGTGCCGCTGATCTGCACGCGGTAGGCGTGCTCGCCGAAGACCTGCTTCATGGCCAGCGTCTCCGTGGTGTCATTGAGCGGCGTGGAGCTGCCGTGCGCGTTCACATAGGAGATCTCATGCGGTTGCACGTGCGCGTCTTCCAGTGCGCGGCGCATGGAGCGCGCGGCCTGTGAGCCATCGGGGCGGGGCGCGGTCATGTGATAGGCGTCATTCGACATGCCGAAGCCGAGGATCTCGCCGTAGATGCGCGCGCCACGCGCCACGGCGCGGCTGTGTTCCTCGAGCACAAGCACCGCGCTTCCCTCGCCCATGACGAAGCCGTCACGGTCGCGATCGAAGGGACGGGAGGCGGCGGCCGGGTCGTCGTTCCGCGTAGACATCGCGCGGATGATCGCGAACGCGCCGAAGCACAGTGGCCAGAGCGGCGCTTCCGCACCACCAGACAGCATGACGTCGGCATAGCCGTCACGGATCTGCCGGAATCCTTCCCCGATGGCGATCGTCCCCGAGGCGCAGCTCATGGCGTTGGTGGTGTTCGGGCCCTGCACGCCGAACTCGATCGCGATGTTGCAGCTCGCGGCACCGCCAAAGACCATGAGGGCGAGCGCGGGATCCACATCTTTCACGTCCCCGCGGTAGAAAATGCTGCATTGTTCCTCGGCGTATCCCACGCCGCCGAGCGCGGTGCCCATGGTGGAGCCGATGCGCTCCCGGTCTTCGCCCGCAAGGTTCAACTCGGCGTCCGCAATGGCCATTCGGCAGGCGGACACGGAGAACTGACCGAAGCGGTCGAGTCGTTTGGCGCGCTTGCGCTCGATGAAGTCGGTGGGACGAAAGTCGTCCACCTCGGCGGCGTTGTGGCTCCTGAACAGCGATGGGTCGAAGCGCGTGATGGACCGCACCGCCGAGCGCTGCGCCTTGAGTCCGGCCCACAGCTGGCCGGTCGCGATGCCGATCGGCGTCACCGCCCCGATTCCGGTAATAGCCACCCGACGCCTCTGCATCACGTGTATGTCTCCGACGATGAACCTCGTGCCGAGGGGCACGGGGAAATTGGTTATGTATGAAGCGGAAGGGTGGTGCAGTATCCGGCGGTGCGGGTTATCGTACCGCTGGGGGGCCCCCCCGCGCCCCTCCATGCTCCGCTCGCCCGTCCCCTTCCGCCCGCTCTCCCTCCGCCGCCAACCCCGCCAGCGTGCGCGAGGCGATCCCGTGCACGAACACCGGCCCGATCACCGCACGCGCGGCCACCTTACCAATCACCGGCCAGCGAGGACCGTTCCATATGTGGACAATTCGCACCAGCGTCCCTTCCGCGGCCGGCGCGAACGTCCACTCCACCTCCATCCCCGCCGTGATGCCCCGGCGGTGCCGGTACCGGATCGCCGGCCGCTCGCGATCCACCGCCATGTCGGACACCCACCAGGTGGGCCAGCCGGCGACGCCAAAGGGACGCCATGCCGCCATCTCCACCACGCCTCCGCCATCGACCGAGCGCTCCAGGAATCGCACGCGCCGATAATGCGCCAGCAGCCGGGGCCATGCCTCCACGTCGCACGCCAGGCGGAACATGCCCTGGAGTGACGCGCGAGTGACCAGCGCATCCTCCGTGCGCATGACCCCCGTCGCCGGCATGGCGCCAAGCGTGCCTGGCGTCGCTGCGGAGGCCGCCGCCGCCGGTTGATGATGGCGTTTCACCCGACTCTCCGGGGTGACCACGACGCGGGACCGGTACGCAGCTCACGGACGCTATGCACAGGCGCCTCCGCGTGGCCACCATACCGCGGTGGTCCGGAAGCCGCGATGCGCGCGCACCATCGGCACGCAGCCGGTGGCCGCCTGTACGAGCTCGCGCAGCTCGCTCAACGTGTAGCCGCGCAGCACCGAGGTCACACCGTCGTGGCGGCTCACCGGGTGAAAGCGCAGTGGGAAGGAGGCGAGCCAGATTCCGGCGACGGCCAGCCAGCTCCGGCGCAGGTCGCTCACGATCACCGCGCGTCTGGCCACGCGATGCAGTTCGCGCAGCACGTCCAGGGCGCGCGAGCGCTCGACGAAGTGATGCAGCAACTGCGAGCACATCACGACATCAATGGAGTCGTCCGCGAACGGGAGGCGCAGGGCGTCCGAGCGCGCCGTCGGGATGCCCGCGCGCGCGGCGCGCTGCGCCAAGACCTCGCTCCGCTCGATCGCCACCATCTCAAGCGTGATGCCGCGCCGCGCGGCCGCCGAGCGCGCATTGAGCGGGATGTCGGCCGCGCCGGTGCCTACATCGAGCACGCTCGCGGAGCGCTGATCGATGCGATCGAGCACGCGACCGAGCTCGACGAGCGCGGCGCTGGTGCCCCCGAACAGCGCATTCGCACGGGCGACATCGGCCAGGGAACGGGCCACGACCGCCGGCGTGGTGGCGGGGTCATCGAGGTACTCGGTGCCGCGCCGGCGGGGTGGTGTGAACAGGGACGACAGCTATCGCTCCAGTTGGGCGTATCCGCCCCGGTAGTACAGCAATGGCCGGTCCGAATACGCCGCCGCTGCCTCGACTTCCGCAACGAAGATCGTATGATCTCCCCTGGAGTAACTGTCCACGAGTCGCCCTTCGATGTAGCCCAGTACATCGTTCAGGAGGACGCATCCCGTAAGCCCTCGCGCGTAGCCGATGCCGTCGAAGCGGTCGTCGCATTCTTCCGCGAAGCGGCGTGCGAGCGACTCCTGGCTCGCCGCCAGGATGTTCACCGCCAGGTGCGAGGTCCCACCGAGCACCGCGTGCATGTCCGCCTGCTTGTCGATGCACATGAGCACGAGCGGCGGATCGAGACTGAGCGATGTGAAGGCGCTCACCGTCATACCGTGATCCTTGCCAGTCTGGTCGCGGGCGGTGACGACGGTCACTCCTGACGCGAAACGTCCAAGCACGGATCGGAAGGAGGCTGGATCGAAGGGCATGCACACACTGGATGAGGTGGGAAGAACACGCGATGTTGCGGATGCCACTACGATCCGCGCTCCGCGTGGTCTCCTCGCGCCCATGAGGGAGCGAGCAACGGGAAAAGATAGCCAGGGCGCAGCACGCGGGCGGGCGGCACGAAGTCACCGGCGACACCGACGAACAGGTCGGCCAGGTCCTTGCGGCGCGCGAGCGCCGCAGCGGCGCGGTTCATGAGCCAGGGGAGGCCGACCGCCAGCCCGACCAGGCGTTCAACTTTCCACTTGCCGCCGAACTCGGTGCGGCGCCGGCGATCGTACGTGGCCAACTCCGCGTCGGCGCGGGTATTGTCCGATGCGTCCAGCGCGCGGACGACGGCAGGGGCGAGCAATTCGCCCCCGCGCAGCGCGGCGTAGATGCCCTCGCCCGTGAACGGGTCAAAGAAGTCGGCCGCATCACCCACGAGTGCCGCCCCGGGCGCACAGGCGCGGCGGGCATGTGAGGCGAACGGTCCGGTGACCCGCACGGGTGATACGCGCTGCGCCTTCAGAAAGCGTGGCGCGAGATGCGGCCGCGCCGCGAGCCACGCGTCCACGAACGCGGCGGGGTTCCCCGAGAGCGCATGCGCTCGTGCCGCCGGCACCACCACCGCCACATTGATGAGCCCGTCGTCCACGGCGGCGATGCCTACGTAGCCGTCTCGCTCAACGTGCATCTCCCCGTGGCTTGCCACGCCGCTCACCCCGCGATAGTGCGCGATGAGCGCGAGCCGTCGCGGCCACCGCGCGCGACGCGCCAACCCGAGCCGCCGCGCCACGACGGAGCGCAAGCCATCGGCGCCGATGACCACGGGCGCCAGTCGCTCGCACACCTGGCCGTCGCCGCGCATCGCCGCCACGCCGCGTACCCGGCCGCGTGCATCGACCAGGATGTCGCTCACGCGCACCCCCTCCTCCACACACGCCCCCGCCGCGCGCGCGCAGTCCAGAAGGATCGCATCCAGGAGCAGTCGGCGGAGCGCCAGGCCGCGATCGCGAAAGCCGCGAAAGCCGTGGTCAGCCGCGAAATCCCCGCGCATTATCGAGCCGCTCGGCGCGCGCACGATCATCCCGGCGAGCTGCGCCGCGCCCGCGTCTTCGCAGCGCGCGAGCGCACCCATCTGTGCGAGTATACCCGACGCCTGCGGGCTCAGATACTCCGCGCACGGCTTCTCGCGCGGGAAGCGCGCCCGGTCAAGAAGGAGCACGCGCACACCAGCGCGCGCGAGCGCCCACGCCGTGGAGCAGCCCGCCGGTCCCGCACCCGCGATGATGACGTCCGTGTCGCTCATGCGAACGCCCTCGCGAGACGCTGGAAGAGCGCCATGTACCGCCAGTGCGGGCGCGGCAGATGCAGCAGTGAGGCGAGTCGCGTGAGGTGCGGCAGCAGCGGCGAGCTGGAGTCGGCCGAGAACATGAACCGCGGATGCTGCGCGGCGAAGCGGCGAAGCCGCACGACCGCCGCGCCAGGGTCGAGCGCCGACGAGAAGTAGAAGGCGGGTGCCAGCAGCGGATCATCGGCCGCCACGATCCCCTCTTCCATGGCGACCCGGTGCAGCGTGGTGCCCGGATAGATGCGCAGGCCGACAGTGAGGTACACCGCGTCGCCACGTTCCAGTCGCCCCGCCGCGAAGCGCAGCGTCTCCTCGAGAGTATCCGGCGTCTCACCCGGCCCGCCCACCAGAAAGATCCAGAGCACGCCGAGTCCGGCGCGCTCCACGCGCTCCGCCACGCGCTGCACAGTCGCGGCGTCGAATCCCTTCTGCAACCGCGCAAGCACAGGATCGCTCGCGCTCTCGGCCGTGATGCCGAGCCAGCGGAACCCGGCACGCCGCATGAGCTCGAGCAGCTCGTCGGGCGCCACCGCGGGCGTGAAGTTGGTGGTGTCGAGATGTACACGCAGCCCGCGCCGCAGGATGGCCTCGCACACCGCCATCGCATGCCGCGGCGGCGCATTGAAGGTCGAGTCCACGAACTCGAAGCGGCGCACATGCGCCTCCCGGCCGAGCTCGGCTATCTCATCCACCACGGCTTCTGGATTGCGCAGCCGATATCCCCACCCCTCCACGTTGAGGTAGGTGCAGTAGACGCACTTGAAGACGCAGCCGCGCTTGGTCTGGATGGGGACCGTCGCGCCCCGCCGCTCGTACGCGCGCAGGTCGAGCCAGCGGTGCATCTGTGCGCGCGGGAGCGCATCGAGATCAGCGTCGCCGCCCGGCGGCGTGAGCGTGATGTGACCCTCCGCACGGCGCACGAGGCCGGGAATGGCGCCCGGCGCGCGGCCGGCCGCCAGCGCGTCCACCAGCGCGACCGTCGCCCGCTCTCCATCGCCCGCCACGGCGTAGTCCACACCCAGCTCCCGGAACAACGCGTCGGGGGCCACGCCAAAGGCGGCGCCGCCCGCGATGATCTGTGCTCCCGGCGCCGCCTCACGCAGCGTGCGCAGGATGCCGGCCTGGTCGGGCGTATAGTGCCGGAGCGCGATGGAGTCGCTGTTGTCCAGATTCCGCACCGAGATCCCGATCACATCGGGCCGAACGGCATCCACGGCCTCGCGAACAGCCCGATGAGGATCGCGCACGAAGCAGAGATCCGCCACGTGCACGTCGTGCCCGGCGGCGTCGAGGGCGGACGCAACGCACGCCACACCATTCGCGACCACCGGCTGCGGCGCATGCTCGCGATTGGCGCTCACGAGGAGGATCCGAGCGCGCGTGGAGCGCGTGGTGTGGTGCGGCGACAGCACGGCCGGGCGTAGCATCAGGGGATCCGGCTGAACAGCAGACCGCCCAGGGTGAGCGTGCTGTCGTGCACCACGAAGGTGAACTGCACGGTCCCCGTGTCCGGCGGTGCGTAGGTGATGGCCACGGTGTTCCCCTGCGCTTGCCAGCTCCCGCTCGCATCCACGCGATCGGCAATGCCGTCGTCCACGTTGGTGGCGATCACGGTGCGGAGCACGCTCGCGTCGCCACGGAAATTCCAGATCGTCTGCGAGGAGCGCAGGTCGCCCCCGGCCATGAAGATCTCGGTGTGCGACCACCGTCCGACGAGTGCGGGCGAGGGCTGGGACGAGGATGCGCTGGTGCCGCGTTGCGGAGCGGTGGCCAGTGACGCATCCGGCATCCCGTCACACGCGGCCCAGACGACGCATGCGGCCACCGCGACGACGGGCCACAAGCGGATCACAACACCCCCAGGAGCGCGACCGCCGCGCCTACCGCCGTCGCGAGGAGATTCACGGTGTCGTTGTCCAGCCATGCGACTCCTCCGGCCGGCACTGTCGCCGTACCGCATGCATGGACCATCCGTTCGGTCCCCGCGTTGCATCGGGGGCACCAGCGTCGCGCCTGCCACCACGCCCCCATCAATGAATCCGCCAGGGCGCCCGCCACCCCGCCCGCGAACGCCCACCCGAGCACGCCGGCGGGCCAGCGGAGCAGCGACGCAACGATGGCGATGAACAGCGCTCCCGCGACTAACGCGAGCAAGCCCGGGGCCGTCACGCCGCCCGACGTCCCGACGCCTACCGGCCGCAGGGAGGTGAGCAGGCGCGGACGGCGTCCTACGAGCGTTCCCACCTCGGTGCCCCAGGTGTCGGCGGCGGCCGCGGCCAGTGCGCCCGCGCCCATCATCCGCCAGCCCGGCCACGGAGCAAGCAGCGTCAGCGCGGCTGACAGGGTGAACAGCCCCCCGTTCGCCAACACCTGGACGGCATCTCGCTCGCCTCCCTTGGCGACCACGCTGGATATGCGGCGCGCCTTGACGTCCGCGCCCAGGCGCGAGAGGGCGCTGGACGAAATGAAGAAGATGATGAGCACCGCGCCCCAGCTCCATCCGGCCGCCACGCAGATCGCGCCCACGACCATGGCGGCAATGGCGCCGCTGCGCGAGAGCGCGCCAGCAGCGTAGGCGGTACTCGCGATGACCACCGCGATGAGGAGCCCCGCGCCCGCGCGCGCGATCACGTGTCGTGTCGCGCAGTCTCCTCGTCCATGAGCGTCTGGAAGATGCGCTTGCGCAACGAGGGAGGAGCCTTCTCGATGAGAGCGCGCTTCTCCAGAAAGCGCAGGAAGACCCGCTCATGCTCGAACTCCGGATAGCAGCGCTTGCACACGGCCAGGTGCGAGCGGATCTGCGCCTCGACCTCGGCGGTGAGCTCCCCATCGAGGAACTCGTAGATGCGCTCGACGACTTCTGAACAGGTCAACGGAGCGGAGTGGCTGGCAGGTGTATCGGTCATGGCACGTCACGAATCCGTTGGAGCGTCCGCACGTGAAAACAGGGAATGGCACATAGTGCGTGCTCCTCCTGTCGATGCGCAAGGCAGGTGAATGAACGTCCGTGTACAGAGGATGAAGCAATGGGGCCGGAACGGTGTTCCCGCAGCCGTGCGGGCCGCAAAGAGCGGTAGCGCATGTAGAGAGAACGCATCGAGAGAACAAATGCGGTTTTATCTTGAACCGCGGCAGGGCGAAGGTTAGCTTCGTGGTCGGCCCTCCCCCCAACCCCCATGCCCACGACGGTTGCCGCGCTCCTTCCGCTGAGCTTTCTCGAGGCCGTTCGGAGCGTCGATACCCCGGACGACGATCTCGAAGCGGAATTCGTTCCCGAGCTACGCAACAAACGGCTCGGCTTGAGCGAGACGGTCTATTCCCAGATCCGCCGCTACAGTGAAGCGGTGCGACGACATGAGCGGACCGTCCACGACGAGGCCGCCGCGCTGGCCCGGCTCATCGGCCGGCGCCCTGATGCGGCCGCCGTGTTCCAGGCTGCGGGCCGATACCTGGCGCGTGAGGCGTACCTCACCACACCATCGTTCAGTCGCCAACTGGTCATGACGCTGCCGGCGCTGTTCGCGCGCCCGATCGCCCTGCGGCAGGTGCGGCAGATCGCCGGGCGCTGTTTCAACGGCCATGTCCGCCGCGTGGGCTCCTCGCTCATGCTGGAAGTGTCGCGCTCCGTGACGTTGGAGAGCGCCTCGCCCGGCGTCGGGTGCGTCTACTACGAGGCCTGGCTGCGTGAGCTGCTCCGTCTGCTCTCCGCCGGCAACGGCGTGGTGGAGCACGTTCGCTGCGCCGCCCGCGGCGAAGGCGCTTGCGAGTGGCGCGCGGAGTGGGGGTAAAGCTGAGGGAGAAGGGAACAGGGAGACGGGAAGAGAGACCGCCTTCAGCTTTTGAGGGCCATCCCCCGGGAGCCGGTTCCGCTCTTCTCCCTGTTCCCTTCTCCCTCGCCCTCTGACTTTAACCTTCACTCGCTTCCCATGCTTACTCCCGAAACCCTCCCCACCATTCAACGCGCGCTTGCCGAGGCGGAGCTGGATGGGTGGCTGTTGTTCGACTTTCATGGCGCCAACCCGATCGCGGCCGGAGTGCTCTCGCTCAAGGGGCTGGTCACGCGGCGGATCTTCACGCTCATTCCGCGAACGGGGGTGCCGACCGCGATCACGCACGCCATCGAACAGGGGCCGTGGCGGAACTGGCCGGCGGCGTGGAAGCGCGAGCAGTACAGCACGTGGCGCACGTTCGAGCAGGAGCTCGGCGCCCTGGTGCAGGGGAAGCGGGTGGCCATGGAGTACTCGCCAGGCGATGCGGTGCCGTATCTCGATCGCGTTCCCGCCGGCGTGCTGGAGATGGTGCGCGCAGCCGGCGCAGAGGTCGTGTCGTCCGCCGATCTCGTGACGCGCTTCTACGCGACGTGGAGCGAGGCCGGCTTGGCATCGCACAAGCGTGCGGCCGTGATCGTGGCCCGCGTGGCGCGCGACGCGCTGACCCTGGCCGGTGAGCGGGCGCGTGCCGGATCGCCAACCACCGAGCACGAGCTGCAACGGTGGATTCTCGACCGATTCACTGAGGCCGGGCTGGAAACCGAGGATCCGCCCATCGTGGCGGCCGGCGCCAGTGCAGCCGATCCGCACTACGCGCCGTCCGCCAAGCGTCCCAGGACCATCGAGCCTGGCGACTCGCTGCTCATCGACCTCTGGGCCAGGGAGCCCGGCGGTGTCTATGCCGACCAGACATGGATGGGCGTGCTGGGCGAGCCGACCGCACGCCAGCAGGAGATCTGGAGCACGGTGCGCGACGCGCGCGACGCGGCCATCACGCTCGTGCGGTCACGCGCCGCGAAGGGTGCGGGAATGCGCGGCGCGGAAGTGGATGACGCGGCGCGCCAGGTGATGACGGAACGAGACGTCGCCCAGTACTTCACGCACCGGACAGGCCACTCCATCGATGAGCGCGACATCCACGGGTCCGGCCCGCATATGGACAACTTCGAGACCCGCGAGGAGCGCGCCCTCATCCCGGGCGTCGCGTTCTCCATCGAGCCGGGCATCTACATCCCGGGCGACGTCGGCATGCGCACCGAGGTGAACGCGTACCTCGGCGAGGGGGAAGCCATCATCACGCCGAGCGACTACCAGCGCGATCTCCTGGTCGTGTGATGCGCGTGCGATGACCACGGCGCCGGCGGCGGGACGAACGCCAGCTTCGCCAGCCACCGGCCACGCGCGGCGAGGGCTGGAGCGCGAGCTGGGCCTCTTCTCCGCCGCGATGATCGTGGTGGGGGGGATTATCGGGGGCGGGATCTTCTTCACCCCCGCCGTGGTCGCGCGGGCGCTGCCCAGTGCCCCCTGGATTCTCGGCATCTGGGTGGCCGGAGGGCTGGTCGCCCTGGCCGGTGCGCTCACGTACGCCGAGCTGGGCGCCATGCTCCCTGATGCGGGCGGGCCGTACGTGTACATCCGCGAAGCGTTCGGCCAACTGCCGGCGTTCCTGTATGGGTGGATGGTGCTGGCCAGCATCGCCACCGCGGCCGATGCGGCGGTGGCCGTGGCCTTTGCGCAGTATGCCGGTCATTTCATTGACCTGGCCCCGCTGGGCGGCACGCTTCCGCTGGCCACGGCTGCCATCGTGTTGCTCACCGCCACCAACTACCTGGGCGTGCGCCCGGGCGCGGCCGTGCAGAACGCGCTCACGGTTCTCAAGATCGCGGTGCTGGCGCTGCTCATCGCCGGCGGTCTGATTCTGTGGGGGCGACTCGGGGGCGCGGTGAGCCCGGCCGTCGCGCCGCCGCCGCCGCAGTCGGTCGTCGCGCAGCTGGCGGCTGCCTTCGTCCCCGTGCTCTTCACCATTGGCGGGTGGCAGCAAATGAACATGGTGGCGGGCGAGATCCGCGATCCGCAGCGCAACTTGCCTCGGGCGCTCGCGCTGGGCATCGCGATCGTGATCGTCTGCTACATCGGCGCGAACGCCGTCTACGTGCACGCGCTCGGTCGCGATGGGCTGGCCGTAAGCACCGCCGTCGCGGCCGATACGGCAGAGCGCCTTGTCGGGCCGCTCGGCGCAACGCTCATCACGCTCGCGGCCATGCTCTCGTTTCTCGGCATCGTGAACGTGATCATTCTCACCAACCCGCGCGTGCTCTATGCGCTCTCGCGCGACGGCGCGTTCTTCCCGGCGGCGGCGCGCATCCATCCGCGCTTCGGCACGCCGTACATCTCCATCGCGATCATGGGGGTGTGGACGCTGGTGCTGCTCTGGGCGCTCCATGGCTCGCTGGACAAACTGCTGAGCGCGGTGGTGTTTCCCGATTGGATTTTCTTCGGTCTGGGGGGCGCCAGCGTGTTCGTGCTCCGGCGCACCCGCCCGCACGCCGAGCGCCCGTATCGCGTGTGGGGCTATCCCGTGGTGCCCGCCCTCTTCGTACTGGCGGCGCTGGCCGCCGTCGCCAGTGCCATCGTGAGCAAGCCTGGGCTGTCCGCGCTCGGCTTCGTGTTGCTCATGCTCGGTCTCGTCGTGTATTTGATGACGAGGCGACGGTGGACGCCCGCGCCGTAGCGCCGTGCCGCCAGCCCCTCACGCGAGCCCGCGACCTTCACCACCTTCATCCCCGCCAGCTGCGCCGTGACCGCCCTCTCATGCCTCGTCCCACCTCTCCTGTGCTGTCTCACCATCCTCACGTGCGTTCCGGGTTGCGCCAGTAGCGAGGGCGAGTCGGCGGATACGGCCGCCGTCGCGAGCGATACGCTCCACTATGCCGCCGAGCCTCCGGTGCCACCAGCGCCTTACCAGGTGATCGCGGTGGAGAATGGGGGTGGGGTGACCGGCACGGTGACGGTACACAGTGGGGTGCTGCGCGACACCGTGGTGCAGGTGATCGGCGACCGGGATGTGTGCGGTGCACGGAGGTCAGTTCCGCTGGTGGACGAGCACGGCGGGCGCGTGGGGCACGTGGTTGTCTGGCTCACCGACGCGCGGCGCGGGAAGGCGCTCTCGCGCGCCCGCCGCTTTGACCTCTCGACGGAGCAGTGCGCGCTCGATCCTCGTATTCAGGCGGTGACCGTGAACGGCACGCTCGATCTCTTCAACGCCGATCCCGCCATCCACCGCACGCGATTCGTGCGCGCGCACACCGGCGCCACCATCGCGCTCGTCACGGAGACCGATGCGGGGCAGGTGGTGCCGGTGCGCTCGGTGCTCGATCAGCCGGGGCTGGTGGAGGTGCGCTGCGACATGCACCCGCACACACGCGGCTGGATTCGGGTCTTCGATCAGCCGTACTTCGACGTCACCGACTCGCATGGCCGCTTCGCGCTCAGCGACGTCCCCCCCGGCACCTATCACCTTGCGGCCTGGCAGCCGCGACTGGGGATGAGGACGCAGACGGTCACGGTGCGGGCGGGGGAAGCGACGCAGGTGACGATCGCGTTCTGAGCCGATAGGCCACCGGACCGGCCACGGGCTTGCCATTTGTGCGTCAGTCGTGCACGATGCAGAAAGCGCGGTCACGAACGACGGGTCGGGAGATCTCGCATGCGATGGCTCACATGGCCGATTCACCTGACGCGCGGCGCGCACGGCTGTGCCGCGTGCCCTGCGGGCGCAGGGCGTGACGCCTGGCGCGTGCTGCGCGGCGCCGCCATCGCGATGCTCGCCGTCGTGGCGGTATCGGTGCCCGCTCGCGCACGCGCCCAGATCGTTCGCGGCCATGTGGTGGACGCGGGCAGCGGGCAGCCGCTCTACGGGGCCATTGTCGCGCTCATGGACGCTTCCGGCGCGCAGGTGGCCGCAGCCATCAGCGATGCCGACGGATACGCCACTCTGCCGGCGCCCATGCCCGGACGCTACCGGCTGCAGGCCAGACGCATCGGCTTCCGCAGCACCACCAGCACGCCCTTCACGCTCGCGGCAGGCCAGAAGTTGGCGGTGCTCCTGGTGGCCTCCGCGGTTCCCGTCCAGCTCGCGACCATCAAGGTGACAGGAAAAGAGCGCTGTACGACGCGCCCTGAGGAGGGGCGCGCCGCCTTCACGCTCTGGAATGAAGTGCGCAAGGCGCTCACCGCCACGACGCTCACCGAGCAGCAGCACCTCGTCCAGACGACCGTGCGCAAGTTCGACCGCGACCTGGACAGCGACGAAGAGCAGGTCAAACGCGAGAGCGACACGGTGGTGACCGGCATGAGCACCGAGCCCTTCGCCGCCATGCCGGCGCAGTTCCTGGAGATGAACGGCTATGCACAGCTGGCGGACACGGAGAGCTGGTATTACGCCCCGGATGCGCACGTCCTGCTGTCGGATGCCTTCGCCGAGCACCACTGCTTTCGCGTAACCGCCAGCAAGGACAGCGCGCGCACCCTGATCGGTCTGGGGTTCGAGCCCGTGAAGGATCTCGACGTACCCAACGTGACGGGGACGCTCTGGCTGGATCGCCGCACCGGTGAGCTGCACACGCTCCAGTTTTATTACACGGATCTACCCTCCCGCCTCCCGAAGCATCGCTTTGGCGGGGACCTGGACTTCCGCCGTCTGCCCACCGGGGCGTGGATCATCCAGCACTGGGTGATCAGGATGCCGCATCTCGGCATCTACATCGGGCGCTTCCACCAGCGCGATACCCTCGTGGACGGCGTGCACGAGTCCGGCGGAGACGTGCTGCGCGTGGCTGCGGGCAACGCCGCATTGTTCGTTCACAGTGAGATGGCATCTCTTACCGGTGTAGTGACGGATAGCATCAGCGGCGGTCCGCTCGTGCATGCGCTCGTCTTCCTGGTCGGTATGGCGGACAGCGCACGCACGGACTCGGCTGGTCGCTTCCACTTTTCCGGACTCAGCGGCGGCCGCTACACCGTGGCGGTATCGCATCCCCGGCTCGATTCACTCGCGCTCGGCCCGCTGCAGCGCCAGGTGGCACTGCGGCGCGGTCTCGCGGACAGCGTGCGGCTCGCCGTGCCGTCCCTGCCATCCATTTTCGCGATGCAGTGCCCCGACAGCACGCGCGGACCGGATCAGGCGCTCGTCATGGGCACGGTGCGCGAGTGGACGTCGGGCATTCCCGTACCGAACGCGCTCGTGACGGTGAGCTGGAAGACGATACAGATGAACCCGGATGTGATCGCCACGCACGCGCGCGGCATCCAGATCAGCTCGGACTCGCTGGGCCGCTACCACGCCTGCGGCGTGCCCGCCGAACTGTCACTCACCATTGCCGCGCGCGTACCGACGCCTCACGGGGCGAATGCCGGTGTGCAACCACTGGGCGTCGTCCTGCACCCGCTGCACGGCGGAGAGGTACGCGTGCACGATGTCCGCGTCGCCGACCGCACCCCCACCCCCGACTGACGCCCGGGGCGCCCGTCACTCGTTCTCGCTCCCGACGTCAGCCTCTCGCCTTTCTCCTTTCTCCTCTCGCCTTTCCCGCCTTACCGTACCGGCGCCTCCGCCTCCGGGAACTGCACCCGGTAAAGCCGAGCATATACGCCATCGCCCGCGAGGAGCTCCGTGTGGCGCCCCTCCTCGGCGATCCGTCCGTGGTCGAGCACCACCAGCCGATCCGCGCGCCGCACGGTGCTCAGCCGGTGCGCGATGATGAGCGTGGAGCGGCCGCGCAGCAGCTCCTCCATCGCTTCCTCGATGAGGTGTTCGCTCTCGCTGTCCAGATTCGAGGTGGCCTCGTCGAGGATGACCACAGCGGGGTTCTTGAGGAAGACGCGAGCAATCGCGATGCGCTGGCGCTGTCCGCCGGAGAGCTTCACGCCGCGCTCGCCCACGCGGGTGTTGAACCCGTCCGGGAGCTCCTGGATGAACTCCAGCGCGTGCGCCGCGCGTGCCGCGGCGACGATCTCCGCCTCGCTCGCCGCACGCGCGTACGCGATGTTCTCGCGTACCGTGCCGCTGAACAGGGTGGGCTCCTGCGGCACGAGCCCGATCGCGCCACGAAGATCGCCAAAGGAGAGCTGGCGCACATCGATCCCGTCGAGCGCGATCCGCCCCTCCTGCACATCCCAGAAGCGCGGCACGAGCGAGGCGAGCGTCGTCTTGCCCGCGCCCGAGGGGCCGACGAGCGCCACCACCTCACCCGGCGCGATGCGCAGCGACACGTCGCGCAGCGCGGGCGGGAGATCGGGCCCGTAGGCGAACGTCACCCCCTCCACGCGCACATCGCCGCGTACGGGGCGTAGCAGCGGCTCCGGTTTCGCCGGCTCGGCCACCGTGGGGGCGGTGTTGAGCAACTCGAAGACGCGGTGCGCCGCGCCCACCGCCTCCTGGTAGTTGCCGAAGAGCGAGGCCAGCGAGCCGACGGCCGCGGCCACGAGCACGGCATAGAGGAGAAACGCCACCAGCGCGCCGGCCGTGAGCTGCCCTTCCAGCACGAGCACGCCGCCCTGCCAGAGCACGGCCACCACGCCGCCGAACGCACAGAAGGTGATGATCCCGAAGAACATCCCGCGGATCTTGGCGCGGCGCACGGCCGCCACCACCACGTCCTGCAGTTGCGCGCCGTAGCGGCGGCTCTCCTCCTGCTCACGCGTGAAGCTCTGCACGGTGCGGATCTGCGAGAACGCCTCCTCGGCCGTGCCCATGGCATCGGCGATGCGGTCCTGCACGCCGGTGCTCGCCCGGCGCAGCGCCCGCCCGAACAGCCACCCCACGCCCACCACAAAGGGCACAACGGCGAGGGTGGTGACCGTGAGCCGCCAGTGCGTCATGGTGAGCAGAATGACTCCGCCCACGAGGAAGAGCACCTGGCGGGAGAACTCTGTCACCTGGTAGCTCATCACCGAGTGCAGGAGCGTGACGTCGGTCGAGAGTCGACTGGTCAGCTCGCCCGTGCGGCGCTCGGTGAAGAACGCGGGGGAGAGACGCACCAGGTGCGCGAAGAGATCCTCCCGGAGTTTGGCGATCACCCGCTCCGCGGTCGCGCTCAACAGCCACACCTGGATGAAGTTGAGCAACGCCTGAAGCACGAACAGCGCGAGCAGCCCCGCGGCAATCCGGTCGAGCACGCGCATGCTCTTCGACACGAAGGCCGCGTCGAGCAGATACTTGACGATCAGCGGAAAGGCGAGCCCGACAAGCGCGCTGAGGACGAGACAGATGCTCCCCACCACGAGCGCCCCGCTATGGGGGCGCATGCGGCGGAAGAGCGGACGCAGGGCCCTTGGCGAAGGGAGCCGCCGCGTGCCCGCGCCGCCGGAACCGGACGCGCTCAGCGCGCGGGAGCGTCGAGCCATGCGCGTATGCGGAGCAGGTCCGTGCTGATTCGCCGGCGGTCGGCGGCCGCGCGCTCGAGGCGCGCGTAGATCTCCTCGGCGGAGGTGTCGTACTCGCGCGCGGCGCCGCCCCGGTTCTGCGAGTTCCATTCGCGCACGTGCACGCGGCCGCCCGATCGCCCGTCGAGTATCAGCGTGTAGTCAGTGTCGGGCGGGCCGCCATCCACGTTCACCACGAGTTGCTCGGCCGCCGAGTCATCGCGCAGGGTGCGCGTGCGCCTCATCGAGCGAATCCGCGGTCCACGGCCATCGCGACGAAGAGCAGCGCCAGGTAGAGGAGCGAGAACTTGTACACCTTCCAGGCCGGCCCCGTCCACTCCTTCGTGCGCATCATCTTGATGACGCCGGCGAGGAGGATCCCTCCAAGCACTGCCGCCGAGATGGTGTAGAACGCTCCGAACGCGCCGAACGCCGCAGGCAGCAGCGTGATGGGGATGAGAATGAGCGTATACCAGAGCATCTGCCGCATCGTCTCGCGCTCGCCCCAGATCAGCGGCGCCATGGGGACGCCGGCGCGGTTGTAGTCGTGTCGCTTGAGCAATGCCAGCGCCCAGAAGTGCGGCGGTGTCCAGTAGAAGACGATGAGAAAGAGATAGATCGCCGCCAGGTCGATCCGCCCGGTGACGGCGGCCCACCCGACCAGCGGCGGAAAGGCACCGGCCGCGCCGCCGATCACGATGTTCTGCGGCGTGCGGCGCTTGAGCCAGCGCGTGTAGATGAAGACGTAGAAGTAGAATCCCGCGAGTGCGAGCGCCGCGCTCAGCACGTTCACCATGAGCGCAAAGAGCATCGTGGCCGTGGTGGCGAGCAGAACTCCAAAGGCCAGCACCGCGCGCGGCGCCATCCGCCCACTGGGAATGGGGCGCAGCCGCGTGCGCGCCATCCGATCGTCGATGTCGCGGTCGATGTACATGTTCACCGCGTTCGCACCGCCGGCCATGAGGTAGCCCGCTGCGGTAACGACGAGCACCAGCCACAGGCTCGGGCTGCCCGCCACGAACATCGGAATGACGGTCGTGACGAGAAGGAGCGAGATGATCCGCGGCTTGGTGAGCATCACGAGGTCGCGGGCGAGCGACCGTGTGCGCTCCTCGGTGATGGCGGCGCCGGTCACGAGTCCACGCTCCGGGCGACCACGCCCACGCTGCTCCGCGGCGTTCGTGGCACGAGCGGCGGCTCGGCGCCACGCACGGCCTCCGGCGAGACGAGCCGCGGGCGGCGCGATCCGATGGCCGCGAGCGAGGCCATGGTAAAGAGCGAAAGCCAGACCAGGGCACCCATGGCTTCGTGCAGCGACTGCAAGACTGGCGGGAGGTAGAGCGACACCATTGCGGCGGCGACCAGAATCTGCAGCACGATCACTCCCATGCCGGTGCGTACCGCGCGCACCACTGCGGGCAGCTCGCGCCGCCGCGCTACCCCGATCGTGAGTCCGATCATATGGAAGAAGAGGAGGAACGCCAGCACGCGGTGCACGAGTTGCACATGCTGCGGCCGCCCCGCGGGGAGCCACTGGCCATTACAGAGCGGAAATCCGTGGCACGCCGCGGCCGCCGCGGGCACGTTGGCGGTCACGGCGCCCATGCCCACCACAATGATCGCCAACCCCGCCGCCGCGATGGCCCCGCGCGCCGTGCGCGGCGACACGCCGCCCGCCAGTACCGCCTGACCGCCCAACCCCCTCGCCCGGATGACCGTCCACGCCAGCACCGCGAGCAACGTCATGGCCAGGAGCAGGTGCACGACGATGATGAGTGGGGGCAGCTCCAGCCACACCGTGATCGCGCCCAGAATCGCGGGCGCGAACCAGAGCACCGCCGCCCAGCTTGCCGGGCGAAGCACGCCTCGCGGGCCAGCCACGCCGGGCTCGCGCCGGTGGCGCCAGGCGAGCGCGACGAGCACCAGGATCGCCACGAAGAGCGAGGCGGCGATCAGGCGGTGCGTGATCTCGATGACGAGGTGCGTGCTGACGAGCGACGGGAACCACTGCCCGTCACAGGTGGGCCAGTGATCGCCGCACCCGAGCCCGGAGCCCGAGATGCGCACGATGGCGCCGAAGACGATCTGCAAGTATGCAAGTGCGAGGGCAACGTATGACCATCGCCGGAGCGAGTTCACTCTCTACCTCAATCAGGGAACGGGCACGATCGCGCTGTTGGACCCCGGCGGGAAGAACGGCGGCAGGGATGGCAGATGTATCACATGCCAGGTGACCATGAGCACGAGAGCGAGGCCGACAGCGGGGATGAGCGTCCAGGCGATCTCGGACACGCGGTGTGGAAGGGGAACATCCCCCGCCCCCTCGGCGCGGCCAGGGGTCCGGAACGCGGAGCGAGTAATGGCCACCTGCGCGACAACACAGCACAGGACGGCCAGCCAGAAGAACGCGTCAGCCAAGCGTGAATCCACAAGTTGGAAAGGTGCCGCAGTGCAAGAACGATGCGCGGCATGAAAATCCCCCAAAGTTCGCACGGGCCCCGGAGGGGGTCAACCCTGGAGCTGGGTGTGCGTCAGGGATTACCCCGCAGGGGGAGAGTGAGTCAGTGAGTCAGTGGGTCAGAAACAGTCTTATACGTTGCGATCGCAATCCGATTGTCATTCCGAGCGGCAGTGGTTGGCAGAGATTTCTCGGTCGCTCCGCTCCCTCGGAATGACAAGGGGTAGTGCAGGCCGTTTCCCGACACCCAATACCCTACTCCCTTACACCCTGCCGTCCCTCGCTCACTTCTCAGAGTTGCCCCGCTCCCCCCCTGCCCACTACCATACCCTGCATGCCCCCTCCCCCCGACGCTGCCCGCGCCATCCCGCCCGCCAGCCGCTCCACGCTCCCGCGCCGCCTTGGACTGTGGAGCGCCGTCGCCGTGCTCATCGGGTCGACCATCGGGTCGGGGATCTTCCGCTCGCCCGCGGGCATTGCGCAGCGGCTTCCCGGCTCGCTCCCGATGCTCGTGGCATGGGTGATCGGCGGGCTTTTCGCGCTCTGCGGCGCGCTCACATTGGCCGAAGTGGCCGGCGCGCTGCCGTATACGGGCGGGCTGTTCGTCTTCATTCGTGACGGGTGGGGGCGGCTGCCCGCGTTCCTGTTCGGGTGGTCGGAGCTGGTGATCATCCGCGCGGCCTCACTCGGCGCCGTGGCCACGACCTTCGCCGAGTACTATCTGCGCGTGCTGGGGCACAACCCGGCGGTGGCGCCGTACAGTGCCTACGTGCATTACATCGCCGCGGCCGCCATCGCGCTCACCGGCTTCTTCAACTACGTGGGGATCCGGTGGGGCTCGCTCGTGCAGAACATCACCACGATCGCGAAGTACGGGGGGCTCGTGTTCATCGTGCTCGTGGCCTTCGCGCTCGCCCTCCCGAGTACCGGCGGCCAGTACACGCCGCTTGCGCCGAGCGGAAGCTTCACCGTGGCGGCGTTCGGGCTGGCCCTCGTGTCGGTGCTCTGGGCGTTCGATGGGTGGGCGGACCTGAGCTTCGTGGCGGGAGAGGTGAAGGATCCGCGCAGGAATCTGCCGCGCGCGCTCATTATCGGCGTGGTGGCGGTGATCGTGATCTACCTGCTGGCGAATCTCGCCTACCTCGCGGTGCTGGACGTCAACCAGGTCGCGCGCTCGCCGCTCGTCGCCGCGGACGTAGCGGCCCGGCTCATCGGGCCGGCGGGGGTGATCTTCGTCGCCAGCACCGTGATGCTCTCCACGTTCGGCACGCTCAACGGCTCGCTCATCACCGCGCCGCGCATCTTCTTCGCGATGGCCGACGACGGGCTCTTCTTCCGCAAGGTGGCGGCGGTCCATCCCCGCTTCCAGACGCCGTACGTGGCCATCACGCTCACGGCGTTGCTGGGGATCGTCTTCGTGCTCATGGGTACCTTCGAGCAGCTGGCCGATACCTTTGTGATCGCGATCGTCCCGTTCTACGCGCTGGGAGTGGCGTCGGTGTTCGCGCTGCGCAAGCGCCCAGGGTACGATCCACCTTTCCGGGTGCCGCTCTATCCGGTGGTGCCGGGCCTCTTCGTGCTGGCGACGATCTTCCTGCTGGCCAACGCGGTGATCGAGCCTTCCAGCCGGTGGGGAACGCTGGGCGTGTTCCTCGGGATTCTGGTGGGGATTCCGGTGTATCTGCTCACGGTGGGTCGCAACAGGCCGGAGCGTGCGGTGGTGGAGGAGGTGGCGGAAGAGCGGGTATGAGGAGGCAGGACCTTCATTCTACGCGTAGCGCCTCGATGGGATCGACGTGGGCTGCGCGGCGGGCGGGGAGGTAACTCGCCGCGAGCGCGATGACGAAGAGCAGCGCGGCCGCCGCGACGTAGGAGCTCGGGTCGCCCGGACTCACCTGGTAGAGCAGGCTGCCGAGAAAGCGCGTGAGCGCGAAAGCGGCAAGGATGCCGGCGGCGATGCCGACAAGCGCGAGGAGCACGCCCTGGCGCGCGACCATCTGCGTCACACTTGCTGGTGTGGCGCCGAGCGCGATGCGTAGCCCAAGCTCCGAGCGCCGTTGCGCCACGGCGTACGCGAGCACGCCGTAGAGGCCGACCACACCGAGCGCGAGCGCGGTGGTGGCGGCAACGAGGAGGAGGAGCATCATCAGTCGCGTCTGCGCCATCGAGTCGGCGACGGTATCCTGGAGCGTTGCGACTTTGCCAATCGCGAGCGTCGGATCAACGTCGCGCACGGCTCGGCGGATCGCCGGCAGGAGCGCGGAGGCAGGGAGCGTGGTGCGGAGAACGTACACCTCGGCATCGGGAATGAAGTCCAGCAGGACGTTCGTGATGGTGTCGGCCTGCGGAGGGTAGACGTTCGGGAAGTAGACCACCTTGGATGGCCCATCCCTGATGGTCACGCTCGGTACATCGCCGACGACCCCGACCACGGTGTACGGGGGATTATGATATCCGCTGCCGGCCCATTGCACGCGCTTGCCCATGGGGTTCTCACTGCCGAAGAGCGCGCGCGCGAGCGATGCGCTGAGGATCACACCTGGCGATTCGTGGTTCATATCGCCTGTCTTGAACGGACGGCCGTGCATGAGCGGGATGCCCATCGTCCGGAAGTACCCTGCCGTCGCAAAACTCACGAACGCGTACGGGGCCTCCGCCGAGTCCGCGGATGCCAGATGGCCCGTCGCCATGAGCCGGGCCTTGAGCTGACGCGGTCCAGCGAGTGGAAAGCCGGCAATGTCCCCGGCTTCTGCCGCTTCGATGCCGGGAAGTGCACGGAGCTGCGTGAGTACCTCGTGATCGATACGGGCGGAGGTACGGTAGTTCGGGTAGGCGCCGGCCGAAACCGGCATATAGAACGTGAGGAGATTCGCGGGCCGGAACCCGAGTGTGACCTCTGTGAGCTTGCAGAAGCTCCGCGCCATGAGGGCGGAGCCAACGAGCAGCGTGAGTGCGAGGGCCACCTGCGCAGCGACCAGCAGCCGACGCACACTCTGTTCGCGGCGTCCGACCGTCATATGCGTGAGTCCGCCCGCGAGTGTGACCGCCGGCTTCGACCGCCGAGCGCTCAGCAACGAGATACCGCTCAGCAGCAGGGCGCTCGCGAGCGAGAGCACCAGGACAACAGCTACCACGGCATTGTCCATGTGGACGCCGCCGAGCCGCGGGATGGCGTCCCGTGCAAAGCCGAAGCGAGTGGTGATTGCCGCGTAGGCCAGGACGAGTCCCAGAACGCCCCCAGCCGCCGCGACGATGAACCCCTCCATCAGAAAGCGGCGTACGAGATGACCGTCGGTGGCGCCCAGCGCCCGGCGCATGGCGACCTCTCGTCGCTCGCGCTCGCTCCGAATGAGTGAGAGGTTGGTGACGTTCGCCCAGGTAATGAGGAGCAGGAATGCGGCCGTGGCACTCAGCAGCAGGAGTGGCACGCGCGCATTGGCAACGATCACATCCTTGAGCGGCGTGACCGTCGCGTGGAGGCCCATGTCGCCAAGCTGCTTCGTGGTGATGTCGGGGAAGGCATCCGGCATCGAGCGCACAAGCCGCTGGAGGTCGCGCTGGGCGACGTCAGGCGTGATGCCTGGCTTGAGCCGCGCGATCCCGGTCTCGAACAACATCCGCGCGCTGACGTGGGGTCCGTCCGCCGCTACAAAGGGTTCCTGCGGCCAGCCGGCCCAGATCTGTGTATCGGGCGTGGGGAAGTGGAAGCCGGGCTGCGCCACGCCCACCACGATGAATGGCGTGCGGTCGACCTCGATCGTGCGGCCGAGGATCCCGCGATCTGCGCCATAGCGCCGCGCCCAGAGATCGTAGCTGATGAGGACTGCTCCGCCCGGTGTGCCCCGGTGAAAATCCGCGGCGGTGGAAAAGCGCCCGAGATATGGCGTTGCATGCAGCACCGAGAACAGACTCGGCGACGTTTCCAACATCCTGACGCGTTCGGGCGCCTCTGACGTACCGGGATCGCTCACGGTGCGCAGGTGCTCCACGTAGACCGCCATGCTCTCGAACACGCGATTCTGCTTGCCGTAATACAGGAACGTGCCCGGCGAGAGTCCTTGCCACGGCAGCTTGACTCTGGATGCCGTGTGTCCCACCGCCACCAGCCGGTCTGCTTGCGGGTAGGGAAGCGGCTTGAGGAGCACCGCGTTGACGAGCGCGAACACCGCTGCCGTCACGCCGATGCCGAGTGCGAGTGTAACGATCACGGGTATGGAAAAGCCCCGCTCCCGGGTCAGCCGCCGCATCGCGTAGCGCGCGTCGCGCGAGAGATCCTCCAGCCACCGTACGCCGCGCGCGTCGCGCCACTCCTCCTTGAAGCGTTCGACGCCGCCGAGCTTCAGGAGAGCTTGGCGGCGCGCTTCGTCCGGGCGCATGCCGGCGCGGAGATTTTGCTCGGTCTGCCTCTGGATGTGGAAGCGGATCTCCTCGGCCATCTCGCGCTCCTCGCGGGCGCGGAACAGCAGTGCCCATGCGCGCTCGCGCAATTCGGCGAGGATTCTCATACCGCCCCCTCAGCCAACGGAGCGTTCAGAATCCAGTTCACCGCGGACGACACGTTCGCCCAGTTGCGCCGCTCGACGTCGAGCTGCTTGCGGCCGGCGTTGGTCAGCTGGTAGTAGCGTGCCCGGCGGTTGTTCTCGGTCACCCGCCATTCGGAGCGCACCCACCCCTTGCGCTTCATCCGCTGCAGCGCCGGGTAGAGCGAACCCTGGTTGACCTGGAAGACATCGCGCGACATCTGCTCGATGCGCTGCGCGATCCCCCATCCGTGCATGGGCTCCAGCAGCAGCGTCTTGAGGACGAGCATCTCCAGCGTGCCCTGCAGCAGTTCGGTTCGGGCGTCGGCCACAGCCTCTCCTTTTGG
>DASUKA010000094.1:0-3332 GCA_036278935.1 Gemmatimonadaceae bacterium
CGGTTCCCTTGATCTCGTCGGCGTGGGACTCCGGCAGGTGGCGGCGGCTCATGGCCAGTCCATCGCGCACGAGTTGCTCCGCCTCCTTGAATCGCGCCTGGTCAGCGCGGAGCAGGCCGAGCGCCATCATGGTATGCGCCACCGCGCGGCTGTCTTTGCCGTAGAGACGTTGCCGCTTTGCGAGCGCCATGCTGAGCAACGAATCCGCGGGCGCCAACTTCCCCAGATTTTGATAGATGCTCCCGAGCGTCTCGTACAGATCCGCCTGAACGGCGGGATCCGCATCCAGCGCCCGTGCCTCGCGTGCGCCCCGATCCACGAGCGTGATCACCCGCAGACTCTCGGCGGGCGCCACATCCTCGCTGCCGCCCTGGAAGAGGTCGAGGGTGAATTGCTCGAGGCGCTGGGTTCGCGCAGCCTCGGCGAGTGCGCTGTTGCGCGCGGCGGTCAGCCGCAAGGTGTAGAACGCCACGAGGACGGCGAGTGCGGTGAGAGAGGCCGCTGCCGCAGCCAGGGGGCGCCAGTGACGCCCGGCGAACTTGCGAACGCGATAGGGCGTGCTGTCGCCGCGCGCTTCGAGCGCCTCACTGCCCAGGTAGTGATCGACGTCTCGTATGAGCGCATCGACCGTCCGGTAGCGCCGCTGCGGATCCTTGTGCATGGCGGTGAGGCAGAGAACATCCAGATCGGCCCACGAACCCTTACTCACGGCGGCCATGGGGGCGCCGTGCGTGGGCTCTGCCATGCCACGCGCCGCGATGGAGGGACGCTCGGGCTCCTCCTCCGTGATCATCCGCTCGACTTCCCCCGGCGTGCGGTTCGTCACATCGAAGGGGAGGCGGCCGGTGAGCAGCTCGTAGAGAACCACCCCCAGCGCGTAGACATCGGTGTACGTGCCGGGTTGATTGCCGCGCAACTGCTCCGGCGCGGCGTACGCCGGCGTCATGAACCGCAGACCCGTGCGCGTGTGCGCGGCGGGATCGAGCTCCTCGATTTGCTTGGCAATGCCGAAGTCGAGCAATTTGACCACGCCCTCAGCGGTCACGAGGATGTTGCTTGGTTTCAGGTCGCGGTGGATGATGGCATGCCGGTGCGCGTGCTGTACGGCCTCGCACACCAGGCGGAAAAGCTCGAGCCGCTCATGCATCGTGGATGCGTGCTGAGCGCAGTAGCTGGTGAGGGCCACCCCATCCACGTACTCCATGGCGAACCAGGGGGTTCCGTCTGGGAGCGTGTCGGCATCGTACAGGCGGGCGATGGCGGGATGATTGAGCTGCGCCAGCATGCGCTGCTCGCTCTGGAAGCGTTCGAGGCGCGCTGGTGAGAGCCAGGCATCGCGGAGGAGCTTGATGGCCGCCACGCTGCCGAGGTCGACGCGACGACCCAGGTAGACCACGCCCATTCCGCCCTCGCCGAGCACGGCACTCACGCGGTACGGGCCGAACGCCCGCTCCGCCACGGAGGGCGGGATGGCCGCGTCGAGCATGCCACGTGCTACTTGCGCCATGTCCCGATCGAGCAGGGAGCCGCCGCGCGCATCCTCATCCAGAAGCGCGAGCACATCCGCGGAGAGCGCGGGGTCGTTGCCACATTCGGCATTCACGAATGCGTGCCGCTCGCCGGCCGGCTGATCGAGCGCGCGGTGAAAGAGCCGTTGAATGCGATCCCACCGTTCGGCGTCCATAGGGCCCCCGGTCCGGAGTGGAGGATCTGCTGCTCAATGCGTGGTGCGAAGCTCGCGCGCGAGCCATGCCCGGGCCGCGCGCCAGTCGCGCAGCACGGTGGCTTCGGACACGTTCAGCAGCTGCGCCGTCTCGGCCACATCCAGCCCTCCGAAGAAGCGGCTCTCCACCATGAGCGCCTGACGAGGCTCCATGCGCGCCAGCTCGTCGAGCGCGGCATCGAGCGCCAGCACATCATCAGCACTCGACGCCGCCTCTTCCAGTGCCTCGTCGAAGGTCACCATCGCGGCGTTCCCGCCGCGCTTCTGCGCCTTGCGACGACGCGCCGCCTCCACCAGCACCTGTCGCATCGCGCGCGCGGCGATGCGCTTGAAGTGGAGAGGGCCGGTGGCCGCCACCTGAGGCGAGCCGGCCAGCTTGAGCCACGCCTCGTGCACCAGTGTGGTGGGAGTGATCGTCGCCCCGGGGTGGTCGCGCCGGACGATGGTGGCCAGCCGTCGCAGCTCTTCGTAGGTGAGGCTGTACAGGTCGTCCAGCGCACGGCGCTCAACGGGCGATGCTCCGGAACTACCGCCCTCCCCGCCGGGGACAGAGGTCGTCGGCGAGGGGCTCATGACGGTTTTCGGGCGGTCATTGCGCAATGTGAGCAGAAATCCGTTTCCACGGGCCTCGCCCGGCAGGGGAATCCGCGCGCAAAGCATATCAGATGAGCGGGCTGCTACGCAAGCGCACGTGGGAGAGGCGCGGCAACACTGTACCCAACCTTCCGGAGGTCCCTGTATGCTCAAGCATCTTTCCCGTTTCCTGGCCGCCGCCGCTGTTGTCGGATCGCTGACCGGCGCGCGACCCGCATTCGCTCAGCAGTTTTCTTCGGGGCCATACTACGCCGGCCCCCGCGTCTGGATGGGGAACCTGAATGGCGCCATGGCGATTGGCGGCCAGATCGAGCGCGGCTTCACCAAACCGGGCGAGCACGGGCCCGGCATCATCGCCGCCGGACTTGGCATCGACTACTACCACTGGAGCAGCGACTTCCGCGGGCTCGGCGCCTACAGCTATTCGGTGGTGCCGCTGCAACTGTTCAGCAATTATCACTTCGTGCTCAAGGAGCACACCAAGTTCGATCCGTATCTGGGGCTGGCGCTCGTCTACTCCGTCGTCAACGCGTCGTGGAGCGGCGGCGGTGTGGCCGCCAGCGCGGCAGGGAGCGGGATGGACCTCGCCGGTCAGGCTGGCCTGCGCTACTTTCTTTCGCCGACCCTGGCGCTGCAGGGGCAGCTCGGTTTCGGCTACGGTACGCTCGGCCTCGGAGCAAGCTGGAAGTTCTGAGCAGTCGGCTTCGTGAGTGAGACGCCGCCCTCCACTCCCGCCGCCGGGAGTGGAGGGCGGCGTCTGCACGCTCACTCGTAGCGCAACGCCTGAATCGGGTCGAGCGCGGCGGCCTTGCGTGCCGGGTAGAATCCGAAGAAGATGCCGACGGCCGCCGAGAAGCCCACCGCGATGAGGACAGCGGACACCGGCGTGGCCGTACTCCACCCCATGAAGTGGCCCAGCAGCATGGCGCCGCCCACGCCGGCAAGCAGCCCGATCACGCCGCCCAAGAGGCTCATCACGATGCTCTCCACCAGGAACTGGGTGAGCACATCCGAG
>DASUKA010000095.1:0-6027 GCA_036278935.1 Gemmatimonadaceae bacterium
GCCACACGCTGTACAAGCGCGAGGAGCCGATGCCGCTCGAGCGGCAGAGTGAGATCGGCGAGCACCGAGCGCTGCAGCGCGGAGGAGAGCGGCGGCTCATCCATCTGCTCTGAGCAGAAGAGTACCAGCGCGCCGCCGCGCGCGAGCGGCATCGAGAGCAGCTCTCGATCGTCGAGTGCCAGGGTGCGGTCCACCACGGCGACGAGCGGCAGGCTCTCAGCGGCCGCCGCGATCCCGTCGCGGATCGTCTGCACGATACGCGTCCGATGACCAGCCGCCGCCAGCGATTGCGCGAGCCCTTCCAGCAACGCGTCGTCTTTCCCGATCAACAGAGTCGCGGCCATCTCTCAGCCTCTCGTTCACAGAGCGTGCAACAGGATGCTCTCGATGATCCGGAGCGCGAACCACGCGACGATCGGTGTCACGTCCATCATCCCGAACGGCGGAATCACCCGGCGCAACGGGCGCAAAATCGGCTCGCTCAGTACCACGGACCAGCGCAGCCACCACTTCCATTCCGGCAGATGGAGCCAGGAGGAGACCACCCGCAGCAGCACCGCTATCTGCAGGATGCCGAACGTCCACGAAATGATGAGATACACCAGGCCGGCGCCCCCGGACACCATCGCGATGAGCGCCGAGGCGAACAGCGAGCGCACGAACTGCAACAGCACAATGAGCAGGATGCCGCCGACCACCACGCCCACCAGTGTCCACCATGGGGCGCTGGACGGCACGCCTCCCGCCCGCACCACGCGCCGCTCGATAGGGAGCGTGATGGGGTGCACCGCGTGGCGGTAGAAGCGCGCCACGGGATTGAACGGGTTGATGCGGCGAGTCCGCACGAGCCAGTCGACCGCGAATACCACGAATGATGCGACCGCGATCACGAAAACCGCCTGACGCGCCACCACAATCAGGGCATCGAGTGCCGTCAGCAAGACATCCACGATGCAATAGTGGCCGCGAAGCGCAGCAGATTCAAGTTGCGGCGCGCACAAAAACGCGCTGCGCTCCGAGCTCCCATCCGAGTAGCGCCCCGACGCCGCACGCCAGCCACTGCCAGCTGTGCGGCAGCGGTTCGGCGAAGAGCAACGGGACGACCAGCAGCCCCGCGACGACCGCGAGGATGAGCAGAGCGACCATCTCCATCGTTCCGCCGCGCCGTGCGCGCCGCTCCATCGGTCGCCGGTCACCGGCGGCAGCACGGGCACCCCAGTACCCCACCGGGAAGAGCAGCGCGCCAAGCCACACGGCAGTCAGGATGTCCGCGTTTTTCCCGGCGGCGTAGCGGAAGGGAATGAGATAGCTCCAGCCGAGGCCGGGGCCGAGCGGCAGCACGCGGCGCCGCTCCATGCCCTGGGCGGAGGCGCTCACCCAGTATGCGCGCCCGGAATAGCCGCCGGCGATATGGAGCAGATCGGGCGGGGCCGACGGGCTCCGCGCGGCGACACTGGCGGAGTCCGGAAAGACATTCGCGATCCGCAGCACGGGGTCGCGCAGCCGCAGGTCGCTGGCATGCGTTCGCATGATGAACACGAGATCACGGCCCTCCTGTCCCAGCAGGATGACGAGTTGGCGGTGGAGGTCCGTGATCCGGGTGATGGGGGCGAGCCCCTCCACCGGTACGCCGGGGAGCACTATGGCCCGGAACGGCGCGTGATCGGTAAAGAGTTCATGCCGGTACGGGCGGCTGTTCCAGAGCGGTCCCCATGGCAGCCTCCTGTTTCCCACTGACACATCGATGAGCTTGCCGGGAAAGAGCGGACCCGGGCCCGTGAGGGATGCCCAGTGGCCCCAGTAGGGGAGATCCGGCAGAGAGGGTTGTGCTGCCCATGCGGATGCGGCGAGAATGGCTACCCATGCCACCACTCCGCCGAGTGCGAGGCGGCGCGCCAGCCACGCACGCGGGAAGAGCCATGCGCGCCAACTCGTGGCGAGCCCGATGCCGACCAATCCCCCTACGCTGTTGCTCACCAGATCGCCAAGACTTGCGTCGCGTCCCACGATGAAGCCAACCTGGAGCACCTCGATCGCGAGCGAAGTGGCTGCGGCAATGATGAGAGCCTTCCATGCCCGCATTCCGGAGAGCCTGAGTCCCAGGCCGAACGGAATGAACAGCAGGATGTTGAGCAGCACGTCCGTTCCACCAAAGGTGCCGCACACCAAACAGAAGCTTGGGTTTGGTTGCTGTTGCCCGTAGTTTGGCGTCATCGTGAGAGCCGCGATGGCGAGGAACCCCGCGGCCGCAATCGCGATACCGATTTTCTTTTGTTGTATCAATGCAACATTCCGTGGCACACGTGATGTGCACTTGTCGCCAGATGCGCTTTCGTGATGATGGTCATAGCGCAGCGGTGCAGCCGGCCTCAAGCTATTGCGTTTGTACTGCCTTTGTACCGTCGAACGGCTGGCACCCTAACTGCAATATCGGCGCGCGATGCGAGACGACAGACCAACCCCATCCAACGCGGCGCGTATCATGAGCGCGGCTCAATACTCGGCAACAGAGCACATGTTCACCGTTGACGTGGAGGAACATTTCCAGGTCAGCGCGTTCGATGATCTCGTCCCGCGATCGCAGTGGGCGAGCTACCCGAGCCGCGTCGCGTCCACGGTCGATCTTCTGCTCGATCTCCTCGCTCAGCATAATGCGAAAGGCACGTTCTTCACGCTGGGGTGGATCGCGGACCGGCATCAGGATGTCGTACGCCGCATCGCGGCAGCGGGTCACGAGATTGCCTCGCATGGATGGTGGCATCGTCGCGTGACGGCCATGACGCCGGAAGAATTTCGTGATGATATCCGCGCCTCCAAAGCCCTGCTCGAGGATGTGAGCGGACAGCCGGTGGTGGGTTTTCGGGCGCCCAGCTTCTCGATCGTCCCCGGGTTGGAGTGGGCCTTCGATGTGCTGATCGAGGAAGGGTATCGTTACGATTCCAGCCTCTTCCCCATTCGCCGCCCCGGTTACGGCTACCCCTCGGCACCGCCCATTCCGCACGTCATCCGTCGCGCCAGCGGCTCGCTGTGCGAGTTGCCGCTCACCACGACCGTGGTCGGGAAGCTTCGCATTCCGGCCGCCGGCGGGGCGTATCTGCGCCATTTCCCGTACGGCGTGATCCGTCGCGCGTTCAGGGAGCACGACGAGTCCGGCATCCCGGGGATGTTCTACATCCACCCGTGGGAGCTGGACCCCGACCAGCCGCGGCTGCCCGTGGGGTGGCCGACGCGCATGCGGCACTACGCCGGTCTGCAGCGCACGCAGGCGCGCGTGCAGCGCTTGCTCGGCGCGCTCCGCTTCACCTCGGTGTCGCGATGCCTTCGGCTTCAGGCGCCGCCCGCCACTACCACGCAGACCGCCTGACCGCTCTCGACCCCGCAGCGCTCGTGCGTGTGTCAACCTTTACGGGCGACGGCGGCGAATGGGACACGTTCGTTCGCCGCTCGCCCGGATGGACACATTTTCATCTGGCGGGCTGGCGATCCGTGATCGCTCGCGTGTTCGGCCACGAGTGCATCTATCTGGCGGCGCGAGACGGCGCCGGAGCACTCGCGGGCGTGCTCCCGCTCGTCCGGATCAGGAGCATGGCCTTCGGCCATTATCTGGTCTCCATGCCATTCCTTAACTATGGCGGGCCGCTGGGAAGCCCGGAGGCGGTGCAGGCGTTGACCAGCCACGCGTCTGATCTGGCGCGCGACGGCGGCGTGAAGCTGCTGGAGTTGCGAAGCCGCTCGGAGCTCCCCATCACGCTCCCCGTTTCGCATCGCAAGATCACGGTGCTGCTCGATCTGCCGGACGACGCAGACGTTCTCTGGAAGCGCCTCAGCGCCAAGGTGCGCAGCCAGGTGCGGCGGCCCACCAAGGAAGGGGTGACCGTGCGCTTCGGGGCGGACCAGGTTGCGCCGTTCTTCGATGTCTTCTCGCACCACATGCGTGACCTCGGCACCCCGACGCAGCCACAGCGCCTGTTCCAGGCCATCGCGGAGGAATTCTCCGACAGCGTCTGGTTCGGCTGCGCCTACCATGAGGGGCGGCCGGTGGCCTGCGGTTGTGCCTTCCGGTGGGGCGATGAGATCGAGATGACGTGGGCCTCGGCGCTCGTGGAGTACAAGCGCATGGCGCCCAACATGTTGCTCTACTGGTCGTTCATGGAGCGCGCCATCGATGACGGCGCCACCCTCTTCAACTTCGGCCGGTGCACGCCGGGGGAGGGGACGCATCGGTTCAAGCAGCAATGGGGCTCGCGGGATGAGGCGCTGTGGTGGTACGACCTGGCCGCCCACGAGGGGACCACCACGCCATCTCCCACGGACAGCGGCTATGCTTGGGGGCCGCGTCTCTGGAAGCGGCTCCCACTGCCGGTGGCTACCGCCCTGGGCCCCAGGATCGTTCGCTACATCCCGTGAGACTCCGGCAGCAGCTCCCCGTCCACTCGCCGGTGCGGCTGCTGTCATTGGTTCGGGCCGCCGGCGGGGCCCTGCGCCGGGATGACGGCGACCTGGCGGCGGTGACGGCGGCGCTGCAAGCACGCTATGCGGCCCGATCCGTGGTGCTCACGGACAGCGGCACTTCGGCGCTGGTCATGGCGCTCCGGCTGGCGACAGGAGAAAGGGAAGGGGGCACGGTGGCCTTTCCCGGCTATGCGTGCATCGACCTGGCGGCCGCCGCGCTCCGAGCGCGAGTGCGCGTGCGGCTCTACGACCTCGACCCCGCCACGCTGAGCCCTGACCTGGGGAGTGTGGAGCGCGCGATCGCCCGCGGCGTGGACGCCGTGTTGGTGGCGCATCTCTATGGATTCCCGGCGGATGTAGCTGGGGTGGCCAGCCTTGCCGAGCAGGCCGGCGTGCGGGTGATCGAGGATGCGGCACAGGGGGTAGGCGGCTCGCTTGCGGGGAAGCGGCTGGGGGCATTCGGCCCGCTGTCCGTGGTGAGTTTCGGGCGCGGCAAGGGGATGAGCGGTGGGGGCGGCGGAGCGCTCATGGCGACCACAGAGGAGTGTGCGGCCCAGCTGGAGGCGGCGCGCCCGACAGTGGAAGCTGGGGGGGCGGGGTGGCACGCCCTGGAGGTCGCGGGTGCGCAATGGCTGCTGGGGCGTCCGCAGCTCTACGGGATCCCGGCATCCATTCCGGCGCTTCGGCTGGGTGAGATGGTGTACCATCCGGCGCACGAGCCGAGTGCAATGCCGCGTGCCGCGGCCGTGCTGGTGCGCTCGGCGCTGGAGATGGCGGACGCCGAATCGGCAGTCCGGCAGCGCCACGCGGCGCAGCTGGAGACGTGGCTGGCCGGCGCCAACGATCTCCGCGGCGTGGCGTCCGTTCCGGGCGGACATTCCGGCTATCTCCGCTTCCCGGTTGTGGATATGGGGGAGGGGGGACGGCGCACTCATGCGCCTGAATTGGGAGTGCTGCGCGGATATCCGCTCGCGTTGAGCGATCAGAAGGAGCTGCAGCCCTGCCTGCACGCCGGGGAGGGGGCGCCGCCCGGAGCGGCGCTGCTGGCCCGCTCCCTCTATACGCTGCCAACACACAGCCAACTTGGCAGGCGCGACCTGAGGCGGTTGCGCGGCTGGATCGAGAGGGGAGAAGCGGTGTAGAGGCCAGATGACGACCGGGGGACGCTCTGAGCGATGCAGCGCAAGGTCGCGCGGTGGGGCGTCCGCCCAGAACATGACTGTATGGCCAGTCAGCGACTGAAGGGGGAGAACTTGCCGCACGTTGACAATTCGGGACGCTGTTGTAACATGCTCGCGTCGAACAGGCCGGGGCACTCTAGTGCTCCAGCCCGTGTGACCTTTTCCCGCGTGGCGCGTTCTTGTGGTAGCCTGATGTCATGCTACCAGAGGTACGCGGTCGCAGTCTCTAACAGGCACTGATCGCACGACCCTCCTTGGGGGTCCGCGACAAAGGCAAAGCCGGCGAAAGTCGGCGACGCAAAGCCACGAGGCTACCGCACGAGCAATCGTGCCAAGCCAGTCGGGCCGCCGAACGAACACTCCCAGGAGGGTTCCATGCGCGCCCGTCACTCGG
>DASUKA010000096.1:0-21332 GCA_036278935.1 Gemmatimonadaceae bacterium
CTCGACAACATCATCGACGTCAACCGCTACCCGCTTCCGGAGATCGACGCGCTCTCCAAGCGCATCCGACGCATCGGTCTGGGGCTGATGGGCTTCGCGGACATGCTCGTGCGGCTCGGCATCCCATACGATTCGGAGGAGGGCGTGGAGATGGGGCGCCGGGTGATGGCGTTCCTGGACGAAGAAGGGAAGCGCGAGTCGGAGCGGCTGGCCAACGAGCGCGGACCGTTCGCGGAGTGGGCGCGCTCCATCTGGGGGCCGGACGAAACGTGCGCGCGCGACGAGCACGGACAGCGCATCCGTCCCATGCAGCTGCTCCGTAACTGCAACGTCACGACTATCGCTCCCACGGGGACGATCTCGATCATCGCCGGCTGCTCTTCAGGGCTCGAGCCGCTCTTTGCTGTGGCCTTCATGCGAAACCAGGCCGGCGTGATGATGCCGGACGCGAACGAGGACTTCGTCGCCATCGCGAAGCGCGAGGGATGGTACTCGGACGAGTTGATGGAGCGCATCGCGAACGCCGGCTCCATCGATTTTGCCGAAGTGCCCGAGAAGTGGCAGCGCGTGTTCGTGACCGCCAACCAGATCGCGCCCGAATGGCACATGCGCATGCAGGCCGCCTTCCAGGAGCACTGCGATTCCGCCATCAGCAAGACCACGAACTTCGCGCACACCGCCACGGTGGATGACGTGCGCCGCATCTACGAGCTGGCCTACCAGCTCAAGGCCAAGGGCGTGACCGTGTATCGCGATGGCTCGCGCGACAACCAGGTGCTCTCCACCGGCGCGACGGAGCAGGCGAAGGCCGCGCGCGATGGAGCCGCGGTCGACAAGCATGCCGTCGCCGACCTGCATGGCACGATGGCCGAGCTCACGGCGGAGGTGGAGCGGCTGAAGAAGTTGCTGTACGACAGCGAGGCTGAGAACGCGCAGCGGCGTGCCAAGCGCTCGCGTCCCGATCTCTTGCGCGGCAGCACGCGCCGCATGGAAACCCCGCTCGGCACGATGTACGTCACGATCACCGAGGATGACCGCGCTCAGCCGTTCGAGGTATTCATCACGCTCGGCAAGGCGGGCGGCGCGGCGATGGCCGACGTGGAGGCGATGGGGCGGCTCATTTCACTCGCGTTGCGTTCCGGCATCCCGATCATGGAGCTGCACAAGCAGCTCCGGGGCATCGCATCCGACCGGCCTATCGGGCTCGGCGCGAACAAGGTGCTCTCGGTGCCCGACGCCATCGGCATCGCGATCGAGCAGTGGTGGCGGGACAAGCAGGGCGTGCAGCAGGATCTATTGGACAATCCCCCGGCGCGGGGGGCGGGGATGCCGGCGCGCGAGCAGGTCACGGCATCTCCCGATGCTTCCGGTCAGCAGATGCAGATGGGCTTCGACGCGGATGCGTACACCGAGGCCTTCATGGCCACGTGCCCGGATTGCGGGTCACAGCTGGAGTACGCGGAAGGGTGCGTGAAGTGCCATGTGTGCGGGTTTTCGGAGTGCGGGTGATGCAGTAACTTCGGAAATGTGACCCTCCCACCACCTCGCTGGATTCTCGGGCGTGCCGTCGACGCATCCGTCTGGCGGCCCGCCCATCTCGATCTCATCGCGCACCAGCTCATACACCGTCGCCGCAACGCACACGCGGGGATGAGCGATCGCGATCATCTGGTCGCCGCTGCGCGATGGTTGGCACGCGCGCAGGATGCGATGACCGATGGCGGCATAGGCGGACGGTACAACTTGCGAGGCGGCTGGTCGTCCTCATACGCTGAGACCACCGGCTACATCATTCCCACCCTCCTCGCGCTCGCGGACGAGCTGAACGACGCGACGTTCCACGAGCGGGCCGAGCCGTGCGTGGAGTTTCTCCTGCGACTCCAGCTCCCCGACGGCGGCTTCCCCGGCGGCGAAGTGCTCGAGAACACCGCGCAGCCATCGATCTTCAACACGGCTCAGATCATCACGGGGCTGCGCGCGTGGCACGTCGCGACCGGCGATGCACGGGCGTTGGATGCCGCGTGCCGCGCTGCCGATTGGCTCGTGGCCGTTCAGGACGCGGATGGGGCATGGCGCCGACATACGTACAACGGCACGATCACCACCTATACGGCACATGCCTCGTGCTGGCTTGCCGAGCTCGGCCAGTACGTGGAGAAGCAGGCTTACCTCCGTAGTGCGGAACGACACCTCGACTGGGTGCTCGGGCATCGGGACCACGAGACGGGATGGTTCGATCTCGCCGGGTTCAACGCCACACACCATGCCGCGCGGCGCGCCGTCACGCATACGATCGCGTACACGCTCTGGGGCGTGCTGCTCACTTCCGAGATCACGCAGCGCGCCGATGGCATTGCCGCCGTGCACCAGGCGGCTTCCGGCATTGCGCGTCGGCTCCAGCTCTCCGGCTGGCTCGCCGGCGTGCTCGATCGCAACTGGCGTGCACAGGCGAACTATGCCTGCCTCACTGGCAACGCTCAGATGGCGCTGGTCTGGCTGCGTCTGCACGCCCTCAGTGGCGATGCGCGCTACGTGAACGCGGCGCTCAAGGCCATCGATCTCGTCAAGAGAGCGCAAGCGCTGTTCGCTCATGATCCGAATGTGCGCGGCGGTATCGCGGGATCGGACCCCGTGTGGGGGCGCTATCTCTACATGGCGTATCCCAACTGGGCCGCCAAATTCTTCATCGATGCGCTCCTCGCCAAGCGCGAGGCGATAGCCGGGTTGTCCGGCCGCCCACTCGGTCGGAGAACACTCCCAGCCGACATTCCCACCTCGGTTCCTCTCGCGAGTGCGCCGTCGGTTCCACCGGCGCTGCGTGTGGTGCTGTACGCTTCCCCGCAGTCGGCGAAGGTCGAACAGATGGTGCGTGCATGGTCCGAGTGGGGCTTCCGGCCGGCTGCCGTGGTGATCGAGCGGCGTGCTGAGCCCAGCGTTATGCAGCGGCTTGGGGCTCGCGTGCGCGACGATGGGCCTGCGGCGCTTGCCGCCCGCGTGTTCCGCAGGCGCGCGTTGGCCGCGTCGGCCGGTGCAGCAGCGCCGGCGCGTTCGTCGCACGACCCGATTGCCTTCTGTGCCAGCCACGGCATCCCGGTGACGGAGGTGACGTCGCTCGACTCGGCGGAGGGCGTCGCGGCTGTGCGTGCGCTCCGTCCTGATCTCGCGATTCATGCGGGCGCGGGAATTCTGCGCGCGGCTGTTCTGGCGATCCCGCGGCTCGGAACGCTCAACGCGCACATGGGACTGCTCCCCTACTATCGGGGGATGAACGTTGCGGAATGGGCGCGCTTCCGAAGGGACGAGGTCGGCTGCACGGTGCATCTGATCGACGGTGGCATCGACACCGGCGACATCCTCTGCGCGAGTACGGTGTCATCGGATGGCGCCAGGAGCATCCGCGAGCTGCGTGACAGGGTCGATACGGCGCAGATCAGACTGCTTGGCCAGGTGGTGCGCTTCGTGTGTGAGACCGGCGCGCTACCACCGCGACGGCCCCAGCGGCGGGACGAGGGCCGGCAGTTCTTTCGGATGCATCCCGAGCTCGCGGCCGTCCTCGACCGCGAGCTGAAGGCCAGCGCAGCCGGCCACGCTGATTGAGACGTTGGTGTGGAGTTGCCCTACCGTCCCTGATCGCACGGCCTGACGACTCCGCTCGCGAATCTCCTCATCCTCCTCCAACTCCCCCGCAACGCGATCTGCCGCTCCGCCTGAGCTCCTGCGGTACGGGTCTTGACGGCGATTCCTGCACCTGGAATGACTCGAACCGGAGGGGATCATGGCCACATGCGAGGTGTGCGGGAACAACTACGAGCTGGCATTCGAGGTGGTGACCGTGGGCGGCCGCCACGTCTTCGACAGCTTCGAATGCGCCATCCACAAGCTCGCCCCGGTATGCGAGCACTGTGGCTGCAAGATCATCGGGCACGGGATCGAGGCGAACGGCACCTTCTACTGCTGCGCCCATTGCGCGCGCGAGCAGGGCGTGACGGCGGCCGCGGACAACGTCTGAGCCTGCCGGCGACACCACCCGGGCGCCGCCGCTGAGATGCGGCGGCGCCCGGGTCTTCCGGATCGCCGTGACCCGGCGCGCTCAGGGCGCGCGTGCCTCGCCGGTCCGTGTCCCCGCCCGCGTGCGCGTGGAGCGTCCCGCCGTCGTGCTCGCTGCGGCGCTCGAGCGCTGGCGCCTCCCGGTGTGTGTTCCTTCGGCAAACTCCTCGATCATCTTCTGGTCGAAGGCCGGAATGTCATCCGGCTTGCGGCTGGTCACGATCCCCTGATCCGTCACCACCTGCCGGTCGACCCAGGTCGCGCCTGCGTTCTCCAGGTCCGTCTGCAGCGACGGCCACGATGTCACCTCACGTCCCTCCACCACATCGGCCTCCACCAGCATCCACGGTCCGTGACAGAGCGCCGCGACCGGCTTCCCCTCCTCCGCGAAGCGGCGCGTGAACTGGACCGCCTGCTCATTCATCCGTAATCGGTCAGGGCTCATGACGCCGCCCGGAATGAAGAGCGCATCAAAGCGGTCCGCGTCCGCCTGCGAGAGCGGGACGTCCACGCGAATCACGTCACCCCAGTGATCGTGCTGCCAGGCGCGAATGGTGCCGTCGGCGGGTGAGACGACCCGCGTTGTTGCGCCGGCGTCATCGAGTGCCTGCCGCGGGCGCTCGAGCTCGACCTGTTCCACGCCATCCGTCGCCAGGATCGCGACGGTCTTTCCGGTGAGCTGCGCTGCCATGTGACCTCCTTCTGCTGCGGGTTTGCCGACGCGTGGTGCGCCGAACGGAGGGGGAGCGTGCCGCACGACCCGCACCATGGTGGTCCTGGGCCGTCAGGCGGCTTCCCGCGGTGCTCCACGCCGCCGGGTCGCGCGGTGCGGTATTGACAGGGGAGCGTTGCCAGTGCTACGAACGGCACGCGGATGTTCGCATCTTCCGCTGCACCGCCGCCGTCACCATCCTCCACGTTGTCCTCCCGCCATACATCATGCGCCGATCCCAGGTTCGTCTGACATGCGCCGGTGTGCTGCTCGCCAGTGCGCTGTTTGCCGCCGCCTGCACGCCGAGCCGCTTTGCCGGGGGATCGCCGCCACCCCAGGATCGCCCCGTCTCCGCCTCGCACACCGTGCCCGCCCCTGGCGAGGTGCGCATCGCGAGCTTCTTCGCGCCGTCGCTTGGCGTGCGCAAGCACTACGTCGTCTATCTTCCGCCCTCGTACTCGCAGGACAGCACGCGGCGCTATCCAGTTGCCTACTACCTGCACGGCGCGGATGGAAACGAGTCCGACTGGGTGTCACGAGCGGGGATCGACTTCGTGATGGATTCCCTCATCGCGGCCGGTACCCCGCCCATGATCCTCGTCATGCCCGATGGCGACGAGAGCTGGTACGCCGACTGGGCCACGCCCACGAGCTTCGACGACTGCGCCGCGCATTGGCGCTCGGGCGAAGCCGCGGCGCTGCACTGCGTTCATCACGAGTGGTACGATCGGTACCTGGCAGGCGACCTGGTGCGGCACGTGGATTCTACCTATCGGACGCTGGCCGATCGGCGCCATCGCGCGATCGCCGGGCTCAGCATGGGCGGGTACGGCGCGCTCGCCGTGGCGTTCCGGCATCCCGCGCTGTACGGCGCGGTGGTGAGTCACTCGGGCGTCGTCTCGCTGCTCTACGTGGGCCCGCATCCCTTCGCCCAGCCCGCGCGCTACGCGAACGGGCTGGATACGCTCCGCGCGGCGCTTGGCCAGCGGCTATGGAGCGAGATGGTCGCCACGCTGGGAGACGATGTCGCCGCGTGGCGCGCGCACGATCCCACGCATCTCGTGCGAGCGCTCCTCGCTACCCACCAGCCGATTCCCGCGATCTACTTTGACGCGGGGCGCGACGATCGGCTCACGAGCGATCGCAACCGGGCATTCGACGCCGAGCTCACCGCGCTCGGCGTGGCGCATGAGTTCCGGCAGTGGCCAGGCGTGCACAGTTGGCGATACTGGCACGAACACGTGGGCGATGGACTCGCCTGGCTCGGCACCCAGATCGGACGGTGATCACTCCGGCGCGCTGTCGCTGGCCCTGATCTGCTGGTCCGTGGTGAAATCGTAGAGGGTGAGCTTGCGCAGGTTGTAGTACGCCAGCCAGAACCCCTGCAGCGCCTGCACGTATGCCACGCGCGCGGCGTCCTTCTCGTTCTGCGCTATGTAGAGGTCGCTGATCCCGATCTTCCCGATGACGTAGCGCTCCTTCGCCACCTCGAACCGCTTCTGTCCCACGGTGTCGGCCTTTGCCGCGAGCCCCACCTGCCGTCGAGATTGCGTGAGCTGCAGCGCGGCGAAGTGCGTCTGCTGCGCGATGTTCTCGCGCGCGGTCGTCGTCTGGCTGGCCACTGCCTTCTCGTTCGCCTGCGCGGCCTGGATCTGCGCGTGATGGGCGCCCCACTGGATGAGCGGCAAGGTGAGTTGGAGCGAGAACGTTTGCTGGTCCAGCAGCGACTCGTACGCGTCGTTGAATTGTGGTGCCGTCTGGTTGAAGCCGGCCGTCGCGCGCAATTGCGCGTTGAATCCATTCGTGAGCTTGGCGTCGCTCACCGCACGGCGCGCTTCCAGCTGCTGCAGGTCGAGGTTTTCCATCTGGCTCTCGTTCTGGAGCGCCTGCGCCACGGCCACCGCGGTGTCCACCTCGACTACGGGGATGTCGGCCGGAGGCACGACCGTGATATCGCTATCCGCCGGGATGTTGAGCAGCAGCTTGAACGCCGCAAGCTTGCGCGCGTAATCCAGCTGGTCCGCCTCCATCGAATTGCGCGCGGTCAGCTCGGCGAGCTGGCTCTGCAGGAGGTCGTTCTCGCCGATCTTCCCCACCTGAAAGCGCCCCTGCGACAGGCGGTACAGCGTGTCGTTCACCGCGACGTTTGAGGTAGCGTTGTCGAGCGCCATGCGCGCCGCGTACAGATCGAAGAACGCCGTGGCTGTATTCACGGCCACATCTTCACGCGCCTCCACGTACTGCCGCTCGGCGATGTCGCTCTGGAGCGACTGCTCCCGCCGGTCCCACTTCAGCCTGTTGGGCTGAAAGAGGTTCTGCTGGATCCCGACCACTATGGGCGTGGACTGCCACAATCTGGAGGCTTGCTCGCCGTAGCGATCCACCCGCAGGAGTCCCGACGAGAGTGTGAGCTGCGTCCCGGTGAGGGGAACCTCCTGCGAGAGCGTGAGGTTGAGCTGCGACTGCATCTGGCTCTGCGTCGCGAACACCGTCTCGCCGTTCGGCTGGATGACCGGGATGATGGCCCGGTTGAGATCGGGCAGCGTGGCGCCGATGGAGAGCTGTGGGAGGAACTGCGCCCCGAAGGCGCGGTACTGCCAGCGCGCCGCCTCGCGGGTGCTGCGCGCGCTCTGGGCCGCGAGCCCGCGATGCTGCGCGATCGCGATGGCTTGCTGCAAGCTCATGGAGGCAGGCTGACTCCCGGTGTCGGCCGCCGCGTGGCTGCGCTGCGCCGCGAGCGTGTCGGCCGTGCTCTGCGCGGCGGCGCTCCGGGTGGCAAGCGGCAGGAGGACGCCCAGCACGAGGGCGCCGATCGGCACGCGGCGGAGCAACCGATGGGTGCGCGCTCGCGCGCGCTCGTCCGGGCGCCGCGGTTGCGGACGTACCATGTGCATCACTCGTAGCGGAGACATTCAACGGGATCCTGCCGCGCCGCACGCCACGCCGGGACGATCCCGAACACCAGCCCCACGGAGATGGATACTCCGAAGGCCACGATCACCGAGAGAGAGGAGACGACCGAATGGATGCCCGCGATCCGCTGGATCGCGTAGCTGAGTCCCGTGCCGGCTATGATGCCCGCCACGCCGCCGGCGAGGCTGATCATCACCGCCTCACTCAGGAACTGCGCAAGGATGTCGCGCTGACTGGCGCCCACCGCGCGCCGCACGCCGATCTCGCGGATGCGCTCCAGGATGGACGCCAGCATGATGTTCATGATCCCGATCCCACCCACCACGAGCGAGATGGAGGCGATGGAGCCGAGCACGATATTGAAGATCGTCTTGGTGCGCTGCTCCTGCTTGAGCAACAGCTCGGGCACGGTGATCTGAAAGTCCACCACTTTGTTATGGCGCCGCGTGAGCATGCGGCGCACCACCTCCGCCACACCGGGCACGTGGCTGGCGTCGTCCACGCCGACGATGATGCGGTCGAGCTGATTGGGGTTCTTGCGCTCCGCCTGCGCCTTGTCGTCGCCGCTGGAGCTGTTGTCGTCGGAGCTGCCGCCGATGATCACGACGCCGGATGATGCCCGCGCGGCGCTCTTGATGTCGCGCTCCGTGACTTCTGCGCGGTTGCGGTAGCGCACGAGCATGGTAGAGAGTGGAACGTACACGTCCATGTTCGCATCACGAATGCCGAGGCGGGCCGCCGTCTCGCCCGGAATGCGGCGGTCCTTCAGCACACCAACCACGGTGAGCCACACGTTCCCCACCTTCACCGGGTGGCCCAGCGGCTGCTCGGTCGTGAAGAAGCGCGTCTTCACGCCATAGCCGATGATGGCCACGGGAGCCGCGTGCTCCACCTGCTCCGGCGTGAAGTGCGCGCCGGTCTGCAGCTCGAGGTTGAGCAGCCGGAAGTACGACGTGTCCACCCCCACCACCCGCGCCGAGCGGCGGTGTCCCTCGCGTGTCACGTGCGTCTGCAACACCACCTCGCCGCTCGTGGCCTCCACCGCGGGAACTTCCTGCGCGATGCTCGCCGCATCGCGCGCCGTGAGCCCCGGGGTGAACCGCTTCGGCTGCTTCTCATCCTGGTCCTGATTCGTGACCTTCCCCTCCTTCTGTTCCACGATCGGCGTGACGATCACGTTGTTCGTGCCCAGCAGGCGCATCTGCTCCAGAATCTCCTGCTTGGCGCCATTGCCGATGGCGAGCATGGCAATGACCGATGCGACGCCGAAGAGAATGCCGAGCGACGTGAGCGCGGCGCGCAGCGTGTTGTGCGACACCGCCTCGACGGCGGTGCGAAGGCTGAACGCCACCTGGGCGATGAAACCGGCCCTGGGCGGTGTGGAATGCTCGGACGGCATGCGGCGCGCTCAGCGAGCGGAGGAATCCCGCTTGGCGGGCGCGATGCGCGTGCTGTCCGGCGCGTCCGTACCGGGCGCGGCCGTGCGCTTGGGCGCGCTGGCCGCCAGGTGCTCCACCGGCAGCTGGTCGGCATTGGCGGGCACGGAGAGCAGCACCTGATCGCCCTCCGCGAGGCCGCGGCGGACGACGATGTCGTTGTCGTTCATCACGCCGGTTTCGACTTGCTGCCGCACCACACGGCCGCCGTCCTTCTTGAACACGTAGGGCGTGGTGCCTTCGATGGACACCGCCTCGAGCGGGACGAAGAGCGCGTTGGGCACAGTGGCCGTCTCGATCGCGTTGGAAGTGGTCATCCCGGGGCGAAGCGTGGTGTCGGACTGATCCACCGCGATCTTCACCTCGAACACTTTGGCGTCGGAGTTGGGACGCTGCTCGCCGACGTTGGCCACGTTGGTCACCTTACCGGTGAGCTGCTTCGCGGGATCCGCATCCAGACCGAGTGTCACGTGCTGCCCGACCGCCACCTTGCGGACGTCGACCTCGTTCACGTAGGTGACGGACTCCATATGGCGCAGATCGGGGAGCGTGGCCACTTCGGGATCGAAGGCGTTGATCTGATCGCCCTGTCCGATTTTCTGTCCCTGCCAGTCGCGGAGGTAGATGACCATCCCCGGTGCGGGCGCGCGGATGGTGAAGCCCTGCATGGCGGTCTCGGCGATCTGGAGCTTGTTCTTCTGCTGCGCCAGCTCCGCGCCGGCCTCCCGCATCTGCGCCACGGCCTGTTTGGTCTTCGTGACGTAATCGGTCTTGGCCTGCGCCAGCGTACGCCGTGCCTGCTCGAGGTCGATCTCGACCTGTCGCTTGATCGACGGGGCCTCGTACGTCGACTGGTCCTTTGCGATCTGCTTCTGCTCTTCGTCGAGCGAGTCCTTGACGATCGTCTGGCGCGCTTCGGAGAGGTTCAGCGCCGAGTCGAGTTGCGCCTTGGTGTACTCGGCGTCGGCCTTCTGCACGGCGAGCTGGTCGTCAGCGATCTTGCCGGCGATGGTCGAACGGTCGAGCTGCGCCACCACGTCACCCTTCTTCACGACCGTCCCCTCCGGGATGATGGAGGTGATCTTGATCTGATACACCTGCGCCTGCATCGCGCCAGCGGGCCCGAGGATCTTCACCGAGTGCTGGGCCTGAAGCTCACCGGAGGTAGTCACGCTGACGTGGAATGTCCCGCGCTTGACATGTGCGGTAATGGCATCGCTGACGGATGCACCGGACGGGGCGAAGTACCATGCGAGGGAGCCGCCGAGGATGAGGACGACGGCGAGCGGCACGAGCCAGCGACTGCGGAGCAGGCGAGTCATCTCTGGGTCCGCGTAAGAAGTTGTCGTGCTCCAGCCCGCGCGCGGGGCGTGCAGGGGAGTACCGCAATATCCAGAAGTGCTAAGGCCGAGCGCAAGGCGCGCAACGCCGCGCGCGAGCGCCCGTCAGTGCGACGATCGATGACGATACCGAGTGACAGCTCTACGCCGTTGGACACCGGGTGGTTTCGGAGGGTTGCCGGGGGCCGCAGCAGGGGGCAGCTCCGCCTCTTGTCCGTCGGTTCTCATCTGTTGCCTCTCGCCCATCGCCGTCCGCGACAGACGATCGCGCCCTCACGTCGAGCCCACGTATCAGCGTGAGCCGCCGCGCGACCAGAGGACGAGGGTGCCGCACTCGGCGTTGCCGCTGCGGAATTCGACGGGGGTGGCAGATGGCGTGGCATAGAACTCCACGCCCTCCAAGCTTCCAGGTTTGAAGTCGTTGATGTCGGGCGGTGGGTCCATGATTGGATCCGCACGGCCACCTTCGTAGATCCGCACACCGTCCAGATAAATCTGTACCAAACAAGGTACGGGCTGGTGGATGAAGGCCTCTGGCGCTTGCTGCTCTCGATTCATGAGGTACGTGGTCCGGCCGTCACCGGCTCGGGTAGGCATGAGCTCGGCACTCAGTTGGCGCAGCACATCCGAGAACTTCCGGCCCTGGTCGTGGTCCAACTGGGCGCGGGTGAGAAAACGCCCCGTCCCTTTGGCCCGCCGCCGCTCGAAGCCCAGCATGCGCGGCTCGACAGCCGAATGCCCGGTGACGGTCACCCCAGGCAGCGCCACCGCGGATGCACCCAGCTGGAAGACTCGTGTCGTTGTATCGCTCGGCGTGACGAGGATGATGGCGTCAAACTCTGCATAGCCGAGCCGCCGAATGCGCAAGCGATAGGTCGTCCCGGTGAGTCCATCAATATCGAAACGACCCGCCGAGTCGGTGCGGGCGGAATCTCGCGCTGTCACCCCCCGCATTCCGGTGACAACGACGACCGCATTGCCCAGCGGCTGGTGCGTGGCCTCCGCGACCACCTGCCCAACGAGCGCTGCCGTGGTCGGCGCGCGGGCGAGCAACGTCTGCTGCGCGCGAGCGGGCGGGACAGCACACAGCAGATTCGCGAGGATCAGGACAGTCGCGGATCCCATGCACCAGTCACACGCATGATCGCCCATCTCCGTGCCCTCCGCCACGCGCCCGTCACGGCAGCGCTGGCGAGAACCATCCCGTCGAGCGCCTGCCGGGCGGCGGCGTACCAACGGTTCGTACGAATGGGGCTGCTTCCGACACGTTACGCGATCACGACGAACGGCGCAACCGCACCCGGGCAGTGGGTCAGTAGGTCAGCGGGTCAGTGGGTCAGAAGGGCCCGGAGGGTGTGAGGCCATCTCGCCGTCCAAGCTGTTCCTGACCAACTGACTCACTGATAAACTGACCCACTTCTCCTGACTCGCCGGCATGAACGGTCGCCTCGGCGCATCGACACCGCCTCAGTGCTGGTGCGGTTGACTCAGCAGGTGGCCGCCCACCGCCAGGTCATCCTCCCCGTACTCCCGGAAGAGAATCTTGATGCACCGTCGCTCCTCGTCTGGCAGCCGGAAATACTCGGCGAGGAGCTTGGTCAGGTCGTGCGCGAGCAGCACGCGCCGCTCCAGGGTGAGATGCCGGTCGCTGATGTCCACGCGCAGATCGGTCGCGCCTCCGTCGGACGCCAGCCGGCCACCCACCGCGACATTCGAGGCGTCAGTGGCGACGAAGTGGATGGTGGTCCGCGCGCGATGCACCTCGGGATGCGGCAGCGTGGCGACCAACTCGTCGGTGAGCTTCGCGGCGAGCTCGCGCTTGCGCTCCAGCGGGAGCTCGGCGGAGTACAGGCACAGGTAGGGCACGGGGCCTCCGAGCGTAAAGGTCCGATGACGGGAAACGACAACGGTCCGCCAGCGGCATCTTGCAACGCTCGTGCGCGCACGGCGGCAGGGAGGGCATGCATGCCGTCGCCGAGCGGCTGGAACGCCGCGTGCGCCGCCCGGGCGCCGTGCCGCCGCCACTTACCTTGAAACCTTAGGGCAATAGCGATAGTCTAACCTAACAACCTTAGGCCTTCGGAGCCCTCATGCGACCACGGGACCTGGATCTCCTGCGCGGCACCCTCGACCTGCTCATCCTCAAGACGCTCTCATGGGGACCGATGCATGGCCTCGCCGTGCTCCGCTGGATCGAGCAGACCACCCACGAGCGCCTGCAGATCGAGGAGGGCGCGCTCTATCCCGCGCTGCACCGGCTGGAGCGGAAGGGGTGGCTGGGCGCCCGATGGGGCTTTACGGAAAACAACCGCAAGGCCAAGTACTACCGGCTCACGCCTGCGGGGCGAAAGGCGCTCGCGGCCGAGCTGTCCAAGTGGTCCCGCTACACGGAGGCCATGCAACTGGTCATCTCGGCCGAGGTGGCACAATGAGTCGCGGCGAAGAGCGCTGGCCCGGCCTCCGGCGCGTCTTCCGGCTGCCCCTCGGGCAGCGCGGCGTGGCGCGCGACGTCGACGAGGAGCTCCGCTTCCATCTGGAGGAGCGCATCGAGGAGCTGCTGGCCGGCGGGATGCCGCGCGCACAAGCGGAAGCGGAGGTGCGCCATCGCTTCGGCGATATGGGCCGCATCGGGGCTGAACTGGCTTCCATCGACCGGGGCACCGAGCGGCATCGCGCGCGCGCGGAGTGGCTGGGCGATCTCGGCCGCGATATGCGCTACGCCGTGCGCGGAATGCGGGCGCGGCCGCTGGTGGCGACGATTATCATCGTCACACTGGCGCTGGGCATCGGCGCCAATACGGCCATCTTCAGCGTGGTCTACAGCGTGCTGCTGCGCCCGCTCCCCTACGCGCACGCGGATCGGCTCATACAGCTCCGCGAGCGGAACGGGCCGAAGGATACCCAGGGAATGGTCGTCACCGCCGGGAACCTCGCTACCTGGGAACAGCGTGCCCGTGGCTTCGCGATGTTCGGTGCGTACACGTACGGCGGCTTCACGCTCACAGGCGTCGGGAATGCGCAGTCCGTCTCTGCGCTGCGGGCGTCGGCGAGCTACTGGAAGACCCTCTACATTCCGCCGGTGCTCGGCCGGTATTTCAACGCGAGCGAAGACCGGGCCGGCGCGCCGCACGTGGTCGTCCTCTCCCACGCCTTCTGGGAGTCGACCTTCGGCGGCGATCCGCACGTGCTCGGCCGCGCCCTCACGCTCAGTGGAACGCCGTATACGGTCATTGGCGTGGCGCCCGCGGCATACGAGCTCGGCTTGCAGGCGCGGGACCTCTGGGTGCCGCTGGCGCTCCCACCGTCCGCGCTCACCAACCATGGCGATCATGAGCTGACCGTCGTCGGGATGCTGCGCGAGGGAGTCTCGCAGGAACAGGCGGTCGCGGACCTCACGCGCATCGAGATGGCGCTGGCGGCGCGGTATCCACACTCGTATTTCGACGGGCACATCATCGCCACGCCGCTCCGCGACTGGGTGGTGGGATCCGTGCGCCCACTGCTTCTCATCCTGCTCGGCGCGGTGGGGCTGGTGCTCCTCATCGCCTGCGCGAACGTCACGAGTCTTCTGCTGGCCCGCGCGGCATCACGTGAAAAGGAGATGGCGATCCGCCGTGCCCTTGGCGCCGGCGGCGGGCGCCTCGTGACCCAGATGCTGGCCGAGAGCCTGCTGCTCGCCATCGTGGGGGCGGTGGTGGGGCTGGGCGTCGCCTGGGCGGGCGTGCGATTCCTGGTGATGCGGAGCCCGCTGGGTGGGCCACGGCTGCACGGTGCCGCTATCAATGGGCCGGTGCTGGCATTCACCGCCGGGCTGGCCGTGCTGTGCGGCATCATTTTCGGCGTGTATCCGGCGCTCGGCGCCGCGCGCGTGGCGCTGCAGCAAACGCTGCGGGAAGGGTGGCGCGAATCCGGCGGCGTGGTGCGGGTGCGGTTCCGCGCAGCGCTCGTAGTGGGCGAGGTGGCGCTCGCGCTCGTGCTGCTGGTGGGTGCAGGGCTGCTCGTGCGCAGCGCCATCCGGTTGCAACACGTACCGCCCGGCTTCGACCCGCACAATCTACTGGTCGTCCGGACGGGCGGGATGCCGGAGGTGCGTTATCCGTCGGATGCCAGCGTTCTGGACGCATACCGGCGAATCAACACGGCGGTGGCCGCGCTGCCCGGTGTGCGCTCCGCGGCGCTGGTGAACCTCATCCCCATCGGAACGAGCGGTACTGATTGCAGCGTGCGACCGGAGGGCACCGCGCCGGACGAGGGTAGCACCGTGGTCGCCAATTACCGAAGCGCCACCGGGAACTACTTCGCGACCATGGGCATCCCGCTGCTTGCCGGGCGCACATTCACGGACGCCGATGCCGCGGACGCGCCTGGCGTCGTCGTGATCAACCGCGACCTGGGACATCGCCTGTTCGGTGATGCGAATCCGGTCGGGAAGCGTGTGCATCCCTGCGGCGACACCACCTCTGCCGGCCTCGAGGTGGTGGGCGTGATTGGCGACGTGCGGGCCAACGGACTGGACGCCCCCATCCGCGACGAGATGTATTTCCCGAACACGCAGCTCGTCCGCCGCGGCATGACGCTGGTTGTCCGCGGCGACGTGCGCGCTGCCACCCTCACGCCGGCCATCCGCCGGATCGTCGCGCGTGCGGATCCGTTGCTCGCGGTGAGCGCCATCACCATGGACGACATTATCGGACGCACGCTTGCCCCCTCACGCTTCAGCTCGACGCTCCTGCTCCTGCTCGGCGCAACCGGGCTGACGCTCGCCGTGGTGGGGATCTATGGCGTCATTGCCTACCTGGTGGCGCAGCGCACGCGCGAGATCGGCATCCGGATGGCGCTCGGCGCGGACAGCCGGCGCGTGCTCGCGATGGTCGTACGGGAAGGACTGGTGCTCGCCGCGCTCGGCGTCGCCATCGGCCTGGCCGTGGCCTGGGTGGCCACGCGGTGGCTGGCGAGCCTGCTCTACGGGGTGAGCGCGCACGATCCGTTGAGCTTCGCCGTGGCCGGCGCGATCCTGCTGCTGGTGGCGCTGGCCGCCAGCTGGGTTCCCGCCCGCCGGGCAACGCAGGTGGACCCGACGCTGGCGCTGCGCAGCGAATGAGTTATGGGTTGTGAGTTATGGGTTATGGGTGATGAGTTGTGGGTTATGAGCGGGCCGCAAGTCCGGCCTGCGCGCCCTCTCAAAACTCATAACCCGCAACCCATAACTTCTCCCCCCTCTACCCGCCCTCCGCGCCGGCCGCTATCGTAGGCGCAGCCGATCACGGAGGATCCGTCCATGAAGCTCGCCGCGCGTCGTCTGTCGTGGCTCCCGCTGCTCCTCGTGCTGTCCGCCAGCCCGCTCCTCGCACAGCAACGCCCGATCACGGCGACTGACCTCTATCAATTCAAGTGGGTCGCGGATCCGGAGATTTCTCAGGATGGGAAGCAGGTGGCCTATGTGCTGGTGACGGTCGACCCGGCGCGCACGGGCTACGAGACGAGCATCTGGAGCGTGGCGACCGACGGCGCCGCCCCGCCGCGCCGGCTCACCGACGGTCCGCGCGATGCAAGCCCCCGCTGGTCTCCCGATTCGCATACCCTGGCCTTCGTGCGCTCCGGAGCCAAGACGCGGCCGCAGATCTATGTGCTGCCGATGAACGGTGGCGAGGCGCGACCGCTCACCGCGGCGCCGCGTGGCGCCTCCGAGCCGGTCTGGTCTCCCGATGGCAGGACGATAGCGTTCACGAGTGACGTCAAACGCTCCGATCTGCGCGCCGATTCCGCCGACGCGGCGGCTGCCGCGACAGCCGACGACAGCGCACCGGCCACGCCGCCGAGCGATGTTCGCGTGATCACCAAGGCGGTCTTCCGGCGCAACCGCGTGGGCTATCTCGATCTCACGCGGCACCGGCACATCTTCACGGTGGCCGTCGACCCGGGCACAGATGCACCGGCAAGGGGGCGGCAGATCACATCCGGCGAGTACGACGAGGGCGACGTGAGCTGGAGCGCGGACGGCTCCCATCTCTACTTCACGTCCGATCGCGTCGCGGAGCCGTACTACTACCCGCCGAACGGCGACGCATACATGGTGGCGGCCACTGGCGGTCCCATCGCGACGGTGATCGACATCGATGGTCCCGTGCGCGGCGTGGTGCCATCGCGTGATGGCAAGCACTTCGCCTTCTCCGGCTTCATCAACCCGCCGCACGTCCGCTCGTACAATCAGTCCGACCTCTTCATCGCGACCGGCGATCAGGTGAAGAATCTGACGACCGGTTATGACTTCTCCATCGGCGGCGGACCGCTGGGCGACATGGCGGCGCCGCGCGGGGGCGGGCAATCGAGCCCGATCATCTGGCTTCCCGATGGGCGCGACGTCATCGTCAAGACTGGTGAGCACGGCACGTCGAACTTGATGCGCTTCGACGCCGCCACCGGACATGCGGATTCTCTCACGACGGGCAACCACGATGTGATGGCGTACACCGCCACGCCCGATGCCGCGGAGTTCGCGCTCACGATCAGCGACCCGACGCACATCGGCGACGTCTACGCCCTCAACACGGCCAGCAAGCGGCTCACGCAGCTCACGCACGTGAACGACTCGCTCTTCTCGCATCTCGCGCTCTCCACGCCGCGGCCCTTCTGGTACAAGAGCTTCGACGGGCGCAGGATCGAAGGGTGGGTGCTCACGCCGCCCGGGTTCACGCCCGCCAGGCAGTACCCGATGATCCTCGAGATCCACGGCGGCCCGCACGACGCGTACGGCTACACGTTCTTCCACGAGTTCCAGTGGATGGCCGCCAAGGGTTACGTGGTGCTCTACACGAACCCGCGCGGCAGCACGTCCTACGGCCAGGAGTTCGGCAACGTCATTCAGTACTACTATCCGGGCGACGACTACAAGGACCTGATGGTCGCGGTGGACTCGCTGGTCCGGCGTGGCTATGTGGACGCGAAGCACATGGGTGTGACGGGCGGCAGCGGCGGTGGACTGCTCACCAACTGGACGGTGACGCAGACGCATCGGTTCGCCGCGGCCGTCTCGCAGCGGTCCGTCGGGGACTGGACGGGCTTCTGGTACAGCGCCGACTTCACCCTCTTCACGCCGAGCTGGTTCCGCTCCACGCCGTTCGAGGATCCGGACGAATTCGTGCGGCGCTCGCCAACGCGCTACGCCGGCAACATCACCACGCCGCTCATGCTCGTCGATGGAATGGAGGACTACCGCACGCCGCCCAGCCAGGGGTCGGAGGCGATGTTCCGCGCGCTCAAGGCGCAGCACAAGCCCACGGTGCTGGTGCTCTTTCCGCACGAGTCGCACGACCTGTCGCGCTCGGGAGAGCCGGTGCATCGCGTCGAGCGGTTGCAGCACATGCTCAACTGGTTCGACAAGTACCTGCAAGGGGCACAGATCACGGAGTATGACGTGCGATGAATTCCGACCACGCGCCCGATGTCGCATCGTCCTCGACTCGGCGTCGGGCGTTCATGCTCGTGGCGCATGGTGGCGCCGGCACTATCCGGAAGCGCGTGATGACGCCGGAGCAGCGCGCGGCGTATCGGGAGGCGATGACAGACGCCCTGCGTGCCGGGTGCGATGTGCTCAGTGCGGAGGGGACGAGCCTGGATGCAGTGCAGGCGGTCATCACCGTGCTCGAGGACTCTCCGCTGTTCAATGCCGGGAAGGGCGCCGTCTTCACGCACGACGGGACGCATGAGCAGGATGCCGCGATCATGGATGGAAGCACGCTCCGGGCGGGCGCGGTGGCCGGCGTGCAGCACATCGCGCATCCCATCGCGCTCGCCCGGCTGGTGATGGAGCGGACGAAGCACGTCATGCTCTCGGGCGACGGCGCCGAGGCATTCGCGCGGGAGGAGGGGGTGCCGCTGGTACCGTCGGAGTACTTCTCCACCGAGCGACGCTGGGCGGAGTTGGAGAAAGCCAGGCAGGCGGAGGAGGCCGGCGGCGCGGCCGGTGCGGCGGTCGGCACGCGGTTGAACCGTGATCTGGGCACCGTGGGCGCCGTCGCGCTGGATGTGCACGGCAACCTTGCGGCGGGCACCTCCACCGGCGGAGTGACGAACAAACGCTGGGGCCGCATCGGCGATTCGCCGATCATCGGCGCCGGCACGTACGCCAACAACGCCTGCGCCGCGCTCTCGGCCACCGGCATCGGCGAACACTTCATCAGGAACGTCGTGACATACGACATCTGCGCGCGCATGATCTACGGGGGCGAATCGCTCGACCAGGCAGCTCGCCACATGATCGGCACCGTGCTCGTCGCGCAGCACGGCGACGGCGGCCTGATCGGCGTGGACCGCGACGGCAACATCACCATGCCCTTCAACACGGAAGGGATGTACCGTGGCTTCGTGGGACCGGATGGAGCGGTGACGGTGAAGATCTTTGAATGAACCAGTGAGAAGAGACGAGAAAGGAGAAAGGAGAAACTGTGGGCGGCGGCGGGTCAGTGGGTCAGTGAGTCAGAAATGGCTCGCGCGAGCGCGACGCTCTCCCCGAGGGCCGTCCCCAACTCACGACTCACGACTCACAACTCATAGCCGTCTTTCTCCTCTCGCCTCTCTCCTCTCTCCCTTGTCCTCTCCCTCGCCTTTGGACTCTCGACACAGGAGGATCAGCATGTTCAGCACGTCGCGATCGCTTGTCTGCATCCTTGGCCTTCTCGTCGCCGCGCCGGTCATGCCGCTGGCGGCGCAGGGGCCCGCGCGCCGGCCGCTGGAGCCGGGAGACCTGTATCGACTCCGCTCCGTGCGCGATCCGCAGATCTCTCCGGACGGCCAGTGGGTAGCCTACACGGTGTCCGTCCTCGATTCAGCCAAGGACAAGAGCAACAGCGACATCTGGATGGCGAGCTGGGACGGCTCGCAGAACATCCAGCTCACGCACGATCCCGACGGCGAGAGCTCGGCGCGCTGGAGTCCGGACGGGAAGTATCTCTCCTTTCTGTCGTCGCGCCGCGACCCGAAGCATGACTCAGAGCTCTGGCTGCTGGACCGGCGAGGTGGGGAAGCGCAGCGAGTGACCAACATCAAAGGGGACATCGACGACTACGTGTGGGCACCGGATGCGCACCGCATCCTCTTCGTGATTCGCGATCCCGATCCGCGCGAAGACAGTGCGCACGGCGACTCGGCAAAGCCGGCGCAGCCGCACCCAATCGTGATCGATCGGTATCACTTCAAGTCGGACCAGCAGGGCTACCTCGAGAACCGGCATACCCATCTATACATCTTCGACCTCGCCACCAGGAAGCTGGAGCAGCTCACCTCGGGCGCGTTCGACGACGAGGATCCGGCGTGGTCGCCGGACGGGACGCGTATCGCGTTCGTCAGTCACCGGGAGGGCGCGGACCCCGATCGCAACGACAACACCGACATCTACGTGATGCAGGCTCGCGCCGGCGCCCCGGCGCGCCAGCTCAACTCCTGGCGTGGCGAGGACAGCGGGCCGCTCTCGTGGAGTCCGGACGGGAAGTGGGTGGCGTATCTGCAGGGGAGCGAGACCCGCTTCTCGGCGTACAATCAGGATGTGCTGGCCATTGTACCGGCGGCGGGGGGCGCGGCCCGGCTGCTCACCGACTCGCTGGACCGCACTGTCTCCGATCCGCGCTTCTCACCGGACGGCGCGTGGGTGTACGTGCTGGTCACCGACGACCGGATGCGCTACCTGGCGCGGGTGCGCGTGGCGGATGGACATCTGGAGAAGCTGGCGCCGGGGAAGCGCGTGGTCCGCTCAGTGACGATGGCGAGCAACGGACACATGGCCGCCGCGATGACCACCCCGGACCAGCCCGTGGAAATCTATGCGCTCGAGGGCAATGACGTCCGCCGGCTCTCGCATCAGAACGACACCTTCATGACGCACATCGCGCTGGGCGCGGTGGACGGAGTGTCGTACACCACGAAGGACGGCAACGAGGTGCACGGCGTGCTCTATCTGCCCGTGGGGTACCAGAAGGGCACGCGCTACCCGACGCTCCTGCGCATCCATGGCGGCCCCAACGGGCAGGACGGCTACGAGTTCAACATGGAGCGGCAGCTCTTTGCCGGCGCGGGCTACGCCGTGCTCTCGGTGAATTATCGTGGGAGCGCCGGACGCGGCCGGGCGTGGAAGGAATCCATCTACGCCGACTGGGGAGACAAGGAAGTCGTCGATCTGCTGGCGGGTGCGACGTACGTGGTGAAGAGCGGCGTGGCCGACGGCGACCACATGGGTATCGGCGGCTGGAGCTACGGGTGCATTCTGACCGACTACACGATGGCGACGGACCAGCGCTTCAAGGGGGCGACGTGCGGCGCGGGGAGTGCGCTGCAGCTCGCGATGTACGGGGTCGATCAGTACATCGCGCAGTACGATCAGGAGCTGGGCCCGCCGTGGAAGTCGGAGAAGCTCTGGCTCAAGCTGTCGTATCCGTTCTTCCATGCGGATCGGATCAAGACGCCCACTCTCTTTCTGGGTGGCACGATCGACTTCAACGTGCCGCTGGTGGGCGGCGAGCAGATGTACCAGGCGCTGCGGAGCCTTGGCGTGCCGACGGAGCTGATCGTCTACCCCAATCAGCACCACGGCATCGCGCGGCCGAGCTTCCAGCGCGATCGCTTCGAGCGCTACCTCGCGTGGTATGCGAAGTACGTGAAGGGGGCGGGGCAGCCCGCAACCATGGGGGCAAAGCAGTAGTGGATGGGCCATGCATACCTCTCTCCTTTCTCCTCTCTGCCCTTGTATCTTTCACAGTACCGCGGCGCCCTGCGGCACCGCTCGATCACTCTCTCGACGCACCGGGCCATGTCAACGAATCGTTTGCAGCAGCTTCACGATGCCGGCCAGTCGATCTGGCTGGATTTCATTGACCGCACCATCCTGTTGAACGG
>DASUKA010000097.1:0-22299 GCA_036278935.1 Gemmatimonadaceae bacterium
TCGACGTCCATGGAGTTACGCTCGCCAGAGGATGCCGCGTGCGCTTGGTGCCGCAGCCCGGCAAGGACCTGTTCGACACGGTGCTCGCGGGGAAGACGGCGATCATCGAGGGAATCGATCAGGACCAGGAGGGGCGCATCCACGTGGCGGTGATTCTGGATGACGATCCCGGGCGCGATCTCGGCGCGGCGCGGCAGCCGGGCCATCGCTTCTTCTTCGCGCTCGACGAGATCGAGCCCGTGGAGGGCGCAGCCGCGCCCGCACCGCCACATGGTCGGGTGCTGGTGGCCGGCATCGGCAACATCTTCTTTGGCGACGACGGATTCGGTGTGGAAGTCGCCCGCGCTCTTGCCGCGCGCGCGCTCCCGCCGCAGGTGGACGTGGTGGACTTCGGGATCCGCGGAATGGACCTGGCATACGCGCTGCAAGACGAGTACGCCGCCGCCATTCTCGTGGATGCCGCGCCCAGGGGTGAGCCACCGGGCACGCTGTCAATCATCGAGGTGGATGCGGCGGCGGAGCCGGAGGTGTCGGCCATTCCCGATGCTCACGGTATGGATCCGGTGCGCGTGCTGCGACTGGCGCGACAGATGGGGCGTATCCCGCAGCGCATCGTCATTGTGGCATGCGAGCCGGCTCGACTGACCGGTGACGGTGGCGATGAGGATCTCATCATGGAGTTGAGCGATCCGGCGCGGCGCGCACTGAGCGACGCGGTGCGCCTGGTCGAGCGGTTGATCGACGATCTCGGAGGACGGCCCGGCCTCGCGGCATCTCCGCTGCGTTCGCACGGGGATGGTGAATCGGGACAGAGGGGGTGACGGATGAAACGGCTCATGTTCTGGGGCCTGGCTATCGGCTTTGGTGTGCTCGTGGCCAAGCAGCTGCCCGACCTGCAGCGCTACCTTAAAATCCGCGCGATGTAGCGGCGGGAGGCCACGCACATGCATCTCAAGAAGGTGAGGGTGGTCAAGGACGCCCTCGATGCGAACAACACGATCGCGCGCGCCAACCGCGTGGACTTCGACCGTGCCGGTGTGACCGTCGTCAACTTCATGAGCGCCCCCGGCGCCGGGAAGACGTCGCTTCTGGAGCGCCTCCTCGCCACCTTGGAAGCACGTGACGAGGAGCTCAGCGTGGGGATTCTCGAGGGCGACGTGCAGGGCAGCCTGGATGCCGACCGGTTGGCGCAGTTCCACGTGCCGGTCACGCAGCTCAACACCGACCCCGGCTTCGGCGGTGAGTGTCATCTCGATGCGAACATGGTGCGCTCGGCGCTCGCTTCTGTGCCGCTGGAGGAAATCGATCTGCTGGTGATCGAGAACGTGGGCAATCTCGTCTGTCCAGCGGAGTTCCGCGTGGGAGAGGATGTGCGCGTCATGGTCTCCTCGGTCACGGAGGGAGAGGACAAACCGATCAAATATCCGCTCATGTTCCGGACGTCCGATCTGGTGCTCGTGAACAAGATCGACCTGCTCCCGCATCTGGATTTCGATCTCGAGCGGCTGCTCGCCAACCTGGACGCGGTGCACCCCGGTGTGCCGCGGATCGAGGTGAGCGCGCGAACGGGGCAGGGGATCGATGCATGGGCCGACTGGCTGATCGGCATCTCGGCACGAAGAGCCCAGCCCGCGTGAGCGCGGCCAACGCCTGCGACGAGCGACTTGCCGCGCGGCTGGATCTCCTGCTCGATCGCCGCGCCACGGCGGCCGAACGGTTCTATCCAGCGGTGGCGGAGCGGATGGCGCGGCTCTGCCACCGCATGGCTGAGCGCTTTGCACGCGGCGGGCGGTTGATCGCGTTCGGCTTGTCGCCGGCGGCGCGGTCAGATGTGCGCCACGTGGCGGTGGAGTTCGTGCATCCCGTTATAGTGGGCAAGCGCGCGCTGCCGGCCCTCGGGCTCACGCGCGAGGCCGGCGCCCTTCCGGTGCAGGTGGAGCTGGTGGCGCAGCCCGACGACATCGCGATGGCCTTTGGCGTGGGCGATGGCGCCAGTGATGAGGAGACACGCACCGCGCTCGCCGCGGCGCGCGAGCGCGGCTGTCTCACCGTGGCCTTTGCGCGCGCCGGTGCGGAGTGGGAGTTCGAGCCGCCGAGCGACGATCCCTTCGTGCGGCAGGAGCTCGTGGAGACACTGTATCATGTGCTGTGGGAACTGGTGCACGTCTTCTTCGACCACCGCGGATTGCTGGAAGGGCGTGGGCAGCGCACCGTGCACGACGCGGGCGGATCGAGCTTTCTCTATCCATTTCTGGCGGAACAGGAGCACGATCTCGAGTCAGTGGTGCAGGACGTGCGCCGCTCGGCGCTCATGAAGGCGGAGGAGGCGCTCGCGCTCCGTGCGCAGACGGTGCACGGCGCGCGCGAGACGCTCGCGGCCGCGGCGTCGATGCTGCACGACGCCTTCGCGGCCGGGCGCACGCTTTTCGCCTTCGGCAACGGCGGCTCCGCCACAGACGCCATGGACATCGTCGCGGATTTCCGGGACGCGCGCGAGGGATGGCACCGGCGCCGGGCGGTCGATCTTACCGAGGACGCCGCCATCCTCACGGCCATCGCGAACGACATCGGCACGGACGCCATCTTCACCCGGCAACTCATCGCGTATGGCATGGCGGGCGACGTGGCGCTCGCGCTCTCGACGAGCGGTAACTCCCGCAACATCATTCAGGCGCTGGGCGAAGCGCGCCGTCGGGGGATGGCCACCATTGCCTTCGTGGGCTATGATGGCGGGCGCGTGCTCGCCGAGGGGCTGGCCGATCACGTCATTGTGAGCCCCTCGCAGCACATCCCACGCATCCAGGAGGCGCAGGCCACGGCCTACCACGCGTTGCGCGAGCTCGTCGAAGAACCAGTGCTGGGGGAATCCGCACCAGCCTGAACCCCGAGATCGTCATGGAGATCAACATACGACTCGCGACTGCGGCCGACGCGGTCGCGCTCGCGCAGCTGCGCTATGAGTTCCGCGCAGCGATGGACCCCGCGCAAGAGGAAGAAGCAGCGTTCGCCGCACGCTGCGCCGACTGGATGCGCCGCCACCTCGAGAGCGCGCAGTGGCGCGCCTGGGTGGCCGCGACCGATGCCGGCGAGCTGGTGGGTACCCTCTGGCTCGCACTCATCGAGAAGGTGCCGAACCCCGTGGCCGAGCCCGAGGAGCATGCGTACCTGACCAACGTCTTCGTGCGGCCGGCGGCGCGCGGAGCTGGGGTGGGCTCCGCGCTGCTGCGGGAAGCGATCGCCTGGTGCGCGCAGCGGGGAATCGACACCGCGTTTCTCTGGCCGAGCAGCCGGAGTGTACCATGGTATGGGCGGCATGGCTTCGCACAGCCGCCGGTGCTGCTCGAGCGCGACTTCAGGAGTGTGCGGACGACGCCCGGCGTGCCCGGAGCGGCGCCGGCGTAACAAGCCACTCCACACCGCCAAGGACGGCGTCCACCACCAATGCGAGCAGCGCGGCGGGGATGGCGCCGGAGAGAATCATCCGCGTGTCCGAGAGTGCGAGGCCGGAGACGATGGGCTGGCCCAGTCCGCCGGCGCCAATGAAGGCCGCGAGCGTCGCGGTGCCCACGTCGATCACCGCCGCCGTGCGGATGCCCGCCATGATGAGCGGCGCGGCGAGCGGCAGCCGCACCAGGCGCAGCACCTGAGCGGTGGTCATGCCCAGGGCATGCGCGGCATCCACGGCATCCGGGCTCGCATCCCGCACGCCCACATAGCTGTTCTGCAGGATGGGAAAGAGCGAATAGAGAAAGAGCGCTACGAGCGCCGGAACGACGCCGATGCCCAGCAACGGAATCATGAAGGCGAGTAGGGCGATGCTCGGGATGGTCTGCAACAGGCCGACGACTCGAATGACCGGCGAGGCGCTGCCGCGTGCCCATTCCAGCAACATGCCGAGCGGCACCGCCGTGAGAATCCCCGCGCCCAGCGACACGGCCACCAGGAGCAGATGACGCTCGGTGAGCGCGGCCAGTGTTGCACGTCGATCCCAGAGATACGCGAGGAAGGATTCGCGCGGCGCCCCGGGCGCCTCCGCTGTGTGCGATGCGGCTGGCGAGCCCCCGGAAACGAGTCCGAGATGCTGCAGCTCGGCGGCGGCCACGCGCGCGATCGACTCCCCGTTCACTTCCACACGCTCGTTCAACTGTCGCATTGTCGAATCATCCAGCCGATCACTCAACAGGGTGAGCACGGCCACCGCACGTGGGTTCTCGCGCTGCAGCCGCTCGCCCACCAGCGCGGCCGCCTGATATGGTGGGAAGAAGCCCCGGTCATCACGCAGCGCCACCAGGTGATAGCGCGCCAGCTCGCCGTCCGTCGAATACGCATCGATCACGTCCACAGCGCCTGAGGCGAGCGCCCGGTACTTCACGGCGGGAAGGAGCGCTTGGACGGTGCGCGGGTGCCAGCCGTACACGCGCTCCAGCCCCGGCAGCCCATCCGCACGGCCGATGAAATCAGGGCTGAAGCCGGCCACGAGCGTCGACCCGGCACGCGCGAGATCGCTGAGGGTGTGCAGGTGGTATCGCTGAGCTGTCTCGCGGCGCACCGCGATGGCAAAGTTGTTCTGGAAGCCGAGCGGTGGGAGCCATCGGATGCCGTAGCGCTGCTGGAATTCGCGCTCCACGCGAGTGAACACCGCGCGTGGATCCGCCAGCGGGCGCTCGTGAAGAATCGCCAGGAGCCCCGTGCCGGTATACTCGGGGTAGACGTCGATCTCTCCCGCGCGGAGTGCGGCGAACGCGATCTCCGTGGCGCCCAATCCGCGTCGCTGCACCACCGGGATGCCATGTGCGCGCAGCAGCTGCGCGAACATCTCCGCGAGCAGATACGACTCGGCAAAGGGTTTGGAGGCGACCACCACGACGCGCGCCGCCGAGTCGCTGCCGTGAGCCGCCGGCTGCGCACGCGCAAGGGCGGGCCGCGCCGCGAGCGCGGAAACCATCACGAGCGCAAGACTCACAGTGGCGGACGTTCGCGCGAGGATCCGTGCGGCACGGCCCGCCCCCTCGCGGGGCGCGACGCGAAAGCGATTCCTCTGCCGCGGGCCGCGCATGATCATGGCACGTGCGTCCATCTCAGATGCGGGCCCGCTCGAGCAGGCGGCGCACGTAGTCGGTGGCCGGCGCGCTGAGCAACACGTCGGAAGTGGCCACCTGCTCCACGCGACCATGGTGCAGCACCGCAATCCGGTCCGCGAGCGAGACCGCCTCGTGCAGATCGTGGGTCACGAGCACGGTGGTGATGGCCAGCCTGGCACGCAGGTCACGAAAGGCATCCTGCAGCTCGGCCCGCGTGATCGCGTCGAGCGCGCCGAACGGCTCGTCGAGCAGCACGACTTCCGGATTCGACGCGAGTGCGCGTGCGATGGCCACGCGCTGTCGCTCGCCGCCGGAGAGCTCGTGCGGCCATCGGTGTGCGAAGGTGTTTGCCGGCAGCCCCACCAGCTCGAGCGCCCGATCGGCCATGGAGGCCGGCGTGGACTGACCGCGCAGCATCGGAACCAGCGCGACGTTGCGGCGAACCCGCCAGTGCGGGAGAAGGCCGCCATCCTGCGGCACATAGCCCATGTGGCGGCGTAGCTCGATCGGATTCAGCTCGTCCGCCGCTATGCCATTCACCTCGATGCGGCCGCCATCCGGAACGACCATCCGATTGAAGCAGCGGAGCAGCGTGGTCTTGCCCGAGCCGCTCGCCCCGACGAGCGCGAGACATTCGCTCGTGGCGACTGCGAGCGAGACTTCGTCGAGCGCGACGACCACGCCGAAGCGCTTGCTCACCGCCTCGGCGCGGAGCGCGGCCGCGCTGGCAGCTTTCATGTCCGCGGTGTCATCCCCCTGGCTCGCCCGCGACATGGTGATCGCCTGCCGCTGCGCGCGAGGCCGAGCCATAGAGGAAGAACTGGGTCGTGTGGTGCACGCTGGCCGTCCATCCCAGCTCGGCCAGCCGAGCGGCCAGCTCGTCGGGTTGATAGAAGATTTTGTAGACGTGGAACTCGCGGTCGTCGTTCAGCCGCCGGAGCGCCGTGACCTCGCCCGCGGCAGGCAGCGTGTGGTTTGTCGCGGTGGAGTATCCGGTGCGAAGCGAATCGATCAGGAACACGCGACCGCCCGGAGCCATCGAGGCGGCCACGAGCTGCCAGAAGCGCTCAAAGCGATCCGGCGGCACATGGGACAGCCAGAAGCTGAAAAAGACGACGTCGTAGAGCGCATCGGGCTGCCACGCGAACAGGTCCGTGCAGACGTAGCGCACGCGGTCGGAGCGCACTCGCTCCGCGTTCAGCGCCAGCACTTCCGGCGATGCATCCACCGCGGTGAGGGTGTCCGCATGTCGCATCAACTGCTCCGTCCACCACCCCGTTCCGCACGCCAACTCCAGCACCCGCCCAGCCGGCCGAAAGCGATTCAGCCGCTCGTGAAGCGCCCGCACGTCGGACCACCACTCGCGGTTCCCATCAGGACCACGATCGTAGCGGCCCTGACGCAGAAACCACTGATCGTACTCGGGAGCGCGCGCGCGGTAATAGGCGATCTGCTCCTCGAGAGTCGGATCGTGCTCGGTCGTGCCCAGCTGCTGGTCGCTCATGCGTGCAACCCCCCCTTGCTGATATATCTACACAGCCGCGCGGTCCACGCGATGCGACTGGGAAGGTAAAGGGGTGCGTGGCGGGAGGGCAAAAGCTCGCGTTCACTCCCTACTTCACCAGCACCACCTCGATGGGCGTGCCGACGATGGCGTACTTCACCACCCGATGGGGTGGGGCTGCTTCCACGAAGAAGGTGATGGGCTGCGGTCCGCCGGTGAGCTCCGCCTGGTACACGGGAAAGGTGCCGGCAGGCACGGTGAGGCTGTCCTGTCCCGTGACCTGCAGCGTCATGGGGATCACCGTGTTCTTGTTGGCGGTGAGGACGCTGAGTGAAAAGTGGGCGCCCTTCGTCCAGTGCAAGGCGGGGAGGACCATCTGGATGCTATTGTCCTCGAGCGTGCCGGGTGGCACCTGCAGGTCAACCGTCGTTGTCTTCATCCCCTGCGGTGTGGGTGCGGTCACTGAGCCCGTCGCATGCCCGGCGGCAACGGTCACGTCCGTCTGAGTGGCCTGTCCCTGCACCATTCCGCTCGCCTTCAGATGCCGCGGCTGCATCTTGTCATCCAGCGTCACCTCCGTGGTCTGCTTGAGCGCCGTGGCGATCTGTGTGTTCTCGGTGTACGTGTAGCCATCGGCGGTCTTGGCCACACTGCTGAGCACATAGCCAAGCGGTCTGCCCTGGACCATCACCGCGAAGCTGTCCCGGTGCGCGGTGATGGCCGCCAGATCGAGGTCCAGCATGCCGCCCTTCGCCACGAGGTCGGCCGGCGTGAGCGGCTTTCCCTGCGCGTCCACCAGGATAACGGGCGCGATCTTCGACAGCTTGTCGTAGAGCTTCGCGCCGTCGCCCACCACGACGATGAGGCTGGCGTTCGGTCGAATGATGGCGTCCGCCGCCTGCTCGAGCTGCGCCGGGGTGACGGCGGCCAGCCGCGTGCGATACGTCTGCAGATAATCCGCTGGCAGGCCGAGCAACTTGGCCTGTGCCACGGCGCCAGCCACCTGCTGGGCCGTCTCGATGGTGAGGGGGAAGCTTCCCACGAGCGAGCTCTTGGCGGCTTTCAACTCCGCGGCGCTCACCGGCTCGCTATCCATGCGGCGGAGCTGTACCATGAGCTCGGTCAAGGCGGAATCCGTGGCGGACGTGCGCACTTCGGTGCCAGCCTGGAAGTAGCCGATGCCCTTGGGGCGTGCCAACACCGAATGGGCATCGTACGTCCAGCTCTTCTGCTCGCGCAGAATGCGGAAGAGACGATTGTCGAAGCCGCCGCCCAGGACGCGATTGGCGACCGTCGCGGCGTACCAGCGCGGGTCCGTGGGGCGGAAGGTGGTGTTTCCCACGACGATATTCGACTGAACGGAGCCGGGCCGGTGCACCAGCACGATCTGCGTCGCCGCGCGCGTGGGCGGAGCGGGGAAGGGCGGAGCCGCTGCCGGCGCGCCCGTCCACCCCGCGAACGACCTGGTAGCCAGCCGCTTGGCTGCGGGGAGCGTGATGTCGCCAGCGATCACGAGGAGCGCGCCCGTGGGCCGCAGTCGCGCCCTCTGGAAAGCGACGAGGTCGGTACGCGTGATGGCGCGCACGGATGCCGGGAGCGGGTTGCGGCCATACGGGTTCTGTCCGTAAAGCGTCTTCGCGAAAAAGCGAGAGGCCAGGCTGGCGGGTTGCGACAGCTCGAGCTGCAGGGCGGACAGCGTCTGCTTGCGCAGCAGCGCGATCTCCTGATCGGGGAAGGTCGGGTGCATCACGACGTCGGCCATCAGCGTGAACGCGAGCGGCGCGCTGGCGGAGAGCACGTCAGCGCGGATGGTCATGAAATCGTCGGTGGTGGTTGCCGCCAGCGAGCCGCCCACTCCTTCGATGGTGGCGGCAATCTGGTCGGCGGAGCGCGTGCCGGTTCCCTTGGTCAGCAGGCCGGCCTCCATGGCGGCCAGCCCTTCCTGGCCGGCCGGATCATACGCGTTACCGGCGGGGAGTGAGAGGGAAAGCGAGACCACCGGGTGCGCATGGCTCTCCACGAGCACGAGCCGCATTCCGTTCGGCAGCGTCGTTTCGGCGAAGGGCGGAAAGTGCGCGGGCTTGAGCGGCGCGGCGGCGGGCGGCGTGGAGGGAAACTGCTGCGCGGTGAGTGAGGCGGGGAGCGCGGTGCACAGCGCGGCGACGAGGGCGGCGAGCATGCGAGCGGGCATCATTTCCCGGCCTCCGGCGTGATGATAAGGGTGAGGGAATTGTCCGGCCGGAGATAGGTGGCCGCCACGCGCTTGATGTCGGCCACCGTCACCGCATCGTAGCGCGCGAGATCGGTATTGATGGCATCGGGCGAGCCGAGAAAGAGCGCGGCCGACTGCAGTGCCTCGGCCATACTCAGCGCCTCCTGCCGCTCGAAGATGGCGCCTGCCCGGTGCGCGTTCTTCGCCTTCGTGAGCTCGGCCTCCGTCACACCGCCGGTGGCGATCGACGCGAGCTGCGCGGTGAGCAGCTGATCCAGCGAATCCACCTTCACCCCCTGATTGGCGATAGCGAGGATGATGAAGACGCCGGGGCCGCGCCGTGGGCCGAACGGGTTCGTCAGAGCCTGCGCGGCCACCGCCGCCTTGTCCTGGCGCGCCAGCGTACGGTTGAGGCGCGAGCTCTCGCCCTGGCCCAGGATCGTGGCCAGCAGCGTGAGTGCGGGCGTGTCGCGATTGTCGTAGGCAGGGATACGGAAGGCGTGCACCGTCGCCGGCAAGGTGGCCTTGGGATCGGACACCGCGCGGTGCATGGCGCCCGTGTCGAACGCCTGGTGACAGACGACGGGCGGCGGGTCGCTCGCGCGCGGGACGTCGCCGAAGTACTGCGTCACGAGTCGCTTCGCGTTTGCCGGTGTGAAGTCGCCCACGAGCACGAGCGTGGCGTTGTTCGGCGCGTAGTACTGCGCATGGAATGCCCTCACGTCCTCCACGGTCGCCGCGTTCAGATCGTCCATGGACCCGATGACCGAGTGCGAGTAGGGGAAGCACGTAGCGGAGTCGAAGAGCGCGTAGTCATCCACGAAGAGCGCGGCGGCGTACGGCTGGTTGTCCACGCGCAGACGCCGCTCCTCCTTCACCGTCTCGCGTTGGTTATGGAAGGTGGAATCCGTAATGGCGAGCGAGCGCATCCGGTCGGCCTCGAGCCAGAGGCCCAGGTTCAGCCGGTTGGACGGCAGCACCTCGTAGAAGCCGGTGTGGTCTTCCGTGGTGTTCGCGTTGTCCCTACCGCCCGCGCTCTGGATGAACTTCATGTACTGGTCTTTTTTCACGTGCGCGGAGCCTTCGAACATCATGTGCTCGAAGAGGTGCGCGAATCCGCTGCGGCCGCGGCGCTCGTTGCGCGACCCTACGTGGTACCACACGTCCACAGCCACCACCTGGGCCGTGTGGTCTTCGTCCAGGATGACGTGCAAGCCGTTGGGCAGGGAGAATTGCGTGAGCGCGACGTGTCCGGGCGTCTGCGCCTGCACGCGCCCGGACAGCAGTGTGACAGCGGCGGCCAGCGCGGCCAGCAGCGTGGTGAGGCGGCGCATCTGGGGGTCCCCCGGGGTTCGGGTGTGGGCGTGGTGTGCTGCGGAACGCAGGGCGCGCCGAGCATCGCTATCTGCATGACGATTCACCCGGGGCGCCGGTCGCCAACGCGGTGCAACCTATGTTGCTCGGTGCGGTGACGAAAGCCCGCGCTGGTGTATACCAACGCGCATCGCATATGCATATGCGTGAACCGCATGCGCAAGCCCGCTACGACATGGATGATGTTGAAGATGACGGCAGCGCCGACAGCAGGACACTGCACTGGACGGGTCGATGACGGCGTGGTGACGATCGCTTGCGCGCGTCGTCACAGCATCACCCGCTGCCGCGCTCGGTCACCCTCTGCCCCCTCTGTCGTGAACCCTTCCTGCCGACATCCGCTCCACGCACACGCGGCGAGTCGCGGATGTGTGGCCGTAATCTTCATCGCGCTCGCGGTCGCCTGCTCATCCGATGGCGGCTCCGCGCACGCCTCGGATCGCGGTGCAGGGTTGCGCACGGCATCGCTGCCGGCCGCTCAGGCGGCGTCCGCGTACGCCGCCGCGCTGCGCGAGGCGTTCGACGTTGGGCCGGGACTCGCGCTGCTTATCGATCCCGCATTACTCCCACGGAGCCGGGGCAGCGCGTCCACGCAGCGCCTCGCGGCCGGCGTCGTTCGTGGGCTGCGCACCCGCGGCGTCATTCAGGGCAACTGCCAGCCGCGCGGGGGGACCAAATCGCTCGCGCCGATCTGTCCGATCTCGACGCCGGGCTATGTGATCCGCGTCTCAGACATCTTCGAGGTGGCGCGCGATACCGTGCAGCTCTACCTGACGGCGGAGCGGTTTCGTGCCGCGCGCGATTCCGCGCGCTTTGCCCCTCCACTGAACATGGAGCAGCGGTACACGCTGGCGCGGCGGGGACCACGATGGGCGGTGGCTTCCAAGGAGCAGCTGGTGCCATAGCGCCGCCCAACTCGCACCGGGCTCATGGTTCGCCACCGCCCGCGCGCCGCGCGACATTCCCGCGAAGCGCGCGACCGGTTCCGCGATGCGCACCGGGGGCCATCGCGCGCGATGGCCCCCGGTGTCCAGCAGAACGTGTCAGCTCCCGAGGAGGGATTCGAACCCCCGACCCGCCGGTTAACAGCCGGCTGCTCTACCACTGAGCTACTCGGGAAGAGACTTCAAAGCTAATCCGCGCGCCGGCGGAGTGTCAACGAATGGAGCCGCCCCTCAACCGCGCGCGGCCGCCCTCCGTTCCCTCGACACATTGGCCGGCCGCGCGGCGCCAGCACCCTCCAGCACCGTGCGCAGCCACATGCCCGTGTGCGATTCGTGTACCTGCGCCACCTCCTCCGGACGCCCCATGGCCACCACCTCTCCTCCCTGGTCGCCCGCCTCCGGGCCCAGGTCGATTACCCAGTCGGCCAGCTTGATTACATCCAGGTTGTGCTCGATCAGCACTACGGTGTGCCCATGGTCCAGCAGCCGCTCCAACACGCGCGCGAGCTTGCGGATGTCGTCCAGGTGCAGCCCGGTGGTGGGCTCATCCATGATGTAGAGCTTGCGGCCGCCCTTCTTCCCCGCCAGTGCCAGCTCGCGCGCGATCTTCATGCGCTGCGCTTCGCCGCCGGAAAGCGTCGGCGCCGGCTGGCCAAGTCGCAGATAGCCCAGCCCCACCTGTTGCAGCTGCCAGAGCGCCTGGCCCAGCTTCTCCTCGCGCGGGAAGAAGCGGATCGCCTCGTCCACCGTGAGGTTCAGCACGTCATGGATGTTCTTGCCGTTGATGCGCACCTCGAGCACCTCCGGCTTGAAGCGCTTGCCGCCACAGTCCTCGCAGGGCACGAACACATCGGCCATGAAGACCATCTCGACCTGCAGGTGGCCGGCACCTTCGCATGCCTCGCACCGTCCCCCCGCCACGTTGAAGCTGAACGTCCCCGCCGTGTAGCCACGTTGCCGGGCCAGCGGGGCGGCGGCAAAGATGCGCCGGATCTCGTCAAACGCCTTCACGTACGTCACCGGATTGGACCGCGGCGACTTGCCGATGGGACTCTGATCCACCAGCACCACGTCGTCCAGCGTCTCGTGTCCCGTCATGGCGTCGAACGCACCGACGCGCTCACCCAGATGCTGCTTGGCTGTGTGTTCGCCGGTAAGCCGCGTCTCGAGCGCGCGGTACAGCACGTCGTGCACAAGCGTGCTCTTGCCCGACCCCGACACCCCGGTCACCACGGTGAGCGCGCCGATCGGCACCCGGATATCCACGCCCCGTAGATTGTGCTCCCGTGCACCCGTCAGCGTGATCCACCGCGGCCCCAGGGGGCGGCGCTCCTCGGGCAGGGGAATCTGCCGGCGCCCGGTGAGATACGCGCCGGTGAGCGGGCTCTCGCCGGCGCGCTCGGCGGGACCGGCAAAGACCACCTGTCCACCCTGCTCGCCGCTGCCGGGGCCCAGCTCCACCATGTAGTCGGCCGCACGGATCGCTTCGAGATCGTGCTCCACCACCAGCACGGTGTTCCCGCCCGCGCGAAGACGCTTGAGCAGATCGAGCAGCCGGCTCAGGTCGCGCGGATGCAGCCCGATGGACGGCTCATCCAGCACGTAGAGCGTGTCCACCAGCTGCGAGCCGAGCGAGTTCGCGAGTCCGATGCGCTGCGCCTCGCCGCCCGAGAGCGTGCGCGTCGCGCGATTGAGCGAGAGGTAGCCGAGTCCCACGTCGAGCAGAAAGCGCGTGCGGCTTGTCGCTTCACGCAGCACGTTGGCCGCCACCTGCTGCTCGAAGGGCGACAAGGGCACCGTTTCCAGCCAGCGCGCGAGCGCATCGGCGGGAAGTGAGGCGACGTCGGCGATCGTCTGCCCCGCCACGCGCACCTGCAACGCCTCGGGTTGCAGCTTGGCGCTGTGACAGCTCGGGCACTCCTGCGCCGTCTGGTACTGTCGGAGGAAGACGCGGATATACTGCTTGTATCGCTTCTCCTCCAGGCCGCGGAGAAAGGGGAAGATCCCGGTATATCCGCGCGTCTTCGTGTTGAGCAGACGATCGCGCTGCGCATCGCTCAGGTCGCGCCACGGGACATCCATGCCGATGCCGTTCGCCGCGGCGAATTCGGCCAGCGCTCGGCGCTTCTTCTCGTACCGCGGCTTGGTCCACGGATCGATGGCACCCTCGCGCAGCGACCGCTCCGGATAGGGAACGATGAGCGACTCGTCGTAATCGAGAATCGCTCCGAAACCGTTGCACGTCGGACAGGCCCCGCGCGGGCTGTTGAAGGAGAAGAGCTGCGGCGTCACCGCGGGCGCGCGTGTGTGGTCATACGCACACTCGAAATGCTCGGTGAAGCAGAGGCGAGAGGGGGGAGGCGGGTTATGAGTTATGGGTTGCGCATTGTGGGTTGTGAGACGGCCCTCGGGGGAGGAGGCCGTGCTCGTGCGAGCCGTTTCTGACCCACTGACCGACTGACTCACTGACCCACTGCCTCTCGAAGTCTCTCCTTTCTCCTTTCTCTTTTCTCCTCTCTGTCCCTCCGCCTCTTGCACCAGCACCACGCACTCGCCGTCGCCCTCGGCGAACGCCGTGCCCACGGCATCGGCGAGGCGGGAGGCGCTGCTTGGCGCGACCACCAGACGATCGACCACCACAAGCAGCTCACGCGCTGCCGCAAGATTAGCGGAGTCCGCTGACAGCTCATCGAGATGCTGCATGGCGCCGTCCGGTACCACCCGGAGAAAGCCCTGTGCACGAAGATTCTCCACGACCATCTCGTGCGTGACGCTGTCGCTCACATGGAGCGGGAAGGCGACGGAGAAGCGCGTGCCGGCGGGGAGGGCGAGCACGGCATCCGACACCGATTGTACCGTGTCTCGACGCATCTCCCGGCCGCACCTCGGGCAGAATACCCGGCCCACCCGTGCCCAGAGCAGGCGGAGATAATCGTAGATCTCGGTGGCGGTGCCGACGGTGGAGCGCGAGGTCTTGGTCGGATTCTTCTGCTCGATCGCCACGGCGGGGGAGAGCCCCTCGATGCGGTCGACGCTCGGCTTCTCCATCCGCTCCAGGAATTGTCGCGCGTAGGCGGAGAGCGACTCGACATACCGGCGCTGTCCCTCGGCGTAGATCGTGTCGAAGGCGAGCGACGACTTGCCGGAACCGGACGGGCCGGTAATCACCGTGAGCGTCCGCCGCGGGATGTCGAGGTCGAAGCCCTTGAGGTTGTTCTGGCGCGCGCCGCGCACGACGATCGACGATTTCATGCCGACGCGAAAGATAACAGCCTGACCGTAGAAAGACCGGCAGGGGTAGGGCGCGACCGCGCGCGCTCTACCCCTGCTTTGGTCTCCCGAACGCCAGTCGGCCGGCGAGCAGGAGCACGATGGCCCCCAGCGTTGCCACCAACACGGACCGCGCGCTGAACGAGCTGGAGTTCACCCGCCCCCACCCGAACAGACTGCCGATCCACCCTCCCAGCATCGCGCCCGCAATGCCCAGCACGATCGTCACGATGCACCCCGCGGGATCGCGCCCCGGTACCAGAAATTTCGCCAGCGTTCCCGCAACGAGGCCGAGGATGATCCAATGAATCCAGAGTGGCACTACGACCTCGAGGTGGGTGCGCCGGCCGGCGCGGCGCTATGCGGGTCGGCGCGCCACCAACCGATAGATCCAGAGCAGAATGATCGCGCCGATGATCGCGAGAATAATGCTCCAGATGCCGAAGCCGTTCAACCCGCGGCCCATGATCAAGGCGCCGATCCAGCCGCCAATCACCGCCCCGATGATCCCGATGACGATCGTAACGATGAACCCGCCGGGATCATTGCCCGGCATGATCGCCTTGGCGATCGCTCCGGCGATCAAACCCAGGACGATCCATGCGATGATGCCCATAACTCCTCCTCCGTTCGCGGTACGGTAAACAATCTCCGGACGTCGGGTCCGGGCGAACTCCCGGGCGACCGCCGGTTGGCCGGTCCCATGCAACGGGCGTACCACGCTCCGCCGCACGCTTGCCGGCATGCGTAGCACTACGTAGCTTCTGCTTCTCCGGTTCCGGGCCATGACCTCCGGCGGGAACCCCGTGCGCCGCCCTATCTTTTGGTGGGTACGGGAATCCGCAGCACGGACGCTTTCTTCATTCCATAGGGTCGCTAGTGCAACTCGCCGTCGCAGCCAAGACGGATGTCGGGATGATCCGTTCCGGCAACGAGGACAACTTCTTCGCCGATGTCGATCAGGCGGGCGGGCTGTTCGTCGTGGCCGATGGCATGGGTGGGCACGCTGCCGGCGAAGTCGCCAGCGAGATGGCCGTGTCCATCATTTCGCGTGAGCTCAAGGACGTGCGCCGCCGCGAGCATCTGCTGAGCGAAGAGCTGCTGGCGCGGGCGCTCAAGCTGGCCAACGCCGAGATCTACGCGCGGACCATCGCGGAAGAGGATAAACACGGCATGGGGACCACGGTCTCCGTGCTGATGGTCGGCAAGGGGCAGTACGTCGTGGCCCAGGTTGGAGACTCCCGCGTGTATCTGCTGCGTGATGGCGCGCTGCGGCAGCTCACGAAGGATCACTCCTACGTGCAGGAGCAGGTGGACGCGGGGATGCTCACCCCCGAGCAGGCGCGCTACCACCCGTACAGCAATGTCATCACCCGCTGCGTTGGCGCGGGCGGCGACGTGCAGCCCGATACGTACGTGGGCGAGGTACGGCCGGGCGACAGGTTCCTGGTGGCCAGCGATGGGCTCACCGGCATGGTGGATGACCGCCGGCTGCAGCAGCTGCTCATGGCCCGCGCTACCCCGCAGCGCCTCGTGGATGCGCTCATCTCGGAGGCGAATGGCCGGGGCGGGCTGGACAACATCACGGCGATCGTGGTGAGTATCCTGGCGCCCGAGGACGGTCAGCGCCCCATCACGCAGGACACGCCCGCCCAGCCGCGCTGACATGCCGGCCGAGACCGTGGGCAGCGTCGCCGAGCTCTACCTCGGCAATATCCTCTACGCGATCGAGCTGGCCGCGCTCTCGCTGGAGGAGCAGGGCAAGCCAGAGGATGCCGCCTTCTACCGTGGGATCGGGCGCAAGATGGCGGAGGCGCGCGGGCGGGAGCGGGAGGAGGGAAGGGAAAGCCGAGAGGCGGGAGGTCGAGAGAGGAGATAGGCGAGGGGCGAAGGGCGAGAGAGGAGAAAGAAGAGAAGTAACCTCCGCGGACAGAGCTTTCTACCAAGGGCTGGCCTCCTTTCTCCTCTCGCCTTTCTCCTCGCTCGCCTCTCAGCCCTCGATCAGCCGCATCACCCGCTCCGCCGGAACCGTCGCATCACGCGCGACGAACACGCGAAGGACGCGTGCCGACCGGTAGAGCTGCTCGGAGAGCATGGGGAGGTTGATCGTGCCCGGCCATCCCTCGGTAGTGAGCCGATGCACGCGGCGGTCGCGCAGCAGCACGGGGATGTCCAGGCCGAGCATCTGCGGCTTGGCCGGGAAGTCGAGGAAGAGCTCAGCGGGCGCGAGCCCGACTTCGGCGGCAAGCGCCGCTTCCGCCGCGCGCGCTCTCTCGTGGTCCGTGGCAATCCACGAGCCGGCATCGTCGGGCAGATCGCCTGCCGGACACTCGAATATGCGCTTGTAGAGCCTTCGCTCGCGCAGCGCCGCAAGCAGTGGTGAGGCGGCACGCCCCTCGAGCCGATGCAGCAGCCCTTCGTCCGTGAACGAAGCCAGCTCATGCGCGGCGATCATGCCCTCACGCAACGCATCATCCACAAGTCGCTTGTACATGACCGTGGCGCTGCGCACGGCATGATGCCAATACACGTTCCGGTACATCTGGTACTTGGCGAACAGCAGTGACTCCAGCGCCGAGAGTCCCTTCTCCAGCACGCCCACAGCCAGCCGCCCGGTGTCGGGGTCGCGCACGATCGTCAGCGAGTTGAGCAGACGATCGACGTCAATCTCGCCGTACGGCACGCCGCACATGGCAGCATCACGCTTGAGGTACTCGATTTTGTCGAGATCGAGCGAGCCGGAAATCAGCCCTTGCAGGGGGCTCGTGCTCTCCCCGCGAATGAGCGCATACACGCGCTCCGGGGCGTCGGCGCCCAGCGTCTCGCGCAATACCGCTGCGGCGGGTCCCTCGGCGAGCAGCGGACGGGCGAGCGCCTCATGATGCGGTGCGCCCAACTCTTCCAGCGCATGCGAGAAAGGGTAATGCCCCACGTCGTGCAACAGCGCGGCGACGCGGATGATGGCGCATTCATCCGGCGCGATCTGCTCCAGCTCGCCGCGCTCCCCGAGCAACGCCAGCGTGCGCCGCGCCAGGTGATACGTGCCGAGCGCATGCTCGAAGCGCGAATGCGTGGCGCCCGGATAGACCAGATACGCAAGCCCGAGCTGCCGAACATAGCGCAGCCGCTGGAACACCGGCGTGTCCACCAACCGCATAGCCACCGGATCGACGCGGATGTTGTTCCAGAGCGGATCGCGGATGATCTGGAAGTCGGGGGGCATGGGGGGCGAGAGATAGAAAGGAGAGAGGAGAAAGGAGGCGGGCTCCCGCGATCGGTCCTCTCCTTCCGAGGTCGTTTCTCCTCTCTCCTTTCTCCTTTCTAGCTTTTCGGTCCCGCCTTCCGCACGGCCTCGCTCACGTGCTCGGCGAATTGCGCGAAGTTCTTGGCAAACATCTGCGCGAGCTTCTTCGCCTGCGCGTCGTACGCGGCGGGATCGCCCCACGTACTGCGCGGGTGCAGGAGCTCGCTCGGCACGCCGGGCACCGCATCGGGCACGGCCAGGCCGAATACCGGGTCGGAGTGCGTCGGCACATCGTTCAACTCACCCGCGAGAGCGGCGCGGACCATCGTGCGGGTATGACTCAGCGGCATACGGTGACCAACTCCGTACGGGCCGCCCGTCCATCCGGTGTTCACCAGCCACACGCGCGAGCCGTGCTCGCGCAGGCGCTCGCCGAACATCGTCGCGTACTTGGCCGGCGGCCATACCAGGAACACGTCGGCAAAGCATGTGCTGAACGTCGCCTTGGGCTCCGTCACGCCGCGTTCCGTGCCCGCCACCTTCGCCGTGTATCCCGACAGGAAGTAGTACATCGCCTGATCCGGCGTGAGCGTAGCGATGGGCGGCATGATCCCGAACGCATCCGCCGTGAGCAGCACGACGTTCTTCGGATGCCCGCCGCGCCCGCCCGGCACGCAATTCCGCATGTAGTGCAGCGGGTACGAGGCGCGGGTGTTCTCGGTGATCGACTGGTTCGCGAACTCCACCTTCCGTGTGCTCTGGTCGAGCACCACGTTCTCCAGCACCGTGCCGAACATCTGCGTCGTACGATAGATGTCGGGTTCCCCTTCGGGCGAGAGGTTGATCACCTTCGCATAGCACCCGCCCTCGAAGTTGAACACGCCATCCTCCGACCATCCGTGCTCGTCATCACCGATGAGGTGGCGGGCGGGATCCGCCGAGAGCGTGGTCTTGCCCGTGCCGGAGAGCCCGAAGAAGAGCGCAGTGTCGCCCCCGTCACCGATGTTCGCGGAGCAGTGCATGGAGAGCACGCCGCGCTTGGGCATGAGGTAATTCATCACGGTGAAGATCGACTTCTTCAACTCGCCGGCGTAGCGCGTGCCACCGATGAGCAGGATGCGCTCGGCGAAGTTGAGAATGATGAAGGTGCCCGAGTTCGTGCCGTGCCTGGCCGGGTCGGCCTGGAACTCCGGTGCGTGCAGCACCGTGTAGCTCGGATCGAACGTGGGCAGATCGCTCAGCTCCGGCCGGATGAACATGTTCCGCACGAACAGCATGGACCACGCATTGGGCGACACGTAGCGCACGGGGACGCGATACTTGGGATCGGCGCCCGCGTACAGGTCCTCGACAAACAGCTCCGGCTGCTTGTCCAGATAGGCCTGCACGTCGGCGCGCAGCACCTCGAACCGCGCCGGATCGAACGGGCGGTTTATGGAACCCCACCACACATCGTGCTCGGTGCTCGGCTCCCGCACCGTGAACTTGTCGTTGGGGGAACGCCCGGTGTGCGGCTTGGTGACGGCCACGAACGGCCCCATGTCCGCCAGCGTCCCCTCATTGCGCCGGATGGCCGCCTGTACCAGCTCGGGCGGGATGAGATTCCAATGGACCGTGCCGGTGGGGTGGAGCCCCTGCCGCTCGAGTCCGTTCTCTCCCTTTCGCTCCGTGTGCGCCGTGTGTGGTTGCGTCTGTGTTGCCATGATCTGCTCTATCCTCGGTGAACGCGTGCGCTACTCCACGACGGCACGCGATGGTCCAGTATGGTGATGACGCTGCTGCGCGTCAACGACGGCCACGGCCGCCATATTCACAATATCCTGCACGTCCGCTCCTTTCTCCAGCACGTGAACGGGGCGGCGCATCCCGACGAGGATCGGGCCGATGGCCGTCGCTCCGCCGAGGTGATTCAACAACTTGTAGGCAATATTGCCCGCGCTCAAGTTCGGGAAGATGAGCACGTTGGCCGGCTCCGCGAGTGCGCTGAAGGGATACATCGTCTTCAACTTGTCCGCGTCCAGCGCGGTGTCGGCCTGCATCTCCCCGTCCACGATGAGCGCCGGATCGCGCTCACGAAGCAACTGCACGGCGCGCGCCACCTTTTCCGCCTCCGGGTGTCGCACGGACCCGAAATCCGAGAACGACAGCATCGCCACACGGGGGGTGACGCCGAACGTGCGCACGATGCGCGAGGCCGCGTACGCAATCTGCGCCAGCTGCTCGGCGGTGGGGTCGATGTTCACGGTGGTGTCGCCACAGAACACCACCTGCTTCTCGAACACGAGCATGTAGAGCCCGCTCACGAGCTTGGCGCGGGGATGTGCGCCGATGACCTCGAGCGCCGGCCGGATGGTTTCCGGATAGTGCAGCCCCACCCCTGATACCAGCGCCGCGGCTTCCCCCAGGGCCACCATCACCGAGCCGAAGTAGTTCGCGTTGTACAGCAGCTGATACGCCTCGGCCAGGCTGAGCCCCTTGCGCTGCCGCATCGTCCACAAGTAGTGCGCGAAGCGATCGCGGTCGGGGGATGTGGCGGGGTCCTCGACGCGGATCTCGTCCAGCGACACCCCGATGGCCTGCGCGGCTCGCTCGATCGCCTCGCTGGGACCGAGCAGCACCGGGTGGGCGATGCCCTCATCCACCAGCCGGCGGGCGGCGCGAATGATCTTGGGCTCATCACCTTCCGGAAAGACCACCGATTGCGGGTCCTGGATGGCGCGGCTCATGAGCCCGCGCATCAGGCCGCGGGCGCGGCCGAGCCGTGCTTCGAGTGCGTCGCGGTACTCGTCCATGGCCAGGACGATGCGCGCCACCCCGCTCGCCACCGCCGCCCACGCCACGGCCGGCGCCACCCAGAGCAGGATGCGGTCGTCGAAGGGGAAGGGGATGAGGTAGTCGCGCCCGAAGTGCACGGAGTCCAGGCCGTACAACCGCGCGACGGACTCCGGGACATCCTGCTTGGCCAGCGCCGCCAGCGCGCGCGTGGCCGCCATCTCCATCTCCTCGTTGATCTCCGTGGCGCGGACGTCGAGCGCCCCGCGGAAGATGAAGGGGAACCCGAGGACGTTGTTCACCTGGTTGGGGTAGTCGCTGCGGCCGGTGGCAATGATCGCGTCAGGACGCAACGCGCGCACGGCATCCGGGAGGATCTCCGGCACCGGGTTGGCGAGCGCGAAGATGATCGGGTCGCGCGCCATGCGGGCGATCATCGCATCGGTCACCGCGCCGGCGACGGAGAGCCCCACAAAGACATCCGCCTGCGCGAGCGCGTCGGCAACAGTGCGTGCCGGCGCGTCCGTGGCGAAGCGCGCCTTGTACGGATCCATCTCCTGCTCGCGGCCGGCGAAGACGACGCCAGCGCGGTCGCACAGGATGATGTGCTCGCGCCGCACCCCCAGGCGCACGTAGTGCTCGGCCGTCGCGATGGCCGCCGCGCCCGCGCCGGAAAAGACCACGCGCACGCTCGCGATGTCCTTCCCCACGATCTCGAGCGCGTTCAGGAGCGCCGCCCCGGAGATGATCGCGGTGCCATGCTGGTCATCGTGAAAGACCGGAATGCCCATCGTCCGCCGCAGCGTCTCCTCGATGTAGAAACAATCCGGCGCGCGGATGTCCTCGAGGTTGATCCCGCCGACAGTCGGCTCGAGGAGCTGGCAGAAGCGGATCACGTCGTCGGGGTTCTCGGAGCCGACCTCGAGGTCGAAGACGTCCAGGTCGGCGAACTGCTTGAAGAGGTTTGCCTTGCCTTCCATGACTGGTTTGCCGGCAAGTGCGCCGATGTTGCCCAGTCCCAGGACGGCGGTGCCGTTGGTCACCACCGCCACCAGGTTGCCCTTGGCGGTGTACCGATAGGCGTCCTCTGGATCGCACGCGATCTCGCGGCAGGGCTCCGCGACGCCGGGGGAGTACGCCAGCGCCAGGTCACGTTGATTCGCCAGCGGCTTGATGGGCACGACGGCGATCTTGCCGGGATGCCCGCCCGCATGGTAGTCCAGGGCATCCTGCCTGAGGATGTCGTGCCGGCTGAGTGTCTCGTTGGAGTCCATAGAAGCCAGAAATGCGTTGGCGCCGCACGTGGAGGGGCGGCGCCTAGTCGCACCGGAGGATCAACTCTCCGGGAGGGGTCGGGAGCGGGGCGCGTCGCTCCGTCGTGCCCCGCTCCTGCACCACCGGTCCACGGCCGCCCCGCAGGTGGCGCGTGCAGCGTTCAGGGGAGCAGCGAACCCGCGCGCCCGCCTCCCCAATCTCATTACGGGAACGGTCCCGGGCAACCGGCGCCCGAGCGCTACGCACGGCGGCCCCCGCTCAGCACTGCACGGCGAGCGGCTGCCCATCAAAGGTGATGGCGCGCGTCTTCGTGGTACCCGCCACCCGTATCTCAATGCGCCGCTGCGCCGGCGGCAGCATCCGGGAACCGGGTACCAGTCGCAGGCCGAGCGTGCGCTTCGCATCATCCCACGCCATCGCGATTCCCATCCATGCGCCCTTGCGGTAGTCGAAGCTCACGCCGTCGTCCTCGTAGAGCGTGAACGCGCCGTCGGCACCCGGATACACGACCAGCGAGAGCGGGCCATCCACCCGCTCGGCCGTGTATTGTTTGACCGGGCCCAGCGGGATGATGGCGCCAGCGCGCACGTAGAGTGGCATGGTCGCCAGGTCGACCGGCCGAG
>DASUKA010000098.1:0-16764 GCA_036278935.1 Gemmatimonadaceae bacterium
CAGATAGCTGCACAGCCCCACGCCCTCCCACCCCAGATACAGCAGCAGGAGATTGTTGCCGAGCAGGAGCGTGACCATCGACGCGACGAAGAGGTTCATGTAGCAGAAGAACCGGCTGTACCCTTCGCCCTCGATCATGAACTCGGCGGAATACAGATGGATGATGAAGCTCACGAACGTCACCACGAGCGTCATCAGCACCGAGAGCGCATCCAGATAGAAGGCGATCTGCGCCTGGAATCCGCCCACGCGCATCCATGTCCAGAGCACCTGCGTGTAGGCGCCGCCGGCCGGAGGGGACGCGATGAAGCTCCACGTGATGAGAATGGAGACGATCGCCGCCAGACCGATCGAGCCCACGCCGATGATCGCCACGGCCTTGCGCGCCATGCGCGGCCCGGCGATGGCGAGCAGCAGCGCGCCCGCGAACGGCAGCGCCGGAATCAGCCAGACGAGCGCGAGCACGCTACCCTCTCATCTCGCCGGCGGCATCGGCGTCCACCGTTTGTCGCTGCTCGTACAGCTGGAGCACGAGCGCCAGCCCCACCGATACCTCGGCGGCGGCCATGGCGAGGATGAAGACGAACATCACCTGACCGTCGGGCTGCCCCCACCGCGCGCCGGCCACGATGAACGCCAGCCCGGCTGCGTTCAGCATGATCTCCACCGACATGAGGATGAACAGGAGGTTCCGACGCACGAGGAGCCCCACCAGTCCCAACGCGAACAGAATTCCCGCCAGCAGCAGCCCCTGACTCATCGGAATGGTGGTCATCGCACCGCGTCCTGCTGCGCGCCACGCCGGGCGCCAAGGTGGTAGGCGCCGACCACGCCCGCCATCAGGAGGAACGAGGCGAGCTCCACGCCGATGAGATATGGCTGATAGAGCGCGAGTGCGACCTGCTTCGGGGCGACTTCCGCGCCGACCAGCCGCGCCGCGCTCCCATCCATCAGCAGGACGATGACTTCGGCCACCAGGATCGCGGCAAGGATGGTGGGGCCGATCCACATCCCCGGATACACCCAGCGGCGTTCGAGGGCCACGGTCGGCCCCCCGAGGTTGAGCATCATCACCACGAAGATGAAGAGCACCATGATCGCGCCGGCATAGATGATCACCTCGAGCGCGGCGACGAACGGCGCGCCGAGCGTGAAAAAGACGATGGCCACGGCCAGCAGCGAGATGACCAGGTAGAGCAGCGCGTGCACCGGGTTGAGCCGCGTGATCGTGAGGATCGTGGCGAGAATGGCGATTGCCGCCGAGATGTAGAACACGACAGTCATGGGCCGTCCGTCGCTCAGGGCATCAGGTCGTGCAGGTCGGCCGGCGGCGACTCATTCTCCGACTCGCCCTTGTCCTTGCCGCCGATCTGCACGCCTGCCACGCGCCAGAAGTTGTAGCCGGGATACTTGCCCACCCCGTCGATGAGGAGGTCCTCCTTCTCGTAGACCATGTTCTGCCGGTCGTACTCCGACATCTCGAAGTCTGGCGTGAGCTGGATGGCGTACGTCGGACACGCCTCCTCGCAATAGCCGCAGAAGATGCATCGCGAGAAGTTGATCCGGAAAAATTCCGGATAGCGGCGCCCCGTCTCATCTTCCGTCGCCTGGAGCGCGATGCAGTCCACCGGACAGGCGACGGCGCAGAGATAGCACCCCACGCACCGCTCGCCGCCATCCGGGTCGCGCGACAGGATGATGCGGCCACGCCAGCGCGGCGGCAGATATGCCGGCTCTTCCGGATACTGCTTGGTCACACGCGGATGGAACGTGTGGAGAAACACATCCCACAGCGTTCTCACGATGCTGAGCATCGCTTCCCACCTCCCCGGGCGGACGGCATCCGTCTGCCCACCGCCCGTCTGAATGCACGGCTGCCGCCGGCCGGCGGTACTCTCTACCCTCCGGCGACCACGATCACACCGGTCACCAGCAGGTTCGCCAGCGCGAGCGGCAGCATCAACTTCCATCCCCACGACATCAACTGATCGAAGCGCGGCCGCGGCAGCGCGGCACGCAGCAGAATGAAGAACGCCAGCAGGCAACCCGTCTTGATGAGAAACCAGACGACGGGCGGCAGCACGGGCCCGAGCCATCCGCCGAGAAAGAGCACGGTGATCATCGCGCTGATGAGCGTGAGACCGATGTACTCACCCACGAAGAACATCCCGAACTTCATCCCCGAGTACTCGGAGTGAAAACCGGCGACCAGCTCGCTCTCGGCTTCCGGCAGATCGAACGGCAGCCGGCGCGTCTCGGCGGCACCGGCCACGAGGAAGAGCAGGAAGCCGATGAACTGCGGGATGACGAACCACAATCCGCGCTGCGCGTGCACGATGTCGGACAGGCTGAACGAGCCGGCCAGCAACACGACGCCCATGAGGGAGAGCCCCATGAACACTTCGTAGCTCACCATCTGCGCCGCTGCCCGCATGCTGCCCAGCAACGCGTACTTGTTGTTGGAGGACCATCCACCCAGCACCACGCTGTACACGCCCAGCGAGGACATGGCCAGAAAGAAGAGCAGCGCGATGTTCAGGTTGGCCACCACGACGCCGGGCGACACGGGAACGACCGCGAACGCCATGAGCGCCGTGGCAACCACGATGCCGGGTGCGACCACGAAGACCGCCTTGTCGGCGAAGGGGGGGATCCAGTCTTCCTTCATGAACAGCTTGATCGCATCGGCCAACGGCTGGAGCAGTCCGAACGGGCCCACCCGGTTCGGGCCGTATCGATCCTGCCAGAGCGCGAGGAGGCGCCGCTCCACCCAGATGAGCAGCGCTGCCAGGTTCAGTACGACGAGCAGGATCCCGATGATCGCGACGACTGGATGATAGATCGTCACGCGCGCCTCGCGATGGCGGACCAGGTGGGGAGCGCCGCCATCGGCGTACCCTGTAGACCGACCGGGACTCCGGCGACTCCCGCGGGCAGGCTGGGCACCACGCGCACCGGCAGGCGATACGGCGTACCGTCCAGCGTCACCTCCACCTCGGTGCCCGGCTCGGCGCTGAGGGAGTGCGCGTCCGCGTCGTTGAGCGCGATGTACGGGCGCGGGGCGAGCTCGGCGACCGCGGGCGAGGCGTTGCTCAGCTCCTCCGAGCCGAAGACATGGTAGAGCGACACGAGCAGCCATTCGCCCGAGCGGGGCTTGAAGGCGGGCGGCACCTTGACGGCGGGCGCACGCTCATCAGCCTCGGACGGCTCGATCAATCGCACGCCCGGGTCGCCCCCGCGCAACGCCGCGGCGATCTCCGTCTGGAACTTGTTCACCGACTGAATCGAGTTCCATCCGGGCGCCCAGAAGAATGGGAGGAGCGCTCCCGGCGGCTGCACCGAAGCGCCTTCCATGGTATAGGAGAGCGCCGAGTCGGGATCGCGGGGCGGCCTGGGCTCGCTCACTTCGACGCCGGCATGGATGGCCGTGCGCCCGCTGTAGCGGTGCGGCTCGCGCGGCACCTTCGCTCCGTCGATGCGGAAGGTGGAGGGCGGCGCGGCCGGTGCGGCCGCCGTCAGTGCCGGTACCGATTCGGCGAGCGCCAGAATGACTTCGTCGAGCGTGCGCCAGGGCCGGGCGCCCGTGCGCGTGGCAGCCATGATCTCGGAGAGCCACCGCCAGCTCTCCCGCACGTCGCCTTCGGGGCGCAGCGGCTGGAAGAAGCGCTGAGCGCGCCCCTCGTTGTTGACCAGCGTGCCGTCCGACTCCGCGAAGCTGCCCGCCGGCAGCACTAACTCGGCGCGCGCCGTGGTGGCGGTCTCGAGCGAATCGAGCACCACCAGATGCGGAACGGCGTCCAGGAACGCTTCCACGCGGGCCGCCGGCGCGCGCCGGAAGAGGTCGTTCTCCAGCACGATCACCGGGCACGGCTGCGCCCGCACGGCATCGAACGCCGCGCTCAGGCTCGCGCCGCCCAGCATCGCGGTGCCCACGCTGTTGCACTCCGGCGCCGAGAAGATGAGACCGGCGCCCGTGCCCGCCCGGCAGAGCGCGCGTGCGACAGCGGCGGCCGCCTCGATCACCTGCTCGCTGCGGCAGCCGGCGCCGGAGACGACGAGCGGCCGCTCCGCTTCCCGCAGCGCGCCGGCCCATTGCTGCGCACGCGCGCGCAGCTCCGGCGCGAGGTCATCAACGCTCGGGGTGTCCATGTCGAGCTCGTGTGCGATGGCGGCGCCCAGCCGCGCGATGTCGGCCGGTGCGGCGCGATAGGACTCGGTGGCGATGTCGTCCAGGCGAGTGGCGGTCACCGCGGCGACGAACACCGGCCCGTGCTCGTGCTGCGCCAGCTCGCGCACGGCGTGATCCTGCCAGACAGGGATCTTTTGCGCCCTGGCCGCGGCGAACGTCCGCTGGCGCGCCGACTGCCGCAGGCTCAGCGCCAGGCGCGGCGCGGTGTTCGGCACATCCTCGCCAAGGACGAGCACGGCGTCGCACGATTCCGCCTCGCGCATGGACGGCATGCGTGCCGGTCCACGGCGCAGGATGTCCACCATGCGCGTCACCAGCCCCGCTTCGGCGTCGGCCATGCCCACGTGGAAGTGCTCGGCGCCCACCAGCGTGCGCAACGCGAAGTTCGATTCGAGCGAGGCGCGCGGCGAGCCGATGCCAATCACCGGCGCATCGCCCGTGAAGAGCTGGCGGATGTGCTCCAGCGCCCGCTCCGCGCTCACCGGCTGAACGGTTCCATCCACGCGCAGCCGCGGAGTGCGGATTCTCCGATCGCTGTTCACGAACTCGTAGCCGTAGCGCCCGCGGTCGCAGAGGAAGTAGCCGTTCACGACGCCGTTGTAGCGATTGACGATGCGGCGCAGCATGCCATAGCGCGCCCCCGGCGTCGTGTTGCAACCCAGGCCGCAATGCACGCAGATGGAGGGCGCCATGGTGAGGTCCCACTTGCGCGTGTAGTGGTGCTTGAGCGTGGCGTCGGTGAAGACGCCCGTGGGGCACACCTCCACGAGGTTGCCGGCGAACTCGTTCTCGAGCACGCCGTCCTGCTTGCGGCCGAAGTACGAGATGTCGCGGAGCTTGAAGACGTTGAAATCGGTGCCACCCGCGTACTCGCGATAGAAGCGCACGCAGCGATAGCACTGGATGCACCGGTTCATCTCGTGATTGAGGAACGGCCCCAGATACTGATTGCGGAACGTGCGCTTGGGAAAGCGGTACGCGCGGTAGTCATGGCCGGTCATCACAGTCATGTCCTGCAGGTGGCACTCGCCCCCCTCGTCGCACACCGGACAGTCGTGGGGGTGGTTCTCCATCAAGCCTTCGATGACCCCCGCGCGGAACTTCCGCACGTCGGGGTCCGCGATGGAGATGCGCAGGCCATCCGCCACCGGCGTCATGCAGGCCATCACGATCTTTCCGTGCGTGTCCTTCTCGTCGCGGTACTGCTTGACCGCGCACTGCCGGCACGCCCCCACCGATCCCATGGCCGGATGCCAGCAGAAGTACGGGAGATCCATCTCGAGGGAGAGACAGGCCTCCAGCGCATTCTGGTCGGGCCGCACCTGGAAGGGCGTGTTGTCAACGAGAATGGTGGGCACCGCTCATCTCCAGGGGCAATGCTTGTCGCGAATGTGCTGCTCGAAATCGTCGCGGAAATACTTCAGCGCGCTCTGCAGCGGCTCCACGGCTCCGGGAGCGAGGGCGCAAAAGGTATTCCCGGGGGCGCAGAACCAGCTCTGATACTCCAGCTTCTCCAGGTCGCCCTCCTCCCCCGTGCCATCTTCCAGCGCCTTGAGCACGCGGGTGGCGTAGCGCAGCCCGCTCCAGCAGGGCGTGCACCAGCCGCAGGATTCCTGCGCGAAAAAGTGCTCGAGATTCCAGCACATGCCCACCGGGCACGTCTTGTCATCCAGGATGATCATCGTCCCCGTGCCCAGCCGACTGCCGACTTTCGGGACCTCATCGAAGTCCATCGGCACGTCGAGATGCTCGGCGGTGAGGAAATCCGTCGAGGCGCCGCCGGGCAGCACCCCCCGGAAGGTCAGCCCGTCGCGCATGCCGCCCGCGTGCTCCTCCAGGATCTCGCGGATGGTCGCGCCCATGGGCAGCTCCCACAGTCCGGGGCGCCGCACCTTTCCGCTCGCCCCGTAGAGTTTGGTGCCGCCGTTCTTCGTGCGGCTCAACCCTTTGAACCACTCCGCGCCGTGCTGGAGGATGTGCGGCAGGCAGCAGAGCGTCTCCACGTTCTGCACGACTGTGGGCTTGCCCCACAGGCCGGAGACCTGCGGGTACGGCGGCTTGGCGCGCGGGTTCGCGCGTTTGCCCTCGAGCGCGTTGAGCAGACCGGTCTCCTCGCCGCACATGTAGCGGCCGGCGCTCAGGTGCAGGTACATCTCCAGGTGATAGCCGGAGCCGGCGATGTTCTTTCCCAGATAGTGCCGGTCGTAGGCTTCATGGATGGCCTTCTCCAGGCGCTGGGCCGAGAGCACGTACTCGCCGCGTAGGAAGATGTACGCCACGTCCGCTTCGATGGCGTGGCCGGCGATGACCATCCCTTCGATCAGCTGGTGCGGATCGCCCTCCATGAGCGCGCGGTCCTTGAAGGTGCCGGGCTCCATCTCATCGGCGTTGCACACGACGTACTTGGGGTGTGGCGCATCAACGCCCATGGGGACGAAGCTCCACTTCATGCCGGTGGGGAAGCCGGCGCCGCCGCGTCCCCGGAGATTCGACTGCTTGACCATCTCCATCACGTCGGCGGGCGACATGCGCAGCGCCTGACGCAGCCCCTGATAGCCGCCGGTGCGCTCGTAGGCGCCGAGGTCCGGGGCCTCGCCATCGGCGCGGATGTTCTTCGTGAGCGGCGTCTTCGTCGCCCCCGCCGGCGCGGTCACGTGTACGGCTCCAGCACGGTGTCCACAGTGCCCGGATCCAGATCGCGGTGCAGATCCTCGTCCACCATCATCACCGGCGCATGGTCACAGGCACCAAGACAGACGACCGGGAGCAGGGTGAAGCGCCCGTCGGCGGTGGTGCCGCCCAGGGGAACGCCCAGCCGCGCGCTCAGCCGCTCGCACACCCGATCGGAGCCCATCACCCAGCAGCTCACGCTGTCGCATACCATGATCACGTGGCGCCCCACCGGCTTGCGGAAGATGAGATTGTAGAAGGTGGCGACGCCATCCAGATCGTCCACCGACATCTCCAGGAAGTCCGCGACGTCGCGCAGCGCTTCATCCGACACCCACCCACGGTGGCGCTGCACGATCTTCATGGCATCGATGCACACCGATTGCTTGTCGGGGTAGTGCGCCATCTCCTCCCGGATCTCCCGCTCCTCGTCAGCACTCAGCACGTCACGCGCTCCTCATCGATCGATGTCCGCCAGCACGTAGTCGAGGCTGCCCAGTATCGCGAGCAGGTCGGGCACCATGAGTCCGCGGCACAGCAGCGGCAACGTCTGCATGTGCGGAAAGGACGGCGCGCGGATGCGCGTGCGGTACGAGGTGGTGCTCCCGTCGCTCACCAGGTAGTAGCCATTGTTCCCCTTGGTGGCCTCGATGGCGCCCAGCGCTTCGCCCGGCGGCGGCACCGGCCCCCAGCTCACACCCAGGAAGTGCGTGATGAGCGTCTCGATGTCGTGCATCGTCCGATCCTTGAGCGGCGGCGTGGCCCGCGTCTGTAGCGACTTGTAGGGCCCCGGCGGCATGCGGTCGATGCACTGCTGGATGATCCGCAAGCTCTGCCGCATCTCCTCCACGCGCACCAGGGAGCGATCGTAGCAATCGCCGTGCGTGGCGATGGGAATGTCGAAGTCGAACTGGTCGTAGCCGCCGTAGGGCTGCTTCTTGCGAAAGTCCCAGTCGAAGCCGCACGAGCGGAGGTTCGGCCCGGTGACTCCCCAGTCGATCGCCTCCTCCACCGTGTAGATGCCCACGCCCTTCGTGCGCGCCTTGAAGATCCGATTGCCGAGCACGGTGTGGTCGTACTCCTTCAACCGCGGCGGCAGGTACTTCACGAAATCGCGCAGCAGCTCATCCCACCCGATGGGCAGGTCATCCGCCACGCCGCCAATGCGAAACCAGTTCGGGTGCATGCGCGCGCCGCACACTGCCTCGATGATGCCGAAGGCCTTCTCGCGATCGTTGAATGTGTAGAACACCGGCGAGAGCTGGCCGAGGTCCTGCGCGAAGGTGCCGTACCAGACGAGGTGGCTGATGATGCGGAACAGCTCGGAGAGCATCACGCGAATCACCTGGCCGCGGGGCGGGACCTCGATGCCCGCGAGCTTCTCGAAGGCGGTGAGGTAGGCCAGGTTGTTCATCACCCCGCCCAGGTAGTCGATGCGGTCGGTGTACGGGATGTACGTGTGCCAGCTCTGGCGCTCGCCCATCTTCTCGGCGCCGCGGTGGTGGAAGCCGATCTCCGGCACCGCGTCCAGAATCTCTTCCCCATCCAGTTGCAGTACGATGCGGAGGACGCCATGCGTGCCGGGGTGCTGAGGGCCGACGTTGAGGAAGATGAAATCGGCGTCCTCGCTCTGGCGCTTCATCCCCCACTCCTCGGGGCGGAAGCGCATCACCTCCTGCTCCTGCTCCTCCTTGCCCGGCGGCAGCTGGTAGGGCGGCATGTCCGTGGCGCGCGCGGGATACTCCTTGCGCAACGGATGGCCTACCCACGTTTGTGGCATCAGGATGCGCGTCAGATGCGGATGGCCATCCACCACGATGCCGAACATGTCCCAGATCTCGCGCTCATACCAGTTGGCGGCCGGCCAGATGCCGGTGATGGTCGGGATATGCAGATCGTCCGCGGCCAGCGCGACCTTGAGGCGCAGATACGCGTTGCGATCGAAGGAGAGGAGATGGTAGACGACGGTGAAATCGCTCGGCGGCTGATCCTCACGGTGCTGGCGCATCCGCTCATCGATGGCCGTGAGGTCGTAGAGCATGCGATAGGGTTGCTCGACGTCATGCTTCAGGTGGTGCATGACATCGCGCACCCGGTCGCGCGCAATCCACGCCGTGGGCACATCATCGCGCGTAGGCTGCGTGGCCACGATGGCCGTGTCGAACGCCTGGTGGAGCTCGTCCAGAATGCCGGCGGTCGCGATCATGAGTGGAGTACGACGTGCATCAGACGTGATCGGGCAGCCGGAGTGTGGTGGCGCGCTGCCGCTCGGGGCGCTTCAGATCGCGCATCGAGGGGAGCGGCTCACGCTGCACCTCCTGCGCGCCCACCACCCAGCTCAGGGGACGCTTCTCCTTCCCCACCGCCTGCTGCAACAGGATGAGCCCGTGCATGAACGCGTCGGGGCGCGGCGGACAGCCCGGTACGTACACATCCACGGGGAGGAATTTGTCCACCCCCTGCACCACGCTGTAGATGTCGTACATACCGCCGGAGTTGGCGCACGAGCCCATAGAGATCACCCAGCGCGGCTCCATCATCTGCTCGTACAGCCGCTGGATGATCGGCGCCATCTTGATGAACACCGTGCCCGCGATGACCATCAGGTCGGCTTCGCGCGGCGTGTTGCGGATGACCTCGGCGCCGAAGCGGGAGATGTCGTACTTGCTCGTGATGCTCGTGGCCATCTCCACGAAACAGCAGGAGAGCCCGAAGCCGAAGGGCCAGATGGAGTTCTTGCGTCCCCAGGCCACCAGGTCCTGCAGGCGGGAGAGTACCAGCGTCCGCTGGATGGCCTTCTCCTCAACGGGGGCCTCCGTGGCGCGGCGGATGCGGACGGGCGCGGTGGCGTCTTCTGTGGACCATTCCATGATCTATCGATGCGCCTTATGCTGGAGATGCTTGCGGAGGTCGCCCCAGTCGAGCGCGCCAAGCCCCCACAGATAGGCCAGCGTGAGGATCAGCACGCCGGTGAAGATCAGGACCTCGATGTATCCGCCCCAGCCGAGCTCGCGCCCCGCCACCGCCCACGCGAAGAGGAAAGCGGCCTCGAGATCGAAGATCACGAAGAAGACGGCCACGAGGTAGAACTCCGCCGGAAAGCGCACGCGGGCCGAGCCCTCGGAGACGATGCCCCCTTCGTACGGCTGGCCGGTGGCATGCTCGTGATGCCGCTGCCCCAGCACGTAGGACAGCCCGATCATCCCCGTCACAACCACGACGACGATGATGAAGTACACGAGGATGGGCCATAGCGCCATCGGCTATCACGCTCCCGGGCGGACGAGCGAATCGGCGCCCACTGCAACGTCAGCCAGCGTACCCTGTCCACGCGATCAGCGGGCGGCCCGGTCGGAAGGGTGCCTGACTGACTGCGGAAGAGGGCGCTGGCGTTCAGTGATGCGAACGGAGCGACGTAGCAGCAAGACGCATGCTACGCGATGCGGAGCTCGCTGGCGCGCACCGAGGTGATCCACATCCACTCGGATCGCGCAGCGCGCAATGGCGAGCTTGGTTCTTGCGTCACGATCCGTGCTGCGCCATGATCAGCGCGCGACGATCCCACATCGGGGAGCATCATGGACACGCCACGACAGGACGAGACACGCGACACGCACGCACCACGCCGTCAGGCGCGTGAGCCGTGTGATGACGAGCGGCACAACGCGTCGCCGCAGCGCGATGCCGCGGCTGGTATGAGCGAGGACGCCATCGATGAGGCTGTGGAGATGACTTTCCCCGCGAGCGACCCACCAGCCTGGATGGCGCCGTAGCGAGCGCCGGGCGCGGGCCGTCTCAGTGCCGCGGCCGCGGCATGGCGTGCCCGCGCATGCGCATCGTGTCCATGGACACCGCCATTGCTTCGGGGCGCAGGCGCAGGTACACCGCGAAGCCGGCCGGCGTGCGGGTGCCGTAGTACGGCCGGAGCGACTGCGGCACGAGGTCGAGCGACGCGCGCCCGCCCACCCCGAGCGACACCCCCGCGATCCCCGCGATCTCGCGCACGTATCCGAGCGCCGCGGACCCGATGTCGAAGTGTCGCTCCGGGAGCGCGTTCTCCAGCGCGAGGTCGTCGCTGCTCTTGTTGACGTATTCCAGCCGGCCGAACACGGCGTTTGTCCCATCCACGTCGAGATGCGTCTCGAGCAGCACGCTGTTGGACAGGCGCGCGTCGGCCGCACGCGCATTGGCGCCGTAGAGGAGTGCGCTCGACCAGTGGCCGTGCTCGCCGGATGGCCGCTCGTTGAGAATCGATGCAGTGAGCCGATGCTCGCTGCGCTCGGGGTGCAGTTGCTCGGGGCTCGCCAGATACGCATACGACGCCGACAGGCTCCAGTTCGCGCTCGGATTCACAGTCAGTCGGCCGGCATAGGAGTCGAGACGGCGGAAATCGAAGTCAGTGCGGTGTGCATCCGGCTCGCGTCCATTGAACAGCGATCCCTCGAGCTTCCAGGTTCGGGAGAAGATGCCGGCGGTGATCACGCCGAACGAGATGTGGGTGGCGTCCTGCCAGTGGTGACCGAGGGGCGCAAAGGGGTCATCGGCCGCCGAGGGGCGATGCGGAAAGGGGACCGGCCCGCTCGCCGGCTCGCCCACCGGGGCGACATAGAGCTGGACGCCGAGCGTCCGTGACACCGGCCGTTCGTAGAGCGCGGCGAGCTCCATGAACAGATCATGCGGATGTTGCCGGTCGTGCAGTGGCTGGCCGCGGTACGCCTCTCCGGACTGGAGCAGGAGCGGATAGCCCCTGACACCTACTGTCCATGGCTCCGCGCTCAGCATACCGCGGAGCTGCAGCCGCCCGTCGCCCACCGGGCGCAGGGCCATGAGCATTGCCCAGTTCACACTGCCCACCTGGTCTCCACCGCGGGTGGCAGCGTCCGCGCCGTTCTGCCGATCGTAGTAGCCGAAGGCCAGATAGTGCAGCATGAGCTCCCAGTTGCCGGCCACGAAGTGGTGTGCGTGCATGGGGGAGGCATCGGGAACCCACGAGGTTCCGGAGCCGGCGCGGCTCATCGGAATGCCGAGCGGGCCCGGCGCCATACCGGAGTGCTCGGGCCCGGCCATCGGCATGCCGGGCATCTGCGGATGGGTCGGCTCCTGTCCCCAGGCGGTGGCCGGGAGCATGACGGATGCCGTGCCGAGCAGGAGTGCGCTCAGAGCGACGACTGACGTGGCGGATCGGTGCGAGCGCCGGTCATCACGCGGGGCATGGTTCGCGTGACGGTGTGTGATGCATGTACGTCGGGGCATAGGCTCAAGGCTCCTCGTATCGGTGACGCGGGGGGTCACACCGTGAGTGGAGGTTGTGACTTGTCAGTTGCCGCGTCGCGCAACGCGCCAAGCGGACGCGTCGGTATGGCCACGAGCCGGCAAGGCGTAACTGTCGCAGGGGACGCGACGAGCGCACCGGCGGGGCGCCATTGCGCCCCGCCCCGGTGTGTGCTCATGTCCGTTGTATGGGGTGGGAAGCCTAGGCGCGCGGCGGCGGGGGCTCGGGAGCGGTACTCACCGAGCGGAGCACGTCGATGCTGCTCGATCCCTCGGCGTGGTGCGCAGCGAACGACCAGGGCAGCGGCATGCTGGAGCCGGCCATTGCGGAGGTGCACTGGGCGCCCGTGGTGCAGCTGGAGGGCGTGCACAGGTACATGACGATGGCGGGCATACCGCGCGCGCGGTGCATGGGCAGAAAAATAAACCAGGAAATGCAGATGGGGCTGCGGCCTCCCGTCAAAGCGATTCTCCAGCTGGCGCCACGACGCCTCCCACCACGCCGCTCTCGCCATTCTGCTTGCAGTACACAGCGCCGGCGCGTTCACGCCGTCGCCCACCATCGAGACAATCTTCCCCGCGTCGTGGTGGGACCCTTCAACCGGCGGCTGCACGGGCATCGCTTCACGAGCAGCCACCCTTGCCGTGGATGGTGCCGCCAATATATGTTCGCTGCCCCATCCGGGGCCGATGCCACCGAGGGCCGGTTGGTGCTTGGCGTGCGGAAGCTGATCCTGAGAGGAGGCTCGATGGGGAAGCCCGAGGTGCAGGACTCGGGCTCCGACGTGGCGGATGAGTAGTACGAGCAACGAATCGTGGCAGCGCGGGCGGCGCTCCGAGGCCAGCAGCGAGTCGAGTGCCGCGTGTCGCCGCCAGTAGGAAAACGGCAGATCACCACTCCGCGAAGCAGCCGCCCGACTTGGCCCGAACCGAGTGGCTGGCATCGCCGAAACGCAAGCCCCGGAGAACGACCCCCATGAACACTCCCATCGTCACACCGTTCGTCCTCGCCATCGCCATGGCGCTGGTCACCACCGGCTGCAGCAAGTCGGACCAGAGCGCACAAGCGAGCGGCGCCGGAGCCTCCGAGGCGGGAACGGCTCCGGCCGTCTCCATCCCGCCAGGCCAGCCGATTGCCTTCACTCTCGACACACAGTACGCCGCCTGCAGCGACTTCGCGGACTACGTGAACGCGACGTGGAACAAGGCCAATCCAATTCCCGCCGATCAGAGCGGCTGGGGCTCGTTCGCGAGCCTGCATGAGAAGAGCCTGCTGCAGCAGAAACAGTTACTCGAGACCGCCGCGTATGACGCGACGCACGACAAGGGCAACGCGCTCCAGCAGAAGCTGGGCGACTTGTACGCCGCCGGCATGGACGAAGCGACGATCGACAAGCTGGGCTACGACCCGATCAAGCCCCAACTGGCCGCCATCGACGCGTTGAAGACGCCCTCCGACGTCGTCACGTTCATCGATACCAGCTACAACAACGGTGACGGATACGCCTTCCGCTTCGGTTCACGCGCGGATTTTCATGATGCCTCCCGGCAGATCGCGTCCGTGAGCCAGGGCGGCCTGGGCCTGCCAACCCGTGACTACTACCTGTCACCGCGATATCAGCAGGTTCGCGACGCCTACGTCGCGTACATCGCCAGCACCCTGGAACTGGTGGGCACGCCCGCCGCCCAGGCCAAGAAGGACGCCGACCAGGTCCTGGCGTTCGAGACCGCGCTCGCGAGGGCGTCGTTTTCGCCGACGGAGATGCGCAATCTCGATAACCAATACCACTTCGTATCGGTGGCGGAAGCCGACAAAGTCAGCCCCCATTTCGCGTGGGACACGTTCTTCAAGGCCCAGGGCGTCGACGTCGGCAAGGGCTTCTCGCTGTCTCAGCCGAAGTTCATTGCTGAATTCGACAAGCTGTTGGCGAACGCACCACTGTCGCAATGGCAGGCGTATCTGAAGTTCCACCTGGTAAGCGACGCCTCGCCCGAGCTGAGCCAGGCGTTCGTGACCAATCACTTCGACTTCTACAACAAGACGCTCCGCGGCCAGCCCGAGCAGGAGGCGCGCTGGAAGCGCGTGGTCCAGGCAGCCAATGGCGCCATGGGCATGGGCCTCGGCGAGCTGTACGTCGCACAGTACTTCCCGCCGGAGGCGAAGCAGCGCGCCGAGCAGTTGGTCGCCAACATCCGCAGTGCCCTCAAGCATCGTATCGAGACGCTGGATTGGATGAGCGACGCCACCAAGAAGAAGGCACTCGACAAGTGGGCGCTCTTCCTGCCCAAGATCGGCTATCCGGATTCCAGCGAGTGGCGGGACTGGTCAGGCCTCACCATCCAACCGGGCCACTGGTACGAGAATCTGCAGGCCGCATCGAAGTACAACTACCACTACAACATCAGCAAGATCGGCAAGCCCACCGATCGCAAGGAATGGGGGATGACCCCGCAGACGGTGAACGCCTACTACAGTCCATCCACCAACACGATCAACTTCCCAGCCGCGATTCTGCAACCGCCGTTCTTCTACGCCAAGGGCGACGATGCGGTGAACTACGGCGGCATCGGGTACGTGATCGGCCACGAGTCCAGCCACGGCTTTGACGACCAGGGCAGCCAGTTCGACGGCCACGGCAACCGGGTGAACTGGTGGACCAAGGCGGACAAGGAGAAATTCGACGCGCGGACCGCGGCGCTGGCCAGGCAATACGACGGCTACTCGCCGATCGTGGGCAAGCCGGATCTGCACGTGAACGGCAGGCTGACACTCGGCGAGAACATTGCGGATCTTGGTGGCCTCAACATCGCCTACGACGCCTTGCAGGCCGCGCTGAAGCAGAATCCCGCCGAGGCCGGTAAGAAGATCGATGGGATGACCGAGGATCAGCGGTTCTTCCTCAACTCCGCGCGTGTCTGGGAGGGCACGGCACGCGAAAAGTCGATGGAGCTCGCACTCAACACCGATCCACACTCGCCGGACAGGATCCGCGCGTTCGCCTCGGCCAGCAACATGCCGCAATTCACCCAGGCGTTCCAGTGCAAGCCGGGCGATAAGATGGATCACACGGGTGATAAGCTGGTGAAGATCTGGTAGCCTGCCGGGTTTGGCGGCCATGAGGGCTGGGGGCGGTGTCGTCGGCCGCCCTCCGCTCCCAGGTCCGGACTCTGGTGTTGAGGATGACGAGCAGCCTGCGCAGGCTGCTCGTCATCCCGGCCATCTACTTGCTGGAGCGCCGGACCCCGCGGCGTTCCGTCAGCGCTCTGCGCTGCCTCTCGCCACGTGCGTGAGCACCGGTTGGATGGACTCGATCGCGTGCGTGAAGAGCGACAACTGATCGGGATCGGCGAACACCGTGGCGAAGTCCATCGGCCGGAACGCCCGCGCGAGTCGCTCCGCGTACGTCGCGCGCAGGAGCCGCGCGTAGTACTCCACGTCGTAGTCGCGGGGGTCGTCCACCGCGGCATCGTCGTCGGCCGGCGCCGCGACGCCTCCCACCACGCCGCTCTCGCCATTCTGCTTGCGGTAGACGCGCACGCGATCCCCTACCCGCCAGGCGGCGCGGCCACTGGCCAGCAGCGCCTCGTACGGAAGCTCGCGCCGTGTGCGCCGCGTCTGCTGGTACGCGCCGGGCGACTTTGTGAGCCGCACGCGCGACGACACGTCGTAGGTCGTGAGCGTGCGGGCTCGCAACGCCGCGAGCGTGGCGAGATACGCGTCGCGCACGCCGGCCACGTCGCCCACGAGCAGCCGCGCGATGGCGCGCCGCAGGAACTCCTCGCCGAACGGCTCCGACCGGCTGGAGCGAAAGGCCACCCCTCGCAGCAGCAGCGTGCCGTCGTAGCCGAGCAGGGCGTAGTTCTTGGGCTCGTGCGAGAGCATGGCCGCGTAGCGTCCCTCGAACTCGAGTTGCACCAGCGGCGGGAGCAATGCGGCCACCTCGGCCACGACGTGCCGCTCGTCCTGCTCGCTCCAGCTCTCCGGTACCGCGAAGTAGACGCCGTCCGTGTCCGCCTCGAGCAGCGTGACGCCGCGGCCGGCGAGCTCCCGGCAGAGGAGCGCGAGCACCTCGCGGCCGCGACGCGTCACCTCGTTCGCGGCATGCACATCGGCAAAGCGGGTGAGCCCGCCCGTCGCCAGATAGCCATAGGCTGAGTTCACCACGATCTTGAGCGCGGCCGACATCGCCTCGTGCGTGTGCCGTTCCGCCGAGCCCGGCGGCGCCGCGCGCGCCTGGGCCTTCGCACTCAGGCGGCGCTCCACCAGTCCATCGACCAGCGCGAGCAGCGCGCCCAGCCGGTCACGGGCCGGCCCGATGCGATACGCGCGCATGAGGGATGGATACAGGCTCGCGACATCCGCCTTCACCACGCGGTGCGCGACGCCGGACGCGAAGAGATGCAGCGCCGCCCCGCTGTGCGGTGTGCCATCGCCCTCCTCGTGCGCGGGGAGCGCCATCCCCGCACGCAGGTACGCGCGCACGAGCAGCGGGTCGATCACTCCGGTGGCGGGGCCGGCGTCGGCCAGTCGCTCGTAGCTGCGCGGGACCATCTGCGCGAGCGCGTACGCCGCACCGCCCAGCACGCGGGAGAGCGCGGCCACTTCCTTCACGTCATCGGTGGCGTAGCGGCGC
>DASUKA010000099.1:0-1815 GCA_036278935.1 Gemmatimonadaceae bacterium
AGTCTGGTGCGCCGAATCGGGTTGGACTGAGGTGGGGACGCGGATTTTGCGAAAACCAGCGAACGAGGCGCGAATTCGGTCCGTGTGGCGTACGAGGCTACACCGGCTACACCGGCTACCTCGCAGGGAGAGGGAAGGGGCTGCGGAGAACGGCGGAGAACTGCGGAGCAGGCGCGGAGGGGCGTTGCTGGCGGTGATGATGAATGATGAACAACGATTGCGCCGTTCTCCGCGGACGTGTCAGGATTTTTGTGTGTGAGGTGAGTGGACGTGCGGTCAGTCCCGGACCGGGGTAAAGCGGCCATCAAACAGCAGCATCAAATGGGGGAGCGCCACCGTCCATTCGCGCGAGACGTTCCGTTGCCATTTCGTGCTGATGTTCCGCAGCGCGAGAAAGAGCAGCTTGAGCGCCGCCTCGTCCGTCGGAAAGTGGCCGCGCGTTTTGATGATCTTCCGCAGTTGCATGTGCACACTCTCGACGGCATTCGTGGTGGAAAGCAGGCGCCGGACCGGGAGCGGAAACTGGAAGAGCGGCACCACGTACGCCCACGCCCGCTGCCAGATCGGGACGATGTTCGGATACTTCTCGCCCCACGGCCCCGCCCCGAAGGCGGCGAGCGCCTCGTCGGCGGCCGTGAGGCTCGCGGCGCGGTAGATCGGCCGGAGCGCCGCCGCCACCTGCTTGCGATCCTTCCACGAGACATAGGTGAGGCTCTGTCGCACGAGATGCACCACGCACTGATGGATCTGCGTTTGCGGGAAGACCGTGTGAATGGCCTCGGGAAAGCCGGCGAGCCCGTCGACGAGTGCGATGAGAATATCCTGCACCCCGCGGTTGCTCAATTCCGTGAGCACGCGGTGCCAGAAGGCGGCGCCCTCGGCCTGCTCGATCCAGAGCCCCAGCACCTCCTTGAGCCCGGAGCTGCGGATGCCCAACGCGACGTAGACGGCCTTGTTCCGCACGACGCCCTCGTCGCGAATCTTCACGCGGAGCGCATCGAGCACCACCACGGGGTAGACCGCGTCCAGCGGGCGCTCCTGCCACTCGCGCACCGCGCCGAGCACCTCGTCGGTGACGGTCGAGATCACATCCGGGCTGATGTCGATTTGGTAGAGCTCCTCCAGATGCGCCTGGATCTCCCGCACCGTCATGCCGCGCGCATAGAGCGACAGCACGTTGTCGTCGAAGCGGGGCAGCCGGCGCGCGTGCTTCGGAATCAGGATCGGCTCGAACGAGCCCGCCCGATCGCGCGGAATGGCCAACGAGACCGGGCCGTCCTCGGTCAGCACCGTCTTCGGCGTCGCGCCGTTGCGGTGATTCGTTTGCCCAGCGGGCTTCTCGTCGCCGGGCTGATACCCCAGGTGATGCGACAGCTCCCCGCGCAGGATGCGCTCCATCACCTGCTTCTTCATCTGCCGGAAGATGGCTTCCACTTCAGCCATCGTCGTCGCATCCCCTGCCAGCTGATCAATCACCGTGTCGTCAATCGGCGGCGTCGGGGGCACCAGCTCCTGCTTGCGTGTACGAGCCATAGAATCCTCCTACGAGGGTGAGTATGGCCCCACACACAAAAATTCCGATAGGCCCTTTTGACTTGGCGTTCCGAGCGCTGTGCGCCACTCGGAACCAGTCCGCGCCTCGTCGCCCTTCCAGTTTCCGTCCTCGTCCGCGTGCCCGTTTCAGTCCAACCCGATTCGGCGCCCCACACTCGCCCCGCGCGACAGCCGCGGACCATGGACCACCGACCATTGACTCCCCCGCCGCGCCGATGAACAGTATCCCCTGCTCCACGGACTACGGACTACGGACCACGG
>DASUKA010000100.1:0-26376 GCA_036278935.1 Gemmatimonadaceae bacterium
GAAGAGCGCGATCGCGATGAGCGCCAGGATCACCTGCGCGATCCAGCCCCACCCCCACACCGTATGACCGAGCATGGCGCGCATCTGTGATGCGCCGGTTGCGCCCGATCCACCGAACACCGCGTAGGACTCCGCGTACGCGCGCGCGATGGCTGCCAGCACGAGCACCACGGCGGCGCCGGCGCCAACCCACGCCGCATGTGCACTCGCGTGGATGATCCAGCTCTCTTCCTCGCTAGAGCGTCGGCGCAGCGCTCCGAGCACCAGCAACTGAAAGGCGATCACGCCCAGCAGCGCGAGCAACGCGGCGAAGGTCACCGCGCGAACCACGACGTAGAGCGGTGAGTTGACGCCGAAGCCTGTCGGGGCAGCGGGCGCCGGCTGCGCGGCGGACGGGTTGACCGCGGAGGGCGCGGCGGCGGATGGCGTTGAGGTGCGCGGTTGAGTCGCCGGCGCGGCCGGCGCGGCGGCGCTCGCAAGCACCGTGAAGGTGAACTGCCCGTGCGTGGGATGGCCATCGGCCGCGGAGGTATGCCAGATCAGCGTGTACTGCCCCGCCGCGAGCGAGACCGGAATCGGGATCGAGAGCTGCTTGGCGTCCTTCGGATTCTTGGTGATGGCGCCAATGCGTACCGTGTCGCCCGACGGCCCCAGGAGCACGATGCGTGTGAGCGCGACCTCCGGCGCCTCGGAATACCAGAGACGGATCGCATCCGGCGGCGTGGAGAGACGCGCCCCCGCGGCCGGCGTACTCTTGAGGAGGTGTGCGTGCGCCCACAGCGTCCCCGGTATGAGGAGCGCCACGAGCGTGAGGAGCGACACCAGGCTGGCCCGGAGGTGCCAGGGCCTGCTGGTGGAGCGAGCGGAAGAGATGATCGAACGTCGCACGTTGGCGGCTCGGGTTCATGGTTCGCGGCCGGAGAGCGCCGCATATACTACAAAGGATACGCGGAACGGCGACGTTCCGCGGGACGATGCGCCCCGGAGCCTGCGCGCTGGTCGTCCGGCAATCTGATGAGCGGGATGCGGCATGTCCACCTGGAGAGGGCGGACATCCGCTTCGGCTGCCGTGCATCCTCAGCGCTGGCGGGTTCGTGACGGGGATCACCATGCCCTGCACGGCCCGCTGGCCGTTGGCGTATGACTTGCTAATCGCGCTAATCGCGATGCCGCGGCGTGCGCACGATGGCGCGACGATGCACGCGGCAGCGCACGCGGCGACGCGATAGATTCAGCGACTGGGCGCCCGCGTCTCGCCTGGCATGGCGGGCCGTGGGCATCACCGGCGCGAGCTGCCGGGTAGCCCGCGAGCGCTCTCGACCCGAACGACTACACAATGCCTGCTGGACGTCGAACGATATTCCCCGTGTTGCTGGCCATGGCCGCCGTCACCCTCTCCTGTGGCGGGGACAGCGTGGGGCCGGGTGGCAGCGGCGATGTAGCCACAGTGACCGTCTCGCCCGCCAACGACACCACGACCATCGGGGGAACGGTGGCGCTGCAGGTCACCGTGCGCGATGCGGGCGGCAACACGCTGAACGGGCGCAAGGTGGTGTGGAACAGCGAGCACCCGGAAATCGCGACGGTGTCGGATGGGCTTGTGACGGGCGTGGCCGCCGGCACCACACGAATCGCGGCGAGCGTGGAAGGGCAGAACGGCACGGCAATGGTCACGGTGTTGCCACAGCGGGTGGTGTCGGTGAGCATTGCGCCGCCTACGGTGTCCATTCGCGTGGGCGACAAGGCGCAGCTGCACGCGGCCGCGCTCGACGCGAACGGCGATACACTGAGCGGGCGCCCGATCAGCTGGGCGAGCAACGACACGACCGTGGCCACCGTGGACGACAACGGGGTCGTGACCGGGATCGCCACCGGCAACACGACCATCACCGCCACGAGCGACGGCAGACGGGCGACCGCGCCCGTGAGTGTCGGCTCGCAGCCCGTGGCCAGCATTGCGGTCTCTCCGTCGAAAGTGAACATCACCGCGGGGCAGACCTCGCAGCTCACCGCCACGGTGCGCGATTCCGCCGGCACGCTGCTCTCCGGCCGCACGGTAGCGTGGAATTCGAGCAACGACAACATTGCACGGGTTTCGACCTCGGGGCTCGTGACGGGGGTGGCAGCCGGTTCGGCCACCATCACGGCGACGAGCGAGACGAAGAGCACGACGGTGCCGGTGACGGTGGCCGAGGCGCCCGCGAATGCGGTCGTCATCTCCCCCAAGTCGGCAACGGTCTTCGTGGACAGCACCACGCAGCTCAGCGCGGTGGTGACCGATGCGAATGGGAACCCGCTCAGCGGACGTCCCATCAGTTGGAGCTCGGGCACGAAGTCCGTGGCCACGGTGTCTCCCTCGGGCGTCGTCACCGGCGTCGCGCCCGGCTCGGCCACCATCACCGCCACCAGCGAGGGGAAGAGTGGCACCGCGACGATTGCCGTGAAGCTCGTGCCCGTGGCGTCCGTCACGGTGACGCCGAGCTCGACGTCGCTGCAGGTTGGAAAGACCGTGCAGCTTGCTGCGAAGCTCGAGGACGCGAATGGGAAGGTGCTCACGGGGCGCACGGTCACCTGGTCGAGCGGCGACAACAGCGTGGCCACGGTCTCCACATCGGGACTGGTGACGGCGGTGGCGCCGGGGGCCACGGTCATCCAGGCGGAAAGCGAAGGGCAGCGTGGCTTCGCGTCCATCAGCGTCGGCGCTGTGCCGGTGGCGAGCGTGACGGTGTCGCCGTCCAGCAAGACGATCGTCGTGGGCGACACGACGCGGTTTACCGCTACGCCCAAGGATGCGGACGGGAATGCGCTTACCGGACGGACTATCAGCTGGTTCAGCGACAACACGACCGTGGCGACCGTCAATTCCTCGACCGGCCTGGTGACGGCGAAAGCGACGGGCACGGCCACGATCAGTGCGACGGTTGAAGGCAAACAGGGCAGCGCTACGCTCACCGTGCAGAACGCCCCGGTCAACTCCGTGACCGTCAGCCCATCGGCCGACACGATTCTGATCGGTCAGACCGCGTCGTTCACCGCCACGCTGAAGGATGCGAAGGGGAATACGCTTACTGGACGCACCATCACCTGGAAATCCACAAACACCGCCATCGCGACGGTCACCAGCGCAGGCGTAGCGACCGGCAAGGCGGCGGGCACGGCGGGTATCATCGCCACCAGCGAGGGCAAAGCGGACACCGCGACCATCACCGTCAAGCCGGTTCCCGTGGCGTCGGTGAGCGTTGCGCCCAGTGAAACGACCATCGTGGTGGGCGATACGCTCAAGCTGGTGGCGACGGCCAAAGACTCGGCAGGCGGCGCGCTTACGGGGCGCACTTTCGCGTGGACGGAGGACCCGACCAACCTCACATCGCTCACGAGCTCGGGCGGCACGGCCACCCTCGTGGCACACGACACCGGTACGGTCACCGTGACCGCCACGAGCGAGGGGAAGAGCGGCACGGCCACGGTGCACGTGCACCCCGCCCCTGTCGCCACCGTCACCGTCACGCCGTCGGCTGACACGCTCTTGATTGGCAACACGGCGCAGCTCACCGCCACCCTCAAGGACAAACGCGGAAACACACTGACCGGCCGCACCATCACCTGGTCGAGCGGCAACACCGGGGTGGCCACCGTAGACCCGACAACCGGCGAGGTGACCACCGTGACCGCCGTGAGCGCGGGCACGACGACGATCACCGCCATGAGCGAGGGTCAGACAGGGACCGCCGCGATCACCGCGCAGGAGGCGCCGGTCCAGTCGATCACCGTCACGCCCACGGACACAACGATTCTGGTAGGCCAGACGGCGCAGTTCACAGATACCGTGAAGGACGCCGAGGGGAACGTGCTCACGGATCGCGCCGTCACCTGGAGCAGCAGTGACGCAGGCGTCGCAACCATAGACGACAACGGAAAGGCCACCGCAGCACTCTCGCTGGGTGGTACCACGACCATCAGCGCAACCAGCGGCACGGTGACGGGCTCGGCCACGCTCACGGTCAGCCTGGTGCCGGTGGGTCTGGTGGTCATCGCTCCCGCCGATACCACGCTTATCATCGGCGACGCAGCCGCGCAATTCACGGCCACCCCTGAAGACTCAGCCGGTCATCCGCTTTCCGGCCGCACCATCGCCTGGTCGAGCAACCCCGACAGCGTGGCGAGCGTGGATCCGAGTGGTCTCGTCACGGCCAAACTCGTCGGGACGGCGATCATCATGGCCACGAGTGAAGGGAAGAACGGAACGGCCAATGTGAACGTGACCGCTACCGAAGGGAGCGCCCGCCGTGCGCTCACGACGCCGCTCACGACGCCGCAGGGAGCGGCGCGCACCCAGGCGCGTCAGGTCGGCGCGGGATAAGCCCTGTTCGGTTCCCTTGCTCAGCGGAACGGAACGCGAATACCCGCGCCGAACGCCGGTCCGGCCGGCGTGAGCGTCATCACGGGCACCACGCTCAGCCGCTCCTCCATCGTCCCGCGTGAGGCACGTCCGTTGCCCTGAGGCAGCGTCAGGCCTCCACTGCGCGCGCGCCGAACATGCAGGTATGCCTCGAGCGCACTCAACGCCCACACCGCACCCGCCGCCGCCACACCGGCTGTGAGATGCGGGCGGGTGGTCACCGGCACCTGGTCGGTGTACGGCGCGCCGAACGGCGGCGTGAACGTTCGCGTCTCCAGCGTCGTGCTGGACTGCAAGGCCCAGACGGCGCCGCCCGCCACCCCGGCCAGCACCACGAGCCCGAACGCGGGACGATGCGTGTAGAATTGGCCCAGGCCGGGCAGCAGTATCCCGAGCCCCAATGCGGTGCCCGGCGTCTTTGCCAACGCCTCGATGCGCGTGTTCACCGCATCACGATCGGGAGCCGTAGGACGGAGCTGGAGATATCGCTCCAGATCGGCGACCGCCTTCTGCCCCTGACCGTCCGCGTCGTAGGCGAGCCCGCGGTAGTAGTACGCCTCCGCCCACGATGAGTCGCCGGTGATCGCGGCCGACAACGAGTGCTCGGCTGGCGCGCGCTCGCCGTGTCGCAGCTGGTCGATCCCCTCGCGGAACGCGGCTGCCGCCACCACGGGGTGCGTGGGTCGCGGCGTCGCGTTCAGCACATCCAGTCGATGCGCCGCCTGGCGCGGGTCGTACCGCCAGAGCGCGATATCGGCCAGCCCGGTAGCAGCCTCGGGCGAGCGCGACTCCAGCCGCAGCGCCTGCTCGAACTCGCGCTGTGCCCGCGCGTAGTTGCCGTTGCGGGCAAAGTTGTCGCCGAGTCCAAGGTGCGCGGCGGTGCTCGTACTGTCGTCGTGCAGCACGGTCAGGTAATCCTGCTGTGCCGCGCTGTACTTCCCTCGGCGCGAGCGCACGAAGCCGCGACCCAGCAGGGCGCGTGTATTGGCCGGCTGCACGGCCAGGATGCTGTCGTACACGGCCTCGGCTGCACCGAGCTGTCCCTGCGTCTGCAGCCGCGCGGCCTCGAGCGTCTGCGCAGCCACCTGACCCGCGGCGGACACCGGCACGGCGACGAGTGTCTTGCTGCCGATCGCCACGAGGAGCGTGTCCTGGTCGCGGAGCGGCGCGGTTGGCAGCTCGAAGCGCGCGATGCCGCTCTCGTTCGTGGTGGCGGACAGGGTGGAGAGGCCGGTGATGGGCTGTGCCGGACGCAGCTCCACGCGCTGGAACGTGGACGCATTTCCGAAAGGGTCGCGCAGGGTGACGGTCACCCGCAGCCGTTCCGGCGTGGTGGGGGTCAGGTCGATGGCGGCCGGAGTCACCGCGGCGGCCGTGGGGCTGGCCGGGAGCGTGACGAACGTGGCAGGAGTGTTGCCGCGCAGCGGCGAGCCGTCCACCGACTCCACGGTGAGCGTGTACGTGCCGGCCGTGGTGCCGGCGGGGACGGCAAAGACCGCATGTCCCTGCGGATCGGTGCTCGCCGTGAGGGCCTGACCCGCGCCGCCCGGAATCTGGTCGGAGCCGCCGAGCACGAGCCGTACGCCGCCGGCGGGTTTACTGCCTCGCGTCATGTCGACGGCAAACGATGCGACCGTGCCGGCGGGCGCGGAGATGGACTGCTGCGGCAGCACGATCTGCAGCGGGGGCGGTGGCGGCGCGGAGCCCGGTCTGTTGTGCCGCCGGGTACAGGCACTGATAGCGGCCAGCACGGCGGGCGTTGCGCCAAGTGTCTTGAGGTCCGACCGATCACGTGCCGTGGGAACGAAGGCAAGGCAGCTGCGCTGGATGATGCCGGCAATCTCGGACTTGCTATACGTCGTGGACGAGAGATACCGCACCAGGTCGGTCTTCCGGAGCGGGGTGGCACCCTGCGCGAGCGCCGCCGCCGGAAGAGCGAGCGCAAGTAAAACAGCGGCGACTCCACGTCTCGAGTACGACATGACCATGCTCCCATGCAGAATGCCGACGGGCAAGCTATCGCGATCCCCGTGCCGTCGGGAGCCGCCTTGCGTTTCGCGCGCCGCCCTCACCGCTGCCCGCGCGCCTTTGGCGTGGGCACCGTCGCAGCCGCGCCGCCCACGGCGGGCTCCAGCAGCTCATCCGGCGCTTCACGCTCATCATCTCCTCCGCGCACCGCGCGCATCACCGTGTTCCCCGCCGCGATGGCGCCGAGAATGAGGAAGAGGTAGAACGTATAAAAGCGCCACCAGATGAGCGAGCCGCTGAGAAACTGCCCCGGAATCGACCCGCCGAGCGTCGCCTTGAACGCGACCTCGATGAACCCGCCGCCCGCTGGAACGGGCGCCACCACGCCGCCGTAGAAGAGCGCGAGTGGCCAGAGCACCAGCGGCGCGAGCGGCACGGTCAGCTTCGCGATGCCGTAGGCGTAGATGCTGTACGCCAGCACGATGATCGGCAGAATGGATAGGCGCAGCAGAATGTGCAGCGTCGACGAGAGGAGCGCGAGCACGGCGAACTGGATGCGCACGTGCTTCAGCCCCGCGATCCCCGCCTTGAGCTGCCGCAGCGCCCGCTGGATGGCGCGCCAGCGCGCGGCGTTCAACCGGAGCCGCCGCGCCCACCGGGGCGGCGGGCCGCTGGTGTTGCGGCGGGACAGAATTACGCCGATCGCCCCGATGCCGATCACGAACGTGGCATAGCCGCCCACCAGCCCGATGATCCCCCCCAGCACCACGCCGGATCCCTTGAAGATGATGCTGAGCACCGTCGCCACGAGCGCGAGCGACAGCATCTCCAGAAAGAGCTCGGCGAATACCACGAGCAGCACGTCCGCGCGCGGCATGCCGGCTTCCGAGAGAATGAGAAAGCGCGCCGGCTCGGCGCCGCTGCGCGCCGGGGTGATGGCCGCCGCGAAGTCGCCGCCGACGCTCGCCCGCACCGCCGAGTTGAAGCCGAGCGGCACGCGCAACGCATGCGCACTCAACTTGAGTTTCCAGGCGCGCGCCGAGAGCTCGAGTAGCGCGACACCCAGCAGCACCGCATGCGCCAGCAACGGCAGCGCCGCCGGGGCATGCTGGTGCGGCCAGCTCGTGAAGACGACGTACAGCGACACACCCATCGCCGCTGCGAAGGAGAGGAGGACCACGAGCCAGCGCTTCGAGCTCACGGGACGGCCCTTCGCAAGAGGCGAGAGGCAAGACACGAGAAAGGAGAGAGAAGAAAGGAGAAACGAGAGAAGTGAAACTGCCCGGGGGGGAGAGAACGTCCTCCCGGGAGCTGGCCCCTCTCTCGTTTCTCCTTTCTCCTCTCTCGCTTCACCATCCCCGTTTCCACTCGAGGGCCGACATGCGCGTCGGACCGGGATACGGGACGGAGTCACCCTTGATGGCCACCCAGAGGATCCGATTGAACAGGTCGTCGTTCGATTCGTCCTCGAAGTGCAGCTGGAGCCGCTCCGAGGCGCGCGCACCGGGGCCGTGCGCCGGGTTCCGCTCGTCCAGATTCACTGCCGGCCGGAGCGTGGAATAGGGCGTGAGGTCCGGGGTCGACGCGAAGATGCCGCTCAGCGGCCGGCCGTAGAAATCGAATTGCGAGAGCGAGCCCAGGTGGAGAATCTGCGCGATCGTCGCGATGACATCCGTGGTGTTGGTGAACCGATGAATCACGCCCGGCCGGTTGTACGGGGAGATGACGAAGAACGGGGCGCGGTGCGAATCGACGTGGTCGGGGCCGTTCTGCGCATCGTCCTCCACCACGAACACCACGGTCGTGGGCCAGAACGGCGACTGCGACAGCGCCTCGATCATGCGGCCGAGCGCGAGATCGTTGTCGGCGAACTGCGCGCGCGGCGTGCGGGCGCCCGCCCGTGCACCGGACGTGTGGTCGTTCGGCAGGCGGACGATCTCCAGCGCTGGCATCACGCCGCTCCGCTCCTGCTGGTGCAGCTCCGCGATCCACAGGTCGGCGCGATGCTGATCCATGATCCCGAGATCGAAGCCGGGATAGGCCGAGTCGGTGTGCGCGTCCAGGTACGGCTTGTCACCGCGATAGTCATCGGGAATCCGCTCGTGCGGCCCCACATCCTTGGGGACCGCGAACTCTCCATAATTACGAAACGTGATCCCGGCGCGCTGCGCGAGGTTCCAGAGATACCCCCTGGCCGGCTCGGCCACGTCGTCGTCGGGGATAGCGCCGCGATTCGTCCCTTCGTAGTCGTAGCTTCGCCCACGACCCGAGTAGTTGGAGGGCACGGTCTTCTCCACGTAGTCGGTGGCGTAGGCGGCGGTGGACCAGTTATGCCCGTCCGCGCTCACCTCGGCGTTCACGAAGAAACGGTCGAAGATCCCGAACCGCTCGGCGAGCGCGTGATGGTTGGGCGAGACGGTGCGTGGAAAGAAGAGGAGCGCCGTGTCGCCATCCGCCTGCGCGAGATCACCCAGCACCTCGTCGTAAGTGCGGTTCTCCTTGATGATGTAGATGACGTGCTCGAACGGCGGATAGCTCGCCCTCGGCTGGTGCGTGCCCCATCCGTTGGCCCGCGACACGCGCGCCGTGTACGGCGCCAGCTGCGCGCGCGTCGCGCGGGCCAGGATGATGGTGCCAAGGGTCCCGGCGAGCTGGCCGAGTGTGTACTGGCGGGGAGCGATCCGGTTGGGGCGGAGCGGGTTCGGCCCGCCAGGGTTGGGTGCGGTCCCCGCTCCCTTTCCCGTGGCGACCAGCATCGTATCGCCCCGGGCGAGCAATGCCGTGGGGTACCACTCTACGGGAATGCGACCCACCAGGCGATCGTCGCCTGTTGCGCCCGGCACGTTGGCGGTCTCGGGCGTAAGGTCGAAGATGGCCACCGCGTTGTTGTCAGCTTCCGCTACGTACAGGCGGCCTCCGTCCTGCGAGAGCGAGAGCGCGTTCGGCGTGCTCCCCTCCCCCGGCAGGAACGCGAGCGTGCCGTTGGGCCCCGGGATCCCGGGGGGATCGAGCAGCTGAGTGACCGGCTGGCCGCGCCTCGTGTCCACCACCACCACGCGGTCCGTGCTCCCTGAGGCGATGAAGAGCCGCGACCCATCCGCGTTGAGCAGGAGTGCCGAGGGGTGGCGCGCCACGTCCAGCTCTCTAGCAAGGATGAGACCGCCGTCGGCGCCGGGCCGATACACGGACACGCCATTCCCGCCCCACGCCGAGACGTAGACCGTGCCATCCGGCGCGACTGCCACGCCGTACGGATAGCGTCCCGTCGCCACGCGCATCGTCACCCGCCCGGAGGCGAGGTCCACTACCGCCAGCGAGTCGGCCAGGTTCTCGGCGGCATAGAGCGTCGTGCCATCGGGCGAGAGCGCGAGTCCCGACGGATAGTGCCGCCCCCGCGCGTGCGGGCTCGTCTTCGCGGCGAGCAGGATGCTGTCCGCCAGCACGGCGGTATCGCCCTGCCAGGCGTAGCGATAGATCACGTCACCGTTGCCGCCGGAGGTATAGAGCGAGCGGCCATCGCGCGAGAACACGAGCCCCAGGAACGCCGATGGCTGCTCCAGCGTCTGCACCACGCGGCCGCTGGCCCGGTCCACCACCTGCAGCCCCTGCTCGCGCCATCCCGAGAGCAGCAGCACCATGCGCCGCGCATCGGGCGCGAGCGCCATGGAGAGCGGCATGGCGCCCACCGCCACCGTGCTGCCCGCCGGATCGAGGGAGACGCCGGTGGGGAGGCGCGGCCGTATGCTCGTCGCGGGCGCGCCGGGTGCGTGGGCGGCATTCGAGCCGCCTGCGGGTACGGGGGGGGCACCGGCACCGGTGCGTCCTGATGCGCAGGCGGTTATGGCGAGGGCCGCAGTCACTCCTGCGAGCACGAGGGATCTCGGAAGCCGGTCATTCCGAGCGGCAGCGAGGAATCTTCTCTCCATGCGACGAGATTCCTCGGTCGCTCTTGCTCCCTCGGAATGACAATGGAGCGAGAGAGCTGGAGGTCGCCACGCCGCAATGCGCATCGTCTCACTTGCTCCCGGATGTTCGTTCCTTTTCCAGCTTGCCGACGAGATCGGCCACCGCCTTCCTGGTATCGGAGTACTTGAGCCGGTCGGAGAGCGAGCGCAGGCGCGCCAGCGCGAGCGATGGCGTGAGCCGGGCCGCGCACGAGGCCAGCACCCATTGCCGCACGTAGGAGCGCTGGTCGTCGAGGTGGCGCATGAGAACGTCAAGCGCGGTGCTGTCCCCATGGCTGGCGAAGATGCCGAGCACACCGGCCACGTCGGCTCGTGCGCCCAGCATCGCCTCGAGCTGGCTGGTGAAGGTCGTGTCGTTGCCGCGGCTGATCATGAAGAGCGCGGCGCCCTGGATCGCATCGCGGTACGATGGGGTCGTGAGCCCGCGCGCCAGCACGGCATGCTGCTGCGCCGAAGTGCCCGCCCGGGCCACGGCCACCAGCGCGGCCGTGCGCACCTGATAGCTTGGGTCGTGGTCGAACGCGTTCTGCGCGAGCGTGACGGCCCGCGTGCCGCCAATGGCGCCGAGTGATGCGACGGCGGCGCTCCGGACGCGCGAGGAGGTGTCGTGCATCGCCGCGGCCAGCGTGGAGAGCGCCAGCCCGGTCGGGAAATGGCCGAGCGCGGCTGCTGCCTGCGCGCGCGTGAGATCGTAATCGGCTCCGGTGGCCGCGTGGGCGAGGGAGCGCGCGGCGAGCGAGTCGCGCGTGCGGCTCGAGAGCTGCGCGATCACCCACGCGCGATTCCAGAGATCCGGGTCCTGGCCGAGCTGCGTGGCGAGCCACGACGTGGGCTCCGGAAAGTGCAGCGACTTGAGGATACCGTTGCCATCGTCGAAGATCACCATCGTCGGCGCGCTCGTCACATGGTCGATCGCGATCGTCTGCGTGCGCTTGTCGAGCAGCGCGTGCGCCACCACGTCTCCCGCGGTCGTCCCCACCCGGACGGTCACCGGCATGCGGAAGATGAGCGGCCTATCGTACCGGAAGCCGGTGCTGTCCGGCTTGAGGCTGTCGGTCTGCGTCTGCCGCACCGTGAGCGTGAGCCGTTGCGCGGCGGAATCGTATTTCGCCGCCACCGCGAACGCGGGATAGCCGGTGTCGTACAGCCACTCGTCGAAGAACCAGTCGAGATTCTGGCCGGTGGCATCCAGCACCGCCTCGCGGAATCCTTCGGTGGTGGCGTTTCCGAAGGCGTGCCGGACGAGGTAGAGATGGACCGCGGCCCAGAAGCGCTGCCGCCCCAGGTAGTGCTCGAGCATACGAAGCACGAGCGCGCCCTTGGGATAGATGTTGTTGGAGCCGAGCGAGGCGAGCGGCATGCTGCGCTCCGCTTCGATGTTCATGAACTGCCGGTACTCATCGGCGTAGTAATCCTGTGCCGCGTGCGACCCCAGCGTGGTGTACCAGTACTGGCCCGGCATGAACTCGGCGAACCCCTCGTTGAGCCACATGTTCGCCCAGTTCTCGGTGGTGGCGTAGTCGCCGAACCACTGGTGCGCGAGCTCATGCGGAATCAGCAGCCACTGATACCAGGGACGGTCCTGGTAGGCGGTGGAGTCGGGGAGCCAATCGACCAACGTGGTGGCGCTCACGTTCTCCATGCCGCCGAAGAAGTCGGCAACCGTGGTCTGCGCGTACTTGGCCCACGGGTAGGGAACGCCGGTGAGCTTGGAATAGACGTCGATCATATCGGGGGTGACGCTGAACACCCGGCGCGCGCGGGCGCTGTCCGAATGATAGACGTAGTAGTCCACCGGCTTGCCGTGCCACGAGTCGTGGATCTTGGCCAGCGGTGCGACCACGAGCGACACGAGATACGTGGCACTCGGCTTGTCCTGCCGCCAGTCGAAGGTCCGCGTGCCGCGCTTGTGGTCGCTCGTGGTCTTGACCAGCCGGCCGTTCGAGACGACGGTGTATTCGGCCGGCACCGTGGCCATGAGCTCCCACGTCATCTTGTCGTTGGGGAAGTCGTACGTGGGGAACCAGTCGTGGTTGTTGTGATCCTCGCCCTGGCTCCAGATCTGCTGCGGCCGGTGCGGGCGCCCGTCGGCCTTGATGAAGGTCAGCCCGTGGCCGTTGTCGATCCTGGCCGTGTAGGCGATGGCAAAGCGGACGGTGTCGCGAAAGGTGGCCGGCGAGCGGAGATACACCACCAGCGTGTCTCCATGGGATGCCGACCGGAGCGCGCCCTTCGAATCCCGCACCTGCGTGATCCTGAGCAGCGAGCCGGCGTCGAGCACGATGGAATCGAGCCCGGCCTTGAGGGAGACCAGCGTGGTGGCGACGTGCCCGGTCAGGGAGGTGGAGTCCCAGTTGAAGTCGGCGAGCTCGATGCGCTGGTGGATGAGGTTGTAGTTGTGCGAGCGCGTATAGCTGTCGTTCGCCATTCGCTCGGCGTTGGACTGGGCGGCTGCCGGTGCAGCGGCAAGAAGGAGAAGCGCGAGGACGCGCGGGAGGGGGTGCATCGATGACATCGCTAGCGGCGGGGTGATGTTGGCAGGAGGGGCTCCGCGCGGAGCAGCGGGCAAACGCGCCGTTCCGGCCCAAGGGCCCACATGGAAATGTCGGGCGGAGGGCCCCCGCGCGCAACCATAGGGACGGAGTGCAGCAATGGGTCAGTGGGTCAGGGGGTCAAACGAAGCTCTCAAGGCGAGCGAGAGGAGAAAGGAGAGAGGGACCGGCTCGTCGGGAGAGCCCTCACTCCGAGGCATTTCCTCCTTTCTCCTCTTTCTCCTCTCCTGCCGTTCCTGACTCACTGAGATCTGGCCAACTGACTCACTGCCTTGTTCCGCTCCCGGCCTTTCCCTCTGGTAGGCTGCTTGCGGATGAACAGGGAGAGCACGATCTCGCGACGCCCCTGACCGGAGGTTTTCATGGCCACACGAGCGCTCCTCATCCTCTCCGCCACCGAGCCCGATCGTCCGGGACTCGTGGCGGATCTCGCGCGATACGTCGCTGACTGTGGGTGCAATGTCGAGGACAGCCGCGTCTCCGTTCTCGGTGGCCATGCGGGACTCATGTTCCTCGTCTCCGGCGACCCTGTGCAAGCCGACTCGGTGGCGAATGGACTGCCGGAGCTGCGCGAGCGCACGGGGATCCGCGCGCAGGTCCGCCGCCTGGGTACCGTTTCCGCCGCCCGCGCGATGGGCGCGGCCCACTACATCGTGCACGGCAGCGCGATCGATCACGAAGGGATCATCTTCGCCATCACGGATGCCGTGCGCGCGCACGGGGGTAACATCCTCGAGCTCGAGACGAGCACCGAGTCCGCTCCGATGAGCGGCTCCCCGCTCTTTCTCCTGGAAATGATCGTCACGCTACCCGAGTCGGATGACTCGGCGGACCGGCTGCGCGAGGCGCTACGCACCATGGCGCGCACGCAGAGTGTCGATATCGAGATGGAACGGGCCGTGCCGGCGGGGCGAGGAGAGGTGGCTGCGGCGCGCGAGCACTGAACGACGGGGCGGCGGGCACGCCGGCACGGTGAGCAGGTTATGGGGTGGCTTCCATCCCGCGTGCCGACCGGCTTGCCACGGGGCAAGCTCATCGCGATAATCCATCGCGCAGACCGGCCATACACCCGCTCCGCCCCCGCCGCACGTCTCCGCAGCCGCTCGTAAACACCATCGCGATTCGCCGCGTTGGCCCGGCAATCGTGCTTCCATCCGTCGCCAGGCATGATGCGCGCGGTCGACGAGGTCATTCAATTGCAACCGCGGCAGGTGATTCCACCGTCCGCGCGGCGGTCCGTTGCCCTGCTTCTCCTCATCATCGTGTTCAGCGTCATCCTCAATGTCTGGGGGAATAGCTGGGGTGCGCCGAACTACTGGCATCCGGACGAGCTGACGAAACGTGCGGTGGCGATGGTCCAGAGCCGGGATCCCAATCCGCACTACTTCACCTACGGTAACCTGCACTACTACCTCATCGCCGTGGGGGCGTACGTACCGGTGCGGCTCTATGAGGCGATCGCCGATCCCCATCCGTCAGCACGGGACAGCACGCAGTATGCCCGGTGGGACGCGCGACATCTCTCGCGCATCATCGTGGCGGCCCGGGCGATATCGGCCATTCTGGCGACGCTCATCGTGGCGATCACTGCGATGATGGCGACGATTCTCTTCGAGCAGCGCGTCGGACTGCTGGCCGCCCTCTTGTTGGGCGTCTCACCCATGTTCGTGTATGTGGCGCACTTCGCCACCGTGGACGTCGCGGCCTCGTTCTGGTACTGGCTCGCCTGCTTGCTGGCCCTGCTGGCATGGAAGCGCCCCGGGCGCTACTGGCTCGTCGCCGCCGCGCTGGTCGGTGGGCTCGCGATCGGCACCAAACTCGATCGGGTGCTGGTCGTCATACCACTGGCGGTGGCGCTGGCGCTGCGGGAGCGCGGCGGTGCGTGGCGGCGCGCGCCAGGCATGATCGGTTTCGTCGCCCTCGGCGCCCTGATCGCAACGCCGGTGCTCTTTCTGTCTCCGTTCGAATACCTGGACGGTGTGACACGCGATTTCTTCTACAACGCGATGCGAAACCAGGTCGGTCGCACGTACTTCGGTCAGGTTCTCCATCTCGCGGCGTCGGGGTTGAGCATCCCGCTCCTGGTCGTCGCCGTTGGCGGCGTACTCGGGGCAGCGATCTACGCGGTACACGGCGAGCGCAGACCAGCCATTCTCTGGCTGTATTCCGCTGTCGTGCCGTTCTGGCTGCTCTATAGCGTGAAGAGCGCCCAGCCCTGGTACCTGCCCGGACTGTTCCCAGCTGTCACGATCTTTGCCGCCTGGGGGAGTATCGCAATGGCGCGGCATCTCACCCGCCGGTCCGCCGTGGCGGTTTCGGCGATCGTCGCACTCGCTGGCGCCTGTGCCCTCCTGCGCACTACCGCGTTGCTGCATCAATTCACGCACGATCCGCGGGACCTGGCACGCGTGTGGATCGCGGCGAACGTGCCGGCGGGTGCAACGATCTCCATGTTGCGCAGGGGGCCCGTCGTGGCGCCGGAGACATACGATGTGATCCGGTCCCACCCAGACCCCGATTACTACGCGTTCTCCCTCATCCCCGAACAGCGGCTGGCCCACGATGGGATGTACCGGACACTCCGCGCTGGCATTCTCGCTGCGGAGCGCTGGGCCGGCCGCACCGTTCACTTCCCGGTGCGGGCACATCCATATGTGGGGTGGTTCGACAGAGTGGCACGCGAGCGCGATTCCGTTCGGTCAGGAGAGGGATCCATGCTCCGCGCGCGCGGTAGCGATGCGGATTACGTCGTGCTGCTCGATCCGCTGCAGCAGGAGACACTCGCCGCGCTCAGTGCTCCGGCCTCCGGCTACCGCCTCGTCGCGCACTTCGGGAAACTCAGCCTCTTCGGTCTCGAACCCGGATTCCCGTTCACGAACCTGCCGGTTTCGATCTTTCGCTCTGTCGATCGACACCCCGCCGCCCAGCGGAACTCAGCGGCTACATCGCGTGCAACCGCACCCGCGATAGCGGGCAGCGCAGCCATGCCATCGTCACCGGATTCCGGACGCTGATGGCCGCCCATGCTCGGTTCGCCGAATTCGCCGACGCAGACGGCCGTCAGGATGCGGCGAGCACCAGCGCGTTCCCCCGTTCCTGCTCGCCGTACACGGCCGCTCGCGCCGCGGCGATCTGCGCCTGCACGGCGAGCGGTCCCGTTCCGCCGGCCACATCGCGTCGCGAGACGGATGCCGCCGCCGAGAGGGCCTCGAACACATCGCGTGCGAAGAGCGGATGCGCCGCGGCGTACGACGCGAAGGGAAGCGCGTGCAGCTCCACCCCCAGTGTCTCGCTCTGCCGCACGAGTGCTCCCACGCTCGCGTGCGCCTCGCGGAAAGTCGCGCCCTTGCGCACCAGATAGTCGGCCAGGTCGGTCGCCATCATCGCGCTCGAAAGCGCCTCGCGCATCCGGGCGGGGCGAAAGGCCATCTCGCCCAGCGCGCCGGCCACCGCGCCGAGTACGCGCTGCACCGTATCGACCGCGCCAAAGAGGGCACGCTTGTCCTCCTGCAGGTCCTTGTTGTAGCCGGTGGGCAATCCCTTGAGGGTCGTGAGCAGCGTGGTGAGCTCGCCCAGTGCGCGCGCGCCCGAGGCGCGCGCCAGCTCCAGCGCATCGGGATTGCGCTTCTGCGGCATCATGCTCGAGCCGGTGGTATAGGCGTCGCCAAACTGCAGAAAGCCGAACTCGCTCGAGCCAAAAAGGATCAGATCTTCCGCCAGCCGGGACAGGTGCGTGCCGAGCAGCGCGACGGCGAAGAGCAGCTCGGCGGCGAAGTCGCGATCACTCACGGCATCCATGCTGTTCTCCGAGAGCGCGGCAAAGCCCAGGCTTTCCCGCAGGAGGATCCGCGAGATGGGATACGCGCACCCGGCCACGGCGCCGGCTCCGAGTGGAAGCGTGCCCGCCGCGCGCGCCGCCGCGGCCAGACGCCCACGATCGCGCTCGAGCGGCCAGAAGTGCGAGAGCATCCAGTGCGCCGCGGCCACCGGCTGCGCCCGCTGCATGTGGGTGTAGGACGGCATCAGCGCGCCTGCCTCCTCAAGCGCCACCGCATGGTCCAGCATCACGCGTTGCAGTGCGCGCACGGCGCCGTCCAGCTCGCCGCACGCCTCCATTGCCCAGAGCCGCGTGTCGGTGGCCACCTGGTCGTTCCGGCTTCGCCCGGTATGCAGCTTGGACGCGAGCTCGCCGATCTCCTCGTGCAGCATCCGGTCGACGAGGGTGTGCACGTCTTCATCGGACTCGACCGGCTCTTCACCCGCCTGGAGTCGGACGGCGACCGCGTCGAGCCCGCGTTCGATCGTCCGGCTCTCCGCCAGTCTGAGCACGCCCGCCTGCCAGAGCGCGACCGCCCAGGCCTTGGAGAGCCGGATGTCGTAGGGCCAGAGCCGGATGTCGATGCCGATGGAGCGGTTGAGCGCCTCCAGCGCCGGTGCACTGGCGCCGGCAAAGCGGCCGCCCCACAGGCGATGCGAAGGGCGAGGGGCGGGAGGTGGGTTATGAGTTATGGGTTGTGAGTTGTGGGGCGTACGCCGGCCCTCGGGGGAGAAGGCTGTCGCCGGGGAACCGGTCGCATCCCACCCTTCTTCTCTCTCCTTTCTCATCTCTCTTTTGTCCTCCAGCTTCCCGCATCGCTCGCTCTGTCTATCCGTTCTCATGCGATCGCGAGCGCGTGCTCAGGCGCTCCCTCGCTGGTGGCTTCGGCATTCACCGTGTCCGATGCGCAGGCCGCCTCCTGGTCCTTCAACGCGCGCACGCGCTGCGAAAGACCGTACAGACGGATGAAGCCGGCGGCATCCCCGTGCTGGTAGACGTCATCCTCACCGAATGTGACGAAGCGCTCATCGTACAACGCTTCGTCGCTCATCCGGCCCGCGATCGCCATGCTGCCCCGGTAGAGGCGCAGCGTGATCGTGCCCGTGACACGCGCCTGTGTGGCGGTAACGAAGGCGTCGTACGCCTCGCGCTCCGTGGTCCACCAGCGTCCCTCGTACACGAGCTCGGCGTAGCGCGGCGCAATGAGGTCCTTGGCGGCGAGCGTGCGGCGGTCGAGCACGAGCTGCTCGAGCTCGCTGTGCGCCGCGTAGAGCAGCGTCCCGCCCGGCGTTTCGTACACGCCGCGCGACTTCATTCCGACCAGCCGATCCTCCACGAGGTCGATGCGGCCGATGCCGTGCCGAGCGCCGATGGTGTTGAGCGTGCCGACCAGCTCCACGGGGGCGAGCGTGTGGCCGTTCACCGAGACCGGCGTGCCCTGCGCGAAGCCGATCGCCACGTCCTCCGGCGCGTCCGGCGCGTCGCTCGCGTGCGCGGTGAGCTGAAACAGGTCGTCGGGCGGACACGCATCGGGGTTCTCGAGAACGCCGCCCTCGTGTGAGAGATGCCAGAGATTCCGATCGCGCGAATAGATCTTCTCGCGGCTCGCGGTCACGGGAATGCCACGCTCGGCCGCATAGCGGAGTGCATCTTCGCGGCTCCGGATGTTCCATTCCCGCCAGGGCGCGATGACGGGGAGCTCGGGGGCGAAGGCGGCGTACGTGAGCTCGAAGCGGACCTGGTCGTTTCCCTTGCCGGTGCAGCCGTGGGCGAGCGCATCGGCGCCCACCGCGCGGGCGATCTCCACTTGCCGCTTCGCGATGAGGGGCCGCGCCATGGAGGTGCCGAGGAGATATTTGCGGCCGTAGACGGCGCCGGCCCGCAGCGTGGGCCAGATGAAATCGGTGACGAAGACCTCGCGCAGGTCCTCGACGAAGCAGGCGTCGGCGCCGGACGCCATGGCCTTGGCCCGGACTCCGTCCAGCTCCTCGCCCTGTCCGATGTCCGCCGCCACGCAGATGACCCGCGCGCCATAGCATTCACGCAGCCACGGCACGATGATGGAGGTATCGAGTCCGCCCGAATAGGCGAGGACGATGGTGCGGGTCATGGGCGCTCCGTAGCTAAGTAAATATGCATTCTAGTGGCATATTTACCGATTACGGAGGGTGGTGTCAAGAGGCGAGGGTGTCGGGAGTAGGGTGTCGGGTAGGCGGGGGCTGGCATGCCGGGGGCTGGCATGCCGGGGGCAGCGAGGATTCTCATGGAGCCTGCCATTCCGAGCACCCTCTTCGCTGTCATTCCGAGCGCCAGCGAGGAGTCTCCTCCGCGGGCTGGCAAGATTCCTCAGTCGCTCCGCTCCCTCGGAATGACAGCAGCGGTGCCGGCCCTCGGAACGCCGCTGGTGCTGCAGGCCGTTCCCCGACACCCGCCATCCTACTCCCTCCACCCGTCTTCTCGCCCACAACCCACTCCCCGCCTCCCGCTCCTATCGGCTTCCCGCGATCGTCCGAAGCCGGCGCGTCGCGCGCTCGCGGGCGGCGTTCGACCGGCAGATGATGAGAATCGTGTCATCGCCCGCAAGCGTGCCCAGGACCTCCGCCCACTCCTCGGCGTCGATGGCCACGGCGATCGGCTGCGCACCGCCCGGCAGTGTGTGCAGCACGATGAACTCGCCCACCCCGTCGATGGCGGTGTAGAGGTGGGGCAGGAGCGCATCGAGTGGGGGGCGGCCGTCCTCCAGCGTCGCATCGGTCACCGCGTACCGCGCGCCCCCCTGGGGTCGGGGCACCCGGGCGAGGCGCAGCTCGCGCAGGTCACGTGACAGGGTGGATTGCGTCACGTCCCACCCGCGCCCCAGGAGCAGCTTCCGCAACTCCTCCTGACTCTCCACCGGATGCGTCTCGACAAGCTCGCGAATGGTGGCCTGCCGCTCGCGCTTGTTGGCCATGCGGAAACAATAGGATGCGGCGGGAAGGGAGGGAAGGGCGGGAGGCGGTTATGGGGTGTGAATGGTGAGTCAGAAGACGAGGGTGGCGGGAGTCGTGTGTCGGGTAGGCGGGCAGAGAGCTCCTCTCGCTCAAGCCGTTTCCCAACACCCGACACCCGACACCCGACTCCCGACACCCTACCGTTCCTCACCCACCGACCCACTCCCACGCCTCTCTCCTCTCTCCTTCCTCCTCTCCCGCCCTTCCCTTGACAATCACCCAATGCACGAATATGCATTGTCAATGCATAAACACACCGCGTCGAGCCTCCCCGTGGGCGTGCTCGGCGCCAGCGGCTATGCGGGACGCGAGCTGTGCGCGCTCGTCGCCCGGCACCCGACGATGGAACTGGTCTTTGCCGCGGCCAACGAACAGCATGGCGAGCGGCTTCGCCTGGCCGGTGTGGAGACCGCGTTCGTGGCGGCCGGGGACGCGCCGCTGGATCGGACGGCGCTCATCTTCAGCGCCATGCCTCATGGCGCGTCGGCACCCTGGGTGGAACGCGCATGCCATGCGGGAGCAAAGGTCGTCGACCTCTCGGCAGACTTCCGGCCCGGCAACGGGAGCCGCAGCGTGCCCTACGGCCTCACCGAGGCCAGGCGTCGGGAGATCCGTGACGCCTCCCTCGTCGCCAACCCCGGGTGCTACGCCACGGCCATCCTGCTCGCGCTTCTCCCCCTCCTGCTGCGCGAGCTCGTGGCGCCGGGCGGCACGATCATCGTCAATGCGGCCAGCGGCGTGACGGGCGCGGGCTTCACCCCCCGGCGCGATCTGCTCTTCGCCGAAGTGGCGGAGGACTTCCGCCCATACGCGCCCGGGAACACACACCGCCACCTGCGTGAGATGCGTGCGCTCATGGCGGAGTTCTGCGGCGGCGACGTGCCGGATCTCATCTTCACGCCGCACCTGCTCCCCGTCTCGCGTGGGATTCTCGCCACCATCACCGTTCCGCTCGTGCACCCGCTCGCCGATCCGCTCCAGCCGTGGCGGGAGCAGTATGCGGGCGAGCCGTTCGTGGAGGTGACAGCCGAGGTACCGGCGCTCCGCGACGTCGTGCATCGGAATGTCATCCGGATCAGCGCGGTGCCGGCGGAGCAGGTGCGGCAGCCCACGCTGGTGGTGTATGCCGCGCTCGACAATCTCCTGAAGGGGGCTGCGGGGCAGGCGATGCAGAACGCCAACCTGCTTCTCGGACTCGATGAGACCGCGGGGCTGCCCGCATGACCGGCCCGCACCTGGTGCGCGTGGTCAAGATCGGCGGCCGTGCGCAGGAACATCGCGATCTCCCCGCCGGCATTGCCGCCGCGTGGTCCGCCGCGCCCGGATCGTTCTGCCTGGTGCACGGGGGCGGACAGGCCATCTCCGCGCTACAGCAGCGCATCGGCCACGAGCCATCCTTCCTCGGCGGGCGACGGATCACCGGCGCCGGCGATATCGAGCTGCTGCGCATGGCGCTTTCGGGCGCAGCCAACAAGCAGCTCGTGGCACGGCTGGTGGCGGCCGGCGTGCCGGCGGTGGGGCTCTCGGGAGAAGATGGCGCGCTGATCGCGGCGCGCACACGCGATGCGGTGACCCTCGGCCGCGTGGGCACGCCGAGCCGCGTGAACGTCGCCCTGCTGACGCACCTGTTGGCTGGCGGCTACCTGCCGGTCATCGCTCCGCTGAGCCGGAATGCGGAGGCGCCGGAGACGGACGATGCGCTCAACGTCAACGGCGATGATGCGGCCGCGGCCATCGCGGTCGCGCTGGGGGCACACGAGCTCGTCCTGCTGAGCGATGTGACCGGCGTCTTCATGCACGGTGTCCCCGTGCCGGCGCTCGACGTGGACGATGCACGCCGCGCGGTGGGTGATGGCACGGCGGCCGGTGGCATGGCGGTCAAGCTCGAGGCGGCGGTGAGCGCGCTCGAACATGGCGTGAGCCGCGTGCGCGTGGGCGACGTGCGCGCGCTCATGGACGAGCGCCGGGGAACGATCCTTCTGTCTTCACGGAGTCTGGTATGATGACCTTGCAGATTCTGCCGTCGGCGAACGACGCCGCGCCCGCTGCAGCGCCGAGCCCGTTGCTCGGTGTGTACCACCGTGCGCCCGTCGAGTTCGTGCGCGGTGCCGGTGTGGAGCTGTTCGATGCCGCGGGGAAGGCCTACCTCGATTTCACGAGCGGCATCGCGGTGAATGCGCTCGGGTATGGGGACGCGGGGATCGCCGCCGCGATGCACCGCGCGATGGCCACCGGGGTGCTGCACGTCTCCAATCTCTATCGTACCGCACCGGGCGAGCAGCTCGCCGCCGCGCTCGTCGCGCGCTCGGGCGCCGCCAGCGTCTTCTTCTGCAACTCCGGCGCGGAGGCGAACGAAGGCGCGTTCAAGTTCGCCCGGCGGTGGGCGCGCGAGGCGCATACGGGGGGAGCGGAGCGGCACGAGATCATCGCGCTCCGCGGCAGCTTTCACGGTCGGCTCTTCGCCACCCTTGCGGCCACCGATCGCCCGCACTATCAGGCGCCCTTCACGCCGCTCGCCGGCGGCATTCGCATCATCGAGCGTGACATCCGCGCCATTGACGCGGCGCTCTCCAGTGGCACGGCGGCCGCCCTGATCGTCGAGCCCGTGCAGGGAGAAGGCGGTGTCCGCGTACTCGATTCCGGCTTTCTGCATGCGGTGCGCACGCTCACCCGCGAGCGGCACGTCGCGCTCATCCTGGACGAAGTCCAGTGCGGACTCGCGCGGACGGGATGGCTGTTCGCATACGAGCGGCTGGGCATCGAGCCCGACATCGTGACGCTCGCCAAGCCGCTCGCGGGCGGTCTCCCCATGGGCGCCGTGCTCCTGTCAGCGGAGATCGCCGCCGCCGTGCAGCCGGGCGATCATGCGTCGACCTTCGGCGGCGGGCCCTTCGTGTCCAGCGTGGCGTTGCACGTCCTCGAGCGGTTGTCCGATCCCGTGTTGCTACAGCGCGTGCGCGAGAACGGCGCATGGCTTGGCAACGCGCTGGAGGAGATGCGCCCGCGGACCGGATGCATCCGCGCGGTGCGGGGGATCGGCTACCTCTGGGGCATTGACGTGAAGCAGTCGGCGGCGGCGGTGGTCGCGCGCGCGCTGGACGCGAGGCTGCTGCTCTGCACGGCGGGGGCGCACACGGTGCGGCTGCTGCCGCCGCTCATCGCCACGCGCGACGATCTGGCGCGTGGTCTCCAGCTGCTCGAGGACACGCTGCAATGACCGGCGCGGTTGAACTGCGGACGGCCGTGCCCGCGGATGTGGAGGGCATTGCCGCACTCGTGAACGACTTCGCCGCCGCGCGCATCATGCTTCCCGTACGTCCGGAGCAGATCGCGCTGGCGCTGCACAACTTCGTCGTCGGCGTCGACGAGCGGGAGCGCGTGGTCGCGTGCGGCGCGCTGAAGGAGTATTCACCATCGCTGGCGGAAGTCGCGTCGGTGGCGGTGGCCGTCGACGTGCATGGCCGGGGGCTGGGGCGGCGGATCGTGCGCCGGCTCGAGGAGTTGGCCGCCGTCCGCGGCACGGAGGAGCTGTTTGCGCTCACGCTCACGCCCGCCTTCTTCGAGGCGCTGGGGTACGGGGCGGTGGAGCGCGCGTGCTACCCGGAGAAGATCACGCGCGACTGCCGCGCGTGTGCGCGGCGTAGCGCCTGTGCGGAAGTGTGTGTGCGCCGCATGCTGCACGCGCGCGAGCTGGAGGTGGCGGCGTAACAGGTGTCGGCATTTGTTCGGCATCTCTTTGGGAAGGTGATGTTATTCTCGGTGGCGCGGATCGTCTTGAGCGCAGAGTTGCCGTGAACATCGCTCATCACTTTCTACGGAGATCCTCTATGAAGCGCTCGTTCTTGAGCCTTGCCGTCGCGCTGGGGCTGGTCGTCAGTACTGGTGCCGCGCAGGCGCAGAAGCCGGTCAGCATCGGAGTGTCGGGCGGCCTGAGTGTCGCGAATGGTGATTTCGCCCAGGCCGTGAACGCGGGATACAACATCTCCGGCATGGTGGGGCTGCACGCGCCGGCGCTTCCGGTGTCGCTCCGCGCTGAGCTGCAGTACCAGCGCTTCGGCCTGAAGGACCTGCCCGCCGGCCTCGGCGGTAACTGGAGCACGACCGCCGGGATCGCGAATCTGCTCTACCAGCTGCCGACGCCCGTCGTGAGCCCCTACGTCACAGGTGGAATCGGGTTGTACCACGTGTCGGTGAGCGGCCTGGATGGCAGCGCCAACAAGTTCGGCTACAACTTGGGTGCCGGCATCGCCTTCCATCTGGCCAGCTTCGGGACGTTCATCGAAGGAGACTGGCAGAGCGTCTCGATGGACGGTGGCGCGATGCGCTCGATCCCGCTCCGCTTCGGCGTCACGTTCTGACACGTCGCGGTCGTTGCTCCGTGACACTGCCCCGCCTGACGGCGGGGCAGTGTCGTTTTCGGGAGCAGGTTGTGTCTCCCCAGTGCCCGCAGTAACGTGCGCGCACCTGTCGCATGTCGCGCTGCATGCGATGATGGGCGCAACACTCGGACTGGCCGGCCAACAACGGAACGGAGATCCTCATGAAATGGTCGATGTGGAGCATTGCGGTGGGCATCGGTGTGGCGGGCAGCGTCGCCACCGCGCGGGCGCAGGTGAGCGCCCTCCCACGGCCGGTACGCATTGGCATCTCTGGCGGCGCGAGTCTCCCAGTGGGCAATTTCTCCAACGGCGCCAAGACGGGGTTCAACGTCTCCGGCATGGTGATGGTCAAGCCGATCACGATGCCGACCGCGATTCGGCTGGAGGTGCAGTACCAGCGTTTCGACGAGAAGAACGGCGTCTTCAATACGCCCGGTGGCGTGGTACCGGCGACCGGGACGTTCAGCACGATCGGTGGCATCGTGAACCTGATGTACTACCTGGACGTCCAGGCTGCGGTAAAGCCCTATATCGCCGGCGGCTTCGGCTACTACCACTTCAAGGTGAGGCGCTCGGGAAGCGGCCTCAGCGGCTCCGCGAGCGAAAACCGGTTCGGCTATAACCTTGGCGCCGGCCTGGAGTTCGGACTCGGCCGCGTGAGCACCTTTCTCGAGGCGGATTGGCAAGGTATTCTGACGTCCCTCAAGGCCAACAACATGGTGCCGCTCCGCTTCGGCATCACGTTGTGACTCGTTCATGGCGGGCCGGAGTTGCATCGGGGATGCGCTCTTCCACTGAATGCCGCATCGGTACACTTTTCTGCGCATCTGATTATACTTGCGCTAGGCCTGGACCGGCGTGTACGACTCCGGGCGGATGATGTGGTTACGCATGAGTATTGATCAATGGGTTGGGTATCGTTCTGGAGGAAGGACGCCATGCACTGTCTCGCCGTAGGGTTCGCCACCATTCTCATCAGTGTGCCGCTGGCGGTGGGGACCGCCGGCGCGCAGACGATGACGGACACCACCGTCTCGTACCCGATCAGCGTCGGCATCGCGGCCGGCGCCACGATTCCGCTCGGAGACCTGGGCGATGCGCAGAGCACCGGGTGGAATGTGGAAGGACTGGTGAACTGGACCACCTCGCATCGCCCGCTCTCGTTGCGCGCCGACGTGGCGTACAACAGCCTGAGCGGCAAGAGCGTGACGTTCCCCGGTGGCAGTTTCAAGACCGACAATGAGAACCTGTTCGATGTGACAGGTGACGTCGCGTGGCACTTCTATCCGAACGCCACGAACCCCAGTCAGTGGGTGCCATACATTCTGGGCGGCATCGGGATCTACCACTTTGGCGGGCAGACATCCGAGATCGAGTCAACCAGCGGCTCCACCAACTTCGGGCTCAACATCGGCGGCGGGGTCATCTACGAACTGTCCGGCTTCTCGGCATTCGTGGAGGCGCGCCTCCACAACGTGTTCTTGAGCGGCGGGAGCGCCAAGTTCTTCCCCATCAGTTTCGGTCTGCGTTTCGGCGGCGGCGGGGTGTGAGGTACCAACCGTACCTCCGACGTACGCCGTTCTCCGTTTACCGCCCCGCTCACGAGCGGGGCGGTTTCGTTCTATGGGTGGCGCCTGCCGATTGTCCCACGAGGGATCGCTGGCCGGGCACGCCTCATGCCTTCTCACACCCGCACGACGCGCGTTGTCGCCGAATACGGGCGAAGCGCAGCGCATACCGAATTGGAGGTGTGGTCATGAAATACCTGCTGTCAACAACCGCGGTGCTGGCGGCCGCCCTGTGCACGACCGTGCCCGCGGCCCATGCGCAGGCCGTGGCGCCCGTGGTGCACGTAGGCATTGCCGGTGGCGCAACGGTTCCTACTGGGGCCTTCAACGACAACTTCAACACGGGGTGGAATGCCAAGGCGCTGGTCGCCCTGCACATGCCGCTCTCCCCGGTCGGCTTTCGCCTCGAGGGGGCCTATGATCATCTCGGTGCCGACAGCTTCAGCGGCTTCAGCCATGCCCGAGTCTGGTCCGGCACCGCGGATATCGTTCTCTCCGCGCCGAGTCTTCTCGTATCCCCGTACGCCATAGGCGGCGCGGGGATCTACAGCATCAAGGCGTTCGGCGCCGGGAGCACGGTCACCGTCTCCGGTCCCGGCGATGAGGGAGCGGTCACGAAGTTCGGGTGGAACGCTGGTGCCGGGATCATGTTCCATATGGTCCGCAGCAGCCTCTTCATTGAAGCACGGTACAACAGCGTCATGACCAATGGCGCGCATACGAACTTCGTCCCCATCA
>DASUKA010000101.1:0-23401 GCA_036278935.1 Gemmatimonadaceae bacterium
GGTGCAATCCGACGTGGACGAGCTGTATCGATTCGAACTCGGACTCGAGGATCCCCACAGCTGGCCGGGCGTGGATGTGACGCGCGGCTGGACGACGGAGATGCATGACGGCGAGACGTGGCTTGCGGCATATGGCGCGAAGGGCGGAAGGCGCGATGCGTTCGTGCGGATTCCGGACAAGCGCGCGGTAGTGATCGTGCTGACCCACGATGCCGCGACCGACGCGAAGGGAATCGCGGACCGGATCGCCCAGCGGCTGGTGTCTCCGAGTCAGGGGCGCTGAGCGGCCGGCGCTACGCTTTCCCCGTCACGCACTTCACGCAGTCGAGCGTGGTGCCGATGCGGCGTGCGCGCCCTTCGGGGGTGGTCACCCACTCGCGCACCTGCCACGGCGGATCGTGACGCACGTGCTGCGTATGGCCGCACTCGAGGTCGGCCACCCAGTGCTGCTCGTCGTCCTGATGAAAGCCGATGATCCGGCGCGGAATGGCTGGTCCGGCATGGGGGTCGCGCTGCATATCACTCGCTCGAGGTCGCTGGGCCGGGATCGGCGTCCACGGATTCGTTGCCCATGGAATAGCAATGTACCGGGTGGGACCGCATCGATGATGCGCCCGCGACGGCGAGGCGGGGTCGCGGCCAGCACGCTGAACCAGGCGCATGCCGCGCTCCGGTTCCTGTATCTGGATGTCTTGCGAGCTCAGGAGCGGTTTCCACGGGATGGACGGCGCTCCCGTCGGCGACCGCGTGTGCCGGACGTGCTGGCGCCGGCGGAAGTCGAGCGGCTCCTGGCGGCCCTGGAGCCCCGACATCGACTGGTCCCCGCTCTGCTGTATGGCACGGGCTTGCGTCTCATGGAGTGCCTGACGCTGCGCATCAAGGACGTGGACATCGCACGGCATCGGATTCATGTACACGACGAGAGCGGAGAGAGAGCGCGATTCACGATGCTGCCCCATGCGCTCGCGCGCGATGTCGCCGAGCAGGTGGCCATGGTCCGGCGTCAGCATGCATGGGACGCGCGCCGGGGTGGCGGCTACATCGCCCTGCCCCGGTCCTTCGATCGCAAGAGCCCCCACACCCTGCGTCACTCCCTTGCCACGCAACTCCTCCGCAACGGCTACGATGTCCGCACCGTACAGGAGTTGCTCGGACACCGTGATCTTTCCACGACGATGAGCTACGTCCACCTCCCGGATCACGGCCCTGGCGTTCGGAGCCTGCTGGACAGCTCATTGGCGACCGTTGCCGCTGCCAGCCATCGTTCCAGCGATGCTCGGCTCCGTATGGATTATGCGGCGTCGCTCGCCGCATAATCCAGGAGCAACTGGCGAGAGCACCTCGCAAGTGATGCTCCGCGCCAGCTCGGCCGTCACTCCGGCACTCGCGTCGGTGCTCGCTGGGCGGAGCCGGGCACCGAGCAGGTGCTCGCCACTGAAGATGTACAAGGGCAGGTAGCAGTAGTGCCCGTAGTAACCGTGGAAGAAGCGGCACTCCTGCTCGCCATGCACCGGATCATCCGTGGCGTCCACATCGAGCACCACTTCGGTGGGCGGGGTGGCCGCGTGCGCCTAGACGAACACGTCGACGAGCATCTGATCCACCGCCCTCGTGTCGAGCGTGATCTTCTTGTAGCGCTCGCCCTCGGCCACGGCCTCCCCCGCGAGCTCCATCCGATTCAGCGTGCTCTTGCCCGCCAACGGCTTCCCCGCATCGCGCGCGCGGGACCGCCCCTGGCCGGTGGGGTCGCTCGTGCCGCGGAGCACGGGATCGGCCCGGAGGGCGTCATGATCCGTGAGATCCTCGTAGCCCAACGCCGGGGCGTAGACGCGCTGCGCCACGAGCGCCGCCACCGGATGCTCGGTGCGGGTCGGCTCCCGGTGATCGGTGAAGCACTGGGCGAACTGGTGCAGGATCCCCGTCCGGCGTTCCACCGCGCGCAAGAGGAGGGCGCCGCCATCGGAGGTCAGCGTCCCCCAGTGAACTGGGCGACGACGGCGCGGCCGCGGGCCGCTTGAAAGTGCAAGGCGGGTGTGCTACACTCTGTTGGCATAACGGCTGCTCCTGACAAGGCGGTAAGGTGTTCTCGACAAACTCCTTATGCCACCCAGGGCAGCCGTTTGCAATACCTTGGTGAGAAATCCGGGCTAGATGCATGGTGGCAGACGCTGAGGAGGTGACCATGAACTGGAGACTCGCCTACGCGATCGGGTTCCACCCTTGGGAGGACGCCGTGACCGATGCAGCGTTCGTGCAAAAGGCGGCCGAGGTCTTCGCCCGCGAGGAGCAGAGACGCGAGCCGCCCTTCGGGCGCGCGCTTGATCTGGGCACGGGCAGCGGAATCTGGGGGATTGAACTGTCCAAGCGCGGCTGGCACGTCACGGGTATTGACATGGTCGAAAAGGCACTGGCGCGCGCACGCGAGCGGGTACGGAACGCCGGCGTCGAGATGCGGGTCTTGCACGGCGACGTGACGGCACTGCGGGCCGCCGATGTCGGCTCCGACTTTCAGCTCGTGCTCGATACCGGGACATTTCACGACCTCAACACCGCTCAGCGCGCGGCCATGGGCCGCGAGGTTGGAGCGGTCGCCGCGCCCGATGCGACCGTGCTCCTTTTGGTCTGGCCGAAGCGCCTCAGGCCGCTGATACGCGGGGTGAGCCGCAGCGAAATCGAGGCGGCGTTTTTGGGATGGAAAGTGTCCGATGTGGAGCCCTCGCACTTCAGGCTGCCCAAGATTCTGGATCGCGTGCTGAGACCCGATGAGCACTGGTACCGTCTCCGCCGTGGGTGAGCCGCCCCTGAACAGCCGGGTGGATAGGTAACAGGTAGATCGGGAGCATCGGTAACACTCCCTCTGCCTCATTGGGGCACCGAGGAGGTGCTCCATGCCCTGGAGGGTGATGATGCCGATGTCCCAACGCCGGGAGTTTGTCGAGGATGCCGCCCGCGGGCTCTATGCGATGACCGAGCTCTGTGCCCGCTACGGCATCAGCCGGAAGACCGGCTACACGTGGTGCGCCCGCTATGCGGCCGACGGGCCGAGCGGGCTCGCCGATCAGCGGCGGATCGCCCTGCGTGGTCCGCACCGCATGCCGGACGAGATCGCCGCCCGGCTGGTCGCCTGCCGCCAGGCGCAGCCCACGTGGGGGCCGCGCACGCTGCTCGCCTACCTGGCCCGCCGGCACCCGCGCGTCGCGTGCCCCGCGGCCCGCAGCGTGGGCGCGCTACTCAAGCGCCACGGGCTCGTGCGCGCCCGCCGCCGTCGGCCCGCGCCCGGGCATCCCGGGCGGCCGATGACGCCGATGGAGGCGCCGAACGTGGTGTGGACGGCGGACTTCAAAGGGCAGTGCCGCACCCGGGATGGCGTGTACTGCTACCCGCTGACCATCGTCGACGGCTACTCGCGCTATCTCCTCGCCTGCCGGGGGCTGCCCTCGGTGGAGACGCGCGGGGCGCGCAGCGTCTTCGAGCGCCTCTTCCGCGAGCGGGGGTACCGGAGCGGTTGCGCAGCGACAACGGCGTCCCCTTCGCGACCAGCGCCCTGGGCCGGCTCTCCGTCCTCGCGGTGTGGTGGATCAGGCTCGGGATCACGCCCGAGCTCATCGAGCCCAGCTCGCCGCAGCAGAACGGGCGGCACGAGCGCCTCCACCGGACGTTGAAGGCGGAGGCGACGAAGCCGCCGGCGGCCAGCGCCGCCGCCCAGCAGCGCGCCTTCGAGCGCTTCCGGCGGGAGTACAACGAGGAGCGGCCGCACGCCGCACTGGCGAACGCCACGCCCGCCGAGCACTACGTTGCCTCGACCGGCCCGTACCGCGCACGGCTCCCGGAGCTCGAGTACCCGGGCCACTACGAAGTGCGCTACGTGAGCCGGAACGGCGGCGTGCGCTGGCACAACCAGTGGGTGAACGTCAGCCACGTGTTGGGCGAGGAGTACGTCGGGTTCGAGGAGATCGCCGACGGGGTATGGAGCGTGTACTTCGGTCCGGTGCTCTTGGGCCGCTTCGACGAGCACGATGACCGCATCCATGGTGCGCACAACCGCAACAAGCGGTATCATCGTCCCACGTAGCCGGTGTTACCCATGCTCCCGGTCTACAGTGTTACCGATCCTCCCGGTCTGTACCGTCGCGCCAGCTAACAACAGCATGCAGCGGACGGCGCTATGCGCCGCCGCTGATGCTGGGCGGTAGGCTGCTCACACTTCATGGTAGGGGAAGGATGCGAAGACTTGCGGGGCTGATGGTTGCGCTCTGTATTACTGGCTGTGCTGGGCATCGGACACCTCCGCAAAACATCGCGCCAGGGTGGACGCCGGGGTTCGTGCGTCTTTCAAGCAGTATAGCGAAGTTTCTCCGGCTCTCGGCCGATTCGCTTCCTGAGATACCTCGCGCTCAGACGCCGGATTCGATCGTCAACGGTGCGGTGGCGATCGCCAAGCATCGCCATCACGACCCTGCGTGTTTGCGTTTCTTCCGCGATGGCGGCCAATACCTGGCGCTATCCATTCCATATTGCGATGGCAAGGAAGCGTACACCGATCATTGGTTCTTCGTGGTCGGTGCCCCGGGCTGGGAACATCGGCCAACGCTTGTCGATCCCCCGTCCAAGCTGATCACGGCCGTGTGTCCGGACTGGCGCGATCGGACGGGCGGGGCACAGGGATATCCCACAATCCGCTGTCCGACGCCTGCCTCGCCTGCGACTGACTCGGGAGATGAGCGATAGCACTTGGCTGATGCGCGATGTGCATCGTGCGACGCGGCCCAACGAATTGTTCCACCGGACGAGGGCGATAATACTTCCATGTGACTGGCTGGCGAGGTCACGCACCAGCACGCATCATCGCGCCTGGCGAGCGTGCGCCCGCCGGTGAACTCCGCGTCATGCTGCACCTGAGATCTCACCATTTCACGCCACGCACTCTGCATGAGCGATGCGTCGAACGGATATGAGGCGATCGCGGCCGAGTTTCTCGCCCGGCGCGGCGCTTTCAACACGCGTAATACCGCCGTCGGAGTGTCCACCGTTCGAGCATGGGCCACGACGGTGCAATCGGGCGGCGCGGTGCTGGATCTCGGTTGTGGGCCCGGCGATCCCATTACTCGGGTTCTCGTTGACGCTGGCCTCGCGGTCTACGGCGTGGATGCCTCGCCACGCATGGTCGCCGAGTTTCGGGCTCGGTTCCCCGGCATACCGGTCGAGTGTAATAGCGTCGAGAGGTCCGCCTTTTTCGGGCGCGAGTTTGCCGGCGTGATCGCCTGGGGCTTACTCTTCCTGCTCCAACCGGATATCCAGGCGCAGCTCATTGGCAAAGTTGCGCACGTGCTGGCGCGGGGCGGCCGGTTGCTGTTCACCGCACCATGCCAGGCCTGCGACTGGCGAGACAGCATGACCGGGCTGCCGTCGGAGTCGTTGGGAGCGGAGGCCTACCGGCGACTCCTGGAGACAGCCGGCCTGGTGTTACTCGACGAAACGGACGACGAAGGAGAGAATCACTATTACATGGCACGCAAGCCATGATGCAGGGTGTCCGATCGATGAGTTCTCCTCCCTGGGAGCCGGACCGGACGCTGACGCGGGAGATGGCATCCGCGCTCATCCGCGAACAGTTTCCAGCCATCGAGTCCGACGGGCTCACGCACCTCGGCTCCGGGTGGGCGTTCGATGCCTTCCTGACGACCGATGGCTGGGTCTTCCGATTCCCGCGCCGGGCCTGGTGCGCAGACCTTCTCGAGCCGGAGCAAGGAGTCCATCGTCTCGTCGCCGAGGCGCTGCCACCTGCAGTCGCCGTCCCGCGCATGGAGCTCGTCGGAGAGCCGGCGCTTGGATTTCCATATCGGTTCGCGGGGCACCGATTCCTCCCCGGGATCGCCGCTGATGCCGTCGAGCCTGGCCTCCTGCCGATTCTCGCTCAGGAGATCGGAGCGGCGATCGGCGCGATCCACGCGCTCCCGGAATCGGCGGCGCGCGCGGCCGGCGTCAGCGTGCCGCGTGCGGACGATGGTGGGGGGAGGGAATGGCTGGAGCGTGGCCGCCGCACCGCGTTCACACTTCGCGGACTCGACCCGGGGGTCGATCGGGCGCTGGGCTGGCTGAGCGAAGTGTCGTGGCCGTTCCCGCGTTTCGACGGGCGTCTGCGATTGATCCACCAGGACCTGTCGCCGGAGCACGTGCTCGCGGATCCGGCGACCGGTCACCTCGTGGGGATTCTCGATTGGACCGACGCTATCCTCGGAGATCCCGCGCGGGACTTCGTCTTCCTGGTCACGTGGCGAGGTTGGGAGCTCGCGGAAGAGGTGCTGCGAAGCTACCCGCACGCGCTCGATCCCGGCTTCCGTGAGCGACTGCGTTTCATGGCGCGCCTGCTGTCGCTGATGTGGCTCGCCATGGCGCACGAGCGGCGCGCCGATTTATCGAAGTTCATCGCGGGAGTGCATCACGCATTCGTGCCGGCAGACAGGTGCTAGTCAGGCGCTCAGCCGGCCGAGCACGAGCGCCATGACGGACATCGAGGTTGCACGCCTGGCGCGTTGCGGTAGACGATCGGCATCTTCACGCTGGTTGGTGGATCGTGGTTGGTGAATCGCGCGCCGGCGACTCCGGCATCGGGCCGCGACGCCGTCGGTACGCCGACAATACGAGGAGGAGGGCGATGAACGACCCGGGACCGCTCCGTGGGCCGGACATTTCAGGTCGGTTGCGCCACCTCAAGGCATTCGGCGTGACCGGCGCCACCGCGCCGGACGGTGTATCGACAATCGAGTTCACAACCGATCCAGCCGTGCACGGTGCGCACGGTGAAGTACGCCCTCGGTTCGGAGACATCCGCGAGTCGGGGCTGGCGGCGGACGTCAGCTGGAGCGCGAACGGTCGCGTGATGTGCCGATCTGTGGACTCGATCCGTGTATGGGGGAGCTTCAGTGCTGGCGCTGATGTCGTGATCCATGCGCCGGGAGCTGTGCGACTGGTCGCGCGCTCCGCTGACGGGGCGGTGCTGGCGGGCCCGGTTACGATATCGCCTGAGCTCGCCCCGCCGCCGCTCGCGTGGTAGCGTGCGAGTCTGGCGCGGCACCGCGAGGGGCGAGGTGTCCGGGGGATTCACCGACGAGGAACGCGCAGCGATGCGGAGCGCTAATGATTCGCTGAAGACCGTGACAGTCCCGCACGAACCCGATGGCATGCCGCCGATCGCCGGCGTCCTCTTCGACCTCGACGATACGCTGATCAACCGAGCCGCGACGGTCGATCAATTCCTCGTAGCGCACTGCGACCGGGTGGGACTCGCCGCCTGCGCAACTGCTTACAGCCGCCGCTTCCACGAGCTCGACGCGAACGGCTACGCGGACCGCGATGACCTCTTCACCCAGCTGGCCGCCGAGTTCCCCGGGCCCACGCGCGAAGTGCTGCGACGCGACTTCGAGGAGCACGTCTGGCGTGCGTGCGTCGTGGTCCCGGGTGGGCGGGAGGTTCTCGATGCTTGTCGGGCCGCGGGGCATCGCGTGGGGGTCGTCACCAACGGGTCGGCCGAATCGCAACATGCGAAGCTCGCGAACGCAGGACTGCTGGCCCTGCTCGATGCGGTGGTCATCTCCGGCGTCGACGGGGTCGCCAAGCCGGCCCGCGAGGCGTTTCATCTCGCGGCCAGTCGCCTCGGCATCGCGCCGAGCGGCTGCGTCTTTGTGGGAGACAATCCGCACACGGACGTGGAGGGCGCACGCCGGGCGGGGCTCACGGCCGCCTGGTTCCGCGGCCGCCTCCCATGGCCGAGCGAGCTTCCCGCGCCGGTGCACGTCATCACGACGCTCGGGGCTGTACCGGAGCTCCTCGCGCGACTCGCTCACCCGATGCGCGAACACCCGATGCGCGAACACCCGATGCTCCAACGCAGGACCGCGGCCGAATGACGCTTGCAGATAGCAACCCGCTCGCTCGACTCTCCGCCGATCCCGTCATCGACTGGTTGCTCGACGCCGACCCGTCCATCCGCTGGCAGGTCATGCGCGACCTCACCGAGACGCCCGCGCGCAGTGTCGCGGCCGAGCGCTCGCGCGTGGCATCGGAAGGGTGGGGCGCGCGGCTGCTCGATCAACAGCGCCCCGACGGCCAGTGGGGCGATGGTGTCGCCACGCCGTTCTGGTGGTCGAACATGTACACCCTGGTATTCCTGCGCGATTTGGGGCTCGATCCCGCGAGCGCACGTGCACGCACCGCGATCGATCGCGTTCGCGAGAATGTCACGTGGGGTCCCGGCTTCAATGACTCGCCCTTCTTCGAGGGTGAGGTTGAGCCCTGCATCAACGGTCGCGTCGTCGCGCTCGGCGCGTACTTCGGCGTGCGCAGCGACCGGCTCGTCGATCGGCTCCTCGGTGAACAGTTGGCGGACGGCGGCTGGAACTGCGAGGCGGAACGGGGTTCGGTGCGCTCGTCGTTCCACACGACGATCTGCGTGCTCGAAGGGCTGCTCGCGTTCGAGCAGGCATTTGACCCCACACCGGCAGTGACTGACGCGCGGAAGCGTGCGGAGGAGTATCTCCTCGAGCGCCGGCTGCTCCGGCGGTTGTCGACCGGTGAGATCATCGAGCCGGCGTGGATGCAGCTCGCGTTTCCGCCGCTCTGGCACTACGACGTGCTCCGCGTGCTCGACTATCTGCGCGCGGCCGGCGTGCCGCCGGAGCCCCGGGTCGAGGAGGCCGTCGCGACGGTGCGCGCGCGGCGCCAGGGCGATGGGCGCTGGCGGCTCGACGTCCGGCACCGCAACACGCTGCACGAGGAGCTGGCTGGCCCGGTCGGAGCGGCGAATCGGTGGATCACGTTGCGTGCCCTCCGCGTGCTGGACTGGTATGCCCGAGAGGACGGTCAAGCCCGGTGATGCGAAGCGGGAGCCGCGGGCCGCATGATTCTTGCGACCACATTCGCGATCTCTCCAGCCGTGGCAGCATGCAGGTATGTCCAGTCCGCATCGTGGTCCTATACTGCGAGGCCGACGAAGCGAGTGCGCATCGCTCGATCGGTTGCTGGAGGACGTGCGAGGCGGGCAGAGCCGGGTCCTGATCCTGCGCGGCGACGCGGGGGTCGGAAAGACCGCGCTGCTGGACTATGTGGCGGCAAGCGCGCCAGAGTATCGCGTCGCGCGATCGGCCGGCGTCGAATCCGAAATGGAGCTCGCATTCGCTGGCCTGCATCAACTCTGCGCACCGATGCTGCCTCACCTCGCGCATCTGCCCGGTCCGCAGCGTGATGCGCTTGGCACGGCGTTCGGCCTCACGCGCGGAGCGGCGGCGGATCACTTTCTGGTGGGGCTGGCGGTGCTGGGCCTGCTGTCCAGGGTCGCTGAGGAGCAGCCGCTCCTCTGCTTGGTGGATGACGCGCAGTGGCTCGACCTGGCGTCGGCACAGGTCCTTGGCTTCGTGGCTCGCCGCTTCGTGGCGGAACCGATGGCGCTGGTGCTCGCGGTGCGGGAGCCGCGCGATGAGGTGGTGCTCGAGAACCTTCCGGTGATGATGGTGAGCGGCCTGAACGACAGCGATGCCCGCGAGCTGCTCGACTCGGTGGTCCCCGGCCGACTGGACGAGCGGGTGCGCGATCGGATTGTCGCGGAAACGCGCGGGAATCCGCTCGCGTTGCTGGAGCTCCCCCTGGGGCTGACCGCGGCGGAGCTGGCGGGCGGCTTCGGGCTTCCCGATCCCCGCCCGCTGACACGTGTCATCGAGCAGAGCTTCCTCCGGCGAGTCCGGTCGCTCCCCCTCGCAACGCAGCGACTCCTGCTGCTGGCGGCGGCGGAGCCGATGGGCGATGCGCCCCTGCTGTGGCGCGCGGCCGAGCGGCTCGGCATCGGCAGCGGAGCGTCGGCGCCGGCCGTGGCAGGTGGTCTGATGGAGCTCGGCGTCCGCGTGCGCTTCCGTCATCCGTTGGTACGTTCGGCCACCTATCGCGCCGCAACCGCATCGCAGCGCCAGGAGGTGCATCGCGCGCTGGCCGCGGTGACGGATGCGCGGACTGATCCCGATCGCCGGGCGTGGCACCGCGCACACGGATCGGTCGGTCCGGACGAAACGGTCGCCGGTGAGCTGGAACGCTCGGCGGATCGGGCCCAGGGCCGCGGTGGCATCGCCGCGGCGGCAGCGTTCCTGGAGCGGGCGAGTGCGCTGACTCCCGATCCGGCGCGGCGTGCGGCCCGCGCGCTCGCGGCTGCCCAGGCCAAGTTCGAGGCCGGCGCCCCCAACGCGGCGGACGAGCTGCTCGCCGCCGCGGAGCTCGGCCCGTTGGACGAGCTGCAGCGCGCGCGAATGGCCAGGTTGCGCGCCCACATCGTCTTTGTCAGGAGCCGTGGGAGTGACGCGCCGCCGTTGCTGCTCGATGCGGCCAGACAGCTCGAGACGCTCGACGTGGGGCTCGCGCGTGACACGTACCTCGAAGCGCTGGGCGCGACGATCTTCGTCGGCCGCCTTGGCGCCCACGGCGGAGCATGGGCCGCCGAGGTCGCCCGGGCTGCACCGCCGGCGCCGCACCCTCCACGCGCTACGGATCTACTGCTCGACGGGGTGGCGACGCGGTTCGCCGATGGATACCGGGCGGGCGCGGAGCCCCTCAAGCGGGCGCTCCGTTCATTACGCGAACAGGTCGCGCGCGGCAGGGGCGGCATCATGCGCTGGCTGTGGACGGCATGCCCCGTGGCGCCGGAGCCCATGGCACCCGACCTGTGGGACGACGAGGCCTGGCACGAGCTGGCCATCGCCGCCGTCCGGCTCGCCCGTGATGCCGGCGCGCTTGCCACCCTTCCCCTGGCGCTCAGCTACCTCGCTACGGTGCACGTGCACGCCGGAGAGTTCGACGCGGCTTCCGCGCTTATCCAGGAGGCTGATGCGATCACGGAATCCACCGGCAACGCGCCCCTCCGCTACACGTCGCTGGCGCTCGCCGCATGGCGTGGCGACGCGACACGGACGCCGAAGCTCATCGAGGCCGCCGTGAAGGATGCGACCGCCAGGGGCGAGGGGCGGGCGATCGGCCTGGCCGGATATGCGACCGCGGTGCTGTACAACGGTCTCGGCCGCTACAACGCGGCACTCGCCGGCGCACGGCGGGCCTGCGACCACGACGACCCCGGCTTCTACGGGTGGTCGCTGATGGAGCTCGTGGAGGCGGGCGTCCGGAGCGGCACGCACGACGTAGCGGCCAATGCCCTTCGTCAACTCGAGGAACGAGCCCGTGCCGCCGGCACGGACTGGGCACTTGGTACCCTGGCCCGCTCGCGCGCGCTCCTCGAGGACGGCCAGCGGGCCGACGCCCTGTACCGCGAGGGCGTGGAGCGGCTCGCGCGCTGTCGGATCATCGTGCACCTGGCGCGCGCGCGGCTGGTGTACGGCGAATGGCTACGCCGCGAGAACCGGCGCGTGGATGCGCGCAAGCACCTGCGAGTCGCGTACGAGATGTTCAGCCGCATGGGGGCCGAAGCGTTCGCGGAGCGTGCCCGCGGCGAGCTGCTGGCCACCGGCGAGACGGTACGCAAGCGCACGGTCAACACCCACGATGTGCTCACGGCCCAGGAAGCGTTGGTCGCCCGGCTCGCGGCCCAGGGACGCACCAACTCCGAAATCGGGACGCAGCTGTTCATCAGTCCCCGCACCGCCGAGTACCACCTGCGGAAGGTATTCACCAAGCTCGGCATCAACTCGCGCAGGAGCCTTCGAGATACCCTCCATGACTCGACACAGCCAGCCTCGCCGGCGTAGCCAGCCCGGAGCTCGACCATAGTGTTCCACGGGCGGAGCAGCCGTCGATCACCATCACCTACCCTTACGCGAGAACTCCTCAGGTCAGGCCAATGACTCCGAAGACAATCACGCACTGCCCGGTGCCCCACCACTGCCTGGCACCGAGCCGCACGCCCGCGCTGGGCCATGGCCCCGAGGCCGCCCCGACGTCCACTGGCGCCTATCGGTCAATGTTTCCCGAGCTGCCCCCGCTGCAGAGCGATGAGGCATTCCTTCGGAAGTTGGGGACCTCGTGTGTTGCCGAGCTCTCCAGCGTCAGCGCGAATGGGAAGGGCGATGCCTCGGGGGCGGCCGGCTGGACCTTCCTCGGCCAGTTCATCGCGCACGACGTCACCGCCGATCGCTCGGCGCTGGTGGATCGGGCGGATGTCGAGGCGCTCGAAAACGTCCGGCGCCAGAAGCTGAATCTCGAGTTCCTCTACGGCTCCGGCCCCGCCGGCGAACCCTACCTCTATGACGTCAACGACTCCGCCAAGCTCATCCTTGGCCTCAACGATGCGGGCCAGGCCGAGGATCTTCAGCGCAATGCCCAGGGCATCGCGATCATCGCCGATCCTCGCAACGATTCTCACTTGTTGATGGCGCAGATGCAGGTGCTGTTCTCCAGATTTCACAATCGGATCGTGGACTGGCTCCGCGAGCAGGGCACGGCGGAGCACGCCGTTTTCACCGAAGCGAAGCGACTGGTCGTGTGGCACTACCAGTGGATCATCGTGCGGGAGTTTCTCCCTACGGTCATCGGCAACACGTTGACGGATGCGCTCCTGGCCGGCGGGGTGCGCTACTATCGTCCCACTGCCGACCCCTTCATCCCGCTCGAGTTCGCGGATGCCGCCTATCGATACGGTCACGGTCAGATTCGCGAGAGCTACCGGGTGAGGCCCGGGGCCCCACCGGTGCCGCTCTTCCCCGACCTCGTGGGATTTCGCGCGGTTCCCGCATCACGCGTCGTGGACTGGGCCGAGTTTTTCGACCGTCCTGGCCGTCCCCCGGCCCAGCGCGCCAAGAAGCTCGACGGCCGCGTCTGCGGCGCCATCATGCACCTGCCCCTGGCGCTGACCGGCGACGTCGAGGTCGAGGCCTTTCACAGCCTGGCCGCGCGCGATCTCCAGCGCGGGCAGGCTGTTGGCCTCCCGTCGGGCGAGGCCATCGCACGCCATATCGGCGCTACTCCCCTCACTCGCGAGCAGACCGCCCTTGGCGCAATGGGGTGGGATCAGGACACCCCGCTCTGGTACTACATCCTGAAAGAATCCGAGGTCCAGTGCAGCGGCGACCGATTGGGCCAGGTCGGGGGCCGCATCGTGGGCGAGGTGCTGGTCGGTCTCCTGGACCACGATCCGAGCTCGTTCCGCGCGTCGCGGCCGGACTGGCGTCCCGAGTTGCCGTCTCGGGTGGCGGGGAGCTTCACGATGGCTGATCTCCTGGAGCTCGTTGACGGGTGACAGCTGATCCGCCCCGGCCATCGAGTGTGGGGGCGGACTGGGGTGTTCGACGGATGCGATGGATCGTGCGCCAGACGCATAGTACTCCCCGCAGTGCACACCCCCTTCACAGGAGCACGCTCATGCCTACCATCGCCACCAAGGACGGCGCGCAGATCTTCTACAAGGATTGGGGCTCGGGTCAACCAGTCGTCTTCAGCCACGGCTGGCCGCTGAACGCCGACGCGTGGGACGAGCAGCTGCTCTTCCTCGCGTCCAACGGCTACCGCGCCATCGCCCACGACCGACGCGGGCACGGGCGGTCGAGCCAGACATGGAACGGCAACGACATGGACACGTATGCCGACGACCTCGCTGCGCTCGTAGACGCGCTCGACTTGCGGAACGTGGTTCACATCGGTCACTCCACGGGCGGCGGCGAGGTGGTCCGCTACATCGGTCGCCACGGTACGGAGCGCGTGGCGAAGGCCGTGCTGGTGGACGCGGTGCCGCCATTCCTGCTGAAAACGGCCGACAACCCTGAGGGACTGCCCCTCGAGCTGTTCGACCAGATTCGCGCCAGCCTGACTGCGGATCGGTCGCAGTTCTACAAGGATTTCAGCGCGCCGTTCTATGGCGCCAATCGGCCGGGGTCGAAGGTCTCTCAGGGCGTCCGCGACCAGTTCTGGCGCCTGAGCATGCAGGCGGGTTTGGCGGGCGCCTACCAGTGCGTCAAGGCATTCTCGGCGACCGACTTCCGCGAGGATCTGAAGAAGATCGACGTACCCACGCTCGTCATCCACGGGGACGGCGATCAGATCGTGCCGATCGCCGTCGGCGGGATGCGCACCGCCAAGATGATCAAGGGCGCGGTGTTGAAAGTCTACAAGGGCGCGCCGCACGGACTGATGAGCACGCACCAGGAGCAGTTCAACGCCGACCTGCTGGAGTTCATCGGCCAACCCTCCCAGACCACACGGCCATCACCGCGTGCTCGCCCGGACGCGAGCGCCGAGCACGCGACCTCGGTCGCCGGCTGAAAGGGACTTTCACCATAGATAGGGGCTCTCATCATGAAGATCGTGATCATCGGCGGGACCGGCCGCATCGGGTCGAAGGTCGTCACCTGCCTGCGCGAGCATGGCCATGAGGCCGTGCCGGCCTCACCCGATACGGGCGTCAACACCATCACCGGCGAGGGGCTGGACCAGGTCCTCACCGGAGCGGCCGTCGTCGTCGACGTGTCGAACTCCCCCTCGTTCGAAGACGTGGCGGTGATGAAGTTCTTCCAGACCTCGACGCGGAATCTGCTTGCTGCGGAAGCCAAAGCGGGTGTGGGTCATCATGTGGCGTTGTCGATCGTGGGGTGCGACCGCGCGAAGGACAGCGGTTACCTCCGCGCCAAGGTCGCGCAGGAGACGCTGATCAGAGACGCGTCGATTCCATACTCGATCGTCCGGGCGACGCAATTCTTCGAGTTCTTCAAGAGCATCGCGGACGAGGCGACCGAGGGGAACACGGTGCACATCCCTTCCGTCCTGTTCCAGCCGATGGCAGCCGCGGATGTCGCCGACGCGGTGTGCAGCGTGGCCCGGGGCAAGCCGCTGAACGGCATCGTCGAAGTGGGCGGACCGCAGCAGTTCCGCTTCGACGAGTTCATCAGACTGGGACTCAGCGCGCGACACGACCCCCGCGAAGTGGTCGCCGACCCGCACGCGCGCTACTTCGGCGCGGAGTTGAGCGAGCGCAGTCTGGTGCCGGGCCCCGACGCCAGACTCGGCAAGACCCGCTTCGAGGACTGGCTGAAGCAGACTGCGCGCAAGGCTGTACCGGCCTGACCGGTTGCATCGGGCACTCCGATCATTCGAGCGGGGTCACCGTGATCGGGTGGATGGCGAACTCTCGAGAAGACGCGAGCGGCGCGCCATCCACCCGGCGCCTATTCCATAGAGGAGAACACAACGATGCGCACCTCCATGAGCTCCACGGCAGTGTGCGTGGCCGGTCTTCTGTGCCTTGTGGGCATCCCACTGAGCGCGCAGGAACCCAAAGTCACGCCGGTGATGTCGAAGAAGCTGCCGGACATCCCCGGGAAAGAGCTTGTGGTGCTCACGGTGGACTATGCACCTGGTGAAGCAGACTCTCCCCACCGGCACAACGCCGACGCGCTGGTCTACGTGCTGGAGGGCACAGTGGTGGAGCAGGTGAAGGGAGGGAAGCCGGTGACGCTCACGGCCGGGCAGACGTTCTACGAAGGTCCAGAGGACATCCATATCGTGGGCCGGAACGCGAGCCGCACCCGGCCGGCCAGGATCCTGGCGATCCTGGTGAAGAAGACGGGCGCTCCGGCACTGGTGCCGGTCCGGCCGCCGAAGAGCCGTCGCCGCTAATGGCAGGCTGATTGACTGAGCGCGGGACCAGCGCCGGGCGAAGGGGTGAGACCCGGACGGTTTCTCACGCCGGAACCTCGAGTTGGGGCGCCGTCACCGGTGCCGTCACTGGAGGCCGTACCCCCCGGACCATCAGCCAGACACCTACCGGGATTTCATACGCCAGAATCAACATCCAGAGCCCATTCACGGGCGCGGCGCCGATGAACCCCGCGATCCAGAGCGGAACGCATACCATCTGAGCGCCCTGCGTCACCACGCCAATCCACGCGATCACCGCCGGAACGAGACGACCACGGAGCAGCAGATACGCGAACAGGAAGCCGCCAATGATGAAGGAAAATGCTGCCAGCCGAAGGTCGGGTTCGTGGAGGAAGTAGGTTGCCATGCTGTTGACGTCGATCTGAGGGGCCGCGTGGCCTCCCGATGACGCCAGCCAGATCAACCCGAGTTTGCCGCGAAGTGCGGAGGCACCGAGCACGCCCTCACCCACGCGGAACATCATCGCCAACATGGCGACCGTGGCATCGACCGCCTTCGTGAGCCGGAACAGGGTGACGGCCAGAACCAGCGCACATACGACCTGCAACAGGTCGAGCACGACGGTGACTCGCGCTTGACTCATCATTCGGGTCAGATCGCCGAGCTGCTGCGCGATATCGCCGGACCCCAGCACATTGCCGAACATGGTCGTGCTCGTCATGGTCAGGACGATGTAGACCAGGAACGCGATTCCGGCCCATCGGGCGTCTCTGCGCTCCATTGCGCCAACCTCCTTGTGTTGGGTCCGCTCGCCGTGCCCCTACGTCGCACGCCGCAGGAGGTTTCGGCTCGCCACCCGCTCTGGACGGCGGCGGATTCGCCGCGACAACTTGTCGGCAGCACGTGCGGGTCAGCTCGGCTGTCTGCATGGAGCTCATGATGCGAATCATGCAGTGGCTCGAGCGGGCTGCGGTCGCGTTCATTTACGCGGCGCACTGGTAGCCGGAGCGTGCTCGCGATGTGGCGAATCGTCCCGCTGAACGAGCGCGGATAGGCTGCCGGGTGAGAGGTTGGTGGGGGCGTCTCGAATCGACTATCATTGCGCCTGGCGAGCCGGCGCCCGCCAGTGAGTTCGGTGTTCTCCTGCACCACGGACCCTGGTATGATCGAGTTCCGCTCGCGCGACTTCGTGTCGCTGGCCGACTTCCCCCTCCGCTGGCGCTGGACGGAATCGCGCGGGAACATGCTGCCTGCACAGGCACTGTCGCGCATCCGCCCGCTCAGTGCCGCTCGCGCCGCCGAGCTCGCTCCGCATGCCGTGTATCTATGTGACGAACGGCGTGAGCTGTCGCGGGAGATGCGTGCCGATGGCGAGGTGGCCGAGATGGCCGCGTGGCTCCGCACGCTGCGCATTGATCCGGCCACCCGGGTGGTGGTCTGCTGGGATGAGGTGAGCGCGGTGGTAACGGACTGGGCGCTGTTCTGCCGCTACTGGGATGACTTCTGCTATGCGGGCTCGGACCGCCATAGGGGAGCCTGGCGAGCGTTGCATGAATCGATCATTTTCGCGTCTGAGCTCGGCGCTTCACCGTCACGGAGCCAAACCATGATTCGCACAACTGCTCGATCGCTTGTGGAACTGATGTGGCTGGCGGCGATCTCCACCGCGGTCGCTCTGCCGCTGCACGCGCAGCAGTCGACACCGGTATTCCTCACGGGGCCGTGTTCGCGCACCGACTCGGCACGCGTCGTCAGCCTGGAAAGTGTCGTGGCCAGTCCCGAGGTCGCGCCAATGCAGAAGGCCGGGATGAGGCCGCCCGCCGCTCCCAGCGAGACCCAGCATGCCGGCTATGACGGGAAAGTGGTCGTCGCCTTTGTCGTGAACGCGAAGGGCAGGGTCGACCCGGCCAGCGTGTTCGTCATGAGCTCCTCGGACTCGGCGTTGAGTCGATGGGCCTGTCGGGCCGCCCCGGATATTCAGTTCAGTCCGGCACGGGATCACGGTCACGCAGTTGCCGCTCAGGCCATGTTGCCATTCGTGTTCCGCGGGCCGCCGGCGGTGAAGGATTCCGTGTAAGCCTGGCGTCGACCGGCGATCACCATCAGTATTTGCTCAGCGCCATGAGCAACCTCGATCACGGGGTCCACTCGGATACAATGGCTGATGCCGCGGCGGCCGACATCGCGGCGTGGGATCGCGCTGCCGATCGCTACGCGGAGATCGTCGACCGTGGTGCGGCGGTCCTGTCGGAGCCCGCAGATCAGGCCTATGGCGTTCGCGAATTTGCCATTCGAGATCTCAACGGTGTCGGGATCGTATTCGGCCAGGACATCGAGCCCGACCGATGACGAAGGGCCCGCCGCCGCACAGACAACGGACTGCCGCGGACAGAGCGGACTGGCGTTGCGCATGATCGCCAGGCCGGGCCGCACTTCGCAATGCGTGATGTGACGTGCACGTGCTGGTCAAACGCCGTCTTCGGAGATCCCATGAGACGATCCCTCGTCGGTCTGATCCCGCTTCTCGCGCTGGCGTGCGCCGGCTCGACCACGCCAACGGTCCGTGTCGATGGGGTGTGGACGCTCACCTCCACGCCCTTCACCCCGGTCGAGCCCCGCAGTCTGGACCTCCGCCAGCAAGGGTCAACCGTGACGGGAACCGGCACGGCGATGGGGGTGGACACGCCGTTCCTGCTCCCCGTGACGGGGACCTTCCAGAACACCGTCCTCGATATCCAACTTGGCGACACGGCCCACAACACCCAGGCGGGGCGCATCACGGCGACACTGACGTCCGCCAATCAGCTTGTCGGGCGCTTCAAGGCGGACACCAACGCCGGCGGCGGTTCCGATACGGTGACCTACACTCGGCAGTAACGTCGCGCGGCCGCGTTGGCCGATCGTCCTTCCCGGTGTGACGACCGAAACGATATCACGGCAGACGCCCCGTCAGCGGTCCACGGTCCCCCCGATCCACCTGGTCCGGGGTCTGCTCCAGTATCTGCCGCCACAGGAGCGGAATGCGCAGGTACTGCTCCTTCGTGAGCACCCGCCGGAGCGCCGGAGCATCCACGATGACCGCGCGATTCGCACTATGGTACGTGTCATGCCAGCGTTCCCGCGCCTCGGCGCCGCCGAACTCGCCGTGGAGCGACGCGAGAAAGGTCGCCAGGTCATCGTACAATGAGTCGCGAAAGGTACCGTAGCGCTCCGCCATACCGGAAATGGCGGCGACCTGCGCCGTGTCGAGTCCCAGCCCCAGACTGTCGCCCATGCGCACGATCAAGTCGTAGAGGTTCGCCGGACGGTGGGCGATGCGCTGCCGGATCTCCGGCTCGGTCAGCAGGCTGTCGCCCGGCAGGGGACGCAACAGAAGCTTGAGCCACGACGATTCCTGATTGGGGCCGATGTTCAATCGGACATCGATCGAGACCGAGAACGGCGCGCGGTAGCCCAGGCGGGCCGCGGCGCTGGAGCCGAAGAAGGGATTGACGTCGTACTGGTAGCGCCGCGTCGCCGGGTCGAAGCCGCGGACCGTGAGCAATCGCGCGTCGGGAAACGCGGGTTGCCCCCACCCGTGCAGCCCGTTGGCGCCATGGAGCAGGGCGTCGGCGCCGGCCAGCAGGTTCGTGAAGATGAGTTGGATACTGCCGCGGTTCCCGAAGCCGAGCCGATACCGGTCGAACGAGACCACGGCATTCAGCCTCGTGGTCCACGGGCCGGTACAACTGTTCGTCCCCGCGATCCGGCCACGCTGCGCCTCGAGGCAGGAGGCGGCCCAGTGGGGCGCGTGATTCAAGAGCGCTGCCATGGCGTCACGGGTCTCCGCGCTCGGCGCCAGAGCCGGGTCGAACACGAACGCGCGATCGTTGAGGTATCCGTCGCCGTTGATGTCGCTCCCGACCATCGGCGTGAAGTGCACCCCCGACGTGAATTGGGCGAAGGCGTTGACATACAGCAGTCGCTTGATGGGAAAGGTCGCGGACGCGACGAGCGTGTGCGTTGGAGCGGCGGCCGTGCTCCACTGGTGCACCCGCGGATCGCCGGCCGTCGTGCCGCCGAAGCCCGTCAGCCGTGCCCGGTAATCCTTGAAGGCGTACGCGAGCCGGAACGACATGCTGCTTCCCACCTTCGGTCTGAAGCCCAGGTTCCCCGTGAGCTGCACCCCTTTGAGCTCGCCCGTCGAGGTCTGTTGCGTGACCGGCCCCAGCTGCTCGGTGAGGCGGCTGGTCGAGGGCGACACTCTCCCGCTGGCGGCGTCGATGCCGCTCGCATCGACGAAGACGGGCCGATCCGCCTCGTTCGCGAGCGTGAAGCGCTGGACTCCCGCGAAGTTGCGGTCCACCAACTCCGGTTGGCGGCGACTGAGCATCGCCGTGGCGCCCACCCGGGCCGTGATCGGCCGCGTGACCTGTGCCGCCGTCGAGAATTGCGCACGCCAACTGCGCGGCGCCGTGTAGTCCGGCGCGTACGCCGCAATGCGGGGCGCCTGCTCCGACAGCGCGCTCGACGCGCCCGAGCGACACTGTGTGGGGGCGGGCACGGTCGCGTCGAAGTAGCCCGACCAGTCGGGAGCGGGGACGGCCGCTCCGACACAGCGAAGCTGCACGGGATCGACCGTGCCCAGCGTGCTGGCGAACGCATGTGACGCGAGCGGTGCCGTGTATTCCCGCACCCCACCGGAAAAGTGGAAGCGTGGCTCCGAGCTGCCGGCCTGCATCGAGAACTTCCCGGCCCTGGCGCTGAAACCGGCCATGGGGGAAATGGTCAGCGACGATGGCTCGACGTCCGTGCGGACGCCCAGCACCGATGCCGCCACCGGGTCGAGCGTCAGCGCGCTCGTGACCCGGCTGTACTCGGTGCGCACCCCATACTGGAGCTGGAAGTTGGACCGCCGCGCGTGGGGCGAGTAGATACTCCCGAGGCCGAGCGCCGCCACGACGCCATTCGCGCGGCGCGTGCCGTCCGCAATCGTCCGCTGGAAGTCGGAGGGCTGGTCGCTCGCAAAGTCAGCCGGCGACTCGAAGCGGAAGGTGCCCGGACCGTCGCGCTCGGAGATCGAGCTCTGATCGGCGGCGGCGTCGAGCGTGATCTGAAAGAAATGCTTCCCGCTCACGGAATACCACGACGTCTGGTTGCGCAACTCGACGGCGCGGTGATCGGTGGTGGTCACCGCTGAGGCCCCGCCGCCCCCAAGGTGCAGGAACGCGGCCGCATCGCGCGCCGTCGCCCCCGAATCCGCTTCCGTGCCCGCCTGGACGAGCGCATCCGGTGCGATGAGGTCCGGCGCGGTGCTGACGTGGTTGACGCCCGCCGTGAGCTGCGTCTCGTTGAGGAAGGGCCCGGGATAGAGCGACGCGCCCGCCTGGATGGACACGCTGCCGCCGGTCGTGTGGGAGGCGGAGGATTCGAGGGCGAAGGGCGACGTCCCGATGCCGGTGCTGTGGTTGCCGCTCGCGCTGAGCAGGAGACTGTAGTCGCTGCTGAACGCCCGCGAGCCGCCCGGCGCAATGCCCGGGATGTAGTCGGCCCGCACCATCGCGATTCCCCCGAGGTTGGCATTGTCCACGCGCCCACCCGAGCCCTGCAGCGGGAAGCCGCGCGCCTGCGCGATGTCCAGCAGGTGCGCTGCCGAGTCGGGGTCGATGCTGGCGGCGCGCAGCAGGTCGGGCCCCACGACGTCGAGCGGCGTCACTCGCCGCCGCCCCCCTCTGACGTCGGCCAACGCCGAGTAGAACAGGCGATTCGTGCGGATGGGCCCGCCCGCCACGCCGTTGGCGATGAACTGTTCGTAGCGATTGTCGATGCCCGGCGTGCCGGACGGAGCCCACTGCAGCCACGGCGCCTGGAGCGTGCCGCGCAGCCGGCGCACGCTCGCATTGCCGCCGCCCTCCATTTGCAACTGGACATGCGCCCCGGCGCCGCCCTGGCCGGGGTCGTACGTGGACTGGACCACCTGCGCGCGCAGCCCCTCGCGCGGCAGCGCCGCGCCCAGGAAGTTCAGGTTGTTGAGCGTGACGGCATTCTGATCCGGCGAGAGACCGAACGCCGAGATGGAGGGAATGCCGCCCGCGGGATCGGGAATCACCGTCAGCCCCGGCATGGTGGCCATGGCGGCGGCCAGCCCGCCTGCGGGATCGCCGTTCACGGCGTCCCCCAGATCCAGACGGGCGGTGTCGGCCCCGGGCATCCGCGGAAACTCCCCGGCCGGACGGCGGGGCCGCGGTCGCTTCGCCTCGACGCGCACGGCGGTCAACTTCTCCGCCACCGGCACGAGCCGAAAGGTGGCGACGAACGCATGCTGCCCGGCGCTCGCCCGGGTCAGCGTGTCCGTCGTGGGGGCATAACCGAGGAAGGCCGCGGTGACGAGGTAGCGGCGTGGCCCCGCCGCGTGGACGAGGCGAAAGCGGCCGTCGTTGTCGGCCCGCGCGACCGTCTGGTCGGCGCTGTCGCCCGGGACCACGAGGACGATCTCCGCGCTGGCGAGGGGCTCGTTCGTCGCGCTCAGCACGCGCCCGCGAATGGTATCCTGCTGCTGGGCCGCGGCGGCCGTGGCGGTGGCGGCGAGGAGCGCGGTGGCCAGGGTCGCGCGGCGGCACGGCGTCGGAGCGAGGACACGACACATCAACGTGAGACGACGGCTACGCGCCCGGTTCACTCGGCGCTGTGGCGCTACGGCAGCATGATCCTGGCTCGACATCCCGCCTCCCTTGCGCACCTTTGTGCACGAGCGGGCGGGAGCGGCACCGCAGCTCTCCCGCCGTCTCGGCCACACCAGCCAACGCCCAGCCGGGTACCGCTCTGTCGGAGCAGGATGGCGAGCAGTTACGGCTGCCGCAACACCCTGGTCGGCGCCGTCCGGTCCTGGGTGGTCCCATCCCCGAGTGCGCCGTGGTAGTTGAACCCCCAGCAGTAGAGCACACCGTCGTCCGCGGTTCCGCAGATCTGCCCCGAACCCATATCGATCGACTGGAAGGCGAGGGTCGTCGACAGCTGCGTCGGCGTTGGTTGACAGCTCGTGAACGATCCGGGCTGGTTAGGTATCGTGCAGGATACATCCGCACCGCCATACGGGCTCAGATTGTATCCCCAACAGTAGATCGCACCGTCAGATGTGAGGCCGCACGTGACGAGGTCTCTTCCGGAGATGGCCTTGAATGTGACATCACCAGCGACGGGCGTCGGGCTGGCACGATCGATCTCCGTGCCGTCGCCGAGCTCTCCCTCTGCGTTGCGGCCCCAACAGTAGGCGTGCCCATCCGCTGTCAAACCGCACGTGTGCTGCCGCCCTGCGGTCAGCGATGCGAAATGAAGTCCACCGCTCACCGCCAGCGGCTCCGTCGCGCACTGCGCGCTCGCATCGGCAGCGCATGGCGACGTACCCGACGATACGCCAAGCTGATGATATCGGTTCAATCCCCAGCAGTACGCCGATCCATCCGCTGTCAGGGCGCAGGTATGCTCCTGCCCCGCGACGACATGCGTGAACATGATGGAACCGCCGACAGCGGTGGGCGAGGTCACGAAGCTGCCGACGCCGGTCGATCCGGATTGGCCCCACTTGTTGTTGCCCCAGCATTCCGCGACACCGCTCGTGGTCACTGCGCAGGTATGCTCCGATTCGGTGGTGAGCGCGGAATAGTGGTGGCCGCCGGCAACCTGCACGGGCTCCATCGCCGCCACCGGTGTTGGAGGAGTGCCGGTTCCTATTTCGCCATACTGCTGATTCCCCCAGCACCACGCGACCTTGTTCTGGTCGAGGCCGCAACCGCTCAATCCACTCAGCTGGATGGTCGTGAAGAGATGTCCGCCCGCGACCGGCAGCGGT
>DASUKA010000102.1:0-8809 GCA_036278935.1 Gemmatimonadaceae bacterium
GCGCAGGCGATGAGCAGCACGCACGCCACCGTACCGAGCAGAATGAGGAGCGCCGGGCGGAGGTCGCCGTAGATCCGCTCGTGGAGCGAAGTCACCTGGACGGTGAGATCACCACCCCGCATTACCCTCATCGCCTTCCCGATGGCACGCATTCGAATGGATGCTCCACCGGGTGCGACCACGCCGGGACCAGCATTGTCGCTGCGCCGGAGCGCCGCGACTTCCTTCGTCGCCGCGCTCGCCGATACCCCGGGCTGCAGCCGCCCGATCAGATACGACGTCGAGAAGCTCCGAAGCTGCGCCATGGTACTCGGCGCGGCCGTGGGGAGCTCGAGCGGCACCCAGTACTCGGCGTCGTTCGGGTAGTCGAAGCCGGCCGGCATGACGCCGACAATCGTGTAGCTGCGGTCGTCCAACTTGACCGTCTGTCCGATCGCATGCGGATCGCTCCCGAAATCGCGTGCCCAGAGCCCACGTCCGAGGATCGTCACCAGCGCGCTCCCCGGGTGCGCGTCGCCGGGCGTGAACGCCCGGCCCAGCATGGGTCGCACTCCCATCACCTGGAAGAACCCATCGGAGATGCTGGCGCCGGTGACGTACTCGGGCTCGTCGCCCGCCGTGAGATTGGCGCCGGTGCTCTTGTAGGCGGCCAGCGCCTGAAACGAGCGAGGGTGCTCGCTCATGAGGAGGGCGATTCCCGGATCGTCCATCGACCCCATGTCGCTCTCGGGGCTGGCGAGCGATACCGACACCAGACGGTCGGCGTGCGGGTAGGGAAGCGGGCGCAGCAACGCGGCGTTCACGATGCCGAACAGCGCGCTGTTGGCACCGATGCCCAGCGCGAGCGTGAGCACCACGATGGCGGTGAAGCCGGGGCTCTTGCGGAGCTGGCGGAAGGTGTAGCGGAGGTCCTGCAGCAGGGTATCCACGGATAGTCTCTCCTCGAAGTCGGGCGCCCGGGTCGATGGTCGGCTAGTCAGACGGGGCACGAGTGCGGAGTCTCCTCGCGCGGTAGGCCGCGCGAGGCGCAATGAGCCTTCGAGTGGATATGACCCGGCGTGCGGCGCTATGGTTGCCGAGTGCGGGGCGTCGCTGCATGCGCAATTGGATCTCCTATTCCGATCGGAGTGCGATAACGGGATCTACGCGGGCCGCGCGGCGCGCCGGCAGATAGCTGGCGAGAAGTGCGACGGCGGTGAGCAGGACGGGAACGCCGATAAACGTCATGGGGTCGGTACTCGTTACGCCGAACAGCAGACCGGCGAGCAACCGGGTGACCGCGAAGGCGCCGCCCAGGCCAGCCACCACCCCGACCATGGTTGCCGCGAAACCCTGCCCAACCACCAACCGAAGCACATCGCGCGATTGCGCTCCGAGCGCCACGCGCACACCGATCTCATGCACACGCTGGCTCGCCGCGTACGCCATCATGCCGTACACGCCCACGGCGGCGAGCACGAGCGCGATGGCCGCGTATGCGCCGAACATGGCGCCGTAAAGCCGGGACTTCCAGAAGGAGAGGTCGAGGATGGCGCGCACGGGCTGGACGTCGAACAGTGCGATGGTCGGATCGACGTCCCGCACCGCCGCCCGTACCGCGCTCGCGGCCAGTGCGGGATCCCCGGCCGTGCGCACCATGATCGTGGTGGTCGCCGGCGCCGAGTGCGCGTACGGCAGATAGATCTGCGGCTCCGGACGCTCGCCGATCCACCGCTGCTTGATGTCCGCAACGACCCCGACGATGGTGAGCCACGCGCCCGTACTATCGGCCGCAACGCGCAGCCGGCGGCCCAGGGGATTCTCATCCGGATAGTACCGCTCGGCCAGCGTCTCGCTCACGAGCACCACGTCGTGCGCGGCGTCCGACGTCTCCCGATCGGTGAACGCGCGACCGCGCACGATGGGCACGTGCAGCGCACCGAAGTACGCGGCGGTGACGGGACGGTACAGGGCGCTCGGCCGTTCATTCGGCGCGACCGCGCGTCCCTCGATGTGGAACCGGCTCATGGTGGTCACGCCGAACAACGGGACGTAGCTGGTGGCCGCGGCCGACTGCACACCGGGAATCGCCTCGATGCGCCGCGTCACCTGGTGCACGAGGGCTGTGCGTCGACCGATGCCAGCGTACCGCTCGCCCGTGAAGTGAAGCTGCAGCGTGAGAATGCGCGCGGGGTCGAAGCCGACGTCCACCGCCGTCGTGGCGATGAAGCTCCGGATGAGGAGCGTCGCCCCGATGATGAGCATCATCGACAGCGCCATCTGCCCGGCCACGAGGGCGCCGCGCGTCCGCATATGCTCGGTTCCCGCACTCGACCCTCGCGCGCCCGCCTTGAGCATCGTCTGCACGTCGGCGCGCGAGGCGTGGAGCGCGGGGAGAATCCCGAAGAGCACGCCGGTGGCAAGGGCGACGATGAACGTGAACGCCAGCGCGCTCCGGTCGATGCTCCAGGTGATGTAGAACGGCATGCGCACGGGGATGCGCGCCCATACCCAGTGGATCCCCCACGACGCGATGAGAATGCCGAACCCGCCCGCGACCAGCGCGAGGATCACGCTCTCGAGCAGCAACTGCCGCACGATCCGCCACCGGCTCGCGCCGAGCGCCGTGCGGATAGCGATCTCCTTCTCGCGCGCGGTGGCACGGGCGAGCAGCAGGTTGGCGACGTTGGCGCAGGCAATGAGCAGCACGAAGCCGACGGCGGCCTGCATGAGCGCGATGACGAGACGCACGTCCTTCGGCGCCAGCTCGTCGCGATAGGAGGCGACGCGCGCACTGGCGCCGTGGTCCGCGTCGGACGAGCGGGCGGCCAGCCGAGGCGCGAGTGCCGCAACGTTCGCCCGCGCGCGAGCAACGGTGACACCCGGTGCGAGCCGCGCCAGCACATGCAGCGTGTGTGCATCGTGTGAGGCAGCGCTCGGGCGGGGCGCGAGCGGCACCCACATCTCCTGCCACTCGGGGAACTGGAAGCGCGGCGGCATCACGCCGATCACCGTACGCGGTGCGCCGTTCACCACGATCGTGCGACCGACGATGGACGAGTCGCTCGCGAAGCGCTGTTGCCAGAGCGAGTATCCGAGGAGCACGACGCCATCCCGCCCGGACTCACCCTCGTCGCTGGTGAAGGTGCGGCCGAGCGCGGCGTGCACGCCGAGGAGGTGGAAGACATTGACGCTCACCACCGCGCCAGATACGCCCACCGGCTCTTCGTCGTGCGAGAGGTTGAAGTCGCGGTGCGTGAACGCCGCCACTTCGCTGAACGTGCGCGTCTGGCGCTGCCAGTCGCGGAGCTCGGCGTAGGAGAGGCTGCCGTCCGTGACATGCTGCGCTGGACGGGTCTCGTAGAGCGCCACCAGGCGCTCGGGGTCGGAATACGGAAGTCGCGAGAGGAGCAGCGAGCTCGCGCTGCTGAACATCATCGTGTTGATGCCGATGCCGAGCGCGAGGGTGACGACGGCGACGCACGTGAAGCCCGGACTCTTGCGCAGGGTGCGGAGGGCGTGGCGGACGTCGTGGAGGAGCGCCGTCACGGTGCGAGGCTCCCGCGAAGGAAGGAAGCGGTGGCGGACATCAACAGTCGAGCTCGAGCGCTGGCGATGGCGTAGGGAATGGTTCGATGACGCAATGGGCGTCCGGCGTTGCGATACTGGGCCATGCGCGCCACTTGCCTTTCCTCAACCGCCGAGGCGATAGTATGGGCATGCCCGCCCCGCTCGACTTCTACACCGCCGACATGGTCCGCGCTCTCAACGACGCGGAGCCGCGAAACTGGCCGCGCTACGAGACCGTGCACGGGGAGCTCCTCGTGAGCCCCGCTCCGCGGCCGCGGCACCAGGACGTCGCGTTCCGGCTCGGGCGTGCGATCGCCGACTATCTCGATCGCGAGCCGGTGGGTCATGTCCGCCTGGCGCCGGCCGATATCTCGTGGGGGCTGCCTGACGTACTCGTGCAACCCGATGTGTTTGTCGTGCCGCTCGACGAGGCGCGCACGCTCGACTGGCGGACGATCCGGCATCTCCTGTTGGCGATCGAGGTGCTGAGCCCCGGCAGCATCCGCGCCGATCGCTTTACCAAGCGCCGCCTGTATCAGGAGCTGGACGTGGGGTTGTACTGGGTGATCGATGGCGATGCCCACACGGTCGAGGTGTGGACGGCCGGGGACTCCCTGTCGCGAGTGGAGCGCGAGATGCTCGTGTGGCATCCGGAGGGGGCCGCGGGGCCGTTCATGGTCTCCTTCACGGAGCTCTTTCGGCTGATCTGAGGCCCTCATCATTCCGCCCGGAGCGACTCGACCGGATCGATGCTGGCCGCGCGTCGTGCCGGAATCCAGCATGCCACCACCGCCACGACGACGAGCATGAGCGCGATACCCGCGAATGTGAGGGGATCCGTCGCACTCACCCCGTACAGCATGCTGCGCATGAGTCGGGTGCCGGCCATCGCGATGCCGGCCCCGCCGCCAATGCCAATGAGCGTCAGCATCACCCCTTGCCTCACGACTAGGCGAAGCACGTGCGTCCGCTGCGCGCCGAGCGCCATGCGGACGCCAATCTCCCTCGTGCGCTGTGCGACGCTGTAGGCGATGACGCCGTACAGCCCGATCACCGCGAGCAGCAGCGCGACCCCGCCGAAGATCGTGAAGAGGAGCGCGCCGAGGCGGAAGGGAAGAAGCTGCGGGCCGAGCACGTCGCTCATCGGCGTGACGTTCACGAACGGGAGATCGGGCGCCAGCGTCTGCATCGCACGGCGCACCAGGGTGATCATCGCCGCCGGACTACTTGCCGTGCGGACGAACAGCGTGCGGAACGGCACCATCGCCCGTTGCAGAATCGGCACGTAGAAGCCGGGGGTCGATGGATCGCCAAGCAGCTGGTACCTCGTGTTGGCCACGACGCCCACCACCTGCGAGCACGGCGGTGTGGTGGAATCGGCGCCGCCCGTCCGGATCTGTATGCATTGGCCGATCGGATTCCGTCCAGGCCAGTACAGCCGCGCCATTGCCTCGTTCACAATCACCACGAGCGGCGTCCCGGCTCGATCGCCGTCCGTGAACGCGCGCCCGAGTCGGAGTGGAATGCCCATCGTGGCGAAGAAATCAGAGCCAACACCGTTGATGTATGGGCCCTCCGTGCTGTATGGCAGAGAGTCGCGCCCGGGGATCGTGAACCGGCTTCCCAGCACACCGTACAGTGGAACCATCTCGGCGGAGCTGACCTGCTGAACGCCCCGCAGTGCGCGCAATCGCCCGAGCGCCTGGCTGTAGAACGCCCGCTGTGCCGGTGCTGCGTAGCCGGCTTTCCCCAGATCGACGGAGACGAGCAACGTGTGATCGAGCTCCATCCCGGTGTCGATCGCCTGCACGTTCCGCAGGCTCCGCACGAGGAGCCCCGCGCCAATCAGTAGGACGACGGAGAGCGCCACCTGCGTGGCGAGCAGGCCGCCCCGTAGGCGCGAGCGCCCGTGTCCCTGGCCACCCGCACCGTCCTTGAGCGACCCGACGAGCTCCAGTCGGCTCGCCTGCCATGCCGGGACGAGGCCGAACACGATACCGGTGGTGGTCGAGAGGAGTGCGGTGAACGTCAGCACGCGCACGTCGATGAGATGCTCGATGGGTGGGAGCGGGAAGAGCTGAACGAGATCGGTGCCCCACGAAGCGAGCAGCAGGCCGCACACGCCGCCGAGCAGTGCAAGCAGGATGCTTTCGGTCAGGAGCTGGCGGACGAGACGCCCGCGTCCCACGCCAAGCGAGAGCCGTAGCGCGATCTCGCGCCGGCGTCGTGCCGCGCGCACCAGCAGCAGATTGGCGACGTTCGCGCACGCGATGAGCAGCACCACGCCAGTGACGATCGAGAGCCAGAGCGCCACGGTGGCCGGCTGCGAGCGGCCCGGACCCATCGCGGCGTTCACCGGGCCGAGCGTCACGATCGGATCGTGGTCGAGATGCTCGATCGATTCATCCGCGTGGCGCAGGATCGTGCTCGCCTCGGCGGCCGCCCGTGTCTGTGTCATTCCTGTCGCCAACCGGCCAAAGATCGAATAGCAGGCACAGAAATGGTTGGTGAGAGCGGTCAGGGCGCCGAGCTCCTGCTGCATCATCGGCGCCCACAGGTCGATCGATTGCAGATCGATCCCGTTGAAGTGTTCAGGCGCCACGCCGACGACCGTGAACGGATGGCCGTTGAGAATGATCGCACGTCCGATGACGCCGCGATCGCCCGCGAACTGGCGCTGCCAGAACCGATACGCGAGCACCGCCACCGGATGGGCGCCAGGCGTGTGCTCTTCATCACTCACGAAGAAGCGGCCCAGCACGGGATGAACGCCAAGTGTGGAGAAGTAGCCGGCGGAGGTGAGCATGGCGTCGAGCTGCCGTGCACCCACGCCCCGGCCGAAGCTCACGCGCGCCTCATGCGTTGTCGCCAGGCCAGCGAACGCGTGCGCGTTGTCGCGCAGGTCAGTGTAATCGGGGTACGCGAAGCCGTCTCCTTCGACGGTCTGGATGTATCCACTCCGGCGCGTCACGTACAGGCGCACGATGCTCCCGGGATCCTGCACCACGGCTGGCGGCTTGAGGAACAGCGCATCGATCACGCTGAACATCGTGCTGTTCGCCCCGATACCGAGCGCGAGGCAGACGACGGCGATGCACGTGAACGCCGGCGTCCTGGTCAGTGAGCGTACGGCGTAGCGAAGGTCGTGGATCAGGCTGTCCATAGAGCGTCCTCTGGCCAGATCGTCTGCATCGGTCGCCTCCGCCGCGTGTGTGATCGCTACCCGAGTGCGAGGATCGCGAGCAGGCGCTCGGCGAGCGCCGTCCAGGTGACGGGATGCAGCGCGATCGTCGTCACCACGCCGCACGTTACGATCACCGTTCCGATGGCGAGCAGGAGCACGCACGTGTCGAGCACCGATGCACGGGTCGCCAGGCCGCCCGCCTCGGCCCGCGATGGCGTGGCGCCGTGCGCGCGCTCCGGTCGCCTGCCAGGCAACTGCTCCAGGCGCACTGACAGTTCAACCTCGGCCGAATGCATCAATGCCTCCGGAAAAGCAGACGGAATCGCGTTCGTAGCACGCTCGGCAGGGTGCGGTTCGTAGGTGCGCACGCGGTGGCGAGATTCTCACGTAATGCGGGTGCAACGCGCCCCGGACGGGCGGCGCAGAGCGCTAACTCGCTCGGTGGTGGAGATGTGCGTGGCGCCCCGAAGCATGCCATCGCACAGAGGCGCAGCTAGACAAGACGCGTGCCACGTGGTCGTTTCCGTAAGCGCATGCCCAGCATAAAGTTAGCTGCGTGCTGTCGAAGGCGGCCGACTGCCGTGTGCCCGGAATTGGGATTCGGTGTCCGAATGCGGACACTCGATGCCGATAGGCGGTTGCTGCGGCTGAAGAGCCACCGCGGGAGCCAGAGCAGCCGCGATTGCCGGTCGCATCCTGGCGATGCACCTTGCATCCAAGGCGTGGATACGGACGGCCGGTGGGAAGCCCACCGGCGAGCTGCCCGGCGTGAACGTCCTTCCTCCCTCACTCCTCCCGCAACGCGATCACCGGATCCACCCGCATGGCCCGCCTGGCCGGCATGTAGCACGCAATGCAGGCGACGGCGGCCAGCAGCACGGAGACGCCAATGAGCGTGATGGGATCCGTCGCGCTCACGTTGAAAAGAAAGCTCTCCATGAGCCGGTGCAGCGCCACACCGCCCACCAGCCCGATCACAATCCCGGCCAGGGCGAGCGCGAGTCCCTGCGCGACCACCATGCGCGCGACCTCGCTCTCCCGTGCGCCGAGCGCCATGCGGATGCCGATCTCATGTGTCCGCCGACTCACGGCGTAGGTCATCACCGCATAGAGTCCTACGGAGGCGAGCGCGAGCGCGACTCCGGAAAAGAGTGAGATCAACACCGTCATGAATCTCGGGCGCGCGATGGACGACGACACCACCTGATCCATCGTCCGTACATCGCTCACCGGGACATTGCGATCGAGCGCGCGCACCTCGCGCCGCACTGCGGCAGCCAGCTGCGCGGGGTCGCCCGTGGTACGGAGCACCAGTGTCATTCCCCCGACCGCGGCATGCGAATCCCACATGCGAAATTGCGCGTGCGGCAGATACATCTGCGGCTGGGGCGCTGCCTGCAGGCTCGCATGCCGCACGTCGCGCACGATGCCCACGACCGTGACCCATCCGGGACCCGCTCCGCCGCCCAGCTCGAAGCGCTGACCGATGGCACTCTCGCCAGGCCAGTAGAGCTGCGCCATCGCCTGGTTGATCACCACCGCGCCCGGCGCCCGCTCGTCATCCGTCGCATCGATGCCGCGGCCACGAAGCACGGGAATGCCGAGTGCGCGGAAGTATCCGGGCGTGACGACCTCCCAGTAGCCGCGCGGCGACACGTCTCCCTTCGGCACGGGCCGCCCCTGGATATGCATGCCGAGATCGCCGAGCGTGGTGGCCAGTGGCAGGAAGCTCACCGCGCCGGCCGCGCTCACTCCCGGCAGACTCGCCAGCCGTGGCACGAGTTGCTGGTAGAATCGCGTGATCTGGCGCGGCGTGGGATAGCCGGCATCCGGGAGCGTGACCCGCGCGGTGAGCACCTGCTCGGCGCGAAAGCCCGCATTCACGCTTCGCAAGTTGGCGAAGCTCCGCACGAGGAGCCCTGCGCCGAGCAGGAGCATGAGCGTGAGCGCCGTTTCGCCGACCACCAGCAGATGGCGGCCGCGCTGCCGCGCGGCACCGGCGGTCGGGCCGCGTCCGCCCTCCTTGAGCGCACCCTGCACGTCGCTCCGGCCCGCGCGCAGCGCGGGTACCAGACC
>DASUKA010000103.1:0-13300 GCA_036278935.1 Gemmatimonadaceae bacterium
TTTACCGCCCCTCCACCACCCTCACCGCCACGTGCAGCGCCACGTCCACCCCGTGCTCCAGCGCGCGCGCTGATCCCTGCACCACCACGTCGGGCACCAGCCCGATCCCCTCGAACGTCTGCCCGTTGGGCAGGTACTCCACCCACTCCGAGAGCTGGTAGCTCCAGCCGTTCGGGAGCTCGCGCGCCAGCGGGTTGCCCGAGGCACCACCGGTGGTGTCGCCCACCGTCATCACCTGGGGCAGCGCGCGCATGGCCAGCAGAAAATCTTCCGCCGCACTGTAGACGCGCCGATTGGTGAGCACCACCACCGGGCCCCCGAAGTGCGTGGCGCCGCCCGGCGCCACCACTTGTGGAATAGGCGGGGTGAAGTCGGAATGGCGTGGGCCGTTCCGGTAGCGCACGGTCGCGAAGGTCCGCCGCTGGTCGGCGAAGCGCGCGGCCAGTGAGAGGGCATTCTCTTCGTCTCCACCGCCATTGTTCCGGATGTCGATGATGAGCGCCCGCACGCCGGCCAGGGAGTCCAGCGCGTCGTCGATGTCGTTCGTCCACCCTGTCCCCACGAAGGTCGGAATGTCGATGTAGCCGATGGTCGGATCGGAGCGGATGCGGCCGTAGTGAATCTGCCGGCTCTGCGTTCGGGCGGCGTCGCTGATGTAGTTGCGGAAGACGACGCGCGAGCTGAAGTAGACCTCGGTGTTTGGCTGGTACTCGAACGTGTCGATCGGGGCGCTCAGCCGGACGTGCACGTCATCGAGCTGGCCGAGCAATCCCGCGATCGCGTCGAACAACGCGCTGTCGGAGGTGGCTTCGGCCGCCCTGGGCTCGTACACGGCATAGAGGGAATCCCAGTTGGTGCCCTTGAGCTCGAAGAACGAATAGTGCTGGTCGAACTGGGTCCACACCGTGTCGAAGATCTGCTTGGGAGTGGTGGCGGCGTCGGGACCGACCACCCACGCCGCGCACCCCGCGAGCACCAGGCCGCACGCCGCTATGGCCGCTCCACAGCTCCAGCGTCTCATGGCCGCGCCGCGCCCAAGCGTAGCGCGATCCCGACGCCCACGTGCTGGTTCAGCCGCGTGAAGGACGGCTGCCCATCAGCGTACGCGAGCGCCGACACACTGTACGACGCCAGAGCGTCCACCCGCGGCCCGATGGGGATGCTGTACCCGATGCTGCACGCCGCGGCCTGCAGTGCACCGACCGAAACCAGCTGGGGACCGAGATCATGCGCGCGCCGCAGATCCGAGTAGGAGCGCCAGGCCAGGGCGACGAGCGGCACGCTCACGCGGGCCGAGAGCGCGCCGCGCCCGAGGGGGTGCTCCCACATGACTTCCGGCGAGAGCGAGAGGAGGGCGAGCCCGAAGGTCTCCACCTGCTGGAACGCATCATCGTAGTGGTGATCGCCGCCGAAGAGCTGGGCGCTCAGCGACGCGCCCACGAGCCACCCGCTGCGCCGCGCCGCCTGTCCGGCGAGCTGGCGGTAGTACCCAGCGGTCAGCTGTCCGGTCACCGTCCGCTCGGTCGGCAGTCCATCGCGCGTGATGGCCGACGTCAACCGGGGGATCGCCGCGGTTGCCCCGATTGCGAAGAGTGCTGCCTCCGAGCGATGCGTGAAGCCAAGCGTGACGAAGGGGGCGCTTCCCGCATAGGAGAGCGGAGAGGCTTCCTCGTCGCGTTGCGCCGCATGGTAGAAGCCGGTGCGCAGCATGAGCTGGCTTCCCGTCCCTGCGGGGAATTGCGCGCGCGCGGGCCCAGCCGCCAGGAGCACCGCAGCAACGGCGGCGGCGCACAGGCGAGCCGCCATCCGGGCCGGTGCCCGAACGCGCGATCTCCGCCGGCACGCCCCGGGCGTACGAGCCACCGGAACAGGGTACAGCCACCACATCATCACACCAGCCTCGCTCGGTCTTGTCTGTACACGCCACACGGCGCACTGGCATGGAGTGACGCCGCCAGCGCACCGCGATCGCCCGCCGTTCCACATCCGGGCTCTCTATAGAAACCCGCGGCACACGATCCAGTGCCCGCAGCCCATGCGTTACGCGCATCCGTGCGGCCTCGTCAGGATATGGGTGCATAGAACCCCCTCGCCGCAGCACCGGATACTCTGTCAGCACGTAGGATAGCCATGAGTCGCATTCAGTGGGTGGCCGGCATCACCGGAGCCGCCTTCGTGACCGCCGCCCTCGCGGGCTTCGCTCTCACCGGGTTGAGCGCCTGGACCTCGCCCGTCACTATGGCCACCGCTCCCCGCCTGCTCGGCCTGTTTCCCGTCAACCCGGTGCACAACCTTCTGCACCTGATCATCGGCGTGTGGGGCGTGCTGGCCTTCCGGCACCAGCGTGCGGCTGCAATCTACGCCGCCGTGAGCGGCGTGATCTATCTCCTCCTCACCGCGCTCGGGGTCTACGCACCGACCATACATGGCATGGTGCCCATCGGCGGCCACGACATCCTCCTGCACTTCGTGGTGGCCGCCGTGCTCATTGGCTTTGCCTTCGGCCCAAAGTCCGGAGATCAGGCCGTGCGGGCAGAGGAGAACGTGGTGCGTAGCGTGTAGTCTGAAGTGGTGCGTCGAGCGCGGTGTTGTGAGTTGTGAGTATTGAGTTCCGGGTGTACTCCGCGCGCTTTCCGCCCGCGCTGTTTCCTTACACCCGACACCCTACTCCCAACACCCTGCCTCCTCGTACACCGGCGCTCCGCCCACCACGGTCATCAGCACGCGGGCGTCGCGGATCTCGGCGGGGGGGATGCGCGTGATGTCGCGGTCGATCAGCACGAAGTCGGCGAGCTTGCCGGATTCGAGCGTCCCCTTCTCCCGTTCCTGGCACTCGGCGTACGCGCCGCCCATGGTGTACGCGCGCAGAGCATCGTCCACGCCGATCTTCTGCTCGGGCACCCAGCCCTCGGGGTGCAGGCCATCGCGTGTGCGGCGCGTGACGGCCGCGTAGATCCCCTCCAGCGGCGTGGGCGGTGCCACGTTCCAGTCGCTCCCGAAGGCGAGGCGTGTGTGGTGCGCCAGCAGTGAGTGGCAGGCATACGCCGTCGCGATGCGCTCCGCTCCGATCACTTTCTCCGCCCACCGTCCGTCGTCGATCGCGTGAATCGGCTGCATGCTGGCCACCACCTGGAGCTCGGCGAAGCGGGGCAGATCGGCCGGGGCGATGTGCTGCGCGTGCTCCATGCGGAAGCGACGGTCGCGGGTGCCGTTTGCCCGCTCCGCGCGTTCGTAGATGTTCAGGACCTCGCGCACCGCCCGGTCGCCGATGGCATGGATGGCGACCTGCAGGCCGGCGTGGTCAGCCTCGCGCGTCCACTCGTAGAGCGCATCTGGCGGGGTGACGAGGAGCCCGCTGTCATGCGGCGCACTGCTGTACGGTTGCAGGAAGGCCGCCGTCTGCGAGCCGAGGGAGCCATCCGCGAAGCCCTTGAGGAGCCCGATGCGGAGCCGCGCATCGCCGCGGCCACCCGCGGCCACCCTGTCGCGGAGGCGTGCCCAACTGTCCAGCGGCACGGCGGCGTAGATGCGCGTGATGAGGCGGCCCGCCGCATGCGCGCGCTCGAAGATGGCGAGCTGGGGCCAGGTGCCCATATGGACCACGGAGGTGACGCCCAGCGCGGCCACGTGGTGCATGGCGGCATCGAGCGCGGCATCTTCGCGCTCAGGCGTCGGTGCGCTCACCGCGGCATCGATCAGCCGCCGGGCGTTGTCCTTGAAGATGCCGGTCGGATTCCCGTCGGCATCGCGCACGATCGTGCCCCCTTCCACGTCGGGCGTCTGCGCGTCGACGTGCGCCGCGTGCATGGCGAGCGAGTTGGCGAGACTCATGTGGGCGTCGAGCCGGTTGATCCAGACCGGGTTGCGCGCCGTGGCCGCGTCGATCCACTCATGCGTGGGCAGCGTGCCGCCCCAGAGCTCATGATCCCAGTCGCCACCGGTGATCCAGCTGCCTGACGGCACGGTGCCGGCGAATGCCTCCAAACGCGCCGTGAACTCCTGAGGCGTGGCCGCATCGCGGAGCTGAACCGACGCGAGCTGGAAGCCGCCCTCCATGAAGTGCACGTGGGAGTCGATGAAGCCGGGGACGAGCATCACACCCCGCGCATCGATGATGCGCGTGCCCGCGTCGACCATCTTGCGCACCTGCGCGCTGGAGCCGACGGCGGCAATGCGCTCGCCGCGAACGGCCAGCCCGTCGGCCCATGGACGGCGCGGCGACCCCGTCCAGATGCGGGCGTTCACGACGGCGAGTGACGGGAGGTGTGGTGGCATACCGCTATTCTGCGGCCTGGAGCGCGCACGGGGAAGGTACGCCGGAAGAAAGCGGCCGCTCTCGGGTCGCTATCTTTCGCTGCGGGCCTGCGAGCAGGCCGCCGTTCCTTCCACGCTACCGACCATGGATCAGGACGCGAAGAAGAAAGTACTGCGCCGCGTGGTCTACGGCCTCTACGCGCTCGGCGTGCGCGTGGACGACCAGATGCACGCGATGACCGTGAACTGGGTGATGCAGGCGTCGTTCGAGCCGCCGATGATCGCCGTCGCGATCGAGAACGAATCGCGCTCGCTCCCGATGCTGCGGCGCTCCGGGGCCTTCGTGCTGAACATCCTCCCGACCGGCGCCCGCCAGCTCGCCGGCGCGCTTGGCCGCTCCTCGGCCAACGTGCCCAACAAGCTGGAGGGCGTTCCCCATCACCCGGGCCCGGTGAGCGGTGCTCCTGTGCTCGACGAGGCCACGGGCTGGCTGGAGTGCCGCATCGCCTCGGAGCAGCCGGCCGGTGACCACGTGGTGATGGCCGCCGAGGTGGTCGAGGCCGGCGTGCAGCATGAAGCCGACACGCTCACGCTCAAGGAGACGGGCTTTCGGTACGCGGGGTGAAGAAACGAGAGGAGAAAGGAAAAACGCCGTTGTGGGTTATGCGTTGTGGACCGGCCCTCGGGTGGAGCGCGCTTCCATAACTCGTAACTCACAACTCATACCGCCTCTCTCCTTTCTCCTCTCACCTCACCGTCTTTCCATCGCGTCGCGGATGTCGAGGAGGATCTCGAAGTAGAGTTGCTCGCGGCGGTAGGCGAAATCGAGCGTCGCCATCTGGGTCGCATCATCGGCTGCCTTGGCGCGCTCGAACGCTTCGCGGTACATCTCGTCGAGGTTGGCCAGGATGCGTTCGCGGGAGCGGATCATGCGAATGTTCTCGAGTGCACGTTGGGTGAGGCGGGGGGGTACTTCATCGGCGGCGTCGCGCGGCCGTTCGCCGGGATCGAGGAGGAACCGTTTGGCGGCGCCCATCATGGCGCGCCGGCCGAGAGGATTGGGCATTGAAGCGTGAGCAGATATTTGCGCGCGATCGCTATCGATGCGTGTACTGCGGTCAGGTCCACACCGCGGAGGAGCTGACGGTGGATCACGTACAGCCACGCTCGCGGGGGGGCGATCGGTCCGCTGGCAACTTAGTCACCGCATGCGTGGCCTGCAACATGCTCAAGGGACGACATCGCCTTGCCGTCTTCCTGACCGCCAATCCCGACGCGCGGCGCAACTTCTTCCGGTACGCAACCGCGGTGTGGCCACGGCATCTACGAGCGGTGCGGGAGGAGATGGGGGAAGGACTGGGGTGCAGGGAATAGGGGGTCGGGGAACAGCACTCCGGCGACGAGTTCTCTGCTCGCCTACCCGACACGCGAGCCTCGACACCCTGTCTTTTCTTCGGGAGACACCGATGAACAGCCTCAAGCTCTTCGTGCTCATGGCCGGTCTCACGGCGCTGCTCGTGGCGCTCGGCGCGTACTTCGGCGGCGAGACGGGGCTCGTGATCGCCCTCGTGTTCGCCATCGGCACGAACTTCTTCATGTACTTCCAGTCGGACAAGCTGGTGCTCCGGGCGTACCGGGCGCGCATCGTGAGCAGGGAGGAGGCACCGGAGCTGTATGACATCGTGGACGGGCTGCGGCAGCGCGTGGGGATTCCCATGCCGACGATCGCGATCGCGCCCAAGGCCCAGCCCAACGCGTTCGCCACCGGGCGCGACGCGGAGCATGCCGTGGTATGCGTGACGGAAGGGATCCTGAAGGTCGTGGACCGCGATGAGCTGGAGGGGGTGCTCGCGCACGAGCTCGGCCACGTGCTCAACCACGACATGCTGTTGCAGACCGTCGGCGCCACCCTCGCGGGCGCCGTGAGCAACCTGGCGCGATTCGGATGGCTGGCCGAGATGTGGGGCGTGGGCGGCAACGACGACGACCGCGGCAATCCGGCTACCGGGCTCCTCATGATCATCGTCGCGCCCATCGCCGCCATGCTCATCCAGTTCGCCATCAGCCGCCAGCGCGAGTACAAGGCCGACGCCACCGGCGCGAAGATCACCGGGCGCCCACTGGAGCTCGCCAGCGCGCTGCGCAAGCTGGACGCCGCCTCGCATCGCATTCCGATGAAGGTGTCGCCAGCCGCGGCTTCGTTGGCGCTGGTGAACCCGCTCGCGGCCTACAACTCTATCATCACGCGCCTCTTCTCCACGCACCCGCCCACCGCTGGGCGCATCGAGCGGCTGGACCAGATGGCCGCCGCGATGCACGAGGTCACATCCCGAGCCGGTAGCTGAGCTGAACGGGGCCGGCGCCATCCGGTCCGGCGAGATCTGCGCGCCCTCGCCCGGGCTGCGTCTGACGGACGGCGATGATGCGATGCCGCCGCGCGATGGGCCTGGACGGTCAGTCGACCGCGTGTTGACCGAGTCGATGAAACACCGCCTCCTCCACTACCCGTCCGCCCACGAGATGCTCGGTCACGATGCGCTCCAGCAGGTGGGGCGTCACGCCCGCGTACCAGACACCCTCGGGATACACCACGACAATCGGCCCGCCGGTGCACACGCCCAGACAGGGCGTTTCGCCGCGCTTCACCCGGTGCGGGCCGTAGAGCAATCCCGCACGGTCGAGCAGCGTGGGCAGCATCTCGTACAGCGCGCGTCCCCCGTGACTCGGCGAGCAGAAGCCGCCCGTGCAGACGAGCACGTGGCGGGAGTACGATTCCATGAAGGGCGGCATGTGACAGCGTGCGAGGTGGTGGCGGCCGGGACGATTCGCGGCCGCGGGCGACCACGTATCTTACACCATGCGCACGCTCACCCTGCCAGAGGGGCTGACGGCCACAGTGGAGGAGCCCGCCCAACCGGCGGCACGCCCGCCGGTGCTCTTCGTGCACGGGATGTTCGGCGGAGCCTGGTACTTCGAGAAGTTCCAACGGTGCTTCGCGGCGCATGGCTATCCGAGCTACGCGATCAACCTGCGCGGACATCACGACAGCCGCCCGGTGCACGACATCGGCACGGTGTCGGTGCGCGACTACGTGGACGATACCCGGCTCGCGCTCGGCGCCATCCGGCGCGCGCCGGATGGCGCGCTTCCGATCGTGATCGGGCATTCCATGGGCGGCCTCATCGCCCAGAAGGTGGCCGAAGCCGGCGCCGTGTCCGCGGCCGTGCTGCTGTGCGCCGCTCCCCCGCGGGGGATCTCGGTGTTGAGCCGCTCGCTCCTGGCGCTCGCCCCGCGATTCGGACCGGCCATCGTGCGCTCACGCGCCCTCTACCCGAGGCCCGAGGACGCCGCGCGGCTGGTGTTCAACCGCACGCCGGCCGCGGAGCAGCGGGCGCTGTTCGATCGCTTTGCGCCGGAGAGCGGCCGCGCGGCGCGCGAGATGGCGTTCAGCCTTATTCCCGTCGATGCGGCGAAGGTGCGCTGCCCGGTGCTGTCGGTGGCCGCGGCCGACGACCGGATGGTGCTTCCACGTGTAGGGCGCCGAATCGCGCGCAAGTATCACGCGCGCCACGAGGAATTTCCGGAACGCGGCCACTTCCTTGTCTGGGAGCCCGGCTGGGAGGCGGTTGCCGAACAGGTCGCGTGCTGGCTGGAGGCGTAGAGCAGTTCACGTCTTGTCGGCGGTCGAGCGATGATATACCGTTGCTCCCTGAGGGACGAGGGGAATCAGCCGTGAAGGGCGCGCCTGGTGCGCGGCGCGCGGCGCGCGTCCCATCGCCCCCGCATCCCGCCCAAGGACCGAGCGACTCACCGCTCCTGCCTTCCACACTTCGCATCCAGATCCCACGTTGGAGTCATTCCCGCAGATGCGTATCGGTGTTCCCACAGAGACGCTACCGGGCGAGCGGCGAGTCGCCCTCGTGCCCGAGAGCGTGCGCCGGCTGGCCGGGGCAGCGCTGGAGGTACTGGTGCAGCGCGGCGCCGGGGCTCGCGCCAACTACCCCGATGCGGAGTATGCCGACGCCGGCGCCGTGCTCACCGACGATCCCTGCGCCGTCTTCGCCACGAGTGACATTGTGGTGAAGGTGCGGCGGCCATCGATGGAGGAGGCCGCTCTCCTCTCGCCGCATCATGTGCTGGTCGCCCTGCTGCAGCCCGCGCCGGACGATGCGCTCCTCGCGCGCCTGGCCGAGCATCAGGTGACGAGCTTCGGCCTGGAGCGGGTTCCACGCATCACGCGCGCTCAATCGATGGATGTGCTCTCCTCGCAGAGCACGGTGGCCGGCTACAAGGCGGCGCTGCTCGGCGCCAACCTGCTGCCCCGCTTCCTGCCGATGCTCACCACGGCGGCCGGCACCATCGCGCCGGCGCGCGCCTTTGTGATCGGCGCGGGCGTGGCGGGATTGCAGGCCATTGCCACCGCGCGGCGCCTCGGCGCGGTCGTCTCCGCGTTCGACATTCGCGCCGCCGCGCGCGAGCAGGTGCAGAGCGTGGGCGCCACTTTCGTGGCCGACGAACCGCCCAGCCAGGATGCCGAAGATGCCGGCGGCTACGCTCGAGCGCAGTCGGACGATCAGCAGGAGCGCACGCTGGCACTCATCGGCCGGCATGTGCCCGAGCAGGACCTCGTGATCTCGACCGCGCAGATTCCCGGCCGCCGCGCCCCGGTGTTGATCACGGAGGAGATGGTGAGCGCCATGCGCCCTGGTTCGGTGATCGTGGATCTCGCCGCCGAGAACGGGGGCAACTGCGCCCTCACGCGTGCGGGCGACACGGTCGTTGCGCACGACGTGACCATCGTCGGCCCCGTCAATCTGCCGGCCACCGTGCCGTACCATGCCAGCCGCATGTTCAGCCGGAACGTCGAGAGCTTCGTCAAGCATCTCGTCCCCGACGGAACGCTGCATGTCGACCTGGACGATGCCATCACAAGCGTGATGTGCGTGACGCACGGGGGGAAGGTGGTGGCGAAGTGAGTCAGTGGGTGAGGGACGGCGAGGGCATCGTTACAGCTTGGTGTCGGGAGTGGGGTGTCGGGTGGAGGGGAGCGGCATACCGAGCGGAGCGAGGAATCTTCGCACCAGGCGAGGAGATTTTTCAGTCGCTGCGCTCCTTCGGAACGACAACCGGGTACGACGCGGCGTGACCTCGGAATGACAGCAGTGGCTCAGGCTGTTCCCCTACACCCCACACCCTACTCCCTACACCCGACTCTCCCATGCCCACCTCCCTCCTCACCGGGATCGTCATCTTCGTCCTCGCAACCTTTCTCGGCGTGTCGCTCATTCAGCGCGTGCCGCCGACGTTGCATACGCCGCTCATGTCAGGGGCGAACGCGGTGAGCGGCATCACCATCGTCGGCGCGCTGGTGCTGGCGGGAAGTGGTACTGGATGGATCGCGGGCGTGGTCGGGTTCATCGCGGTGGTGTTCGCGATGATGAACGTCGTGGGCGGCTACGCGGTCACTGATCGCATGCTCGAGATGTTCAGGAAGGAGCCGGAGCGGAAATGATTCCCGGCGCCATCGAGCAGCTGCTCTACCTCCTCGCGGCCGTCCTGTTCATCGTCGGGCTCCGGCGGCTGGCGAGCCCCGCCACGGCGCGCGCGGGCAACCGCCTGTCCGCGCTGGGAATGCTCCTGGCGATCGTGGTCACCCTCTTTGACCGCCAGATCGTCTCCTTCCCGGTGATCGTGGCGGGGCTGGTGGTCGGCACCGCGCTCGGCCTTTGGATGGCGCGCGCGGTGAAGATGACGGCGATGCCGCAGATGGTCGCGCTCCTCAACGGGCTGGGCGGCGGTGCCTCGCTGCTCGTGGGCGCCGGGGTGTTCGCCGAGAGCCTGCGCACGGCCCAGGCCATTCCGGCGGGCACCGGCGTCACGATCCAGCTCACGCTCCTCATCGGGGCCGTGACGCTCACCGGCAGTCTCGTCGCCTACGCCAAGCTACAGGGGCTCATGCCCGGGCGGCCGATCACCTTCCCGCTGCAGCAATGGATCAACGCGCTCGTGCTGCTGGCCATCGTCGTGATCGGCGCGTTTGCGGCGGCCACGCCCCTCCCCATCTTCTGGCCCTTCGCCGCCGTCGTCATCCTCTCGCTTGTGCTCGGCTTGCTGGTGGTGCTGCCCATCGGGGGCGCGGACATGCCGGTGGTGATCTCGCTGCTCAACTCGTATTCCGGGCTGGCGGCGGCGATGACGGGATTCGTGATCGGGAGCAGCGTGCTCATCATTTCCGGAGCGCTGGTGGGGGCGTCCGGGATCATCCTGAGCCAGATCATGTGCAAGGCGATGAATCGTCCGCTCGCCAACGTGCTGTTCGGCGCCTTCGGGAGCGCAAGTGCGCAGGCGGGCAGCGCGGAGGCGTCGGGTCTCCCCGTTCGTTCCGTGAGCGCGGAGGACGCCGCCATCCAGCTCGGCTACGCGCGGCTGGTGATCGTGGTGCCGGGGTACGGGATGGCGGTGGCGCAGGCGCAGCACGAGGTGCGCGAGCTGGCCGAGCTGATCGAGAAGCGGGGCGGAGACGTCAAGTATGCCATCCATCCGGTAGCGGGGCGCATGCCGGGTCACATGAATGTCCTGCTGGCCGAGGCCAACGTCCCCTACGATCGGCTCTACGACATGGATGCGATCAACGGAGAGTTCGGTCGTGCCGATGTGGCGCTCGTGGTGGGCGCGAACGATGTGGTGAACCCGGCCGCGCGCACCGACCCGTCGAGCCCCATCTACGGCATGCCGATTCTGGATGTCACGCAGGCACACAGCGTGATCGTGCTCAAGCGCAGCATGAAGCCGGGCTTCGCGGGTATCGAGAACGCGCTCTTTCACGACCCGAAGACATCGATGCTCTTTGGCGACGCGAAAGGCTCGCTCGCCAGGCTGGTGAGCGAAGTGAAGGCGCTGTAACGCGCGCCCGTCGCTACACGAGGTTAGTGAGCGACAGCCGGCGTGCGCCCGCGTCCAGCTCCGCCAGCGCGCCCATGGGCACGGTCCACTGACTGGGAATGTGCCCCACCGGCACGCCGGCCATGCAGGGGCCGGTCATGTCGCCGGCGGCACCGCTGAGCACGGCATCGCGCAGACGGATGGATGTTTTGGTGGGCTTCCCGCGCGGCGTGATGGCACCGAACACGAGCCCCACGCAGCGGCCGAGCGCGCCCGATAGCCGGAGCTGTGTGAGCATGCGGTCCACGCGGTACGCTGGCTCGTCCACCTCCTCCAGCACGAGGATGGCGCCGTCGAGCTGAGCGGCGAAAGGCGTCCCCACGAGCGAGGCGACGAGGGAGAGATTCCCGCCCAGCACAGGACCGCGCACGCTGCCGCTCCGGAGCACCCGCGCCTCGGGCGCCACGCCGCACGGCTCGCCGTTCTGCGTCACCGCGCGCAGGAGGGAGGCCCGCGAAAAGCTGGTGATCGTTTCGCGCGCGGCCGGTCCGTGGTAGCTCACCACGCCGCACCGGACGCGAATGGCGAGATGCAGGGCGGTGATGTCCGAGTAGCCGATGACGGTCTTCGGCCGCCGGCGGAGCGCATCGTAATCCACCATCTCGAGAATGCGCATCACCCCATAGCCGCCACGCAGGCACCAGATGGCGTTTATGGATGGATCGCGGATGGCTCCGTTGAGATCGGCGGCGCGTTGCGCGTCGCTGCCGGCCAGGTAGCCCGTCTTGGCCAGTGCATGCTCGCCGACCACCGGCTCCCAGCCAAATGAGTGCACGTTGGCCACCGCCTGATCCAGCTCCTTCGCGCTGCCCAGCGGGCTGGCCGGTGCGACGAGCGCCACACGCGCACCGCGCGCGAGGGGAGGCGGGGTGATGGAGGCCACCGGTGCGCGCGTAGGTAGAGCCGCGGCATCACCAGGCGCCGTCCCCTCTCGCCCGGATCGCGTGCCGAACGCCGCCGCGAGCGGAGCGAGGGCCAGCACACCGAGTGCCGCACGACGGTCCATCGCCTGGCCGGATTTCTCTGCGTGGTCTCCTGGGTGGTTATGCCTCGGTGCTTTCATCGCTCGTACAAGCTACTCCCCATGCGCACTGCCATGCCACCGGCGGACGGCGCGGCTTGACATCTGCACCGGTCCGTCATAGTTGTTCGAGCGTGACCCAGATCACCACGCGAGTATGCGTTCCCTGACCGAGACTGCACGGCCGACGCCGTGTGCGTGTTGCATGACTTCGAAATGTCGGGCCGTTGCCGAACGGCCGGACGGGCTGGCGCATCGTCGATGACGGGTTGATTCACCCACGCGATTACGCTTCCCGACCGGCCGCCCATTTCGAGCGGCCGGTTTGCTGTTTCCGGCCCGGAATGCAGCGAACTGAACGGCCGACTTGTGCGTTCATTCCGTATCGCTTCACTTGAACAGGAGAGGGACAGGTATGGCACAGACATCCACCATCTCGACGGTCGACGACGAGATCGCCGGGCGCGGGTACGCGCACCCCGAGCAGCTCGTCTCCACGCAATGGCTGGCCGCCAATCTGGATAATCCGTCCATCCGCATCATCGAGAGCGACGAAGATGTGTTGCTCTACGATACAGGACACATTCCCGGTGCGCAGAAGGTCGACTGGCACGCTGACCTGAACGACCCCGTCGTGCGCGACTACGTCTCCTCCGAGCAGTTCCAGCAGCTGCTGCGCGAGAAGGGGATCGACGAGTCCACCACGGTCATCTTCTACGGCGACAAGAACAACTGGTGGGCGACGTACGCGTTCTGGGTCTTTCAGCTCTTCAACTTCACCAACGCGAAGATTCTCGATGGCGGGCGGATCAAGTGGGAGCAGGAAGGCCGGCGCATGACCACCGACGTGCCGCACTTCAAGCCCACCAGCTATTCCGCGCCCCGCCGCTCCGACAGCGAGATCCGGATCTTCCGCGACTCGGTGCGCGACCACATGAAGGCCGGGCGTCCCCTGATCGATGTGCGCTCGCCCGATGAGTTCTCGGGGAAGACGACGCACATGGCCGCGTACCCGCAGGAGGGCGTGCTGCGCGGCGGCCACATTCCGGGGGCGAAGAACGTTCCCTGGTCACGGGCCGCCAA
>DASUKA010000104.1:0-14752 GCA_036278935.1 Gemmatimonadaceae bacterium
GAGATCGCCGACGTGGCCGGCGTGAACCAGGCGCTCCTCCATTACTACTTCCGCAGCAAGGACCGCCTGGCCGCAGCCGTGTTCCGGCAGGCCGCGCGCCAACTCATGCCGCGCGTCATCGCGGTGCTGGGCTCCGACGCCTCCATCGAGGAGAAGGTGGAGCAGGTGGTGCATCTGGAGATCGAGCAGCTCGCCCGCGCACCCTATCTGCCCGGCTACATCCTGAGCGAGCTGAGCCACGACCCCGACCGCGTCCACCAACTCATTGCCGCCATGATGGGCGTCCAGCCCGATGGCTTCGTCCCGCACGTCTTCGCCACCCTCAAGCGCCAGCTGAGCGAGAGAGCGCGCGCGGGCACCATGCGCCGCATCGCGCCCGAGCAGTTCGTCATCAACCTGCTCGCACTGTGCATCTTCCCCTTCGCCGCCAAACCGATGCTCATGGCGATCCTGCAGCTGGATCAGTCGGGCTTCGATCGGCTGATGACGCGGCGCAGACGGGAGATCACCACGTTCGTCCTGAACGCGCTGCGCCCATGACCGGCCCGCTGTTGGCACTCGTGCTCCTGGCTGCCACAGCGGCCGCACCGGCCGCCGCGCAGACGCCCGCGCAGGACACGCCCATGATGCAACAGGCCTCGCGCCCTCATGCGCCCGACGAGGCGCGGCACGCGCGGTCGGCTGTTCCGGACACGCTGCATCTGGGCGCCCTGCAACAGGCCGCCGTACAGGTGGACCCGCGGCGGCGGCAGCTCGCGCTGCAGCACACCCAGAGCGAGCTCCGTCTCCGCGATCTGCGCGCCGAGCGACTTCCATCGCTCGCCCTCGAGGGACAGGGACAGTACCAGTCCGATGTCATCGCGATCCCCATCCGCTTGCCGAACGGTCAGGAGTTCCCCGCACTCCATCACGACACGTACGATGCGCATCTCTCCGTCCAGGAGCGCCTTCTGGATCCGGTCATCGGGCCCCGTCGCGCTGCCGAGCATGCGCAGTTGGCCGAGGCGCAGGCGCGCGTGCGCACTGCGCTCTACGGTGTGCGGCAGGACGTGAACGACGCCTTCTTCACCGCGGCGCTCATGCAGGCACGCGCGGCGGAGCTCGCCACCATCATCACCGACCTGGACGCGCAACACCGCGTGATCGCAGCACGCGTGCGCGAGGGGGCGGCGCTCCCCGGCGAGGCCGCGGTCATCGAGGCCGAGCTCATGCAGCGACAGCAGGACCAGACGGAGTTGCGCGCCAATCGCGCCGCCGCGCTCGACGTGCTCGGCGATCTCACTGGACGCCCGATCGGCGATGAGGACAGGCTCGCCCTCCCCGATCTCGACAGCGCGGTGGCCGCGCTGCGAAGGGCGCAGGCGGATACGCTGCGCCGCCGCCCCGAATACCAGCAGTTCACCAGCACGCGCGAGCTCCTCGCGCGGCAGCAGGACGTTACCAGTGCGGAAACCCGACCGCGCATCTCCGCATTCGGCCGGTTCGGCTATGGACGGCCGGGCCTCGACCTGTTGAGCAATCGGTTCGACGCATACTGGCTTGCAGGTATCCAGGTGCAGTGGTCGCCGTGGAACTGGGGCACCACCGGACGTGAGCGCCAGGCGCTCGTCGTGCAGCAGCGGATCGTGGCCACCGAGCAGCAGGCGTTCACACACACGATGCACCGCGCCGTCGTTCAGGATCTCGCGACGATCGACCGCCTGCACTCGGCGCTCGTGGCTGACGATCGGATCATCGCGCTCCGCGAGCAGGTGGAACGCGAGACGCGCGCGCGCTTCGACGAAGGCGTGGTCACCGCGGCGGAGTACGTCGCGCGCCGCACCGACGTGCTGGATGCCCGCCTGGCGCGCGACACCCATCGCGTGCAGCTCGCACAGGCCAGCGCGCGCTATCTCACCACCCTCGGCGTGGAGGTCCGTTGATGTCCCGCGCTCCCCAGCGTCTGTTCATGCCGCTCGCTGCCACGGCGCTCACCGTCGCCCTCGCTGCCTGCCAGCATGCGCCTGCCCCCGACGCGTACGGCAACTTCGAAGCAACCGAGGTGGTCGTCTCCGCCCAGGGCAGCGGCCAGCTCCTCTGGTTCACGCCCCAGGAAGGACAACAGCTGGCATCCGGTGCACTGGTCGGCGTCATCGACACCACACAGCTCGCGCTCGAGCTCGCGCAGGTACTCGCGCAACAGGCCGCGTCCCGATCGCACGCAACGCAGGTGGGGCAACAGATCGACGTGCTCACCGTGCAGCGCCGGATCGCGCAGCGCGCGTACGAGCGCACGCAGCGCCTGTTCGCGCAACAAGCCGCCACGGCGCAGCAGCTCGACCAGACAGAACGCGACTTTCGCGTACTCGGCCAGCAGATACAGGCGACGCAGACGGAGCGGCGCACCGCCGGGCAGGACGCGGCCGCCGCCCGAGCGCGTGTTTCGCAGATCGCGGAGCGCATTCGCAGGAGCCGCGTCACCACGCCCGTCGGCGGCACGGTGCTCGCCACATATGCCCGGGCGGGCGAGTTCGTGCAGCCCGGCCAGCCGCTGTTCAAGGTCGCGAAGCTCGACTCGCTGGATCTCCGCGCCTACGTCACCGAAGCGCAGCTCGCGAGCGTGCGGCTCGGACAGCACGCCGACGTCTCCATCGATACCGGCGCCGACCAGCGGCGCGTGCTCCCCGGCCGCGTGACATGGATCTCCGCGAACGCGGAGTTCACGCCGACACCCATCCAGACGCGCGACGAGCGCACGGATCTCGTCTACGCCATCAAGGTGCGCGTGGCCAACCCGGGTGGGATCGTGAAGATCGGGATGCCGGCGGACGTGCGCTTCGCACCGACCGCGGGTGCGGGCCCAACGGAGTCCGCGGCGTCGGGGAGCTCGGCGCCGAGTGGCGGGAGCGCGGCGCCAACCGAGCGCGTATCACAATGACCATGCCGGCCAGTGCCGCTCCGGCGGTGAGCGTCCTGGCGCTCACTCGGCGCTTCGACTCCACCATTGCGCTCGATGGCATTTCCTTCGATGTCGCGCCCGGCGAGCTGTTCGGCTTCATCGGGCCCGACGGCGCGGGGAAGACGACGCTCTTCCGGATTCTCGTCACGCTGCTCCGCCCTACCGCGGGGCACGCATCGGTGCTCGGACTGGACGTGGTGACCGGATTGTGGGCGTTGCGCCGCCGAGTGGGCTACATGCCCGGCCGCTTCTCGCTCTATCCGGACCTGAGCGTGGAGGAGAACCTGCGCTTCTTCGCCTCCGTGTTCGGCACGACCGTCGAGGCGGAGCACGAGATGATCGCGCCCATCTACGGTCAGATCGCGCCATTTCGCGATCGGCGCGCGGGCGCGCTCTCCGGCGGGATGAAACAGAAGCTCGCCCTCTGCTGCGCGCTCGTGCACCGGCCGGATATTCTCTTTCTCGACGAGCCGACCACCGGCGTGGACGCCGTTTCGCGGCGCGAGTTCTGGGACCTGCTCGCGCAGCTCAAGGCGTCCGGTCTCACGATCGTCGTGTCCACGCCGTACATGGACGAAGCCGACCGGTGCGATCGCGTGGCGCTCATCCAGCAGGGGCGTCTGCTCGCCATCGACACGCCCGCCGCCGTGGCCGCATCGTTCGACCGGCCGCTGCTCGCGGTGCGCGCCGCTGACCGGCATCGCCTGCTCCGCGCCGTGCGTGCGTACCCACACGCCAATACGGTCTACCCGTTCGGCGAAGCGCTCCACTACACCGATATGCGCGCGCACGAGAGCGCGGACGTCGTGGCGCGCGAGCTCCGCGCCTACCTGGCGCGCGAGGGCTTCGCGGACGCCGAGGTGTCGCCCATCCCGCCGACCATCGAGGACAGCTTCATGGCGCGCATGGGTGCGCCCGAGGGCGCGGCGGCATGACCGGGGAAGGGGCGGGGGAGGGAAAGCCGACAGCCGCACCCGCCATCGATGCACGCGACCTCACGCGCACGTTCGGCGCCTTCACGGCGGTGGATCACATCACCTTCACCGTGCGCGCGGGGGAGGTGTTCGGCTTCCTGGGCGCCAACGGCGCGGGCAAGACGACGGCCATCCGGATGCTCACCGGCCTCCTCGCTCCCACCTCGGGCGAGGCCCGCGTGGCCGGCTACGATGTGTACACGCAGGCCGAAGCGATCAAGCGGAACATCGGCTACATGAGCCAGAAGTTCTCGCTCTACGAGGACCTCACGGTGCGCGAGAACGTCCGGCTGTACGGCGGCATCTACGATCTCTCCAGCCGTGAGATCCGCGAGCGCACCCACCGCATGCTGCATCGGCTGGGCATCGAGCAGGTAGCCGGCGAGCGCGTGGGCGCCATCCCGCTCGGCTGGAAGCAGAAGCTCGCCTTCTCCGTGGCACTGCTGCACGAACCGAAGATCGTCTTCCTGGACGAGCCGACGGGTGGCGTGGACCCCATTACCCGGCGCCAGTTCTGGGAGATGATCTACGACGCGGCCGCCGCCGGCACTACGGTGTTCGTCACCACGCACTACATGGACGAGGCGGAGTACTGCGACCGCATCTCGATCATGGTCGCCGGGCGCATCGGCGCCATCGGCACGCCGGCGGAGGTGAAGCACCAGTTCGGCGCCAACTCGGTGGACGAAGTGTTCGTGCGGCTCGCCAGGTCGGACACGCCAGGGCGAGGGGCAGCCTGATGCGCGCGCTGGGGGGATTCGTCGGGCTCCTTCGCAAGGAAGGCTACCACATCCTTCGCGACCGGCGCACGCTGGCCGTCCTCATCGTCATGCCGATCGTGCAGGTGGTGCTCTTCGGCTACGCCATCCGCACCGACGTCGAGAACGTCCGCCTGGCCATCGTCGATCCGGCACCCGACTATGCGACGCTCGCGTTGCGCGATCGCTTCACGGCCGCCGGGGTGTTCCGGACGGTCGCCGTGCTGCCGGGGGCGGGGGAGCTGGACCGGCTCTTCCGGAGCGGCGCCGCGCAGGAGGCCGTGCTCTTCGAGCCGGGCTTCGCCAACCACATTGCGCGCGGCACGCCGGCGCGGGTGGCCATCATCACCGACGCTACCGACCCCAATACGGGGAGCGCGATGCAGAGCTTCGCGGCCGCGGTCATCCAGAGCTGGGAGCGCGAGCGAGCCGGTGCCGTGCGCGCCATCCGCATCACGCCGCAGGTGCGTATGCGCTTCAACCCCACGCGCGAGAGCTCGAATCTCTTCATTCCGGGGCTCATGGCGTTCGTGCTCACGATCATCTCCACCCTCATGACCGCCATCTCGCTCACGCGCGAGAAGGAAACGGGCACCATGGAGGTGCTCCTCGTCTCCCCGCTCCGCCCCGCGCAGATCATCGTGGGCAAGGTGCTGCCGTATCTCGCCATCGGCTTCGTGAGCATTCTCACGGTCGTGGCCGAAGCGCGCTTGGTCTTCCACGTGCCGCTCCGCGGCAGCGTGCTCCTGCTCCTGGCCGAGGGGCTCCTGTTCATTCTCACCTCGCTCGCGCTCGGCATCCTGATCTCCGCCCGCACATCGTCGCAGCGCGTGGCCATGATGGGTGCGCTGGCCGGCACCATGCTCCCGAGCGTGCTGCTCTCCGGATTCATCTTCCCCATCGAGAGCATGCCGCGCGTGCTGCAGTGGTTCTCGAACGTGATGCCCGCCAAGTGGTTCGTCATCATCGCGCGCGGGATCATGCTCAAGGGGGTGGGGCTGGGCGTCCTGTGGCCGGAGACGCTCATCCTCCTCGCCATGACGCTCGTGCTGCTGGCCGCGAGCACGCGCTCGTTCCACGTGCGCCTGGATTGACACGTGCGCCGCATCCTCTTTCTCGCGCGGGCCGAGGTGCTGCACATCGTTCGCGACCGGGCGACGCTGGCACAGGTGCTCCTCATCCCGATGGTGCAGCTTCTGGTACTGGCCAACGCGGCCACCTTCCAGATTCGCGACACGCCCATGGACGTGGTGGATCTGGATCGCACGAGCACTTCGCGCATGCTGGTGTCGCACTTCGCGGCATCCGGCAACTTCCGGATCGTGGAGCGGTCGGCATCGTACGCGCCGGCAAACGCGGATCTGCTCTCCGGCAAAGCGACGCTGGTACTCGCCATCCCGGCGGATTTCGAGCGTACGCTGGTGCGCGACGGCACGGCGCCGGTGCAGCTCGTGCTCAACGCCGAGAAGGGGGCGGCCGCCGGCATTGTGCAGTTCTACGCCTCGCGCATCATTCAGGCGTACGGCGCGGAGCTCGGCGCCCAGCTGCGCCCCACCCTTCGCACCGTTCGCGCAAGCGCGGAGGAGCCCGCGCCGGTGCGCGGCGCGCCGCTGATCGATGTGCGCACGCGCGGCTGGTACAACCCCACGCTCGACTACCGGCACTACATGGTGCCCGGCATCCTCGTGGTGGTGGTGACGATCATCTGCACGCTGCTCACCGCGCAGAACATCGCGCGCGAGAAGGAGCTGGGTACGCTTGAGCAGCTCAACGTCACGCCTATCACGCGCGGACAGTTCATCGCGGCCAAGCTTCTCCCCTTCTGGGTGCTGGGACTCCTGGAGCTGGCCATGGGCGTCGCGATCGGATGGGCGGTGTTCGGCATGCCGGTGCGAGGGAGCCTTCTGTTGCTCGGGGGCGTGGCCGCCGTGTATCTGGTGGCGGCGCTGGCGCTGGGGCTCTGGATCTCGACTATGGTGGAGACGCAGCAGCAGGCGATGTTCGTCACCTTCTTCGTGATGGTGATCTATCTGCTGATGAGCGGCCTGTTCACGCCGGTGGACAGCATGCCCCGCTGGGTGCAGCTGCTGGCCGAGCTGAATCCGGTGAAGCACTTCGTGCTGATCGCGCGCGCGGTGCTCGTAAAGGGTGCGGGGCCGGCCGACATCGCCCAGCCGTTTCTCATTCTCGCGGTGTACGGCGCGGTGGTGTTCTGGCTGGCGGTACGGCAGTACCGCAAGCGGAGCGCGTGAGCGGGCGTGTGGCGCGAAGCAGGTGAGCAGGCGGTCCGGCGGCAGCTGAGCGGGCGAGGCATCGTGCGTGGCCGGCACGCAGGCGCGGAGGGCCACCAGCCGGGCGCCAGAGGCCCTCCGTCGAAACCTTCTGGCCGGCCAGGGTATTCATCTTGACGGAGAGCTTCATCACCACCAGCAGGAGACCTCGTCCATGTCTCGCACCCTCATTCGCGGCAGTGCGGCGCTCGGAGCCGCGGCAATCGCCGTTTTCCTCCTCGCGAGCCGGAGCACCGGCGCCGCGCTCACGGCTGCGGCACCAAGCGCCGCGCTCGATACGTCGTTGGCAGCGGCCAGTGGGCGACAGATCGCCGTGCTCTCCGGCGGATGCTTCTGGGGAATGCAGCTCGTCTTCGAGCACGTGAAGGGCGTGACCGATGTGGAGGCGGGCTACGCCGGAGGCGCGGCCAACACGGCCACCTACGAGCAGGTGAGTACGGGTACCACCGGCCACGCCGAATCGGTGCGGATCACCTACGATCCCTCGCAGGTGACGTACGGGCAGCTTCTCCGGGTGTTCTTCGGGGTGGCGCATGATCCGACCGAGCTGAACCGGCAGGGCCCGGACGTGGGCACGCAGTACCGCTCGATGATCTCTTATGCGACGCCCGAGCAGGAGCGCATCGCGAAGGCGTACATCGCGCAGATGACGCAGGCGAAGACGTTCCCGCGGCCGATCGTGACGCAGGTCGTCCCCCTCAAGGGGTTCTACCCCGCCGAGGCGTACCATCAGGACTACGCGGTGCAGCATCCCACGCAGCTGTACATCGCGATCAACGACCTGCCGAAGGTCAAGCGATTCCAGCATGCACTGCCGTCGTTGTATCGCGAGCAGCGGGTAGCCTACGCGGCGGTGAGCACCGCAGCGCGCTGAGGGGGAGGAGGAGGCGCGCCGCATCGAGCCGGCGCGCGCAGGGAGATCTGGACGCGCCGCGCTACCGCTGTGCTGAGGCCGGCGCGTGCGCACAGAAGCGGCAGAAGTCGCACGCTTGGCACACGGCCGCATCGGCCACCGGCTCGAAGCGACCGTTCCGGATACCGTCCACCCACCCTCCCAGCTCGTTGACGAACGCCGTTCTGGCCGCATCGTCGTACGCGACCGGGATGCGATCGCCGCGCGGATCATCGTCGCTGTCCAGATCGTGAATGGCGAGCGATACCGGCACGAGTCCCTGCCGTTCCGCCGCGGCGGCATAGAGACGGAGCTGGTTCTCGTGCAGCGCCGATGGCGGACGGTTGGCCGACGTCTTGAAGTCGACCAGTTCCACCTCGTTGGTGGCGCCGGCAGCCGCATGCATCAGGAGATCGATGCGGCCGGAGATGCGGGCCTTGACGATCGGGACCTCGAAGCGCACCTCGGGTTGCACCGTGCGCAGCAGCTCATCGCCGTAGTGGCGCACGTACCCCTTCACGCGGCGTCGGGCCGCGTCGCGCAGCCGGGCCGCGGGAACCGGTCCGGCGAACGGGAGATAGAAGGACGCGTCGAGTATGCGATCCACGTCGGCGTCCGTCGGGCGCTGTCCCGCACGCCCCTCGCGCGCCAGCTCGGCGATCAGGTGGTGCAGGAGCGTCCCGAAGCCCAGCTCCATCGCCAGCGGCGGCCGGAAACCGCAGAGATATTGCAGCCAGTACCGGTACGGACAGGCGTGGTAGGTGACCAGGCGCGAGAAGGTGATGTCGAGAAGATCCTCCGCGCCGGCGGTCGCGCTGTGCTCGGCTCCGGGCGCCGGTCGCACGGTTCCGAACCGTGCGGCATCACGGAGCGTCTCACGCAGCGCGCACCGCAGGAAGCGCGATGGACGCGCCTTCTGCCTCGCGTGGTTCGCGAACCAGCTCACGACGAGCAGCTCCCGCGCCCGGGTAAGCGCTACGTACAGCAGTCGGGCCTCGTCCTCTTCACGTCCCTCGTAGCGCGCGCGATCGAACAGATCATCCGGGACGTACCAGAGCTGCGCGCGCCCCATGCGCTGGCTGGGGAACCGCCCCTCCACCAGACACGGAACGAAGACGACGGGGAACTCGAGCCCCTTCGACTGGTGCACCGTCATCAGCTGGACGGCGTTCACCTGCTGCGCTCCGTCGTCGGGAAGGTCCTCTGCCGCGCGTCCGGCGAACTGCTCCAGAAAGGCGCGCATTCGCAGCAGATAGATCTCCCCGTGCGTTGCACCGAGCCGCCGCACCGATGCCGACGGCGGGGCGCTTGTCAGAGAAGCATCAGCCGCCGGCGCCCCATCCGGTGCACGCAGCGCAGCGACGATCGCGGTATCTTCGGCCGCCTCGTCCGCGCTGGCGCCGGTGATGGCGCTGCCATACAGCTCCGCCGGCGCCGCTCGCCGCGCCGCATGGTCGAAATCGGTGAACAGCGCCGCGATATGTCCGAGCCCCTGCTCGCGCAGCCGCGCGCCATCGCCCGCACCAGGCAGCTCGAGGGTGGCGAGGATCTCGTAGTAGAGCGCGATGCTGTCGAACACCCCCTCCGCCCGCACGCGCTCGCCCATCTGTTCCAGCGCCTCGAGCATCCGCGCGGCGCGCCCGGGATCCGCTCCAGTCACATTCTGGATCTCGTCCGCGAGCATCTCGCGTGTTACGATCTCGACGGTGAGGTCGCCGCCGGGATACCAGCTGCCGCCCGCCCAGTAGACCATGATCCGCGCGATGAGCGCCATCTCCGGATGCGCGAGGAGCGAGGTCTTGCCGACGACCATCGCCGGAATCGCGCGCTGGCGCAGCGCTTCGACGAGCGGCCGCGCCGAGGTGCGCACCGAGCGATAGAGCACCGCGATGTCGCGAGGCCGGTGACCTCGCTCGATGAGCGTCGCGATGCGTTGCGCGATGTGCTCCGCTTCCTGATCCGCCGTGGCGGCGACGAGCACCTCCACTCCGCCATCGGGTGCCAGCGCGCGCGCCGAAACGAGCGCCTTCCCGGCGCGCTCGGCGAGGGGGCGCAACAACGCGTGCGCGAAGGAGACGATCTGGGGACGCGAGCGATGGTTCTCCGGCAGCGGGACCATGTGCGTGTCCTGGTAGCGTTCGGCGAACGACAGAAAGAGTGACACGTCGCCGCCGCGCCACTGGTAGATGGCCTGGTCGTCGTCGCCGACCACCGTGAGCGCCGCGCCCATGTCCAGGAGTCGGCCGACGAGCGCGTCCTGCGCCCGGTTGAAGTCCTGGAACTCGTCCACCAGCACGTGCGTGATCCGGCCCGCGAGACACTGCTGCAACCTTCCGGCGGGCTTCAGCTCGTCGAGTGCCGCCGAGATCATGAGCCGGAAGGGCATCAGCCGCATCTCGCGCAGCAACCATTCGTAGCGCTCGAGTACGCGGGAGAATCGGGGGGCGCGGGCGCGCAGCACGTCACGGTCCACCAGGTCGTTGTAGACCACCTCCATGCTGCGCCGGAACGCGTCGATCGCGCGGCTCGCCGCGACCTTTGCCGATTCCCTGTGCTCCGCCGCGGCATAGAGATCCACAATGCCAAGCCGCCGCGCCATGCGATGCAGCAGCACCCACTCCCGCTCGGCCGGCAGCGCATCCGCCATCTCGTACGCACCGCCCAGCTCGCGGAGCATCCGCAGCGCCCATCCATGCACCGTACCGATGAACATCCCGCTCCCGCACGGCGGGAGCTGGTCAAAGCGCGCATCCGCCTCGGCAGCGCACGTCTCGATGCGCGCCTTGAGCTCCAGCGCGGCCTTTTCCGTGAAGGTGAAGGCCACGATCGCTGACGGAGGAACGCCCTCACACAGCAGCCGCACCGCGCGACGAGCCAGTACCTCCGTTTTGCCGGAGCCGGCGCACGCGAGCACACGCAGTCGGCGTGAGGGGTGGGTGACCGCCTCGAGCTGCGGTGCAGTAAGCGCGCGTGCCATGTGGTCAGGCGATGAGGGCCGCGGGATCCAGCTGGAATCGTGACACGAGCTCGTCGAACTCCTGGTCCGCCTGGTCGCTCGAATCCGCGGCGGCCGCGCGCGCCTGGATGATCTCCCGTGCTTGCGCGATCCATTCGCGCACATAGCGCGCGGGCAGACGCCGTGCGTCCGCGATCGTGGAGGGATCGGCGTGCGCCAGCTCCGTCACGCTCGTCACGCCGTGCTCCCAGAGCGCACGGCAGCGTGTGCGCCCGAGCTGCGGTAGCGCGAGCGCCATGAGCGGAACGAGCTCCGGCGCCACACCATAGCGCACTGCACCGGCCGCTCGCTGGGCGGACTCCGTGATGACCGGCTTTCCGAGCGCTTCGGCCGCGCGTGCGTAGAGCAGACAGACGCGGGCGAGATCGTCGAGGCCACGCTCGAAGTCGCCGCGATACTTCGTGGGGAGTTTGATCTTCTTCTCATCCACCTCGGCGAGCCAATCGGTCACCGCTCGACGCCATTTGCGCTGCGCCTCTTCGCGCTCGAAGTAGTCCGCCACAGCCCACGTGGCAACGTCCAGATGACCCGCGCGCGGCGCATCTTCCACGCGTTGCACCACCTGGTGTACCAGAAGCAGATCGAAGCCGGTGGCCACAGCGATATCGCCAAGTTTCGTCCCGCGCCAGCCGGTCGGCACCGGATCGATGAGCCGCCAGCGCGTCAGCAGATCGAGCGCCAGGGTGAGCCGCGTGCCGGCGTCGAGCGTCGGCCCGAACACATGACCGCAATTGTAGACCGCGCGCTCGTGCGCCTCATGGTTCTCGGCCCTTACCCGTGGGTCGAAGAGCAGATCGTGGATGGCGCATGCCTGGTGCTTGCAGATCTGGTCACGATAGTAGCGCCTGGCGGCGGGGCAGTTGCACGAGATGTCGGTCACCTCCAGCACCACGTCATAGCCGTGATCGCCCGAGCGAACGGTGGCATACACCCCGGCAGGCGACAGGCGGTAGCCGCTCAGCCGGATGGTTCCGTTCGATGCGCGCACCTTCTCGTACGAGGGGAGGTCCTCCATCATGTCCTCCTCGAATGGGCGGTCGAAGCAGAGCGGCTGCCGGTCGGCGTGGTACGCGAGCGTCTGCTTGTACGCCGCCGCCACATCCTCGCGGTTGGCCTCGCCGTGCTCCACCACCACCGCGAGGACAAAGCGCATGAGCCCCTCGAAGCTTTTCGCAAGCTGGCTCTCCACCCGCCCGCCGCGACCGGCCTTGATGGCTTTCACGAGCGCCTTGACCGAGCCTTCCTGCTGGTGGGTCTTCTTGATGAGCGCGATGCCCACGCCCCGCGCGACCTTGTTCGGCCGCGCGGCGCGGCCGAGCATGTTCAGAATCTCGCCGCTCGGCAGGAGCACCTGCCGGTAGCTCCCGCGCACCACGTCCGCGCGGAAGACACCACGCACGATCGCCACGCCGGCAGGAAGGTTGACACCCGCGGCGAGCGTCGGCGTGCACGTGATCACGCGGATGATCCGCTCCTCGCCGAACGCTTGCTCGACGGCGCGCCGGAGCCCCCGCGGCAGCCCCGCGTGATGGTAGGCCACGCCGCCCCGAAGCAGTGGCGCAAGCCGCGCAGCATCCGGGCCGTGCTCCATCTCGAGCGTATCGGCCAGCACAGCAAGCGCTTCGTCCTCGCGCTTGCCGAGCTGCTCGCCAATCAGCTCGGCCGCCACCTCGGCCATCTTCTCCGCGCCACTGCGGGAACTGCAGAAAACCAGCGCCTGCTCGCCGTGGCGGCAGGGATCGAGCACCGCATCCATCGCCTCGTCCAGGTCCTCCACGAAGCGGTGCTCCAGCGCGAGTGGAACCGGGCGATCGTCGTCGCTGCCGGCGACGAGCGGGATTCCCAGCCAGCGCGCGAGCTCGTCACCGTTCTCGATCACTGCGGAGAGCGCGAGCATCGCCTGCGCACGGCGTGATGCGAGCAGCCGGGCGAAGAGTCCTTCCACGACCGGCCCACGGTGGTCGTCGGCGATCAGGTGCACCTCGTCGGCCACCACGACGCCGGGCCTGAACTCGCCCAGGCGCATGAGCGCGACGAAGCTCTCGTAGGTGGCGACCACGAGGTCGGCATCTTGCGGCCGTACGGGATCGCGATGATCGCCCGTCGCAATGCGCACGCGTGCATCGCTGCCGGCCAGTGCTTCGCGGAAGTTGTCGTAGATTTCGGCGGCCAGCGAGCGGAAGGGAACGAGAAAGGCGTGCGTGCGTCCCCGCTCACGCTGGAGAGCGCGAGTGATCGCTTCGCGACCGATGTACGACTTGCCCGTGGCGGTGGGCGCTACGATGAGCGCGCTCTGGCCGTCGCACACCCCAAGCCGCTCGGCACGCTCGTACAGTGGAAAGTTCACGATGGCATCGCCTGTCGCTCTCGGCGTCGGCGTTCGCCCGGCGTCGGGGCCCCACATCGGGCCTCCACAACGCAACGATCTTGCAGCGAGCTTGGAACGTCTGCAAGGGGGTGCCGTCCCCCGCCTTCAGTGCACCACCTTCGGCAACTGCGTCACCAGCGTCCACCCGCCCAGCACCATCATGCTCACCGCCACCACGGCGCCGGCGATCGTGAGCCACCAGGGGTGCTTGTAGTCCCCGACGATCGATCTCCTGTGTGCCGCCACCAGCATCACGCCAAGCGAGATGGGCAGGATCAATCCGTTCAACGCGCCCACGAGCACCAGCACCCTCACCGGGCGCCCCACGAAGAGGAAGACCGCCGTCGAGACGACGATGAAGACGATGACAGCGCGCGTCCACTGCCGGTCGATCACGCCGGCCAGACCGCGTAGGAAGGACACCGAGGTGTACGCCGCTCCGACCACGGAGGTCATGGCCGCCGCCCACATCACCACGCCGAACAGTCGGTAGCCCACGTTCCCCGTGGCCAGCCGGAACACCGCGGCGGGCGGGTTCTTCGGATCGAGCGTGAGCCCCTTGGCCACCACGCCGAGCGCCGCGAGAAAGAGCACCACGCGCATCACTGACGCGACGCCGATGGCCGTACCGGCGGATGCCGTGGCGCGGCGCGCGGAGTCCGGCCCGCTCACGCCCGCATCGATGAGCCGATGCGCGCCGGCGAAAGTGATGTACCCGCCGACGGTCCCACCCACCAGCGTCACAATCGCGAACGCGCTCAGCCGCGTGGGTGCCACCGATCGCAGCGCCGCCTCGGCCACCGGCGGATGCGAGGCCACGGCGACGTAGCAGGTGAGCGCGATCATCACGAAGCCCATGACGAGGGCAAAGCGATCCATGGCGCGGCCGGCCTCCTTCACGAGAAAGAGGCCCAGCGCGAGGATGGCGCTGATGAGCGCGCCGGTGGCGACCGGGATGCCGAACATCACGTTCATCCCCAGCCCCGCGCCGGCGATGTTGCCGACGTTGAACGCCAGGCCGCCCAGCGCCACCAGCGCCGCCAGCAGGTGGCCGAGTCCGGGGAGCAGCGTGTTGGCGATGTCCTGCGCGCGCCGTCCGCTCACCGCGATCACGGGCCAGATGTTGAGCTGCGCGCCCAGGTCGAAGAGGATGGACGCCAGGATGACGAACGCGCAGCTTGCCCCGAGCTGCGCGGTAAAGACGGCGGTCTGCGTGAGGAAGCCCGGCCCGACGGCCGAGGTGGCCATGAGGAACGCGGCGCCGAGGAGCGCGGACGCGAGGCCGGCGGAGCGCGCGCGGCCGGCGCGGCCTTCTGGGCGAGGCGGAGGCGATGGCGGCGCGGAGGCGGGGACGGGATCGGGCACCGGTGAGCGCGGGTGTGAGGGAGCTGCGAGAAGTGGATGACAACGTACGGAAGCGCCGCTATTAGCGTCAGGTTCCCGGTGGGGTGCGGAGTTCCGGGTGCGCGCGCCGGTGGCCGTTGGGGGTCAGGTCTCGAACGGTGATTCACCGTT
>DASUKA010000105.1:0-24323 GCA_036278935.1 Gemmatimonadaceae bacterium
GCGCGGCAGCCTCCTCGCCCCTCGCGTTAGATTGTACGCAGCACGGCCCTCGGCTCGGCGCGTATCGCACCCCACGGCGCCACGGGCGATCTTCCTCCATACCGCATGCTCCTTCCCCTCCTCGCACTGCTCCAGGCCGGGGTCGCCGGCCAGCCTGTCTACAACGGCCGCGCCGGCCAGCTCGATGTCCACATTCCGCGCGTCGCCGCCGAGGTCACCATTGACGGTATGCTCGATGAGGCGCCGTGGCGCAAGGCCGCCATCCTCACCGGCTTCTCCACCTACCAGCCCGTGGATGGCCGACCCGCACCCGATTCCACCGAGGTGCTCGTCTGGTACTCCCCCACCGCCATCTACTTCGGCATCCGCGCCTTCGAGCCGCACGGCAACGTCGTGTCCACGCTCGCGGATCGGGACCACATCGATGCCGACGACAATGTGCAGCTCCTCCTCGATACCTTCGACGATCACCGGCGCGCCTACAGCTTCAGCGTCAACCCGCTCGGCGTGCAGGCCGACGGCACCAAGAGCGAGGGCGGAGGATTCGGGCCGGGCCACGGATTCGGCGGCGACGATCTGAGCTCCGACTTCATCTGGCAGTCGAAGGGTCAGCTCACCACGTATGGCTATCAGGTCGAAGTGCGTGTGCCCTTCACGAGCCTGCGCTATCCAACGAGCGGCACACAGAACTGGGCCGTCAACGTCGTACGCAAGGTGCAGCACTCCGGCTACGAGGACACCTGGACGCCGGCGCTCAAGGGACGCGCCTCCTTCCTCGCGCAATCGGGCACGCTGGTCGGACTCACTGATCTGCATCGCGCGCTGGTCCTCCAGGCCAACCCGGAAACGACCACGCACATCGAGGGAACCCCCGCATCCGACGGATGGAGCTACAGCAACAATCCGCAGCTCGGCGGCAACGTGAAATGGGGCGTCACGAGCAACCTCACGCTCAACGGCACCATCAAGCCCGACTTCTCGCAGGTGGAAGCGGACGCGGGGCAGATCGCGCAGGATCCGCGCTTCGCGCTCTTCTTCGACGAGAAGCGCCCCTTCTTCGTGGATGGCATCGAGCAGTTCGACGTCCCCAACCAGCTCATCTACACCCGGCGCATCGTGCAGCCGGTGGGGGCGGTGAAGCTCACGGGGAAGGTCGGGCGCACCAACCTCGCCCTGCTCTCGGCGGTGGATGACAACTCGCTGGAGCCCACGGGGGAGCATCCCATCGTCAATATCGTGCGGCTGCGACGCGACGTGGGCACCTCATCCACCATGGGCCTCGTCTACACCGGACGCGTGGTGGGCAGCGATTACAGCCGGATGGCGGGTGGCGACATCCATCTGGTGTTCGGCAAGCTCTACTACGCCCAGTTCCAGGCGGTGGCGAGCGTCACGCGAGAGGCCGGCAGCACGATCGGCGCACCGCTCTGGGAAGGGGTGTTCGATCGCACGGGACGCTCGTTTGGCTTTCACTACACCATCACCGGCATCGGGCAGAATTTCGCGGCGGCCGACGGCTTCGTGCCGCGCACCGGGTTCGTGAACCCATCCATCATGAACCGCGTCACGATCTTCGGCGCACCCGGCTCCGCGCTGGAAACCTGGACGCTGCGCTCCACGGTGGAAGGGACCTGGAAGTACAACGACTTCTTCGCGGGACGCAGCGTGCTGGAGGATCAGGCGTCCGTGCGCAACGAGCTCACCTTTCGCGGCGGATGGCAGCTCGACGTGACGCCCAGCATCTCGAGCTTCGCATTCGACCCGGCATCGTATACGACGGACGCGGTGCAGCACGTGACTGCCGCAGGCACGGACACTCTTCCCTTCGTGGTGCCGCCGCGGATCACGACGTACGGCCTGGATGTGCAGGGCCAGACACCGCAGTTCCAGAACATCTCGGCGTCGCTGTCGGCCACCCTCTCGCGCGACGTGGACTTCTTCGAGACCACGCCCGTGCGACGCATGGAGCTGAACGGCAGCGTGGACTATCGCCCCACCACGCAACTGCGGGTGAGCGCCTCCTATGCCAGCAGCGTGCTCCGCCAGTGGGACGACGGCCGTACGGTGGCGAAGGAGCAGATTCCTCGGCTCAAGATCGAGTACCAGCTCTCGCGGCCGATCTTCCTGCGCTTCGTGGGGCAGTACGATGCGCAGCAGCATGAGGCGCTGCGCGATCCGCGCACCGGCGAGCCTATTCTGCTCCTCGGCGATTCGGGCTACGTGCAGTCCACGGCGACGCACAGCAACGACTTTCGCGTCGACCTGCTCTTCTCCTACCGACCCATCCCCGGGACGGTGTTCTTCGCCGGCTACGGGAGCAGCCTCACGGAAACGCGCCCGTTGGCGTTCGACGGGCTGCATCGCGTGACGGACGGGTTCTTCCTCAAACTGAGTTATCTGTTCCGGCTCTGAGCGCTCGGCGCTCCCGCGTGATACACGTGCGTGCGCCGGCTGCACACGCGGCCACTGGCCTTGCGCGGCCGGAGGCTCTACCCTTCATGTATGACTCCATGGGTGCTGCGACTGCTCGTCGCGAACGGGGTGATGTATCTCCTCACCCACTACGCGATGCCGCAACTCACCACCGTGCTCTGGCTGGTGCCGGCGCTCATCCCCGCGCGGCCATGGACGCCGGTGACCTACATGTTCCTGCACGCGGGGATCTGGCACATCGCGGTGAACATGATCGGGCTGTACTTCTTCGGCCCGCGGCTGGAGGCGCGCCTCGGCGCGCGGCGCTTCCTCATCCTCTACTTCATCAGCGGGCTGGGTGGCGCAGCGCTCTCGTTCTTCATGGCGCCGTACACCCCCATCATCGGCGCGTCGGCGGCGATTTTCGGCGTCTTCGTGGGCTACGCCATGTTCTGGCCGCGCGAGAAAGTGTACATCTGGGGCGTGCTCCCCATCGAGGCCCGCTGGCTCGTCGTCGGCATGACGGTGCTCGCTCTCTTTGGCGGCTTCGGGGGCTTCGAGCCGGGCGTCGCGCACTTCGCGCACCTGGGCGGCTTCGTGACCGGGCTACTCTACCTCAAGTGGATCCAGCATTCCTCGCCCGCGCGCCGCTTCAAGCAGCGGGCAGCCGGCGCCGTGCAGCCGACGCACCGGAATTCGGACACGGAGGCGGTGCGTCGCTGGGCCAACATCCGCCGCGAAGGGCTGCATGAGATCAACCGCAGCGAAGTGGATCGCCTGCTGGACAAGGTGGCGCGGCACGGTCCGGGCAGTCTGACGCCCGAGGAACGCGCGGCGCTCGATCGGTTCAGCATGCGATAGCCCGCCGAGCGACAGCACCCGTACTGTCGCTCCAGCCGTCCGCGCGCTAATGTCTCTCGTGCGGCGCCACGGCTACGGCCGCCGCGCACGCGCCGGCTCTCTCGCGTCGCGGGCATCGCGCCGTGCGTACGCGCTCCCTCCATATTCCGGATCGGTCACGTAGACATGCCAACCCATGCCCGACCGTGCGACATCACCGCACTGCCGCCCCTGCTCGCCGTGAAGAAGAGCATCGTCCCGCGGTGCGAGATGATCGCTGCCATGCTGCTCCTTGCCGCGTCCGCAGGCGCGGCACGCGCACAGACCGCGTCGCTCCATCCGCTCACGCCGGAGCAGGCCATCAACCTGCGCCACCCTTCGGATCCTGAGTTCTCCCCCGATGGCTCGCGCATCGCGTTCGTCGTGAGAGAGGCGCCCGGAGATTCCACCACGCTCAGCCATATCTGGATTGTGAGCGTGGCTGGTGGCCAGCCACGGCAGCTCACCTGGTCAGACCACTCCGAGAGCTCACCGCGCTGGTCGCCCGATGGACGCACGCTCGCCTTCATTGGCCAGAAGGGCGGCCAGCGCCAGATCTACGCGCTGCCGATGAACGGGGGCGAGCGGCGGCCGATCACGAAGGGGCATCTCTCGGTACGCGCCTTCGCCTGGTCGCCCGACGGGAAGCGTATCGCCTTCCTGGCGCCCGACTCGCAGCCGACCGCCGAGCGGAAGCGTGAGCGAGAGCGCGACGATGCCCGCGTTGTGGACAAGGACGACCGCCACGCGCGGCTGCGTGTGCTGACCGTGGCCACGGAAGAGACGCGCGCACTCACGCCGCCCACCACGGAGATATCAACGCTGGAGTGGCTGGGCGATGGGCACCTCGTCGTGCGGGGAACCGACACGCCGGCCTCCGACCTCTGGACCGACCGGCTCTACGTCGTCGACGCGAGCGATGGCGGCATGCGCACCATCGTCGATCCGCACGGGCCCTTGGGCGGCATGAAGGTCTCGCCGGATGGACATTCGCTGGCGTACGTGGGCGCGCGCACGAGCGGCCCCACGCCGCACGACCTCTATCTGCTGCCGCTCTCGGCCGATGGCGCGGCGGCGGGCGCCGCGCACAACCTGACCGCGCCGCTCGACCGGGATGTGGGCGATTTCGTCTGGACCGCCGACGGTCATCTACTCGCTTCCGTGCGGGAGGGCTTCCACCACGCGCTCTATAGCATGGACAGCCAGGGGCACACGCAGCGAATCCAGAACGCCTCGCCAAACCCCGCCAGCCTGGCGGTGGCGTCCAACGGAACGACGGCGTTCGTCGGCCAGACGGCCACGACCCCGCCCGAGCTCTACGTGGCAGCGCACGACAGCACGGCTCGGCGGCTCACGGATCTCAACGCGTCGTGGAAGAACATCGCGCTCGTGGCGCCGCAGTCGGTGCACTACAAGAGCTTTGACGGGCTCGACATCGACGCGGAACTGCTGCGGCCGAAGAACGCCGGCAGCGGGCCGTTGCCGATGATCGTACTCGTGCATGGCGGTCCCGCGGGTGCATGGTCGGATGCCATCGAGGGGTGGGGACAGCTCCTCGTGGCGAAGGGCTTCGCCGTGTTCTATCCGAACATCCGCGGCTCGGTGGGCTACGGGCAGCGCTTCATCGCGATGGACAAGGCGGACTGGGGCGGTGCGGACTTCAAGGATGTGATGGCGGGCGTGGACGCGATGGTCCAGCGTGGCGTGGCCGATCCCAACAAGCTCGGCATCGGCGGCTGGTCGTACGGCGGCTACATGTCCGAATGGGCCATCACGCAAACCAATCGCTTCAAGGCGGCCGTGTCGGGCGCGGGCATGGTGGATCTCATCGCCGAATTCAGCACGGAGCGCGGGCCGGCCTACGACCGCTGGTACTTCGGCCTGCCGTATGAGAACTCGAAGGAGTTCCTGGAGAGCTCGCCCTTCATGTACATGAAGAACGCGCATACGCCCACGCTCATCCTCCAGGGGCTGGACGACACCACTGACCCGCCGGGACAGAGCGAGGGGCTGTACCGCGCCCTCAAGTTCTACGGCGTGCCGGCGGAGCTGGTTGAGTATCCGCGCGAGGAGCACGGCCTGCGCGAGCGGCACCACCTGGTCGACCGGCTCACGCGCGTGGTGGACTGGTTCACGAAGTACGTGCGATAGGCGCGGGCCGCCGCCCCCTTGACCTTCGACAGGTACGATGCCATCGTACTTGTAGAATGACACAGGGAGAACCATGCGCGAACCGGCCGCCGACGTCCTGCAGGGCACCCTCGACCTGCTGATCCTCAAGTCCCTCTCACTCGAGCCAATGCACGGGTGGGGCATCTCGCAACGCATCCAGCAGATCTCGCGGGACGTGCTGCAGGTGAACCAGGGCTCCCTCTACCCCGCCCTGCACCGGCTGGAGCACCGCGGATGGATCGCCGCCGTCTGGGGGACGTCGGAGAACAACCGGCGCGCGAAATTCTATCGGCTCACCGCGAAGGGCCGCAAGCAACTCGCCGCCGAAACGGCGAACTGGCAGCGGTTCTCCCTCGCCGTCAATCGCGTTCTTCAAACCGTGTAGCCGGAGGCGGCCATGCTCCAGCTCGCGCATGTTCGGCAGTGGCTCCGCGCACTCGTGGCTCGACGGCGCGTGGACGCCGAGCTCGACGAGGAGCTCCGCTTTCACGTCGAGATGGCCACCGCCGAGCGCGCGCAGCATGGCATGAGCCCCGCCGAGGCTCGCACGCAGGCGCTCCGCGACTTCGGCGGCCTCGAACGGTTCAAGGAAGACTGCCGCGATGTGCGTGGCACGCGGCTGCTCACCGATTTCGCGCAGGATGTGCGCTACGCGCTGCGCACGCTCCGCAAGAGTCCAGGCTTCACCACGGTGGTCGTGCTCACGCTCGCGCTCGCCATCGGCGCCAACACGGCCATCTTCTCGGTGGTCAACGGCGTGCTCCTGCGACCGCTGCCGTACGCACACCCCGGGCAGCTGGTGATGGTATGGGAGGCCGACCGCTTCAGCGGCACCACGCGCGAAGATGCCTCGGTGCCCGACTACTTCGATTTTCGCGCGCGCAATCACGTCTTTACCGATGTGGCGGCGTTCGCTGAGCAACCCCTGACGCTCACGCGCGCGGGCGCCGAGCCGCAACATGTGGTCGCCGGCTATGCGACGCGGAATCTCTTTCCGCTCCTCGGCGTCACGCCGATCCTCGGGCGCGCATTCACCCCCGGCGAGGGCAGCCCCGGTGGCCCGCGCGCCGTCGTGCTCAGCGAAGCGCTCTGGCGGAATCGCTTCGGTGCCGACCCGGGGATTCTGGGGTCGACCATCCGGCTGGATGACCTCCCTTACACGGTGGTCGGCGTGCTGCCCGCCGGGATGGCTATCCCCTCGAAGCACACCGACCTGTGGGTGCCGGCGCAGATCGGCCCCACGACGCGGCCGCGTTACAACCACGTGATCGCGGTGATCGGTCGACTGCGCGACGGCATCACGGTCGCGGCCGCGCAACGCGAGATGACTGACCTCGCCGCACAGCTCGAGGCGGCGTATCCATCGAACAAGGGACGCGGCGTGCATCTCGAGCGTCTCGACGATGTGGTGGTGGGGAGCGTGCGTCCCGCGCTCGTGGTGCTGCTCGGCGCCGTCGTCCTGGTGCTGCTCGTCGCGTGCGCCAACGTCGGAAATCTTCTGCTGGCGCGGGCAGCGACGCGCGGGCACGAAGTCGCGGTCCGGACGGCGCTCGGCGCGAGCGTCGGGCGGCTCGCACGGCAGTTCGTCGTTGAAAGTATGCTGATCAGCGGTGCGGCGGCGATCGCGGGTGTGGCGATTGCTGCCGCCGGTCTTCATCTCCTGCTCGCGCTCGCACCGGCGGAGTTGCCGCGCGTGGGAGACGTGACCATCGATGCGAGAGTACTTGCCTTCACTCTCGGCCTCACGATCCTCGTGGCAATCGGCTTCGGCGTGCTGCCCATGCTCGAATCGCGCCGGCTGCAGCTGCCACGCGCGCTGCGCTCGAGTACCACGCGCGGCAGCTCCGCAGGACGTCGGCATACGAGGCTTCGCGATGCGCTGGTTGTCTCCGAGCTTGCCGTGTCGGTGGCACTCGTGATCGGCGCCGGGCTCTTGATCAGGAGTTTCTGGACGCTCCGCCACGTGAACCCCGGCTTCGCCGCGCAGAATGTGATGCAGGCGGAGCTGCAACTTCCGCCGGCGCGCTACCCGCAGAGTCGCGACACGTTCCCGAAGTGGCCCGAGATCACCAACTTCTACACACAGGCGATTGACCGGGTGAGCGCGCTCTCCGGCGTGCAGTCGGCGGCGCTCGCCAACGTCGGCCCGCTGATGCCGGGGTTCACGAACAGCTTCGTGATTGAAGGACGGGAGGCGGAAGCCGCGCGAGGGCAGGCCGAGATCTACACGCGCATGGTGAGCCCCAGCTACTTCAGGACGGTCGGGCTCCCCCTGCTACAGGGTCGCGCTCTGTCCGCACACGACGATGGGCACGCCCCCCTGGTCGCGGTCATCAACCAGGCAGCCGCACATCAGTACTTCGCGGACGCGACTCCTGTTGGACACCGGCTCAAGTTCTGGGGAACGTGGCGCACGATCGTCGGCGTCGTTGGGAACGAGCGATTCCAGGGACTGACCCAGCAAACGCCTCCGGCCGTATACACGCCGCTCATGCAGACGCCCATGGCATCGCTCGTCCTGCTCGTGCGCACGAGCCGAGATCCCTCCATGGTGTGGCCCGCGGTGCGGCGCGAGATCGCGAGCGTGGATCCCCAACTCGCGCTGTTCAACGCGGTGACCATGCCCGAGGCGCTTGCGCAATCGGTCGCGCAACAGCGATTCACCATGCTCCTGCTGGGAACGTTCGCGACCGCCGCAATGTTGCTCGCCCTCATCGGCGTCCATGGCGTGTTGAGCTACCTGGTGGCGCAGCGTACGCGAGAAGTGGGGATCCGCATGGCACTCGGCGCGAGCCGCGGGGCGGTCGCACGGCTGGTCGTGGGACGCGGCGCGCTCCTCTCGCTTATCGGTATTGGCGCCGGGCTCGCGCTGGCCGCCGCGGGTGCGCGGCTGCTCTCGGGACTCCTGTTCGGCGTGACGGCGCTGGATCCGGCGACCTACGCGGTGGTGGTATTCTGCGTGGCGGTGGTGGCGTTGCTGGCGAGCCTGCTCCCCGCGCGCCGCGCGATGGCCGTCGACCCAGCCATCGCGCTGCGTTCGGAGTGAGCGCCGCGCCGGCCGCGCCGCGCACGCTCGGCCAGATACTGCTCCTCCTCGAGCCGGGACCCGCCCGGCACGACGGCGGGCTCCGGCACGGCCACATCACTGGCTGGCGTCATTGCGGCGCGCCGGCCGGCTGTCCCTCCCGCGGCCGCGGCCCTGCCGGCAGGTGTCCGTGCAGGTAGCGCGTGAGGAGCTCAAAGAGGTGCCGTGAGGTGTTCTTCCCCTCACAGATGCAGTGCGTGCGATTGGGGTAATCCATCATCGTGAACGGCTTGTTGGCCGCCACGAGCGCGTTGATGAGCGCCTCCGAGTTCTGGAAGTGCACGTTGTCGTCGCCCGAGCCGTGCACCAGCAGAAGATCCCCTTGCAGGTTGGCGGCGTAGGTGATGGGGGACGATTCCCGATACGCCTCGGGGTTGGCTTGCGGCGTCCCCATGTAGCGCTCCTCGTAGATCGTGTCGTAGAAGCGCTGGTTGGTCACCGGGGCCACGGCCATCCCCATCTTGTACACATCGGGCGAGCGGAAGAGCAGGCTCAACGTGCTCGACCCGCCTCCGCTCCACCCCCACACGCCCACGCGCGAAGGATCGATGTAGGCACGGTGTCGCAGGATCGCGCGCGCCGCGGCGGTCTGATCTTCCACGGCGATCGTCCCGATCTTCTTGTAGATGGCCGTGCGCCAGGCGCGCCCGCGCGGCGCAGGCGTTCCCCGGTTGTCCACGCTCGCCACGATGTAGCCCTGCTGCGTGAGCATCAGGTGCCAGAGATACGTGGAGCCGCCCCACTCGTCGAGCACCGTCTGCGCGGCAGGTTCCCCGTACACGTAGAACAGGATGGGGTACGTCCTGGTGGAATCGAAATGCGGTGGCTTCATCATCCACCCATCGAGCGCCACCCCGTTCCCCACCTTCACACGAAAGAAGCCGGAGGGTCCGTGCTCCAGCGCGGCGACGGTGGCCTTGAGGCGTGCATTGCTCACGAGCGTGCGGACGACGCGGTGATCGGGCAGGTGTACCAGCTCCGTCACCGGCGGCATGCCGAACGACGAATACGTATGGATGGCCCAGTGCGCGCCCGGCGAGATATCGTACAGGTTTGTGCCCGAGTCGGCAGCCGGGGTCACGCGCACGGCGGTGCCGCGTCCGTCCATGCGCGTGCGATAGAGGTAGAGCTGCGTGGGGTTGTCCGGTGACGCGGTGAAGTAGATCCACCCGCGCCGCTGGTCCACCCCCTCCACGAGTGGAGCCGCGAACGCCGATTCCGGATTGTCCAGGTCGTAGTCGCCCTTCGTCACCAGACGTGTGGACTTGCCGTCGCGCGACACCACGTAGAGATGCGTCCACCCATCGCGCTCGCTCACCCAGGTAAAGGCCTTGCCGTCGTCCAGCCAGCGCAGGTCGTCCACCACGCTCACCCACGTGCTGTCGGTCTCCGTGAGAACGGTGTGCACCGCGCCGGTGTGCGCGTCGCCCAGCATCACCCGCAGCGTATCCTGCCCCCGGTTGAGCTGCTGCAGCACCACCTGGCTGGAGGTATCCGCCCACTGCATGCGGGCGATGTAGTTGTTGCGTGGGTCGCCCGGCACCGTGAGCCAGACGGTGGGGCCGCCCGCGGCGCTCACCACACCCACGCGCGCCGCGGAGTTCGTGCTGCCGGCCTTCGGGTACTGCACCGGCTTCACGAAGGAGTAGAGTGAATCGGTGTCGTCGATGAGGTCGAAGTCGCGCACGCCTGACGCGTCGAGCTGCCAGTAGGCGATGTGCGTTCCGTCGGGGCTCCACCGGAAACCGTCGCGCAGATTCAGCTCCTCCTCGTACACCCAGTCGAAGGTGCCGTTGATGATCGTCGGTGAACCGTCATGCGTGAGCTGCGTGATGCGGCCATCGCGCAGATCTTCGACGTACAGATTGTGCTCGCGCACGTAGGCCACGCGATGCCCATCCGGGGAGAAGGTGGCGAACATGAGCGTGGACGGTTTGGCCGCCGGCCCGCCGAGCTGGCGCAGCCGCCCGCTGTGCAGATCGAGCACCCAGTAGTCGCCGCGCGTGTTCTGTCGCCACACCCGCCGAGAGTTCGTGTAGACGAGCAGCATCGTCCGGTCGGGCGACCAGCTGTACCCCTGGATGTCGAGCGGCGCTGTGCGCCCGGAGGGCACCAGCCGCGCGGCGCTCACCAGGACGTCACGCCGCCCGGTGGCGGCATCGTAGCGCACCACGTCCATTCCGCCCTGCGCCCCCGTGGAGGGCTCGAGCGTGGTATAGGCCGAATCCCCGAACCAGCTCGAGGGGCCGAACCGGTCGCCGACAAAGTCTTCTGAGGCGAAGAGCCTGTTGAGCGTTACGCGCTCCGCACCAGGTTGCTGGGCACGGGCGGCAGCGGGGGGAAGGATGGCGGCTGATGCCGCGAGCAGGGTGAAGGTGACCAGTCGGCAGCGCACGAAATCCTCGGATGGCGGAGGGACCAGAAAGCCGGTTGCTCTGTGAAGCTACGGAGCCGCTCCCGGCCCGGCAAACCAGCGCAGTGCCGGGAGCGCGCGTGGCCGCCGTGTGACGGATCGGATGGGGCGATCGTATCATGAATGTTCCTTCATGAGCAGTTCTTCATGTAACGCGCGCCACTCCGTCGCACGGCGCGCGCTGGCATTCCCCGCGTCCATGGAGTTGCACATGCCACGCCTGTCCCTTGCCGTTCGCGCCGCCACGGCGGCCGCAGCTGTTCTCACCTTCACCGCTGCCGGCGCCTCCGTGGCCGCCGCGCAGACCGGGACCATCAACGCCACAGCCACCGTGCTCGAACCCATCACGATCTCGGGTACGTCCGAGCTTCAGTTCGGCACCGTCTTCCCTGGAGTCGCCAAGACTATCGCCGTGTCGGATGCCGGCGCCGGCGAGTTCACGGTGGGGGGAGACGGCGGTGCTCAGGTGGCGGTGAGCTTCAACCTGCCCACCAATCTCGCATCAGGCGGCAATAACCTTCCCATCGGCAGCTGGGCCGGCTACCTGAACACCACCAACTCGGCCACGAGCGGCGGGTCGACCTTCACCCCCTCGGGAACGGCATTCAATGCCAATCTGAGCGGGACGACCGGCACGGCTGGTTCGATGTTCGTCTTCCTCGGCGCAACGGTGACGCCAACCATCACTCAGGTCGCGGGGACGTATACGAACACCGTGACCATGACGGTGGCGTACACCGGAACCTGAGGACCCAGGATGGCGCTCCACGAGCGCGAACGATTCTGGCGCCGGCTACGCCCCGTCCTGCTTCCCGCGGCAGTGCTGCTCTGCGGAGCGGGCTCGGTGCACATGAGGGCCCCGAGAATTCGCGTGGCCGGCGTTCAGGATCTGACGTTCGGGAAGATCGTCCCGGGCGTCACCACCACCATCCTGCTCACCGACGCGGGCGCGGGCCAGTACACCCTCACCAACCAGAGTGCCCGCACCGTGCAGGTGCAGCTCGTCTTCGTGCTCCCGACGGCGTTGGCCCTGGGCGGCGGGACGACCATCCCGATCAGCTTCGGGCCGGCGTCGGCCGGCTTCTCACCGTCCGGCTCGCTCGCCGATGTCGTGCCCTTTGACCCGGCCGTCCCGTTCACCGTCACCATCGATTCCAAGCGCACGGCCAGGGTTTTCCTGGGCGGCACGCTTCAGCCCGTTGCAGGCCAGCCTGCCGGCAGCTACACCGTCCCCATCACGCTCACCACGAACTAACGCAATGACGTGGCTCCGCACCCTGTCGCTGGCGTGGCTGATCGCTCCCACCGCGCTCGCGGCGCAGGGCGTACTTGTGGCGCCCACGGGGGTGTTCATCAACCCGCACACCCGAGGCGCGTCGGTCTCGCTGTACAATCCGGGACGCACCCCCGTGGAGGTCTCCATCTCCACCGCCTTCGGCTATCCGGTCTCCGACTCGCTCGGCCACGTCACCCTGCGTATGGAGACGGCGCCGGATTCGACCTCCCGTTCGGCCGCCTCGTGGATAGAGACCTTCCCGCACCGGATGGTCATGCAGCCGAGCGAGCGCCGCGTTGTGCGCCTGCTCGCGCGGCCGCCCGCCAGCCTGCCGGAGGGCGAGTACTGGACGCGCCTGGTCGTCAGCGCCAAGGGGGGACAGGTGGCGCTCCAGTCTCCCACACCCGATCGGGGCATTCGGGTAGGACTCCTGCTGGACGTGCGCACCATCGTCGCGGTGTACTACCGGAAGGGTCTTATGCACACCGGTGTCACGATGACGGGCGTGCGCGCGCAGGTGTGGCATGGCGTGCTGCACGTGTGCGCGCGCTTCACGCGCGAGGGGAGCGCGGCGTTTCTCGGGATGCTGCACGTGACGGTCCTGGACAGCAGCGGGACACAGGTCGCCTCCGTGCAGCGGCCGCTCGCCGTATACTATTCGCTCTCGCCCTGTACCACGACAGCGGTGCCCGCGCTCCAGCCCGGCCGCTACATGGTGCATCTTCTGGTCGACACCGACCGCGGCGACCTTGACCGCGCCGCACTGCTGCCCATCGCGGCGGTGCGCGATTCCGCCGCGCTCGTGATCGTCCCGCGAACGCCCTGATTGTCGGCTGACCGGTGCACGTTCACTGGCGGTGCGTGATCGCCGGCATCGCTCTGCTGGCAGCGTCGCGCGGCGCAGGGGCGCAGGGGATGCGCTCCGCGCGGAACTGGCCGAATGGCCCCGCCGAGGCACGTACGCTCGACTCCGTTCTTACGGACGCGCCAGTTCCGGTGGTCGTCGAGCTGCGCGTGGGCCAGTTGGCCTCGCGCACGGTGCCGGCGTTCCGCGCCGTGGATGATGCCCTCCTTCCAGTGGGCGCGCTGTTCGACCTGGCGGAGGTCGCCCATCATCTCGCGCCGTCAGGCCGGCTCGAAGCAACGCTTGCCGGTCAGGGGGGATCGCTGGTCATCGACCCGGCGAGCGACAGCATGCGCGCGGGTCCGCGCCGCATCTCCATCGCTCCGTCCATGATCGTGGTGCGCGATGGAGAGCTCTACGTGGCCGCCGGCGCGCTCGGACAGCTGCTCGACCTGCACTTCGCGGTCGACTGGCGCGACCTCGCGGTCACGCTGCTGGACCCGGAACAGCTGCCGATCGCACGACGCATCGCGCGCGACGCCGCGCACCAGCGGTTGCTCGCTCGCGCCACGCCGGAGCACACGCCGGACCTCGCCCTCGGCCTGGAGCGGCCGAGGGTGGATGGACTGGTGCTGGATTATGGGCTCACGGCCCAGGGGAATGACCCGCTGCAGAATGGCAGCTATGCTTTCGCCCTCGGTGCGAACGTGCTGGGTGGATCGCTCGAAGGGTCGCTCTCAAGCCTCGGGCCCACGGGGACTCGCGGCCCCCATGGGACCCTCTCCTGGACGGGCGTGTGGGACCATTCGCGCGTGGTGCAGCAGCTTCGGCTGGGGGACGCCCAGGCGAGCGGCCCGAATCCACGTCCCGTGCGCGGCTTCTCGATTGGCAACGCACCCTACCTACGCCTGACGGATTTCGGCACTGCCGCCTTTCTTGGCGATGTAGCGCCGGGGTGGATGGTCGAGGCGTATCGCGGCGGGGAGCTCATCGCCTTCGATTCTACCAACGCGGCGGGCCAGTTCGGCCTGCAACTGCCGGTGGAGTACGGGGAGAACGCGGTCGACCTGATCGCCTATGGCCCGTATGGCCAGATACGCGAGTTCGACCGCGTGTACCACATTCCGGGCGAGCTCATCCCGACGCACCACTTCGAGTACGGCGCGTCGCTGGGCGAGTGCACGCTGCTGCGGTGCACCGCCACCGGAAACCTCGATCTGCGCTACGGCCTGTCGCCGCGATGGACCGCGCGCGCGGGGATCGATCAGTTCTGGCGCGATACGCTCCCCGATCTCGCGCAGCCGTACGCGTCAGTCTCCGGCGCGCTCACCAACGCGTGGACGGCGGAGCTGCTCGCTACCGCGCATGCCTCCACCGAGGCGTCGCTGCGCTTCGAGCCATCACTCGGCCTGCAGCTCACGGCGGACTATGCGCGCTACGCCACCGATGTCACGGCCCCGCTGCTCTCCCCCGCTGGGTGGCGCTCGCGGTGGACCGCCACGGCGCTCGTGCGGCCGCTTGGGGCCAGGAGTCGGTTCTACATCGACGGGAATGCGCAGCAGATCCGGCTGCAGAGTGGCACGCTCACCCGCGCGCAGCTCGGCGCATCGGTGCAGCGCAGCCAGCTGCGCGCGATGCCGTACGTGAGGCTGGAGCGCCAGACGAACCCCGGCACCGCGGCGTCCACGCAGCCGTATCTGGGCCTCAGCGCCTTTCTGCTGCCGCTCACGCGCCTTGGACCCGTGTTCGGCCAGCTCTGGTGGCGCGGCTCGCTCGAAGCGGCGAGCGCCTCGCGCCTTGCCAGCGCCTCGCTCATGGTGTCGGGCCCCATTGGCTTCGGAGTGCGCGCCGAGCTCGGTACCGTCTGGACGCGCGGGATGCACGGGCCGCGGTTCACCCTCACCTTTAGCGCGGATCGCGGCACGCTGCGCTCCTACACCACGCTCGCGGCCCAGCCGGGCGCCGCGCCTGGCGTCACGCAATCCGTGCAGGGCTCCGTGCTGCTCGACCGGGCCTCCGGCGGCGTGATGTTCGTTCCCGGGCCATCGCTCCAGCGCGCGGGCATTACCGGCCGCGTGTTCCTGGATGCGAATGCCAACGGCCGCCCCGATCCCGGCGAGCAGCCGCTCACTGATGTGCGCGTGCGCGTGGGTCCACAGATCGCGGTCTCGGATTCGAGCGGGACGTTCCGCGTCTGGGACGTGGTGCCCTTCGAGCCGGTACATGTGACGGTCGACTCCATGAGCCTGGCATCGCCGCTCTGGGTGCCGTTGTTCGACGCCATGAGCGTGGTACCTGGACCCAACCGGTTCCAGCTCCTCGATGTTCCGATCGTTCCAGGAGGCGAGATCGAGGGACACGTCGTGCACCACGTGGGCGCCGCGGTGCAGGGTGTGCCGGGTGTCCGCGTGGTGCTCCGGAATCTCCGCACGGCGGCCACCCGCTCCGTCACGACGTTCCCCGACGGCGAATACGACTTCGAGGCGGTGCCGCCGGGACGCTATGCCCTGTCCGTGCAGGCGGGCGACCTCGCGCGGCTGCGGGCGGGTGCGCGCACCGTGGAGGTCGCCCTTCCCGCGGACGTGAACGGCGCGCGCGTCGGGAGCGTGATCATCGCTCTGTCCCGCACGCTCGCGCAGATTACGCCGTAGCGCTCGAAGGGCGCTCCTGAGCGCTGGTCTCCATCCACGCCTCCACGCGTGGCGCGCCGAGCGGCGGCCGCACCGTTCCACGCTCCCACCCGAACAGCACTTGGCACGCGGCGCCGCACACGGCGCCCTGGCATGGGCCCATCCCGATGCGCGTGTACATCTTCGCCTGCCGCACGCTCCAGGCCGCGTTCAATCGGTGGTAGCGCACGTCCTCGCAGCGACAGACGATGGTATCGCCGTCCGCCAGCGTCAGCAGCTCCTCGCGTGGATGAAAGGCGGACGCCAGCCGCGTGGAGAAGCGCTTCCAGTCGTCGCGCGCGCGTTGCAGCGATACGGCGCGGGCGGCGTCCTCGTGTCCACTCGCCGCGAGCCCCGCGATCTCTCCTTCCACCAAGGCCGCCTGCTCGCCTCCCACGCCAGTGGGCTCGCCTGCGCAGAAGACGTTCGGGACGCTCGTGCGTTGCACCGAATCGGTGCGTACCGTCCCGTCCACCACCGTACATCCAAGCAGGGTGGCCAGCTCCGTATTCGGCACCAGGCCGAAGCTGCAACAGAGGAGATCGCACGCTTCCACCCGCCGCCGTCCCCGCCCATCCGTGAGCGTCACCTGCTGCACACGGCCATCGCCATCAGCGCGGAGCACCCACGTGCCGCAATGGTAGGACCGGCGCGCGAACGCGCCGCGGTAGTGTGCCGCCTGCGCCAGCTTGGATGGATGTGCCCAGAGCGCCGTGGCAAAGCCGGCCACGCTGCGGAGGGGCGCCTGCTCCGCCACCGCCACCAGCGTCGCACCGCCACGCGCCATGGCGGCGGCCACCGGCAGCACGAGCGGGCCCGAGCCCGCCACCACCACGCGTCGCCCCGACACATCGGCTCCGCCCTTGATGAGCGCCTGCGCACCACCCATCCCCATGACGTTCGGCAACGTCCAGCCCGGGAAGGGGAGAAAGAGCTCGCGGGCTCCGGTGGCGATCACCACGGCGCGGGGATACACCCTGAACGCCGCATCGCGCCGTACGACCGCGAGCCCGCGCTCCGTCGCTCCATCCACCACCGCGGCTTCGCTGAGCCACCGGGCGCCGGATCGCTCGCACCGCTCCATCCAGCGACGCGCCGCGCGTGGGAGGTGGCGCGGGTCGTGATGCCGCCAGATCTGTCCGCCCGGCGCGAGCCCCTGGTCCAGCACGATCACCCGGGCACCGTGCTCCGCCGCGCGCGTGGCCGCCGCGATCCCCGCCGGGCCCCCGCCCACCACCGCCACGTCGCACTCCATCGCGGCCGATGGCGCATCGCCGTTATCCCTCACGATCCCGCCCTCCCGCCGCGGTCTCCACGATCATCCCCGCCACGCACGGAAGCAGACACGATCGGCGCTGTGACGTCCCGTCCACCGTCACGCGGCACTCGAAGCAGATGCCCATCCCGCAGATCGGTGCGCGCGGCTCCCCACTTACGGAGGTGCGGTATCCACGCACGCCGGCATCGAACAGCGCCACGACCAGCGGCGTCCCCTCATGCACCAGCACGCGCTGTCCATCCACCAGAATCTCCACGCGCGGCGGCATGCGTCAGTGCTCCGTGCAACAGGTCGTGCCCGGCATCACACGACCGGGAGCGAACGGCGCGGGATCGACGGGCGCGCTCGTGCCGAGCATCTGCGACACCAGCAGCTCCGCCGTGCCGAGCGCCATGGTGATGCCCAGTCCCTCGTGGCCGGCGGCGATCCAGAGGCGCTCGCCGCCATCACCATCCCATCGCCCGATGAGCGGAAGCTTGTCCGGCGTGGCCGGCCGGAACCCCGTCCAGGCGCGAACGGTCGCGCAGCGCGCGAGCGACGGAAGAAATCCGATGGCCCGCTGCAGCATCGCTGCGAGGAGCCGGTGGTTGATGCGCCGGTCCCGCCCCACCAACTCGCGCGAGGAGCCGATGAGGAGCTGCCCCGTTGCGCGCGGCTGCACGTTGAACGCCACGGACTCTCCTTCCATAGTGTGCGCGCTGTGCAGATACCCCAACTCCACCAGCTGACTGGAGCACATTCCGGGGTACCGCTCGGTGATGACGAGATGCCCCTTGCGCGGGATGATCGGCAATCCTGGGGTGAGACGCGGCGCATCGATCCCCGCCGCATTCACCACCGCGCCCGCCGTAACCGTATCCAGGGAGCCACCACTCGTGGCGAGGCTGACAGTCCCATCGCCGATCTCTTCCACGGTGCACCGCTCGAGCACCTCGGCGCCAAGCGAGCACGCGCGCTCCACGAAGTAGCGCGCTGCTGCGGGCGGATAGAGCACGCTGTCGTCCGGCACATGCAGCGCGCCGGCCAGCCCGGGACGCAGATGCGGCTCCATGTCGGCGAGCGCGGCGGCATCCACCACGCTCGCCGCTACGCCATGCCGCGCGTAGACGGCCTGCTTCTGTCCGGCCGCCCGGAGCTCCTCGTCGGTGGTGGCCAGCCAGAGTGTGCCCCGCCGCTCGTCCTCGCAGTCCGGAGGCAGCTCCCCCGCCATCTCCGACCACAACGACCGCGAGTAGGCGGTGAGCGCGAGCTGCGCCTCGGAGTCATCCATCACCACGATGTGGCCCATGGCCACACCGGTGCTTCCGCCGCCAGGGAAGTCCGCGTCAACGATGAGCACGCGCTGATGCTCGCGCGCGAGCGCGAGTGCGCATGCCGCTCCCACCACGCCGGCGCCGACCACCACCACATCGGGGTGTCCAGCGCGCATCATCGATCGGGCAACCCGTACCGGAAGGGGTCGGTCTCGTCGAACAGCAGCACGCTGCGGCCGGTGATGTAGGCATGGCCCTGGATGCAGGGGACGAGCGCGTCCGCGTCCCCGTTCGCCTCCAGCCAGCCGGTGAAGAGACTGCCGGTGATGCTCTCCTGCCGCCACCGCTCGCCGAGGGCGAGCGTGCCGCGCGCATGGAGCGTCGCCATCTTGGCCGACGTTCCCGTGCCGCAGGGCGAGCGGTCGTACGCGGCGCCCGGGCACAGCACGAAGTTCCGGCTGTCGGCATCGGCGCGATGCGGTGCACCGAACAGCTCGATGTGGTCCACCATGGCGCCCGCCCGTCCCGTGATCTGCTGAGCGTGCAGCGCCGTGCGGATCGCGGTCGTGATGCGCAGGAGCTCGGTGCGATTGGCGAGCTCGAGCGCCACTCCAGGAAGCTCCGTAAGAAAGAACCAGTTCCCGCCGTACGACACGTCGCCCCGCACGGTCCCGACGTCCGGGACGTCCACCACCACGTCCGCGCGGTAGCGGTAGGCCGGGACATTCCGCACAGTCACCGTGCCATCATCGGCGAGCTCGGCAGTCACCGTCCCGGCCGGTGTGTCGATACACACCGAGCCGGGATCGAGCCGGCCGAGGAATTCGAGCGTGCGCACGAGGCCGATGAGCCCGTGCCCGCACATCCCCAGGTAGCCCACGTCGTTGAAGAAGATGACGCCCGCCTGCGCACCAGGAGTGACCGGTGCGGTGAGAAGCGCCCCGACGATGGCATCGTGCCCGCGCGGCTCGCACACCACGCCGCGTCGTAGCGCGTCATGGTCGCGGCGCAGCGCCTCGCGCCGCTGCAGCATGGTCGCCCCTGCAGGCTCGGGCCACCCCGCCACGACCACACGGGTTGGCTCTCCTTCCGTGTGCGAGTCCACGACCTGGACCGATCGGAGATCGCGCACGGCTGCCGTCACGTGGCGCTCGCGGGCTGCGTTCCGATGCGCTCGCGGACGAGCGCCAGCGCGGTATCCAGCTCCGCGCCTTCGAGCGGGAGGCGCGGTGGGCGCACCGTCGTCCGGCCGCGCCCGACTTCCTCCTGCACGAGCTTGATGAGCTGCACGAACTTGGGGCGCGTGTCGAGCCGCAGCAGCGGCAGGAACCAGTCATAGAGCGCGCGCGCCTGCTCGGCGCGCCCCGCCGTGGCCATGTCGAACAATCGCACCGTGGCATCCGGAAGCGCGTTCACCAGCCCCGCCACCCATCCCCCCGCGCCGGCGCCGATGCCTTCCAGGATCAGGTCATCCAGACCGGCGAACAGCGCCAGACGATCGCCGAGCGATGCCCGAATGGCGGTGATGCGCCGCACGTCGCCGCTCGACTCCTTGACGGCATGCAGATTCTCGAACCGCTCGGCCAGATGGGCGATCTGCTCGGGAGTAATGTCGGTGCCGTACGCGATCGGATTGTTGTACACCATGCACGAGAGCGGCGTGGCCGACAGAATCGCCTCCAGGTGCGCCAGCGTCTCGCGGCAGTCCCCCTGATAGACGTACGGCGGCAGCACCATGAGTCCCTGGCACCCCGCACGCTCCGCCGCTCTGGCGAGCGCCACCGCCTCGGCGGTGCTCAGCGCCGAGATGCCGGCGACGACGGGCACGCGCGTCCCCACGGCGGATTTACAGCTCTCGAGTATCTGCACCTTCTCTTCGAACGCCAGTGTCGGCGCTTCGCCCAGCGAGCCCAGGGCGACGATGCCGCGGCTACCACGATCCACCAGCCACGAGACGTGCTCACAGAGAAAGTCGTGGTCGATCGAGAGATCATCGCGAAACGGCGTGGTGATCGCCGGGAATACCCCGGCCCAGTCGTGTTGATGCATGCGCGGTGAGGAGGTAGGAGGAGAGGAGGACGCTACGGGTTGATCTGCACGGTTTTCGTTTCGGTGTAGAACTCGCGTGCCGCCGGTCCCTGCTCGCGGCTTCCGGAGCTGGAGCCTTTCACACCGCCGAACGGCGCGTGTGGATCCACGCCGGTCGTGTCGGCGTTCACGCGCACCAGTCCGGCCTCGATACGGTGCACGTAGCGCAGCGCAGTCCGGACATCGCGCGTGAAGAGCGATGCGCTCAGTCCGTATGGCGTGCGATTGGCCAGAGCGATGGCTTCATCCAGATCGCTGGCGACCAGCGTGCCGAGCACGGGACCAAAGAGCTCGCGCTGCGCGATTGGGCTATCCGGATCGGCGAGTCGGATGACGAGCGGGGCGAAGTAGAAGCCGCGCGCGAAGCGGGCATCGTCAGGCAGCTCGCCACCGAAAAGGCGCTCCGGCTCCGCCTCCTCCAGCGCCTGGCGGAGCCTGGTACGCGAGGCCTCGCTGATGAGCGGCCCCACCGCGGCGGAGGGATCGTCCACCGGCCCAAGTGGTAGCTTCTCCACCTGCGCGCGCAGCCGCGCGAGGAAATCCTGCTGCACATCGGCCGTGACTACCACGCGGCTCGTCGCGGTGCACTTCTGGCCGGCATAGCGCATGGCGCCGGACGCCGTGAGCGCGGCCGCCAAGTCCAGGTCCGCATCGCGGGCGACGATGACGACGTTCTTGCCTCCCAGCTCGGTCTGGTAGCGGATGTTGCGCTCCGCCGCCACCTGCGCCACCGTCTTGCCCACGGCGGAGGAGCCGGTGAAGCTCACCGCGCGCACCGCATCGGCTCTCAGCAACGCCATCCCGACCGTGGCGCCGGAGCCGGAGACCACGTTGAACACACCCGCCGGCAATCCCGCGGACGCCGCCGTCTCGGCCAGCAAGGTGGCCACGTACGACGCGGCCTCGGAGGGCTTCAACACCACCGTGTTCCCGAACGCGAGCGCGGGCGCCGCCTTCCAGAGCGGAATGGCCAGCGGGAAGTTCCACGGGGTGATGAGCGCCACCACCCCCAGGGGCTCGCGCAGCGTGAATTGCAGCGCGCCAGCCACCTGAGAGGGAATCACCTGCCCCACTTCCCGCACCGCGTCGCCCGCGTAGTAGCGGAGGATCACCACGCAGCGCCCCACTTCGCCCTTCGCTTCACTGATCGGCTTGCCGACCTCGCGCGACATGGCCTGCGCCAGTTCATCCGCGCGTGCGGCGATGGCGGCGGCCCAGCGGTGCAGATGCTCGGCACGCGCTGGGCCGCTGAGTGCGCGCCACGCGGGGAGCGCCGCCTGCGCCGCCTCTACCGCGGCCCGCACATCATCCGAGGTGCCCTCGGGAACGTGCGCAATGACATCGCTGGCATCGGATGGATTGATGGCCGGCGTCCAGCGATCGGAGGTGGCGGCGCGGAAGGCGCCGTGGACGAAGTTCTGGAGCAGCGGAGGCGTGGCAGTGGGCATCAGCAGATCAGAAAAAGGTCAGCGAGAAAGGCCGCCCGCGGCCGTGCAAGGAAACGCGGGCCACGCACTGCGAGATACGACAGGCCGGGCTTCGTCCGCACACAACCCGTGCAACCACCTAGGCGTTCCTGGCCCGCCGCGCTGGGGCCCGTGTCGGGGGTGCGGCGGCGTTCGCGCCGCGCTCGCCACGCAGGAAGAGCGCGAGCGAGCGTCCGGCGCCAAGGATGTGCGCTTTCAACAGCGAGCAAGCCCGGTCGGCGTTGTGCTTGCGCGCCGCGGTGAGGATGGCGCGATGCTCGCCCTGCGCACGCGACTCACCATGGGTGAGGGCGAGCTGCATACGGGCATAGCGGTTGGCATGCTGGTTCAGATTCTCCACCACGCCGAGCGTCACGGGGCGGCCCGCTGCGGCGTACAGTGTGTGGTGGAACTGCCAGTTCAGATCACCCCAGGTAGCGATATCGCGCGACCGGAAAGCTGCGTCGTAGGCGTCGAGAATCTCGGCGGCGTGCTGAAAATCCTCCTTGGCAAGTCGCGGGACCGCGCGGCGGAGCAGATCGCACTCGAGCGTCGCGCGGAGCTCGAAGAGCTCCTCGATCTCGCCCACGGAAAGCGACGAGACGACGGCACCGCGGTGCGGGTTGAAATCGACCAGCCCTTCCGCTTCCAGCTGCCGGAGCGCTTCACGCACCGGGATGCGGCTCACGCCCAGCTCGGCGGCCAGCGCATCCTGGCGGAGCTGTTCGCCCTCGGCGTACTGGCCGCAGAGGATGCGTTCGCGAATCGCTTCGACGGTGGCCGACGCGAGGGTCTGGCGCGTGATGGGTCGGAGCGCCGGACGCGGGGCTGGCGCGCTGGGCGCGCGCGATGACGAGAGGGTCATGGTAAGTCCGGATAATTTATCCGATGTGAAAAGTTGAAACAAGCACGGGCGCGCCGCGGCGCCGCCCGGCCTGCCACGCAGCCTTCCGTGCCCCTTCCCCACCCACACCACATTCTCTAGTATCGGAGCGCATTCGCCACCGCAGCTCGCCCGGTTCCCCTCCCACCAGGACCCCAGCATGACGCGCACCACCCTCGTCGCCTGCGTCTCGCTGCTCATCGCCCTCCCGCTCCCCGCTCGCGCCCAGGCGCCGGTCGACTCCGCGCTCGCTGCCTACATCACCGGCATCAAGGCCGTGGACAGCCACGCCCACCCCATGCTGCCGGTGCCCCCCGGCGCCCCTCCGGATACGGACTACGACGCGCTCCCGTTGGGCGGCCTCCCGCCCTTCCCGCTCCCCTGGCGCTTCCGTCCTGATAACCCCGAATGGCGCCAAGCACAGCATGCGCTCTACGGCGTGAGCCTGGCGGACACCGGTGCTGCATACCGTCGCGCGCTGCACGCCGCCGTCCTCCGCGTCCAGCAGCAACAGGGCACGAACTTTCCCGACTGGGTGCTCGACCGCATCGGCACACAGGTCATGCTCGCCAACCGCATCACGCTCGGACCCGGCCTTGCGCCGCCGCGATTCCGCTGGGTGGCGTTCGTGGATGCGCTCATGCTCCCCCTCGACACGCACGCCGAAGCCGCCCGCACCCCGGACACGCGCGCGCTCTATCCGCTGGAGGCAAAGCTCCTCCATCGCTATCTGCGCGATCTCGGTGTCACCGCGCTCCCCGGCACGCTCGACGAGTACGTCACAAAAGTGGTCATCCCGACGCTCCAGCGCCAGCGGCGGGGTGGCGCGGTCTCGGTGAAGTTCGAGGCTGCCTACCTCCGTCCGCTCGACTTCGATGATCCCCGCCCGCCGCTCGCCCGCCGCGTGTACGCACGCTACGTGCGCGGCGGCACGCCCACGCACGCCGAGTACAAGGCGCTGGAGGACGACCTCTTCCGCATCATCGCGCGCGAGGCCGGGCGGCTCGGCATGGCCGTGCAGATCCATACCACCGAAGGGTTCGGCGGCTACTACATGACGCATGGCAGCGCGCCACATCTACTGGAGGCGGCGTTCAACGACTCCACCCTTCGCGGCACGAACTTCGTCATCGTGCACGGCGGATGGCCGCTGGTGGGAGAAACGGAGGCGCTCCTCTCCAAGCCGAATGTCTACACCGACATCTCCGCGATCTCGCTCTTCATCGAGCCCGCCCAGCTCGCCCGTGTCCTGCGGCAGTGGCTCGATGAATGGCCGGAGAAGGTGATGTTCGGCACCGATGCGTTCGACGGCGGCCCGGAGCAGGGATGGGCCGAGGCGGCATGGATTGGCAGCACCACGGCGCGCCACGCGCTCGGCGTGGCGCTCACCGGGATGATGCGCGACGGGGAGATCAGCCGTGATCGCGCCGAGCAGCTCGCGCGCATGGTGCTGCGTGAGAACGCCATCACCGCGTATCATCTCCATCTCCGGTAGCAGCCTCGTCACGGGCGTTGCGCCACGGAGACACAGAGAGCACAGAGAAAGCCAGGGAGTCCGGGGGTCAGATGTTGGGGCGGTGGGGGTCAGGTCTTGAAGCGTGAGT
>DASUKA010000106.1:0-15642 GCA_036278935.1 Gemmatimonadaceae bacterium
ACGCTGGGCTCCTCGGACGACCTGAGCCCTGGTGACGACACTCGCGACACGTACCCGACGACGCGGATGTTCACGTTCGGTCTCAATCTCACGTTCTGACGTCATGCATTCGAACTCACTCAGGGCGCTCCTCGCGCCTCCCTCAGCGTCCCGCACATGGACGGTACCGCAATGAGATACCCATACGCCAAATGCGCGCTCGTGCTGTTCGGCCTCGGCATGATGGTCGCCGCATCGGCCTGCACCGACCTCACGGAGTCGCCATACACCGAGGTCACGGATGCCAACTTCAACCCCACGGCGAAGGATCTCGCTTCCCTCATCGCACCGGCATACACCCCGCTCCGGGCGCTGTGGATGGGGTGGTACGGCAACATCGACACCCAGGAAGAATCGTCGGATGAGCTGATCACTCCCGTGCGACCAAATGGCTGGTACGACGGCGGCACGTACATCCGCATGCATGAGCACCGGTGGGATCCCCACCAGGGCCAGCCGGATCAGCTCTACTCGCTCTCCTACTCGGGCATCAACGCCGCCAACCGGGTGCTCTATCAGATCGACTCCGGCGTGGTGCCCACCGACGCCGCCACGAAGAAGAGCATCGAGGCGGAGCTGCGCGGGCTGCGCGCGTATTACTACTATCTGCTGCTGAACAACTTCGGCAACGTGCCGATCGCGACCGATTTCACCGCCAAGGACCTGCCCAAGCAGTCCACCCGTCAGCAGGTGTACGACTTCGTGGTGAGCGAGCTGAACGCGGTCATCCCGGACCTGTCGGAGGAAACCGGCACGGCGATGTACGGACGGATGAACAAGTGGGCCGCGCTCGCCCTGCTGGCGCGCGTCTATCTGAACGCCGAGGTCTACACCGGCAAGCCGGAATACGACAAGGTGATCACGACCGCGCAGCAGATCATCGACGCGAACAAGTATCAGCTGGATGCCAGCTATCGCACCCCGTTCTCGCGCCACAATGAGAACTCGGTGGAGAACATCTTCGTGGTGCCGTATGACGCGGTCAACGGCAACGAAAGCTGCTTCCACATGAAGACGCTCAAGCCCGCACTGCAGTATGTCTTCAACCTGCAGGCGCAGCCGTGGGGCGGCAGCTCGTCCACACCGCAGTTCATCGACACATATGATCCCGAGGACGAGCGGCTGAAAGACACGTGGCTCATCGGCCCGCAGTTCGACGACCAGGGACGCGGCTACGATTTCGTGAAGGCCGTGCCGCGGATCGACAGCACGGACTTCAACAATGGCTACCCGGTGTGGAAGTACGAGATCTACGCGGGGGAGACGGGCGCATCGGACGTGGACTACCCGGTCTTCCGCTACGCCGAAGTGCTCATGGACAAGGCGGAGGCGCTGCTGCGCACGGGCCACGCGGATGAAGCCGCGGCCATCGTCACGACGGTGCGGCAACGCGACTTCTCCTCGGATCCGGCGAAGGCAACGGTCACCGGCGCCGAGTTGATGCAGGGCAGCTCGTACAACTACGGCTGGGACGACGTGGACGGCATCGTCAAGACCGGCCCGGGCGGAACGCCCACCGCGAACGGGGGCGCCGACGTCAAGTATGGTCGCTTTCTCGACGAGCTGGGCTGGGAATTTGCCGTGGAAGGGCATCGCCGCACGGACATGATCCGCTTTGGCGTGTTCACCACCAAGACGTGGTTCAACCATGTGCCGAAGGGGCCGTACCACACACTGTTCGCGATCCCGGCGGATGCTATTGCGACCAATTCGAATCTGAAGCAGAATCCGGGATACTGACGAGGCATCCCGAGTGGTATGCGTGGTGTAGATGCGCCGCGCGTACCACTCGCTGCCCAAGGGGGGACGGTGAAGAGACCGGCTGTTACCGCAGGGATCTGCTGCTGGCTCGTCGTGCTGTCCGCATGTGGCCACAGGGCCGCGCCGCCGTCGACGAGCCCCGCCCCCCAGACGGGGACCGCCCGCGACAGCGTCCTGCCATCCGGCAACCGGGCGGGCTCGATTGACTCGCTTTCCGCCGGCACGCTGCAGGGACGTCATGTCCAGGACATCGCCGAGCTGCTTCAGGGACGCGTGGCGGGGTTGCAGGTGGTCCGCCTACCCAACGGCGATATCTCGCTGCGCATCCGGGGTGGCGATCTCTCCCTGGACAGCTCGAACGGCGGCGCGCAGGAAGTTGAACCGCTGCTCGTCATCAACGGGATGCCCGTGGCGGATGCGGAGGTGAGCAACACATTGAGAGGACTCGATCCCCATGACATTGCGAACATCCAGGTGTTGAAGGATGTAAGCTCCACGTCGGTGTACGGCATTCGCGGTGCGCATGGCGTGATCCTCATTACCCTGAAGCGCCAGTAGCCGCATGTCGTTCCGGAGGGAGCGAGCGCACGCTGGACGCTGTGGCGCCTTGGCGCTGCTGCCGCGACGCTCCCTCTGGACCGTTACGATATATCCGCACACCGCCCGAAATACCTCGGGCGTACGCTCACGAAGGAAGACACGATGACCATATCCCGCCGCACCGCCCTCAAACTCGGCCTCACCGCCAGCGCGGTTCCGCTGCTGGACAGTATTCCGTTCGGTCTCGCCAACGCGACGGAGCGCGGGCTGCCCGGGCCGTCCGCGGAGCAGACCATCCGGGCACGCTCCATCCCCCTGCACCGCGTACGGCTCGAGGGCGGGCCGCTCAAGCATGCGCAGGAGCTCGACATTGCCTACCTCCTCAAGCTCGAGCCGGATCGCATGCTGGCCTACTACCGCGAGCGCGCGGGGCTCACGCCCAAGGCCCAGCCGTACGGCGGATGGGATGGCGACGGGCGAAATCTCACCGGCCATATCGCGGGGCATCACCTCTCCGCCATCAGCCTCATGTGGGCTGCCACCGGCGACCGGCGCTTCAAGGACCGCGTGGACTACATGATCAACGAGCTGAAGGTGGTGCAGGACAAGAATGGCGATGGCTACCTGTGTGCGCTCGAGCACGGGCGCCGCTGCTTCGGCGAGCTGAAGAAGGGACAGATTCGCGCCGCTGCCTTTGACCTCAACGGCGAGTGGTCGCCCTGGTATACGCTGCACAAGCTGTTCGCCGGCCTGCGCGATGCGTACCGCTACACCGGCAACCGCACGGCGCTGCACGTGGAGACCAACATGGGCACGTGGGCCGAGGGGGTGCTCGCCGGACTGGACGACGCGCAGATCCAGCACATGCTCGAGACCGAGTTCGGGGGAATGAACGAGGTGCTGGTGGACCTCGCGAAGGACACCGGCGATGCGCGGTGGCTGCGTCTCTCCTACGACTTCGAGCATCGCGCCTTCGTGCGGCCGCTGCAGCGGCATCAGGATGACCTGGGCGGAAAGCACGCGAACTGCTCCATTCCCAAGCTCATCGGGTCGGCCCATCGCTTCATCGACACGGGGCGCGCCGAGGACCTGCTGGCCTCCAGCTTCTTCTGGGACAGCGTGACCGGGCACCACAGCTTCGCTACCGGTGGCAGCGGCACCGACGAGTACTGGGGGCCCGCCGATATGCTCGGTAGTCGCATCGACGGACGCACGGATGAGAGCTGCCCCGTCTACAACATGCTCAAGCTCAGCCGGCTGCTCTTTGCCGTGTGGCCCGACGTGCACTACGCCGATTATCAGGAGCGCATGCTCTTCAACCACGCGTTGGGCTCCATCGATCCCAACGACGGCCGCATGTGCTACATGGTGCCCATCGGTCAGGGGGTGACGCACGAGTATCAGGACATGTTCCACGCCTTCACCTGCTGCGTGGGCACCGGCATGGAGAATCACGCGCTGCACGGAGACGGCCTGTATTTCGAGGACGGCAAGACGCTCTGGTGGAATCAGTTCGTCCCCTCGACCGCGTCATGGGACGGGGCAGGCGTACAGCTGAACCAGGCGTCCGACTTCCCCATGGGGGAGACGGCAACGCTCACGATGACGCTCGCCTCGCCACGCGAGTTCACGCTCGCCGTGCGGCGCCCCTACTGGGTGGGCGACGGCTTTGCCGTGAAGGTGAACGGCACGGACGTGACGCAGCCTGCCACCGACGAGCCCGCCCGGCTGGCGCAGCGCAGTTACGGCGCGGCCGCGAACGACGCGGGTGCCACGCATCAGCGGCGCGACCCGTACTTCTGGCCCGTGCCGGTCGGCTCCTATGTGGAGGTGAAGCGCACGTGGAAGAGTGGCGACCGGATTGAGGTGGCGCTGCCCAAGACGCTGCGGCTGGAGCCGACGCCCGACAATCCGAGCCGCACAGCCATCATGTGGGGGCCGCTGGTGCTCTCGGGCGATCTGGGCCCGGAGCCGGCACGCGGACGTGGCCAGCACCAGAGAGTGGAGCGCCCGGCCGCACCGGTGTTCGTGGCGGCGGATCAACCTGTGGACTCGTGGCTCGAGCCGGTGGCCGGGCAGCCGGGCCACTTCCGCACGAAAGGGGTCGGGCGGGAACCGACCGCGGAGGGCACGGCGCACGACGTGGAGCTCATGCCCTTCTACCAGCTGCAGGAGCGCAGCTACGGCGTGTACTGGGATCTCTACACGCCGGATGGGTGGACGGCCAAACACGCCGAGTACCAGCGCGAGGCGGCGCACCAGCGCATGCTGGAGGCAGCGAGTGTGGCGTTCGTGGAGCCCGGCGACCGCTCGGCGGAGCAGCAGTTCAACTATCAGTCCGGAGACCGGATCCAGCCGGCCTTCATCCAGGGCCGGCGTGGGCGCGCAGGTCGGAGCTGGTTCTCGTACGACTTGGCGGTCGATCCGGCGCATCCCATGGCGGTGGTGGCCACCTACTACAGCGCGGACCGCCGCACCCTGCCGGCGTCGTTCCAGATTCTGGTGGACGGGCAGCAGGTGGGCACGGAGCACCTCGAGCGGTCGGATCCCGGACAGTTCTTCGATAAGACCTATCCGATTCCGGCATCGCTGGTGAAGGGGAAGACGAAGGTGACGGTGCGCTTCCAGGCCACGGACGGGAGCCAGATTGCGGCGGTATTCGGGGTGCGCATGGTGCGGGCGGACCAGATCGGGACGTAAGGAAGGGCTCCTTCCGGGTTCAGCACAGCGATACAGCGGGCACAGGGAACGCGCGAGGCGTTCTCTGTGCCCGCTGTTCGCTCTGGCGCGACGTGCGCGGCACGCCCGCGCAGCGCTCGTCCCCGCGGGACGCGACCGCCGATTCTCTTGACAGCGGTTGCGCCGGCCGGTAGCATGGAATTGAGTCGTCTGGATACAATATCCCGAATCTCCTCCGACGTGGGTACTCACCGACGGACCGGAGCGCGCGGTCGACGCGTGCTCCATATACGGAGTTCCAGACTGTCGCTCGCGATCCCGGCCGCTGCACGCGCCGGACCCGGCCGAGCGCGGCTGCCATTGCCGGGTCTCGCTTCTCGTCCGGTGCGACGCGCCGGACTGCGCGACCCGTCGTGTCACGTGCATCCACTGGCGCCTTCCGCTCCACCCTGCCCCTCGCCGACACGGTATCGGGCTGGGGGAGGTGCACGCTCCGCACTCACCGATTCGCCAGCGCGGCTCATTGACCTTCCACTATGAGGAAGCCAGGGAGTGACCATGAGACGTCTGTTCAAAGGATTCACCGCTGTCTGTGCACTCGCCCTCATACCAGCGTGGGCAGCCGCCCAAGGGGGAGCGACCATCAGCGGCCGGGTGACCAGCGATGCCGGTGCCCCGCTCCCCAACGCGAGTGTGTTCCTGCAAGGAACGCATTTCGGAGCGCTGACGGGCACCGATGGCGCCTATTCGTTCACCGTGCCTGCCGCCAGCGTCACCGGTCAGAGCGCGACCCTCACCGCCCGGCTGATCGGCTACAGCCCGGCGTCGGCCAAGCTCACGCTCTCGGCCGGGCCGATCACGCACGACTTCATGCTGGCCCTCAGGCCGGTCCAACTCCAGGGCCTGGTCGTGACGGCGCTGGGGCTCACCAGAGAGAAGAGCCAGCTCGGCACATCACAACAACAGATCTCCAGCGCCGAGCTGAACTCGACCCACGCGCAGGACTTCGTGAATCAGCTCGAGGGCAAAGTGGCCGGCATGACGATCACCGGCTCCGGATCGCCGGACGGCTCGACCAAGATCACCCTCCGCGGCGCCAATTCGATCAGCGGCAACAATGACCCGCTCTTCATCGTCGATGGAATCCCCGTCTCCAATGATGACCATGGCTCCTCGACGCGAGGCGGCAGCCTTGGCGGCACGAACAGCGCGGACTTCGGGAGCGCGATCAATGACCTCAACCCGGATGACATCGCCTCGGTCTCGGTGCTCAAGGGTCCGAACGCCGCCGCGCTCTACGGCTCCCGCGCGGCCAACGGCGTGATCGTCATCACCACCAAGCACGGCCAGAACAGCGATGGCCAGCTCCGCACGCAGCTGCACAGCAGCTACACGTGGGATACCTCGCCACAGTACATGCAATGGCAGAACCTGTACGGCCAGGGATCGGCTGGGAACTTCCAGTACGTGGATGGCAAGGGCGGCGGCATCAACGACGGCTACGATCAGAGCTACGGCCCGCGGATGGATGGCCGGCCCATCGACCAGTTCATGGGCAAGCAGCAACCCTTTGTGCCCCATCCGGGCAACGTGGCCAGCTTCTTCAACACGGGACACAACTTCACGACCACGCTCGCTGCATCCGGAGGGACCGACAGGGCCAACGCGCGCCTCTCCCTCAGCAACGCCAACGTCGTTGGGGTGATCCCGAACAACTCGTTCCACAAGCTCACCGCCTCACTGAGTGGCGGACTCAAGTTCGGCAGTCGATTCTCGACCACGGGATCCGTGCAGTACATCAAGAACCAGGGCCTGAACCGGCCGGGGACCGGCTACAACACCTCCATTCTCGAGCAATTCATCTGGTTCGGGCGGCAGGTGGATCTGAACCTGCTCCGGAACAAGTTCTACGATGCCAATGGGAACCTGTACAACTGGAACTCGAACTTCCACAACAACCCGTTCTGGCTGCAGGAGGACAATCCGGAGCATGACCTGCGGAATCGCCTCATCGCGAGCGCGTCCGCCACGTACCAGGTGACCCCATGGCTGAGCGCGACGCTCCGGTCGGGGCAGGACTACTACGATTGGACCATCAATCGCGATTACGCGAAGGGGAACATCCAGTACTCCGACGCCAACTATGCCGGTGCGTTCGCCGACCTCAATCAGTACAACAGCGAGAACAACACCGACCTGCTGCTCAACGCCACGAAGGATGTGACGAGCCACCTGACCGTGACCGGCCTGCTGGGCGGCACCCGCCGCTACGCGGAACACTCGTCGAACAACACGTATACCTCGGGGATCTCCGTGCCCGGCGTCTACAACGTGTCGAACGCGGCGATCTCGCCGACGGTCACGCAGTTCCGGTCGCAACGTCAGGTGAACAGCGTCTACGGCTCCGCGTCCTTCACATGGGATGGCTGGTGGACGGTGGAAGGGACGGCGCGCAACGACTGGTCATCCACGCTGCCGAAGGGACACAATTCCTATTTTTATCCGGGCGTGAATACGTCCATCGTGCTGACGAACGCGATCCCGTCGCTCAAATCGAAGGTGCTCTCGTACGCCAAGCTGCGCGGCGCGTTCGCCCGCGTGGGGAATGATGCGGCGCCCTACCAATTGGCGACCACGTATACCGGCCGCTCCACGCAGTTCGGCTCGCTTCCGCAATTCGACGTGAGCAACAACATCGCGAACGCGAATCTCAAACCGGAGTTGACCACCAGTACGGAGGTGGGAGCCGAACTGGGGTTCTTCGACAACCGTGTGACGCTCGACGCCAGCTACTACGACAAGCAGACGAAGAACCAGATCCTCAACCTCGTCGTCTCGCCCGCCTCCGGCTTCAACACGCAGTCCATCAACGCCGGGCAGATCCAGAACAAAGGGATGGAGGCCACGCTCACCGCTACACCGGTGATCACCCAGAGTGGCTTCACCTGGACGACGACATTCAACTTCGCGCAGAACCGCAGCAAGGTCGTCGCGCTCTATCCGGGGCTCAAGACCGTGGTGCTCGGCGGCGACTGGAGTGCGAACATCGAGGCGCGGGCGGGCGAACCGTACGGCACCATCTTCGGGAACACCTATCTGCGGGACAGCGCCACCGGAGAGCTCCTGCTGCACAATGGCCTGCCGCAGATCGGGCCGCGGAAGGTGCTCGGAGATGTGAACCCCGATTGGACCGGCGGATGGAACAACCAGTTCAAGTACAAGCACGTGTCGCTCAGCTTCCTGTTCGACATCCACCAGGGCGGCGACATCTTCAGCATCACCAACATGATGTGCGAGCAGAGCGGCGTATGCGCGAGCACGCTCCGGGGCCGCGAGGTCGACTGGGACAAGCCCGGCATCGTGGTCAAGGGGATCGATGAGGACACGCATCAGCCGAACTCGACGCGTGTCACATCCGAGCGGTACTTCCAATCGAAGTGGCTGATCCATGAGGCGTACATCTACGACGACAGCTACATCAAGCTGCGTGAGGCACGCATCGGCTACGACCTGCCGGAGCGCTTTGCCAACATGGTGCATGCCAGTGCCGTGAACCTGTCACTGGTGGGGCGCAATCTCTGGACGCACAAGAAGGTGCCGAACATCGATCCCGAGTTCTCGTACTCGACGGGCAACGTCCAGGGACTGGAGTTCGTCGCGCTTCCGGTGAACCGCAGCTTTGGCATCACCCTCCAGGTCACGCCGTAACCGGCCATTTCGTAGAGAGCAACCGATGAATATCAAGTATCTGCCACCGATTGTCGCCGGGATCGCGCTCGCCGTCGGAATGGTCGCGTGCCACCCGGACCAGTTGACCAGTCTCAACACCGACCCGAATAACCCGACGGATGCGCCGCCGGGTCCCCTCTTCACCGCGTCCGTCAACACCGCCGTGGGACGCTGGCTCCCCCTCAGCAACGTGGGCATTCTTGCGCAGCAGTGGGCCCAGACCACGTACCCGCAGGAGGATGAATACATCAATCTCCAGGCGGACCGGACCAGTGGCCTGTTCGATGGCCCATATACGGGCGAACTCGAGAACCTGCGCAAGATCGTGGCGAAGGGGCAGGCACTGAAGCAACCCGGGGTGTACGGGCCGGCCATGGTGCTCCAGACATGGAGCTTCGAGAACATGACGGACATCTTCGGCGATATCCCGTACTCCGATGCGCTCAAGGGCGACACGACCGGCGGCAGTCTGGCGCCCGCCTACGACCCGCAGAAAGACATTTACGCCGGCTTCTTCAGCGCGCTCTCCGCGGCGACGGCCGCGATGGCGAGCGATCCGGCAGCCGACCCGGGGCTGGGCTCGGCCGACCCCATCTACGGCGGCGTTGTCGGGAATTGGGAGAAGTTCGCCAACTCGCTGCACGCACGGCTGGCCATGCGGCTGGTCAACGTCGATCCTGCAACGGCCAGTGCGGAGCTCAAGGCGGCGTTCAACGCGCCCGGTGGAGTGTTCACGTCAAACGCCGACAACGCCAAGCTGGTCTGGCCGGGCGATGGCGTGAACGACAATCCCTTCGCTGAAAACCTTAAGCTGCGCGATGACATCCGGCTGTCGAGGACGCTCATGAATATCATGGTGCCGTCGAACGACCCACGCCTTCAGGTCTACGCGCAGCCCGTGGTGGATTCGTCGCTGTTTCCGAACGGATACGGCGGCATGCCGAACGGCCTCTCGCAGGACTCGGCCGGCAAGTGGTTCAAGCTCGCCTCGCGTCCAGGCGTGATGTTCTACCCCGGTGTCACTACATACGGGACGTTCGGCAGTTCCGCGGGCCTCGCGACACCGTCCTATCTGATGACGTACGCGGAGCTGCTGTTCATCGAGGCCGAAGCAGATGAGCGTGGACTCGGCGGCCGCACTCCCGGACAGGCGAAGGCGGACTACGACGCGGCAATCACGGCCTCGCTGGAACAGTGGGGGATCACCGACCCCGCGGCTATCAGCGGCTTCCTGGCCGAGCCCGCCGTTGCCTACAAGGGTGGCACTGATGGCCTGAAGCAGATTGCCGTCCAGAAATGGGTGGCCCTGTTCATGGATGGGGTGCAGGCGTGGGCAGAATGGCGGCGCACGTGTCAACCATCGACTGTGGCGCCAGGACCGGCAGCCATCGTAGACTTCGTGCCGCGGCGGTTCTTCTACTCCAACACCGAGACCTCGGTGAACGCCGAGAATCTGAACGCGGCCATCGCCCGGCAGGGACCGGACAATTTCGAGACGCGCATGTACTGGGACACAAAGCCACAGGCTGCTCCCACATATGTGGACGCGGCCACGTGCGGGCCCGTATCGTGACCTCCACATCAGGCATGGGATGTCCCGGCGTCGTTCGCCACGTGACCCGCTCCCTCAGACGCATGCCTTCCGGCGTGAGCCGAGGAGCGTGTGGGTATTCCTACCATCACTACCGAACATGAGATCTCCCGACTTCCTACCGGCGAGGATGCGCGCCGCTGTGCCGACGTTCGCTTCAGTTCTCGTTGTCGTGGCGCTGACCGCGTGCGGCACCGGCTCCGGCGAGCCCGCGCGCCCCGCCCACCCCACCGCCGCGAGCGTGGAACAGACCACGCCCGGCTCGCGGCCGCCCCTCGCCCTCCTTGCCAGCTTCGACGGCCTGGGCTTCGGCTTCGACGGACCGCAGGGCCCCGCCACCGGCCGCAATCCCTCCGACAACAGTCTGGCCGTCGGCCCTAACCACATCGTGCAGATCGTCAACTCCCGCCTGGCCATTTTCACCAAGAAGGGCGCGAAGTTCGACACCACCGGCAAGGTGCTGTACGGCGCCGTGCCAACCAACACGGTGTTCAAGGGATTCGGCGGCACGTGCGAGGCCCAGAACAACGGTGATGCCGTGGTGCGCTACGATCAGCTCGCGCAACGGTGGCTCATCGTCATGCCGATCTTTCGCCGGACCAACGCCCACCTCGATGACACTATTCCGTGGGTCGCGGACCACCATGGCGCGTACGTGAGCCAGCCTGGCGTCGCGGGACAGCCGGGCCGAGCCGCCAAGCTGTTCGTGCCCCCGACGGTTCCACCAACGTCGCCCGAAGCACAGGCACGCCAGGCGGTGGCGAACCAACGCGCGCGCCGGCACCGCCGTGCGCACCGCCCGCCACAGGGAACAGGACCGTACGCCATGTGCTATGCTCTGAGCACGAGTCCCGACCCGCTGGGCTCCTGGTATCGCTACGAGTTCCTGCGCCCGCTCTTCCCCGACTATCCCCGCCCCGCCGTGTGGCCCGATGGCTACTACGTCCCCACCAGCACTGGCGACAAGGTCATCCAGAAGCAGGCCTGCGTGGTCGATCGCGCGCGCATGTTGAAGGGCGAGCCCGCGACGGAGCAATGCGTGATCGTCGACGGCGTGAACTTCCTCAACAACGCCGACCTCGAGGGGCACACGCTGCCGCCCGCCGGAGCGCCGAACATCGTGATGGCCGCCGGCGGCACGCAGCTCCGGAATCACTTTGCCGACAGCGTGATCTACGCCTGGCAATACCATGTCGACTGGGCCGATGCTTCGAAGACGACGCTCACGGGGCCGGAGCGCATCCCCGTGGCCCCGTACCACTACCTGTGCGACGGTCAGCTGACCAAGTGCGTGCCGCAGCCGGGCACGGACCGGCGGCTCGATGCACAGGGGGACAAGATCATGGCGCGCCTCGTCTACCGGAATGTGAATGGACGCGAGTCCGTCGTGGCGGTACACTCCGTGGCGACGACCGCCGGCGCGGGGGGCGTGCGCTGGTACGAGTTCACCGTCGGTCCGCAGCGGAGCATCACGCTCCGCCAGCAGGGCACCTACGCACCCGATGCGTCCTACCGCTGGATGGCGAGTCCCGCCATCGATGCGCTCGGCGACATCGGGATCGGCTACTCGTTCGGGGATTCGACGCACTTTGCCGGACAACGCTTTGCCGGTCGGCAGGCGGACGATTCGCTCGGCGTGCTCACCTTCCGCGAAACGGTGCTGGCCCGCGGCGAGGACGCGCAGCGGGGGTCGTTGCGCTGGGAGGACTACACGCAAACCGCCGTCGATCCCTCCGACGATTGTACCATCTGGTACGTGGGCGACTATGTCAGAAAGGGCGCGCCGACCTACTCCACGCGCATCGGCGCCTTCCGCTTTCCCGGATGCCACGCCGCACAGTGATCCAGACGTAACGGTTGTGAGTTGTGGGTTGTGAGGTGTGAGGGGCTCGCGGTAGTGTTGGGGGCTGCGAGCTTCGACAGCCGGCCTCACGACTCACAACTCATAACTGATTCCGCCCCTTACCTGAGGAGGACAGATGCGCATGAGATCCGCACGCTGGATGGCTCGGGCCACGATCCTGTACTGCACCGTCGCCCTGCTCCCCTCGATGAGTCGGGCGCAGGGGACCGCTGCCGACTACGCGCGCGCCGAAGGGTTCCGCGCCAGGACGGACGGGTTGGTGGTGGACGCCGCCGATCCGCCGGTCTGGCTCGACAGCGGCGAGCAGTTCTGGTATCGCAAGACGGTGCTGCACGGGCATGAGTTCGTCCTCGTGGACGCCGCCACGCTGCACAAGGGGCCGGCATTCGACCACGCCCGGCTGGCCGCGGCGCTCAGTACGGCAACCGGGCATCCCGTCACCGCCATCACCCTCCCGTTCCGACGCTTCGACTACGTGGACAGCAGCCATGCGATCGAGTTCTCGATCGGCGGCGGCGCGCGGCCGACGCGAAGCGATACGGCACGCGTCGTCTGGCACTGCACCCTTACCGACTACACCTGCGATAGTAGTCGGCAACAGCGCGCACGCCGGCCCCGCCCACGCTTTGTCTTTGGCGGCGGGCTGTTCGGCGATCCGCGCCCCGAGGTGAACCGGCCGCACCGCTCGCCCGACGGCAAATGGGAGGCGCTGGTGCGCAACTACAACATCTACGTGCGCCCCACCAGCGGGGGCGACGGCTTCATGCTGAGCACCGAGGGCTCGGAGGGCGACGCCTACGACCCGACGTCGATCACCTGGTCCCCCGACTCGCGCCACCTCGCGGCGTACCGCGTGCGCCCCGGCTACAAGCGCGAAATCCACTACGTCCAGTCCTCGCCGGAAGACCAGCTCCAGCCCAAGTCGTCCACGATGCTGTACAACAAGCCTGGTGACGTGCTCGATACCGACCGGCCGGTGCTGTTCGACGTGGTGACGCACTCGCAGACGATCGTGGACAACACGCTCTTTCCGAACGCGTACGACGTGACGGCGCTGGAGTGGCGGCATGACGGCCGCGCGTTCACCTTCGAGTACAACCAGCGCGGCCACCAGGTCTACCGCGTGATCGAGGTCGACGCGAACACGGGGAAGGCGCGGGCGATCATCGACGAGGAGATGCCCACCTTCTTCGAATACTCGGGGAAGAAGTTCCGCTACGACATTGCCGACGGCAAAGAGATCATCTGGATGTCGGAGCGCGACGGGTGGAACCACCTCTACCTGTACGACGGCGTCACCGGGAAGGTGAAGAACCAGATCACCAAGGGAGACTGGGTGGTGCGCGGCGTGGACTGGGTGGACACCACCAAGCGGCAGGTGTGGTTCCACGCCAGCGGGATGTACCCGGGCAAGGACCCGTACTTCGTCCACTACTACCGGATCAACTTCGACGGGAGCGGGCTCATTCCGCTCACGACAGCGAACGGGATGCACACGGTAGTGTTCTCGCCGGATCACCAGTACTACGTGGACCTCTGGTCGCGCGTGGACCTGCCGCCCATCATGGAGCTCCGCCGCGCGAGTGACCAGCAGGTGATCATGCACCTGGAGAAGGCGAACGACTCGGCGCTGCTGGCCACGGGGTGGAAGCCGCCTGAGGTATTCGTGGCGAAAGGGCGGGACGGTACGACGGACATCTGGGGCATCATCATCCGTCCCACCAACTTCAATCCGCACAAGAAGTACCCCGTCCTCGAGAACATCTACGCGGGTCCGCAGGGCTCCTTCGTCCCCAAGACGTTCAGCACGCAGGCGGAGATGCAGTCGACGGCGGAGCTGGGCTTCATCGTCGTGCAGATCGATGGGATGGGGACGTCCAACCGCTCCAAGGCGTTCCACGACGTGGCGTGGAAGAATTTGAAGGATGCCGGATTCCCCGACCGCATCCTCTGGCACAAGGCGGTGGCGAAGAAGTATCCGTACTACGACATCAGCCGCGTGGGCATCTACGGCACTTCGGCGGGCGGGCAGAACTCGATGGGCGCGCTGCTCTTCCATCCGGAGTTTTACAAGGTGGCCGTCTCCGCGTCCGGCTGCCACGACAACCGGATGGACAAGATCTGGTGGAACGAGCAGTGGATGGGATGGCCGGTCGGCCCGCAGTACGCGGCTTCGTCCAATGTGGTGAATGCCTGGCGCCTGCAGGGGAAGGTGCTGCTCATCATGGGTGAGATGGACCACAACGTGGATCCTTCCTCGACCCTGCAGTTGGTGAACGCGCTCATCAAAGCGAACAAGAGGTTCAGCCTGCTCGTGATTCCGGGCGCCGATCACACCTCCGGCGGCGTCTACGGTGAGCGCGAGCGGTGGGACTTCTTCGTGCACAACCTCATGCACGTGGAGCCGCCGAATCGCAACAGCCCGAGCTTCGCGGCGGCGAGCGGTGATCAGTGAGAACCGCCGCACGGGAGATGTGATGCACCTCATGCGACTCCTCGCGCTGCCACCGCTCGCCGCGTTCACATGGAGTGTGGCGGCCGCGCAATCCACTCTCCCCCGCGCGCCGGGCGCCCGCGTCGTGTCCATCTCGCAGCCGTCGGAGCGCGGGAACGAGCCGAGCATCGCGGTCAATCCGAAGAGCCCGAACCAGGTGGTGGCGGTGTTTCAGGGGAACGCGAAGGCGGCCTACTCCACCGACTCGGCGCGGACGTTCTCCCGCGCCGAGGGGACCGCGCCGACGGACTGGCGCGTAGCGGGTGACGTGTCCACGACGTTCGACAACAAGGGCCATGCCTTTCTCTGCTATCTGGCGTTCGATCGGTTGGGAACGCCGTACTACTGGGCGCACGGCGCGGGGCGGAACGGGATCTTCGTGCGCCGGTCGATGGACGGGGGAAAGACGTGGGAGCAGAACGCGGTGGCCGTGAAGGCATGGCCCACGGGTCACGAGCCGAACCTCCAGTACGAGGACATGCCGCGCATCTTCGCCGACAACGCGCCACGGAGTCCACACAAGGGGAACCTCTACGTGGGGTGGATCGAGTGGCAGCTCACGCAGTCCATCATGCTCTTCGCGCGTTCCACGGATGACGGGCGCACGTGGTCGCATCCCATCCGCATCAGCACACACGCCGGATTGCCGCGCGATGACAACGGATCGCTGGTGGGGTTCATCGGCACGGTGGCGCCGGATGGGACGATCTACGTGGTGTGGAGCGATGGCAGCAGCATTGCTTTCACGTCGTCGCGCGACGGCGGGCGCAGTTTCGCGCCGTCGCGCTCCATCATCCGGACGGGACCGCCGTACTTCGGCACCGTGCCCGGCGTCTCACGCGTGATGGGCTTTCCGCAGATTGGTGTCGCGCCCAGCAAGGGTGCCGGCGGCGGGCGGCTGTACGTGACGTGGAGCGACTACCGCAACGGCGACATCGACGTCTT
>DASUKA010000107.1:0-32286 GCA_036278935.1 Gemmatimonadaceae bacterium
GGCCTCGGCGTAGCGCTGCCCGTGCAGGGCGATGAGCCCGCGCACATGCGCCGCCAGCCGCCAGTCGCGCCCGTAGTAGCTGCGCGCGCTCACCCGCTGGATGGAGTCGGCCAGTACGCCGAGCCGCACGGTGTCGCCGCGACCGGCCAGCGCATCGGCCTCCAGCGCGTGATCCCAGCAGAAGGCCCGCGCCCAGTCGCCCGCCAGCCCGTGCAATGGAGAGCGCGGCTCGGACACCGGGGCACTGTGCACAAGCGTCTCGAACAGCGCGCGCGCGGCAGTGTACTGCCCCATTCGTCCCAGCGTCGTCGCCTTCACGAGCAGCATGCTCCGGTCGGCGGGATAGCGCTGCACCCAGCGCGTGAGTGTGCTATCTGATGCCCGGAGCTCGCCACGTGAGCGCTCGAGCAGCGACTCCAGCTCGAAGGCGTCCTCCTGGTATGCGTCGCTCGACAACGTGCGCCACCGCGCGACGGTGGAATCCACCGCGTGATAGCGGCGCGCCATGAGCAGAATGCGCCCCGTCAACAGCGCATAGACACTCCCGTCGCGGCCGGCGAACATCATCGCCCGCCGAGATGCGGCGAGTGCGGGATCGAACTCCCCGCGTATGGCCAGCACCGTCGCGAGCGTGCCCCACGCGCCGGGCAGCTCCGGTTGCAGCGCCACCCAGCGCCGAGCCGCGCGCGCCGCGCCGGGAAGGTCGCCCGCCGTCAGCCGCTCCTGGGCGAGCCCACCAAAGGCCGTGCACGGCACACACGGGCCGCGCCCTGCCGTGGTGGCCAGCGAGTCGAGCGCGAGCTGGCGCACGAGCACCGAGTCCGCCTGGGCCCATCGTCCGTGACTCAGGTACACGCCGGCCAGGACGGAATAGGCGCGCGGATCGCGTGGGAAGCGCTGCACCAACGAGCGTCCCAACTCCTCCGCGCGCCGCCGCTCGCCATTGTGGAGCGCCGTATAGACTCCGTGCTCCATCCGGTCCCATTCCGTCACGCGCGATCCCGCCTTCCGGAAGGCCCGCCCAAGCTGCTCCAGCACCGTGCGATTGTGCTCCCGCTCCGCCGCAATTCGCATCCGGGCCATGAGGGCGCTCACGAAGCCGGAATCCTCCGCAATCGCGAGGTCGAGCTCGCGCACTTGGTCGGCGAAGCGTCCTTCGTCAGCCGCCTGCACCGAGCGAATGTAGTGCTGGTAGGCATCCAGATTGGCCGTCTCGACGTCAGCCAGGTGCGGCCCGGGCTCGTGATCGTGCGCTGCCTCCAGGATGCGCGCGGCGGCCTGGTCGGCGACGTCGAGCACGTGGCTGCTGGTCACCGTAAACAGCCGCAGCGGCGTCCCGGACATCACGTCGCGCACGCTCACATCCAGCACGTAAACGCCGCCCCCGTGCGTGATCCCCCCGCTCACCGACCACGTCGCCCCGACCCGCTTGGCGATATCGAGCGCCACCGCGCCGGACAGCGATCCGCCATCCGTACGCCGCTCGCGCTCCAGCACGTCGCGCACGCGTGATGGCGCCACCACGTCCACGCCGTTGCTCCGGGAGAGGTCCGCCGCGATCATCTGCTTGAGCCCCTGCACCAGCCAGGCGACGCTGGTGTCACGCCGCACGTTCTGGATGATGGTGACCGCCACAACCGGCCGGGCGTGCGGAGTGGCGTCCCGCGAGCTGTCGCGTCCCGCACTGTAGGCTGCGGCGCCAAGCACAACCATCACCCCAACCGACGCAAACGCAATGATCCAGCGCCGGCTCGTCCGCCGCGCCGGGCGCGCAGCGGATGGCGGAACAGACCGCGGATCGGGTGGCAGTGGGGTGCGCCGGGGCGACTCATTCGGCGGCCGCGCGCTCGAGGACGGCGCGCTGAGGGGGGGCAGCTCACACGGAGTATCTTCCGCACTCGCTGCGCTCGCCGCGCGGGCAGCGCTGGCCTTGGGGAAGTCCGCCGGAGCGGCGCTCGCCGGAGTGCCCCGGGTCGCGAGCCGAGCCTCCAGCTCGGCGGCCAGCGTCGAGACTCGCGCGTCCGGACGCGACTCGTACTCGCGCGCGAGCTGCTCGGCCAGCACGCGATAGGCCGACAGCGCGGTGAGTGCCGCCTCCCGCGTTCCTGGTGCCTTGTGCGCGTTGATGAGGTAGAGCGCCGCATCGGTGGAGAGCGGTTCCGCATCGAGCCAGCGGCGGGCCAGCGCCGCACACTCGTCCCAGCGCCGGGAGCGTGCCAGCGCCAGACACCGCGCCGCGGCGGCGTGCAGAAAGAGCCGCCGCAGTCGGTCCCGCTCGCGCGCCGTCCAGGCCTCGAAGCGCGGGGAGTGGTCGACGTACACGCCATCGAGGAACGGACCGCCATACAGCGCCACCGCCCGCTCATACTCGCCGCCCTCACACGCTGCCATGAACTCCAGCGCGTCCACGGAGAGCCTGGCCGCATCGGAGAGCGCGACGTCCTGTCTCCGAACGGCGATTGCCTCGCGTCCCAGCACGCGCCGCACGTGTGACAGCGCATCGCTCAGCGAGTGCCGGGCCCGTTCTTCGTCCTCCTCGCCCCAGAACATGTCGACGAGCACGTCGCGGCTATATGGACGCGTCGCGAGCGCCAGCACGGCCAGCACGGCCAGCTTTCGGCGGCGCCGGCTCAGCGAGTCCTCGTCACCGCCCTCCGAGAGCAGGACGAACCGCCCCAGTGTGATCAGGCGGAAGTTATTGGCGCGCAAATGATTGACATGTAGAAGATGGCGTGACGATCGCGCCTAGCTTGCACTCCTTCAGGCCAATATGGGTGCGTATGGCACCGGCCGGCAATGGCGCGGGCCGTTCTGCGCATCTATGTGGTCCGAAGAGCCGGTGATCGCCCTCGCGATCACCGATGGAGCGGGCGTCGCCCACGTCCACCCTCAGCCTGTTTGGAGCTACCATGCCACATCGTCACCGGCCACTGCTCATTGCTGCCGCCATCCTCGCCGCCGCATCCATGGGCGCGGCGCAGCCCGCCTCCGCGCAGGGCTTCCTGCACAGGATCAAGAAAGCCGTCAAGGAGAAGACCAAGGAGCACGTCGACCAGCATATCAATCAGGCGGCGGAGGCCGGCGTCAGCAAGGTGGATCAGACCATTGTCTGCGTCGTCACCGACCTCGACTGCATTCACAAGGCGCAGGCCGCCGGCACACCGGTGAGCGTGACCGATGCCAGCGGCAAGAAGGTCTCGACCGCCGACTCCGCCGCCGCCCTCCAGGCCGCATCGGCCAGTGCACCCGCCACGGCCGCCGCCAAGCCCGGCACCGGGGCATGGGTGAACTACGACTTCGTCCCCGGCGACACACCGATCTTCGTCGACGACTTCAGTGCCGACAACGTGGGCGACTTCCCCCGTCGGCTCACCTTCACGAAGGGGAACATGGAAGTGGCCCAGTGGAACGGCGCGCGCTGGCTGCGGACGACGAGCGACCGGAGCGAGTTCGCCATCCCGCTCCCCGACACGCTCCCCCAACGCTTCACGCTGGAGTTCGACTACGCCGGGGGCGACGCGACCGCCAGCGACTTCCTGCAGGTCCACTTCAGCAACGGCACGGAGTATCTCCTCTTCTCGCCGCCTGGCAACGATCCCCCCTCGGCGGGGATCTACGACGATCAGAAAGGGACCGTGGCCGTCACGCAGGTCTCGGCACCGCCTGATCCCGGCACGGTGCGCCACGCCCGCATCATGGTCGACGGGCACTACGCCAAAGTCTACGTGGGTTCGCAGCGGGTTTCGAACGTTCCCAACGCCACGCTCGGCCGGTCGAAGGCGATTTCGTTCAAGTTCTTCGTGGTGAACCCGCAGAAGCCCGGCTTCGTCGGCAACATCCGCGTGGCCGCGGGCGGCAAGGACCTCTACAGCACGCTCTCCACAAAGGGACGGGTGGCCACGCACGGCATTTTCTTCGACGTCGGCAGCGCCACCATTCGCCCCGAGTCCACCCCCACGCTGAAGGAGATCGGACAGATGCTCACGCAGCACGCCGATCTCAAGCTCTCCATCGAAGGGCATACCGACAACACCGGGAGCGCGGCCACCAACCAGAAGCTGAGCGACGAGCGCGCGGCGGCGGTGAAGACGTACCTGGTCACCACCTATCACGTCGACGCGAGCCGGCTCGCGGCCAAGGGCTACGGCGACACCAAGCCCGTGGCGTCCAACAGCACGCCCGAAGGGCGCCAGCAGAACCGGCGGGTGGAGCTGGTGAAGATGTGACGCCGGCGGCCACGCTGAAGGCCGTGCGACAACGGAAACCGAGGATGCCGCGGCGGCTGTTCGTCGCCGCCGCGGCACTCATGGCGCTCGCCGGGTGTCGGGACTCCGGAAAGCAGGTCGCCTCCGCGAGCGCCACCGGGCCTTCCTGCCCGCTCTCAGCGAGCGAGCGCACGCGCGCGTTCGCCGAATTCACCGCGATGATGCCCGCGTTCAGCCACCCCAGGTGTGCCAACTGTCACGGCGGCATTGACGTGTTCGCGCCGAGCGCACAACAGACCCACGACGGTGGGCAGATCGCGTCAACTACCATCGTGGATAGTTCTGATTTCAAGATGAGGCTCGGCCCCGTGCACGTCTTCCAGCAGGGAGACGTCACCGCATGCCAGGACTGCCACGATGTTCCAGGATGGGTTCAGCCCAGCCTCAGTCTCGCCTTCGCAGGCCGCACGACCACGCAGATCTGCAAGCAGGTGAAGGGACGCGACACGCCATCGGTGTTTGCGCAGCACATCCATCAGGATCCGCTCCTGCTCGCCGGTTTTGCCGGGCGCCGCGGCCAGAACGACCTCTCGCCCGAGCCGCCGCCGCTCTCCCTCGCCGACTTCCAGAAGTACGCCACCGCCTGGATGAGACTCGTCGAGGGATCGGGGGACAAATGGAAGGGTGGTCGCACGAGTGACTGCGGCTGCGTCTCGGGCGCCGAACGGCTTCGCGTCACCGAGCACATCCGGGAGCAGAGCGACCGCTACGGCGTGGAGAAGGATCTCACCTACGTGGCCGAGCTCGTGATGGACTCCACGGGCGACTTCAGCGGCGACGGGACGTATTCCGGTACCGTGGAGACGTTCAAGCTCAATTGCTTCAACTCGGCGCCAGATAAGCGCCAGGTGTACCACCTCCAGGGGCACCTCACCGGCGACGCGAGCATCATCGATCTGGGGTCCCAGAAGCGCCTGAGCTACAACCTCGTCACGACGGATTGGCCGGTGAAGCTGACGGTGTTCAGCTTCGGCACTCCCACCCAGGACGACATCGACGCCGGCCACAAGGCGGGGGCGATCAGCACGCTCATGGTCAAGCTCCACGGACCGAAAACGGTCATCCACAACCACACCGTGGACGACGGCAGAGCGGATCACATGAGCGGGTGCGTGAAGCAGGTATCCCATGACGACGACATGACCATCGAGTTGCTGGGCGGTGGCAGCTGAGCGGAACGCTCCCGCATCACGTCGTGCACTGCTCTTGCGGAACCTTCCGGCGCCACGCACTATGTACCGTTCGCCGGCTCATGCGGGTACGGTTTCTCTCAGGCACACGGCACCGCCACGCGTCATGGTTGGGAGCAGTGGACGTGTGCCCATACAGACCACGGAGCGCTATCGCGCAGTGCACCGCGGTTCGTGGAGCGGCAGGCTCTGCTACCGCCCCGATGGGCGCCATGGATCCGGTGGCGGTGAGGAGGTCGAGAGGAGACCCGAGAGAAGCCGTTGCAGCGTACCCTGTTGACGTGTTGATGTGTGCGTGATGTGCGCGCTTACCGTGCGAGGGTACGTCCTGTTGCACCATGCACCACGGTCTGCGGCCCTGGCCCCGGCGGCGGACCGCGCAGACGCACGCCAACCCTGTTCAGCGGAGGCATCATGTCGAACGTCCCGATTCAATCCGAGGAGAGCGGCCTCGCACCCAATCTTGCGGGCGCGCTAGCCTACTTGTTCGCACCTCTTGGGGGCATCCTCTTTCTGGTGGTCGAGAAGAAGAACGCGTTCGTCCGCTTCCACGCCGCACAGTCGGTGGTCTTTGGAGTCGCGTTCATCATTGCTTGGGTCGCCCTGGCCATCCTGGGGATGATCCTCGCCGCCGTCCCTATCATTGGCTGGCTGATCGGCGTACTCCTTACGTTCGCGCTCTGGGTGGTCGGCTTCGTGCTCTGGCTCATGCTTTCGTACCGGGCGTACCAGGGCAAGGAGTGGGAGCTCCCCGTCATCGGCGTGCAGGCGCGCAAGCTCATCGGCCCGCCGCCGGCAGTGCAGTGACGAGGACTGGGTCAGTGGGTCAGTGGGTCAGTGAGTCAGCCTGACTCACTGACCCACTGACTCACTCCTTCTCCTTTCTCCTCTCTTGCCCTAGTACTTCGCCAGATAGTTCTCCAGCTCCCAGCGCGTCACCTGCGTGATGTACTCATGCCATTCCTGGCGCTTGGCGGCCAGGAAGTTGGTCGCGATGTGCTCGCCCAGGGCGTCCGTGATGACCGTGTCCTTCTGAAGCAGGTCGCACGCGTCTTCCAGATTGTGCGGCAGGTCGTCGATACGGAGCCGGCGCTTCTCGCGGTATGACATCTCCCAGATGTTCACGTTCACCGGCTCGCGCGAGTCGGCCTTCGTCTCGATCCCGTCCAGACCCGCCGCCAGCATCACGGCGAGCGCGAGATACGGATTGGCGGACGGATCGGGCATGCGCAGCTCCACGCGTGTGCCGAGCCCCCGGCGCTCGGGAATGCGAATCATCGGCGAGCGGTTGCGCATCGACCACGCGACGTTCACCGGCGCTTCGAACCCCGGCACCAGACGCTTGTACGAGTTCACGAGCGGATTCGTGACGGCGCATAGCGCGCGGGCATGCTGCAGGAGTCCCCCGATGTAGTGCAGCGCGACATCCGACAGCTCCCACTGCGCGCCCTTGTCCCAGAAGGCGTTCTCCTTGCCTCGAAACAGCGACTGGTGCGTGTGCATGCCGCTCCCGTTCTGCCCGAAGATGGGCTTGGGCATGAACGAGGCGAGCAGCCCGAACTGCTCCGCCACGTTACGCACGACAAAGCGGAAGGTGGCGATGTTGTCCGCCGTGGTGAGCGCATCGGCATACCGGAAATCGATCTCATGCTGCCCATGCGCCACTTCGTGGTGCGCCGCTTCCACCTCGAACCCCATCTGCTCGAGGACCTCCACGATCGCGCGGCGCGCATCCTCGCCAAGGTCCACCGGGGTGAGATCGAAGTAGGCGCCCACGTCGTGCGTGACCGTGGTCGGCGTGCCATCCGCCCCCTTCTTGAACATGAAAAACTCGGCTTCCATCCCCGCATTCATCGTGTAGCCCATCGCCGCGGCGCGCGCGATCTGCCGCTTCAGCGCGCTGCGAGGATCGCCGGGAAATGGCGAGCCGTCAGGCCGCTGGATGTCGCAGATGAGGCGGCCGATCCGGTTCTCCCCGTTCGCCCACGGGAAGATCCGGAACGTGCTGAGGTCCGGCGCCAGCAGCATATCCGACTCCTCGATGCGGACGAAGCCCTCGATGGAGGAGCCGTCGAACATGATGTCGCCCTCCAGCGCCTTCTCGAACTGCGACGCGGGAACTTCCACATTCTTGTTCACGCCCAGCACATCGGTGAACTGCAGGCGGAGGAAGCGAACGTTGTGCTTGGCGGCCAGCTCGAGAATGTCGCGCTTGCTGGCGTCATGCAGATCGGGAAGCGTGGCGCGGCTGACGGCGCCGTCAAAGCGCGCTGGCGCAGACTGGGTGGCGGTGGGCACTGGGCCTCTGTGCTGGGGTCGGGAACGGGAGAACGTGGACGGCGTGAATGTACACCTGCCCGTGGCCAAGTGTCAAGCGCGTTGTGCGTGGAATGCACAAACAAATATTCACCCAACCAGCACTGGCCGCAAAAATACGATATATGTTACGTGCAGTATGCATAATCAACACATTTCACGATACGCTAGGCTGACGGCTGCGTGCGCCGCCCCCACGTACCGGCGGACGGCCACCCGCCCGCGTCGCAGTCGGGAGGACCGCGAATCATGCGCCGTCCTGGCGGCGCTCACTCGCCCCGATAGTTCGATGTACACACGGGCGCGGTGTCACCCGCCCACTTCGTATCGCCGCTGCAGTGTTGCGTGCAGCAGTCGCTTTGTACATTGGTGAGCATGGCAACCGACACCAGCGCGTCACCCGTCATCTGCCCGAACTGCTCGGCCAGCACTACCGGCCGCTTCTGTGCCAACTGCGGCGCGCCCGTGCAGGGAGCGCTCTGCTCGGGCTGCGGCGCGCCTCTCACGGCCGGCGCAAAATTCTGTCACCGGTGCGGCACGCCGGCCGGCACGGCGCCCGCCCATGGTGCGCAGAACACCGGCTTCGCGGCGGCGCTTCCCTGGGCCGTGGCCGGCATTGCGCTCGTCGCCCTCATCTCGCTGGTCGCCGCACAGCACTTCAACGGCCGCTCCATCGCCGCGGCGCCGCAATCTCAGGCATCCTCACTCGCCGCCCCCGGGCCCGGCGGATCCGCCGGCGTAGGCGCCCCGATTCCCGCCCCGGATATCTCCAATCTTTCGCCCCGCGAGCGCGCCGACCGGCTATACGACCTGGTCATGACGCTCGATTCGCAGGGAAAGACCGACAGCGTGCAGTTCTTCGCCCAGATGGCCGTGGCCGCGTATCAGATGCTCCCCACACAGGATGCCGACTCGCACTACGACCTCGGCCGTATCGCCGAGGTGGCCGGCGTGCCGGCGTTGGCGCTCGCGCAGGCCGATACGATTCTGCAGAGCGATTCCACGCACCTGCTCGGGCTCATCCTCGCCGCGCAGAGCGAGCGCGCGCTGGGCCACGCGAGCCAGGCGAAGCAATACCAGACCCGATTCCTGGCCGCCCTGCCCGGTGAGGAACGCAAGAATCTCATCGAGTACCAGCGCCATCGGAACGACATCGAAGCCGCAGCCGCCGACGCGAGAAAGACAGCAGCGAGTCAGAAGACAGGGGGTAGGGAGTAGGGTGTAGCGTGTAGGGGAACGACGCTGGCGAGCGGAGTACCGAGCGCGCCCACCCGACACCCGACTCACTCCACCCTTGCCGTCTGACCCACTGACTCACCGCCCCGCCCTATCGCACCCCCTCATCCTTGTCCCCCATGACCAGCACGATTCACGTGGCGCACAGCCCGGATTCCGACGATGCCTTCATGTTCTACGCGCTGGCGAACGGCCTCATCGAAACCGATGGCCTGACCTACGTGCACGAACTGCAGGACATCGAGACGCTCAATCAGCGCGCGCTGCGCGGCGAGCTGGACGTGACGGCGGTCTCCATCCATGCCTACGCCTATCTGGCGGACCGCTACGCGCTTCTGCCCCACGGGTCGTCCATGGGGGACCGGTACGGGCCCAGACTGGTATCCCGCACCCCGCTCGACCGCGCCGGCGTGCGCGGCAAGCGGATCGCGATCCCCGGGCCGCTCACCACGGCGTACCTCGCGCTTCGCCTCTATGAGCCGGAGTTCGAGCCCGTCCCCACGCGTTTCGACGAGATCGAGGATGCGGTGGAACGGGGCGACGTGGACCTCGGACTCCTCATTCATGAGGGACAACTCACCTTCGGCGACCGCGGGTTGCACCTCGTGCAGGACATGGGGGAGTGGTGGTTTGGTGACACCGGCCTCCCGCTCCCGCTGGGCGGCAACGTCGTGCGCAAGGACCTCGGCCCCGAGCTCATCCGCTCCATCTCCCGGCATCTGCGCGAGAGTATCGCCTATGGGCTCGCGCACCGGGGGAAGGCACTGGAGCACGCGATGCAGTACGCGCGCGGGCTCGCCCGCGAGCGGGCCGACACCTTCGTGGGCATGTACGTCAACGACTGGACACTCGATTACGGGGAACGTGGCCGGCGCGCCGTACGCGAGCTGCTCGATCGCGGCGCGCGTTCAGGCGTTATCCCCAAACAGATCGACGTCGAGTTCGTCGCGGACTGATCGGATGCCAATTCACCGGTTACAGCGCGTTCCGTTGGCTCGTCCTGCATCGAGGCGTGGCGCTCGTGCGGCCCGCGCATGTCGTCCAGCCATTGGTTACCGCGAATACGTATGATGCTGCCGTCCTCCCTGCACACCGGTGACGCTCCCTTCGCCTCGCCGCATACCTCGTCCGCCGCATCATCGGCGCCGCGCGTGCTCATTGTGGACGATGAGGACGCCGTCCGCGCCGCGTTCGCGCGGTTTCTGCACTCGCGCGGCTACGAGGTGAACACCGCACGATCGGGCGCGGATGCCCTGACGCTCCTACACGACGGCGTCAGCTATCCGCTCATGCTCTGCGATGTGCGCATGCCGGGCCTCTCCGGCCTGGACCTGATGTCGCGTGCCCTGACCGTGGACCCGGATATCGCGGTGCTCATGCTCACCGCGGCGGATGACGCGACCACCGCCACGACGGCGCTCGCCGGCGGTGCCTACGACTACCTGGTGAAGCCCGTGGAGCCGCTCGAGCTCCACGAGGCGCTCCAGCGCGCGCTGCACCGGCGCGGGTTGCAGATCGCGCAGCGGAGGGCCGAGGCGATCATCCGCCAGGAAGTGGCCGCGCGCACGGAGGAGCTGGATCGCGAGCGGATGGCGCTCCGGTCGTTGACCGTGGGCGTGGCAGGGGCGCTCATCAACGCGATGGAGGCCAAGGATGCGTACCTGCGCGGTCACTCGCAGCGCCTGGCCGAGCTCGCGGCATCCATTGCCAACGAGATGCAGCTGGACGTGGACACGATCGAGGCCGTGCGACTGGCCGGCCGGCTGGCGGACGTGGGGAAGATCGGCGTCCGCGAATCGGTCCTGAACAAGCCGGACACTCTTACGGCCGAGGAGTACGAGCATGTGAAGGATCACGTCCGGATCAGCATGGAGATTCTGGCGCCGCTCAAACATCTTGGCGTGACGCTCGACTACGTGCAGGACCACCATGAACACTTCGATGGCACGGGGTATCCACGCGGTCTCACCGGCGCCGAGGCTTCACTGGGCGGCCGCATTCTTCACATGGCTGATGCCTTCGTTGCGCTCACCTCGCGCCGCGCCTACCGCGACTCGATGACCCAGGAGGAGACGATCGCGCATCTCGCAGCCTCGGCGGGGCGCCGCTTCGACCCGGACATCTTCGATGCGCTGCGTCGCGTGGTCCAGCATCGTCAGTCGCTGGTGTTCATCGACGACATCCACGGGTGAGCGCGGACGCCGCGCCCCCCCGCCGTCTCCCTCACTCTTGACGGATCGCGCTGCGTATTGTATAGGGAGCCGGACAACAGGGCTGCGTGCGGCCGTCGACGCGTTCTGGTGATGCGATCAGGGCACACGACGTGCAGCGTGCATCGAACATCGACAACGACCGTGGCTCCGCGACCGTCGACACACCCTACAGGAGGCGAACATGCCGCGCGGTGATGAGTACAACGAGGGGTTTCATCTTTCCGACCGGGACGAGGACGAGGACGATCTCGGCTTCGGCGGAGGTGGAGCGTCCTACGACGATGACGAGGATGATGAGGAGAGTGGATGGGGCATCGCGAAGCACCACGACGATCTGTGGGACAGCGCCGAAGAGTCCGAGGAAGAAGAAGAGGAAGAGCGACTTGAGGAAGAGGAGGAGGCGGAGGACGAATTGTCGCCGGTGCGGATGATCAGTACAGAGGAGGATATCGTCGTGACCGATCGTGGAGTAGGGCGCACCGGCGTGATGGGTGGCAGCGGTGCGGGCGCTATGGGCGGGGGCATGTCCACCGCGCCTGGCGGCATGCAGAGCACGCCGACGTTCGGCGAGGCGCGCGTGACGGGCGGAACGCCGTCGACCACGCGGGCCGGTGCGAAGGCGGGCGGAGCGCGCCGGGCTGGCACGGCCAGGAAGGGTGCGCGGAAGTCGGCCACCAAGCGCAGCGCCACCAAGCGCGCCGCGAAGAAGAGTGTGGCGAAGAAGAAGAGTGCCGCCAAGCGCCCGGCGGCCAAGAAGCGCACGACCAGGAAGAGCGCGGCAAAGAAGACAGCCGCCAGGAAGAACACCGGGCGGAAGAGCGCGGCCAGAACGGGCACCGCCAGAAAGAAGACGACCACCAAGCGTTCCACCGCCAAGCGCAGTGCGCGCGGCGGCGCCAGGAAGGCGGCTGCCAAGAAGGGTGCGTCCGCCCGTCGTGCGACGGCCAAGCGCGGAGGCGCGCGGAGCGCCAAGCGCTCCGTCACCAAACGCGCCCCGGCGCGCCGGGGCGGTGCGACAGGCCGAGCAAAAACCAGCAGGGCCGGAAAGACCGCCAAACGTTCGCGTCGCTGACCGTCCTGTGTGCCACGCTCGTACCCGAACAGCGAGACGCCCGCGCGGGCGTCTCGCTGTTCGGGTGTTCCGGCCCATGGCACCCGCGTCCTGATGACCATGGATGTCTTCGAGCGCCACGTGCGCGATACAGAGGAACGCGTCTGCCGCGACATCGCGCGCGAATTGCGCAATCCGCTGTTCGGAATTTCCTCCGCGGCGCAGTTGCTCCGGTTCCGCACGCACGATGACCCTCTGATCGAGCGAAACATCGGCCGCATTCTCCACGACGTCGAGCGGCTGAACGCGCTGGCCGCCGAACTGTTCGAATTTGGCCGGCCCCGCCCCCTTACGCTCGCGCCGCATGACCCGGACGCCATCTGGGATGCGGTGCTCGCCGCGCAGCGCGGCCTCCTGGAGAGCCGGTCGCTCGAGTGGCGGCGCACGCGGGTGACGCCACCCGTGCTCTGCGCGCTCGATCACGACGAGATCACCCAGCTCTTCCGCATCGCGCTGGAGCGCGCGGTTGAGTCCGCTCCCGTCTGCACCGCACTGACGCTCAGCTCGGCTCGCCTTGCGGATGGCGCCTGGCAGTGCACGCTTCGCGACGAGGGCGAGGCGATGCCGGAGGAGGCGCTCCCGAATGCCTTCGAGCTCTTCTCCGGACCGCGGACGGCCAGCAAGGTGCTCCCACTCGCGCTCTGCCGGCGCATCGCCGAGGCGCATGGCGGCGCCGTGCGAGTGGAGATCCCGAGCGACCGGGGAACGACGCTCGTCATCACGTTCCCGAGCAGCGCGTGATTGCCGCGGACGCGCCGGCCCCCGCACCGGCGGGCCGGACGCTCCCCCGGCCGGTCGTGAGGCACCCCCGGGTGCATCTGCCAGTCGACGCCCTTCCGTGCGCGCATTATTCTTTCCCCATGGTCGATTCGCCCGTTCCTCTGCTCCGGGCGCACGCTCGGCACGCTCCGTGGAACTCCCGCGGTATCGCCGCGCATGCGACTGCACTGGTGGATGCCGCGGCAATGCGTCCCACGAATGCCGCCGCCCGTGCGGTGCTCAGTGCGCGCGCCGTCCGCTTCTACGTCGCGAACGGGCTGCTCGACCGCCCGGACGGGACAGGCACGGCCGCCACATACAACTACCGGCACCTCCTCCAGATCCTCCACATTAAGATCCGGCAGCGAGAGGGGATGACGCTGGATCGGATCAAGCAGGAACTGAAGGAGATGACCGGTGATGCGCTCGAGCGCCGCGTCGCCACGGCCATGGCGCCCGCGCTGGGCGTTGGCGCGGATGCGGTGGCGGAACAGAACGGCAGCCGCGACGGGAGCTGGTACCGAATCCAGGTCGCCAATGGCATCGAGCTGCATGTGCGCGAAGACTCGCCGGCCGCGGGTGAGGATGCGTTGATGGCGATGCGGGAGGCCGTGCGCGCGGCGCTGGGCCGCGAGGATATTCGCTGAGCCATGGCCGGGCGCTTCGATGGCCAGGTGATCGTCGTCACGGGCGTCGGGCGGAGTGGGCAGGCCGGCGAGAGTATCGCGCGCGCGTTCGCGGAAGCGGGCGCCTCGGTCATCGCGATCGATCGCACGCGCGAGCACGTGGAAGCGCGTGTGGCGGAACTGCGTGCGGCCGGACATGCGGCGAGCGCCTATGCGTGCGACCTGGCAAATGAGGCCGACGTGTCAGCCGTGGCGGACGCCGTGGCCGTCGATCATGGCGGGCGAGTTCATGCACTGGTCAACGCGGCGGGAGGGTTCGCGATGAGCGGGCCGGTGGCGGAAAGTGATGTCGGCGTGTGGCACCGGCAATTCATGATCAATCTCACGACCGCGTATCTCGCCACGCGCGCGTTCCTCCCGCTGCTGCGTCCGGCTCGGGGCGCAATCGTGTACTTCACCTCGGCGGCGGCGCTCCCCAACAAGAGCGCGAAGCGGATGGCGGCGTATCTGGCGGCCAAGAGCGGCATCATCGCGCTCATGCACGCGGTGGCGCTGGAGGAACGCGACGCCGGTGTGCGGGCAAATGCCCTGGCACCCACCGCCATCCGGACAACGCAGAACATGGAGTCGATGGGCAGTCAAGTGCGCTATGTGGAGCGTGAGGAGGTGGACAGCGCCGTGCTTTTTCTCTGTTCCGATGACGCGCGTGCCGTGACCGGACAGGTGATCGAGCTGCAGTGACGATGCGCCTCGCTGCACACCGACAGACCGCCACCCGAACCGTTCTGCTGGACCGCGCCCTCGAGGCACTTCCGCTCTTTCGCCTCAGCGACTCGGCCGACGACTCGGCGATTGCCTACTCACGCGCGGATGGCGGGCGCTGGCGCGTGCTCCCGAATCCCGGGGACCGGCTTCCCGGCACCTTCGACCAGGACGTCTATATCGAGCTCTGGCGTCGCTACCACGAGGCGGGCTCGCCGGCGAACGGCGCCATTTCCTTCACCCTGCACGCCTTTCTCCGTTCGATTGGCCGGCGCGTGGATGGGCGCACGTACGAGCAGCTCCGGGGAGCGCTGGCACGGCTCGCGCACACGGCGCTCGAATCACAGGGCGGGTATTACGACGCGGCCGCCGCAGCTCGCACCGATTCCCGATTCAGCGTACTCACGGCGGTGATCATCCAGCGGCGGCGCTCCGTGGACCGGGAGCAGATCCCGCTCTTCCCGGCACTCGCGAGCTCCGAGCCGGGCGAGGCGTCCGTGGTGCTGTCATCCGTGCCGCGGGCAAACATCGCCTCCGGACATACCAGTACCCTGTCGGCACCGCGATACATGGCTCTCTCCTCGCCTGTGGCCCGGCGGTTGTATCGATTGCTGCAAGTGGCGCGCGAAGATGGCCACGTGACCTGGCGCATCGGTCTCGAGGAGCTGGCGGAGCAGCTTCCCCTCGCCCAGCGCTATCCGTCGCACCTGCAGCGGGTGCTGCAGCCGGCACACGAGATGCTGAGAGCGGCCGGGTTGCTGCGCGATGCCGCGGTTCGTCAACACATGAGGTCGTGGTATGTAGATTATGTTCTGGGAGCCCGGGAGTGAACGGCGAGAGAGGAGAAAGGAGAAGAGGGGTGAGTCAGTCGGTCAGTGAGTCAGCAACGGCTCGCGTGAGCGCGGTCGCCCCCCTCGGGCTGTCTCACAACCTATGACTCATAACCCATAACTGACACCGCCTCTCTCCTTTCTCCTCTCTCCTCTCTCGTTGTTCCGTCCCGAAACTTGCATGGCGTCCCGAGGCGCCACCCACTTCACGATGGAGGCAGGCATGGCTACGAAGCTCGAGAAGACCCTGAAGCGCGAGATCGAAATCGACGGACAGGCGTACATGGTTGCGATTTCACCCGATGGGGTCAAATTGACGCAGAAGGGGTTTCGCAAGGGTCCCGAGCTGACGTGGAAGCAGATTCTGGCTTCGGGGGGCGGCAGTGCGCCGGCGCCGGCGGCGGAGGAGCCGTCCTCGCCCAGCATGATGCCGGGCAGCGGGCCACATGGGCTGGTAGGGTAACCGCTGGGGATGCCTGTCGCCGGCAGGGGGCGCAGGTACGGAACTTCCCTTATAGCCATTAGTATTCACACAGCATCGCTTCTCTCCTCCATCTTGGTGGTCTATGCCGCGCCTACGTAAGCGAGTCCTCGTCGGCAGCCTCGTGCTTCCACTCCTCATCGGCGGTTTTGTCGTGCAGGAGCATAGCACGCGTGACGGAACGCGTGTTTTCGATCAGGTGCTCCGCCTCGTCTCCAACCGGTTCGTGGATACCATCGACACCGGCACCCTGTACGAGAAGGCAGCGCGCGGACTCGTGGCCCAGTTGAACGACCCGTACTCGGAGCTGTTCTCTCCCAAGGAGATGCAGCGTTTCTCGACGCAGTCCAACGGCCACTACGGCGGGATCGGGATGTCGATCCAGCAGCAGGAGGACAACGTCGTCGTCGTGCACGTCTTCCCGCACACGCCGGCGGAGGGAGCGGGGGTGCAGCCGGGAGACCGGATCATCGCCATCGACAGCGCCTCCACGCACGGGTGGAACTCGACGCGGATCTCCGATGTGCTCCAGGGGCAGATCGGCACGCAGGTGCAGGTGCAGTTCATGCGGCCCGGCGTATCGGAGCCGATCGAGCATCGGTTCACCCGTGCCGAGATCCACGTGCCGGCCGTGCCGTACGCCATCATGCTCAAGCCGAAGATCGCTTACATCCCGTTGCAGGAGTTCAACGAGACGGCGGGCGAGGAGGTGCGCAGTGGCGTGGAGCGGCTGGTCAAGCAGGGCGCCACGGGGATCATTCTGGACCTTCGCGGCAACCCGGGCGGGATTGTCGATCAGGCGATCGAGACCGCGGGACTTTTTCTGCACAACGGACAGACCGTCGCGAGCCTGCGTCCGCGACAGGGTGATCCCAAGACGTTCGTGGCTGATGGAAGCGAGCATGTGAACAGCCTGCCGCTGGTTGTCCTGGTGGACGGCTCCTCGGCGTCCGCCGCAGAGATCGTGACCGGCGCGCTCCAGGATCACGATCGCGCGCTCGTCGTCGGCACCACGTCGTTCGGGAAGGGACTCGTCCAGACCGTATATCCCCTTGAGGGAGGGTGGGCGCTCAAGCTGACGACCGCCATGTGGTATACGCCCAACGGGCGCTCCATTCAGAAGGCGGCGAAGTGGCACCCGTCGGTGACCGCCACGGAAGAGCCGGTTCCGCTCACGATCCCCGATGAGCCGACGGATTCGATGGAGATGGATTCGGTGGAGGTAGATTCCGTCAAGAAGCACCGGCCGGCGTACAAGTCCGACGCGGGGCGCGTGGTGTACGGCGGTGGCGGGATCACCCCGGATGTGATCGTGTCTCAGGACACGATGACCACGGCGGAGCAGGAGTTCGCCAGGGTGCTGGCGCCGAAGTTTGGTGTGTGGAACTCCGTGCTGTCCGATTACGCGCTCAAGCTCAAGGGGACCGTCCAGCCGCACTTCACCGTGAAGCCCGAGTGGCGCGATGAGCTGTACCGTCGGTTGATCAAGGCCGGCATTTCCATCGACCGGGCACAGTACGACTCCGCGACGCCAATGGTGGATCAGTTGATCGGGCAGCGGATCGCGTCCGATGCGTTCGGCGATTCCACCGCGCGCCGCCGTTCCATTCCTGACGACGCGCAGCTTGAGCGCGCCATCACGCTCCTCCAGAAGGGGCAGAGCCAGCAGGATCTCTTCACGCTCGCCAAGATTGGAGAGAAGAAGTAGGAAGTAGCGAGAGGAGAAAGGCGAAAGGCGAGAGGAGTATCGACCTCGGGAGAGAGGGCTGTCTTCCAGGAGTTGGTCGCCTTTCGCCTTTCTCCTTTCGGGTAGTTCCGTTGCCGCCCCTCCATTGCTACGGTAGCTTTCGGGAGCAGATGGACACTTTCGAGGAGCGAACATGACGGGACTGTTCCTGATCGGCGTGCTCGTGCTCGTCGTCCTGGTCATCCTCGGCAAATCGGTCAAGATCATTGGCCAGGCCGAGGTGATGGTGATCGAGCGACTGGGACGATTCAACCGCATCGCCCGTTCGGGGCTCAATCTCCTGATCCCCTTCGTCGAGGCGCCGCGCGAGATTGACGTGCGCTACATCGAGTCGGATCTGGGCGGCGTGAAGCGCGTGACCTCGGGGGCGACGGCGCGCATCGATCTGCGCGAGCAGGTGCTCAACTTCCCCAGCCAGCCGGTCATCACGAAGGACAACGTGACGATCGACATCGATGCGGTGCTTTACTACCGCATCGCCGATCCGCAGAAGGCGACATACGCTATCCAGAACCTCCCGTTCGCCCTCGAGACGCTCACCCGCACCACGCTCCGGAACATCGTGGGCGATATCGAGCTGGATCAGACGCTCGCCAGCCGTGACATGATCAACAAGCGCATGCGCGAGGTGATCGAGGAAGCGTCGATCGGGTGGGGCGTGGATGTGACACGCGTGGAGCTGCAGGCCATCGACCCGCCGCGCGACATCCAACAGTCCATGGAACTGGTGATGCGCGCGGAACGCGAGCGCCGAGCGGCGGTGACCACGGCGGAAGCGAGGAAGCGCTCGGCCATTCTCGAGGCGGAAGGGGTGAAGGAGTCACAGGTACGGCGCGCCGAAGGTGAGAAAGACGCCGCGATCCTTCGTGCACAGGGGCTGGCGACGGCACGGCTGGCCATGGCGCAGGCGGAGAGCGAGGCGCTCGAGCGCATCACGAGCGCGCTGCCGGATGGCGAGGCGGCCACGTACCTCCTGGGCCTGAAGTACATGGAAGCATTGCCGGCCATTACCCAGGGAGCGGGGACGACCATCTTTCTTCCCGCCGAGGCGGCAGGCGTCATGGGAGCGCTGGGCGGGCTGCGCGAGTTGCTCAATCGCACGCCCACGCTCCGCGGGGATGCCGCATCCGGGCAGAAACCAGGCGCGCGAGCTCCGGGCGGTCCCGGCTACCAGCCGCCGCGCGCCGCCATCCCCTCCATTGGCGCGCCCCTCTCGTCTCCCCTCACGCCGGGGGAGCCCGAGGAGCGCTGACGTTGGCAAGAATCACGCGGGAGCGGGCCGAGCGCATTGCTCGCGCGCACGCGTGCGAGCAATGCGGGGAGTACAGCTACAAGAAGCTCGCGATCAAACCGGCGCTACGGGCGCAGAAGCGGGAGCTGAACATCGCCTGGCAGGCCATCAAGACGTGCGGCGTGTGCGGCATGGAACAGGAGCTCGGGATCGACGAAGAGGGCGACATCATCTACGTCACGTAGGCGCCCCGCGCACCGCCGGCTCATTCGCGCCAGCGCGTGAGTCCCAGCGAGAACACCCCGGAGTTCATTCCGGGATTCACCTCACCCGTGGCGGCGTTGGAGGTGTGATGCAGCTCGTAGCCCGCCACCACCGCGTCGTGGCGCGTGACCCACCATTGCACCGCGCCGCCTGCCTCCGCCGTGAAGTTGAACTGCGTCGCTTTCGGGTCGGGGACCGGATGCTGGAACCAGAGCACCCCGCCATTCACGTGCAGCAGCAGCCGCACGGGGCTCTGACGAAAGAGCTGGAGTCGCACGCCCAGCGGCGCGAGCCCGAAACCGTAGACAGTGTGGTAGCTGCCGATGGTATGCACTACCAGCCGCACCGAGCACGCCTCGCCTGGCCGGCATGGCCGGTAGTCGTTCACGAAGCGGTACTCTGGATTGCCGCTCATGACCGCCACCGGGATCGCGTCGACGACGTAATCGAGTGACACGTGCGGACCGGTAGTGATCGCCCAGCCCACCCGCATGCCAGCCAGAAACAGGTCGCGATACCGGGTGCCCAGACGCGTGCTGAAGGCGGAGTGGTGCGTGCCGCCGGCCCAGAACTCGAAGAAGGGGCGTCCTGCCTCCTCCGGGGTGGGAGCGCGTGCGTGCATCGCGCCGTGCGCTGGGGCGGAGCGACGCGCGCTGGAATCGGTGCCGGGCACGTATTGCGCCCCTGCTCGGCCAGCGAGCATCACCAGCCCGGCGAGCAGCGCCGCCAGATGGGACCTCAGAAACATGGGATTCCTGGCCGTGTGATCGATTCACAGACGCGGGATGCCGTCCAGGCGTCTCTTCACGGACTGCGCCGTGCCGGAAAATATGGGACGAGCGCCCGCCGATCACAGTGGATGAGCCCGAACGGCGCACCCACGGCGCGCAGTCTGACGCGGTCGTCGCCTGATGGCTGGCAGGAGTACGCATCCACGCCGCCCAGCACGCAGCTCGCATAGTTGACGTTGCCCCAGGTATCACTGCGGCACGTAGTGGGCGTATGCGAGTGCCAACGCGCCGCGTGGTGTGGGCAGGTGAATTCGATGCCGCGCTGGCTGTCGTACTCCGGCGTCACCAGGGTGGCGCTGGTCACCCAGTAGAGGGTATCGCCCAGCCGTGTCACCTCCCGGCGGTAGGTGAGGCAGCCGCCTGATTCCTTCTGCACGCGGGATGTGTCGTCCCATCGGCTGGCGAACCAGTTTCGCACGCTGTCGGGAAGGAGCACATACGGAACGCGGACATATCCCGCGACGGCGCGGGTGGTGGCAGGGCTGCGTTGCGCGTGCACCGGTGCACCGGAGAGCGCGGCGGCAAGCAGAAAGACGAGAACCGGGCTGCTGCGGACCAGCATGAGACGACGGGACGACGGGGAGAGACATCGCGCCATGTCGCATTCCGGAACGGCATGGTTCCGGCCCGACGACGCGGAGGACGTGAGCGCGGCGCCGCCAGTGCGGCGCGCCGCAGCCTGTGCCGAGGACCACCGGCACCCGCGAGCCGTTGGTTGGCCGGCAACTCAACTCTATGCTATTGCATTGCCGCCGGAGCCGAAAGGGGCCGGCTCTTGCCTCCCCCGCCCGTTTTCCCCAGTTTCTGCCCCATGCAACCGCTCGTCCTGCCCGGCCTCGCCCTCGGTGACCGCGTACAACACGAACTGCGCGTCATCGAGCGCTCCGAGAGAGAGAAAAGAGACGGCGAGCGGTTTGTCATCCTCACGCTCGGCAATGCATCCGGGGAGATCGCGACGAAGCCCATCTGGGCCAACCAGATAGCGGACGGCTGGGTGGACGGCGCCGAGCGGGGTGCGATCGTGCAGGTGATCGGACACATCGCGAGCTATGAGGCCAATGGCACCAGCAAGCGGCAACTGGCGCTCACCGCGCCGGTCCGGCTCGTGTCGCCCGAGTCCGCGCGTATCGAGGAGTTTCTCCCCGCGATCGAGGGCGATATCACCAAGCTGTGGGACGCGCTCGATCGGTACCGGGGGGAGATCGGATCGGTCACGCTGCAGCGAGTTCTCGCTCTCTTCTTCGGTGACGATGACTTTCGTCTTCGCTTCGAGCGCGTACCGGCGTCCATCAAGGGGCATCATGCCAAGCTCGGCGGCCTGCTCCTGCACGTCTGGGAGGTGACGCGTATTGCGCGCGGTATCGCCCAGACCATGCGGGCCAATGTGGATCTCGTCACGGCGGGTGCGCTGCTGCACGACGTCGGCAAGGTCGAGGCGTATGACGTATCGCTTGGTGGCTTTGCGCGCACGGCACCGGGGTACCTCATCGAGCATGTGGTGCTGGGCTGCCTGATGCTCGAGCACCGGCTCGCGGCGCTGGACCATCCACTCTGCACCGAGGAGCAACGACTCGAGCTGGAGCACATCATTCTGTCGCATCACGGCACGCTCGAATTTGGGAGTCCGGTGCGGGCACTCACGCTGGAGGCGGAGATCGTCCACTGGGCTGATGAATCATCCGCCAAGTCGAACGACATGCTGGAGTCGCTGGGTGACACTGGCGCCTTCGGGAAGGGCGAGCCGTTCGCGGAAAACAAGCGGCTGTGGCGCGTAGACAACCGGCGGTTATGGAAGCGGTCGCATTCCTGGGAGTGAAGAGGGACGGTCCATCTCAACGTTTTGCCTGGGGTTTTCGTATACAGCACGGTTGTGGCTTCTGACGCCACAGCGGCCCGTGCGGAATGCGGGCTGGAACCTTTCGTCTCCTTGGATGTAGGAGTAAGGCGCCAGGTGGCGCGCCAGCACTGCGCCACTGTCTGCCGAGCCGAATAGCCGGGGAGCAGCGGGCCGCGCGGAGCTCTGCACAGGCGGCCGATCCTTCCGGCGAGCGAATCAGCGCTTTTGGGGGCTGATCGCGAAGTTGTACCCGTCGTCAAGTCTATGCGCGGCGGCCGACGCGTATGGGAGCTCGCGCACAAGCCCGCCGTGCGATAGCGGCGCCGTGTTGGCTCACGGGCGCTGCGTTACACTTTTGGAGGGTTCATGCGTAAGCCACGGCCGGCCACGTACAATCCAGCCCAGGCGCTGCAGCTCATCTCGAACGATCGTAACGGCGAGCCATTGAGCTGCCCGTCCTGTTCCGGGGCAATCCTTCGCGCCCCGTTGATTACCCCACCGCCACCTCGATCCCACGTCACTCTGCGTTGCTCGAACTGCGGGCGCATCGCGCGATATATCGCCGGCGCTGCCTGACCAGTCCCTATAGAGCGAGCGGCCTTCCGGGGGCGGGGAATCATTCCCCGCCCCCGGGGCGTTTTGGTATGGCCTGCTTTATGATACGCACTTCCGGCGTACGTGCTCTCGATTCTGAGAGCCGTATGTTTAGATTTCGGTACGTTCGAAGATCACGTCGAATTGACGCGAGGCAACGCGGGCCTCTCACTCTTTTCGAGCGGGATCAGGCATCACAGTTTGCCCCGGATCAGGGGAAGAGGTAAGCACCATGTCTCGCATTACGGGCACCGTGAAGTGGTTCAACGACGCGAAGGGGTTTGGTTTCATCTCTCGTGAAGGCGGACCCGATGTGTTCGTGCACTTCAGTGCAATCCGTGCCAACGGCTTCAAGTCCCTGCAGGAAGGCGATCGCGTGGAGTTCGAGATCGTACAAGGACAGAAAGGTCCACAGGCCGCCGAAGTCGTGAAGATCTGATCCCGTCTTCGTGGAAGAAAGAACCCCCCGGGCACACCGGGGGGTTTTCTTTTGTATACCGGTCACGCCAAGCACACCGGCACTGTGAAAACCACTGGTGAAGCTCGGCGCATCCCGACACCGTAGAGATGAGCGCCTACCCGCGTCCTCCACCAGCGAGGCCTCATGCCCAGTCTCGTCCGCGATCTTCGCTACGCTGCCCGCACGCTACGCAAGACGCCCGGCTTCACCGCTGTCGCCATCCTCGCACTCGCGCTCGGGATCGGCCTCACCACAGCGATGTTCAGCGTCGTCTACGGGGTACTGATCCGCGGGCTGCCGTATCCGCATGGTGATCGGATCGCCATCGTCTACCGCAACAACCCTGCGCAGGGAATCCGGCGGCAATCGCTGCCGATCCAGGACTTCGTCGACTACCGCGCGCAGCAGCAGAGCTTCACCGCACTGGGCGCGTATGTCCCCGGCATGGTCAATGTGAGCGGCGGCGAACGCGCCGAGAGGGTGGCTGCGACGTGGGTGACCGCCGATGTCTTCCAGATACTCGGTGTGCAGCCGATGCTCGGCCGCGCGATTCGTAGAGGAGAAGATGCGCCGAGCGGCGCACATGTGGCCGTGCTGAGCTACCGGATGTGGCGCGAGCGATATGATGGCGACGCCCGGATTCTTGGCAAGTCGATCCGCGTCGATGGACTCCCGTATACCGTTGTCGGCGTGATGCCGAAGCGCTTCGCCTTTCCCGATGCGGAACAGCTCTGGCTCCCATTACAGACCGATCCGCTGGCGAGCACCCGCGGACAGGGCCCGCACGTCATCACGATCGGCGAGTTGAAGCCTGGCGCGACGCTGGCCAGCGCGGGCGCTGACGTCGGCGCGATCGCGCAGCGACTGGCGCTCGCCTATCCCACGAGCGACACAGGGTTCGAGGCGACGGCGGGAACGTTCACCGATTGGTCCATCGGCCCGGGTCCACGACGGTTGCTGGTCACGATGTTGGGCGCGGTGTTCTGCGTGCTGCTCATCGCATGCGCGAACGTGATGAACCTCCTCTTGGGCCGTGCGATGCATCGCACCAGGGAGGTGGGCATCCGCACGGCACTCGGCGCCTCACGCATGGCGATCATCCGACAGTTCCTCGCCGAGGCACTCGTGCTGTCGGTGGCCAGCGTGGCAATCGGCGTGAGTCTCGCATATGTGGGAATGGTGGCGTTCCATCGAGCCACGGTGAACACGAACTTTCCATCGTTCGTGCAGATCGGGCTGCACCTGCAGGTGCTGGCATTCGCGGCAGCCGTCGGCGTGGTGGCCACCCTCGTCTCCGGAATGATCCCGGCGGTGCAGTCGTCGCGCACCGACGTCAGCGAGGTACTGAAGGATGCATCACGCGGCGTATCCGGGCTGCACATCGGGCGACTGAGCAAAGGGCTCGTGATGTTCGAGACGGCGCTGTCGTGCGCGCTGCTGGTGGCGGCCGGGTTGATGATCGAGAGCGTAGCGAAGATGCGGACGATGGATCCGGGGTTCGCGACCACGAACGTGTTCACAGCAGGGGTGGCGTTTCCGGATGTCACCACCGACACCGCGCGGCAGGTGGCCGCCTTCCAGCAGCTCACGAATACTCTGGCAGTGTCGCCGGGCTTCTTCGCGACGCTCGATATTGCTTCCTCACAGGGGCGTGTCTTCACGAGCGCGGACCGTGCGCGTACGCTGCCGGTGGCGGTGGTCACGCAACGCTTCGTGAAGCGCTTCCTGCAGCACGGTGATCCGATCGGCCAGCGCATCCGGCTCGATCCGTCGCGACGCGGGTCGCCATGGCTCACCATCGTCGGTGTGGTACCGGACATCTTCGGCGGCGATCCCGAGGATCCCCGACCCCCGATTGTCTTCCAGCCATTTGCCCAGGCGCCCACCAGCGCCGTCTACATCGCCGCGCGCACCGCTGGCGATCCCATGGCGCTCACGCGATCCGTCCGGGACGTCGTGTCTGCAGTGGACCCTGATCTGCCCATGTACTGGCCCATGTCGTTGGCCGACGCGATCGCGCAGCCGCTGTGGTTCGTCCGTGTATTCGGGACGATGTTCATGGTGTTCGGACTGATCGCGCTCTTTCTCGCCACGGTGGGTCTTTATGCGGTGATGTCGTTCTCGGTGAGCCGGCGTACGCGCGAGATGGGGATCCGCATGGCGCTCGGTGCTCAACGTCGCAACGTCGTACGTCTCATCCTCGGTCAGGGAGTGCTACAGCTTATGGTGGGGATGCTCGCGGGCCTGGCGCTCGCCGCAGCGATCGTGCAACTGTTGAGCGCCATCCTCTTTGACGTGCAGCCGCGCGACCCCGTGGTGTTCGGCGGGGTGGTGATCGCACTCATGGTGAGCGGTGTGCTGGCGTGCGTCGTGCCGGCCGTGCGGGCGACCAGGACGAATCCACTCACGGCGCTGCGGGAGGAGTAGCGCGTACGCACCGGGGCTGCTGTCTGTCATCCATTTCAGCGGGTCGTCAGGCAGCGGCGTGTGCCCGAACTCGCACATACGGAAATCTCCAGTGCGAAAGAGGACCGCCCTGATTGATTTTCCTCTGTGCGCTACCCCACATTCTCCGAGTCCACTCCGACGTGCCGAGGTGGCCAGCGCCTTCCGTCATCTGGCTCGCACGCTGTTTGCCCTCTTCGCCCCAACGATCATGTCGGCCTCACGCTCGCACTTCGCCGAAATCGTCCTCGCGCTCACGCTGCTCGGCGCCCCTCTGCCACTCGTCGCGCAGCAGCGCGCTCCGCGCACCGGCCAGCCGGTCGGCGCCGCCGATCCGCGTCACGCGCAAACCGAGAAGCCGCCCCTGCACGCGAAACACTGGCTTGCCATCACCGGGAAGCCGCTCTCCGCGACCGCTGGCGCGCTGATCTTCGCGAAAGGTGGGAACGCGGTAGATGCGGCCGTGGCCATGCTCGCGGCCGGCTGCACCATGTGGGATACGCTGTCCTGTGGTGGAGAGACGCAGGCGCTCATCTACAATCCGCACACGCATAAGGTGATCGGCATTGACGCGCTGGGCGTCGCGCCCACCGGCGCCACGCCGGAATACTACCACAGCAAGGGGTATCGCTTCCCACCCGAATACGGCCCGCTTGCCGCCGTGACACCGGGAACGGTGGGCGGCATGCTCACCATGCTGGCCGAGTACGGCACGCTCTCGCTCAAGCAGGTGCTTGCGCCCGCCATCCAGATGGCGGATGGCTATCCCATGGAAGCCCAGCTCTCGCGCACCATCGAGCATTACCGCGACACGCTCAAGCAGTGGAAGTACTCGCGCGCCGTCATGCTCACGCATCCGGGTGAGGCCTACGAAGCGCCGCAGCCCGGCGAGATCTTCGTGCAGAAGGATCTCGCGACGACGTGGCGCAAGCTGGTGGAGGCGGAGCAGCAGGCACTCAAGCAGGGGAAGACCCGCAAGCAGGCCATCTACGCGGCATACAATCGCTTCTACAAGGGCGACATCGCGCGCGAGATCGTGCGCGGCATGCGCGAGCAGGGCGGCCTCTTCACTGTGCAGGACCTGGCGAACTGGAAGGTGAAGATCGAGGAGCCGCTCTCCACCACGTACAAGGGCATCACCGTCTACAAGCTTCCCATCTGGCAGCAGGGGCCGGTGATGCTGCAGATGCTCAACATGCTGGCGAACACGGATGTGAAGAGCATGGGGTACAACACGCCGAAGTACATCCACACGCTCTACCAGGTGATGAACCTCGCGTACGCCGACCGTGATTTCTACTATGGCGATCCATATTTCCCACCCGCGGAGCCGGTGAAGGGACTGCTCTCCAAGGCGTACGCCAAGGCGCGCTTTGCGCAGATCGACTGGACGAAGAACGACCCCACGGTCAAGCCAGGTGATCCCTATCCGTACCAGGGCGGCACGAATCCCTTCGCAACGCTCCTGGCCCGGTGGAAGGTGAGCGACTTCGTGCCGGCCGGTGCGCAGGCAGCGGGCGGAGAGCAGGACAGGACGGTGACCCCGGCGCGCGACACCTCGCGTATGTCGGAGCGCACCGCGCCAACCCAGGGCTTGGCGCGCATGTCCGGGGCATCGGAGTTCATCTCCGAGAACGCCACGGCTGCCGATTCCGCGTACGAGCAGAGCTTCTACAGCGGCACCACGTCCATCGAGGCGGCGGATGAGAACGGCTGGGTGGTGAGCGTAACGCCGAGCGGCGGTTGGGTGCCGGCGGTGATCGCGGGGCATACGGGGATCGGACTGAGCGAGCGCGCCCAGAGCTTCGTCACCGACGCGAAGGACGGCCCCTTCAACGTCATCGAGCCTGGCAAGCGGCCGCGTGTGACGCTCACGCCCACGCTCGCGCTCAAGAACGGCCAGCCCTACCTGGCATGCGCCGTACAGGGCGGCGACTCGCAGGACCAGAACCTGCTGCAATTCTTCCTGAACATCGTGGAGTTCGGGATGACACCACAGCAGGCGGCCGAGGCGCCGAATATCAACAGCTTCCAGATGCGCTCGTCGTTCGGCATGCACGAGTCGGAACCGGGGCGCCTGCTGGTGGCCACATCGCTCCCTGACTCCACCCGGCGGGCGCTGCGCGGGATGGGCTACCATCTCGTGTTCGCGGAGCGCACCTCGGGACCGATCAACGCCATTCTGTTCGACACCGCGCACCATTCGATGTGGGGTGCGTCGAGCAACCATGGTGAAGACTACGGCATCGCGTGGTGACGTCCCCCACGCGGTCCGCTCCGGGCGCGGCGCCGCGCGGACGTCCGCCGTCATCGCCCAGCTCGACGAGATCGAGCATAACGGCGGCGATGGCGTGCTGCGCGTCTCTCGCGGCCGGACGCTCACGGTCTCGCGGCTCGATCGGGTAGTCTTTCCGGAGGTCGGCTGCACCAAGGGCGATGTCATGCGCTACTACGCGCACGTCGCCCCCTTTCTGTTGCCGCGCATCAAGGACCGCCCCCTCGTGCTCAAACGCTCACCCGAGGGATTGAGCGGAGAGACGTTCTTTCAACAGAAGGCGCCGAGCACCGTGCCTCGCACCGTGCGTGTGACGGCCATCATGAGCGAATCGAGCGGAATGCAGGCGCGGATCATCGGCGGCGATCTCGCCACCCTGCTCTACACCATCCAGATCGGGTGCATCTCGGTGGATCCGTGGCACTCGCGCGTGCAATCGCTCGATCATGCCGACTATGCGATCCTGGATCTGGATCCGGGCCCGGATGCGGCGTTCGCACAGGTGGTGCAGGTGGCGCGCTGGATCAAGGAGGAGCTCGACGCGCTCGATCTTCACGCCGCGGTCAAGACTTCGGGCTCGGCGGGGCTCCATATCGTGCTGCCGCTCCCGGCAGGCGCCAGCTACGACACGGCCGTCTCGCTCGCCGGCGGCATCGCCTTGAGCGTGGCCAGGGCGCACCCCGATACGGCGACAACCGAACGGTCGCTCAAGGCCCGTCCCGATGTGGCGGTGTATGTCGACTATCTGCAGAATGCCAGAGGGAAGAGTCTTGCGGCCGCCTACTGTGTTCGTGCGCGTCCGGGCGCCACAGTCTCCACGCCGCTCGACTGGCAGGAGCTGACCCCCACGCTGAGCCCCGCGCGCTACACCATGGCCACCATGCACGATCGCTTGGCGACCGTGGGCGATCTCTGGGGCGCGGCGATGCGTCGTCGCAATACAACACGATCGGTTCGCGCGGCCATACGGCGCCGCGGCTGAGTCCGCAGGAACACCGAACGAGGCACGTGCACCTCACCGCCCGCGGATGAGCGCCTGGCGGTAGCACGGCGCGCCTGACTTTCCGTCCGGTTGATCGTCCTCATCCCGATGCGTTCTATCCGGATGGGCCAGTGTCTGTTGCTCTCCGCGGCGGTGCTTAGCTGGTCATCGCGGGCGGCGGCGCAGCTCCCGCAGCACCGCGTGGAGGCGGTTCCCGTTCGCGGCATCGTGGACGGCGAGGACCTTGTCCGGACGGCCAAACAATACCTCGGAGTTCCGTACCGGTGGGGAGGGACGACCCCCCGGGGATTTGACTGTTCGGGGTTTGTGCAGTATGTGTTTGCGCAGTACGGGATTGCGCTGCCGCGGACGGCGCACGAGCAAGTGGCGTACGGCGATGCTCCGCCGCCCGGTGATCTGCGGCCTGGCGATCTGCTTTTCTTCTTCGGGGACCGCGGGGCGCAGCACGTGGCCATTTACGTCGGCGGCGACACCATCATCCATGCCTCGAGCGGCGGGCATCGGGTCAAGCTCGACCGATTCTCCGGGTCGCGCACCAGCCCGACCTGGTTTGGCCGCCGGCTGATCGCGATCCGGCGCTTGCTTCCTGCCGAAGGAGTATTCATGCTGCCGACCACACCCGCGACAGCATCGCGACATCACGCCGACGACATCCAGAGCGAGTCGGACACCGGCGGCCGTGGACCGGGTGGGGCAGACCGGCGTGACTCGGGATATCGGTCCTCGCAACTGCACGTGCGACCGTAACGCCCTCCCTCGACGCATGAGCTCATGGATGACGCAGTAACGCTCTACAGCCGCCCGCTGCCTGGGGGCGGCCTGGTAAAGATCGAGGCAGTGCCTGCGGTTCCTCGTCGACGCGCGGAGTGCCAGGCGCGCGTATTGGTCGAGCGGCGGCGTGATCCGAAGCGGCGGGCGGGGCATGCGCCGCCGGTGATCGCGCAGGTGGAAGCACAGACGGAGGCGCTGGCGCTCTCCACGTTGTTCGAGATCGCGTCCGATAACGTGGCGATCGCGAGCCGTCTTATCCGGTGGAAGGCCGAGACGGGCAGAGGGAAGCCCGGTGAACGGGGACGGGAGGACCGCCCGCTGGATTGAGCGACGTCCGCTCTATCGGCTCAGTCCTTCGAGGCGGACGCCGCGGCGCGGGCCACGGTGGGCGCGGGGAGCGTAGCGGTAGAGCTGCGCCGGCCGGCCGCGCCCCTCGCTCCGCCATTCGCTGGTGGGCTCCACCAGCCCGGCCGCGCGCAGGGCGCGCCGAAAGCTGGCCTTGTGCAGTTGTCGGCCGAGGAGCACTTCGTACACCGCCTGTAGCTCGCTGAGGGTGAAGGCGGGCGGGAGGAGCCGAAAAGCCACCGGCGAGCGATCCAGACGATCGCGCGCGGCGGCGAGTGCTGCCTGCACGATACCGCGCTGCGCCGGCGGGAGGGCAGGAAGGCCACGCACGGGCGCCCAGGTGGTGATCCCGTACGCTGGTGCGGCCGGCAGGACGTCCGCGAGCGCCAGGTAGGCGACCGAGAGCTCGGCCTTGCCCGGATGGCGCCGGCGCTCCCCGAACGCGGCGACCTGCTCGAGCAGTGCCGGCCGTGCACCCAACGCGGTGCGGGCGACGCGTGCCGCCGCGGTCGTGAGGGTATCCGCCTGCCGGAGCATCTCCCAGGGGAGCTCCCATCCTTCGCGCATCGTGCTATCGGTGCGCCTGCGCAGCAGCACGGCCAACTGCGGGCCGTGCATGGCGAGGAGCACGACGTCCACCGAGACGGTGACGCGGCGGACGGCGCGTGCGGGACGCGCCGAACGGGGCTCGCGCATTGACGCGCCCTATTCGCCGTGACGGGTGAGGTCCGGCACGCTGCTCCAATATAGTAACACGATCGTACGAATGCCCCTATGGTAACGATATGTTACTATATTGCCGCTGACGGGTGGCGTCAACCCGTGCGCGAACCGCCGACACGCAAACAGGAGGGCGGCAGGACGCCGGTGGCGCCCCTTCCGCTCCTCCTGTCGTTCAGTTGCTCCGGCCTGGTACGCCGCGGTCTACCAGTTGATCGTGCCCTGCCGGCTCGTGTCGACCTGCTCTTCCCGCCCCGGCTTGAAGAGGAAGGCTTCCATGTTCCGGGTGAGGAAGGCGCGGGCCTGCGGGTCCATCAGATTCAGGCCGTAATGGTTGATGAGCATCGTCTGCTGCTTGAGCCACTGCCCCCAGCATTCGGCGCAGATCTCCTGCAGCGCCCGGGCGCCGATGGGCCCGGGAAAGGGAGCACGATCCAGCCCCGCGCGCGTCTGGCCGCAGCGGGAGCAGGTGATGGTGGGGGTGGGGGTGTCGGGCATTGGGGACTCCAGAAAAGTGGGTGTCGGGAGTGGGGTGTCGGGTGGATGGCAACAGAGCTCCTCTCGCGAATGCCGTTCCCCTTACACCCGACACCCTACTCGCTGCACCCTGAAGTCATCACGCCCGCGCGTATTTGACCTTCGCGAGACCGAAGACCTGGAGCAGACGGATGTAGATCCATCCGATGTCGAATTCGTACCACTTCGCCTTGAACTTGGCGGAGTGCGGATCGGCATGGTGGTTGTTGTGGAGCTCCTCGCCCCCGAGCCAGATGGCCACTGGTAGGATGTTGCGGCTCTCATCCTTCACCTTGAAGTTCCGATAGCCGAGCGCATGGCCGACCCCGTTGACGATGCCCGCGGCCCAGAAGGGGATCCAGAGCATCTGCACCCCCCATACCAGGGGGCCCACAAAGAAGCCGAAGAGGTAGATGTCGATGGCCAGCATGATGACGATGCCGAGCCAGTTGAGCCGCGAGAGGATATAGCGTTCGAGCCAGTCGTTCGGCGTGCCCTTGCCGTACTTCTCGAGGACGCCGGGCTGGCGCACTGCCTTGCGGTAGTAGAAGGCGCCCTTGATGATGATGTTGCGCAACCCCTCGATGAGCGGGCTGTGCGGATCGCCATCCCGATCCGCGAACGCGTGGTGCTTGCGGTGACACGCCACCCACTCCTTGGTGACGATAGCCGTCGACAGCCAGAGCCAGAGGCGCATGGGGATTTCGGCCAGCTTGTTGAACGTGACTCCGCGATGCGTCTGCGCGCGGTGCAGGAAGAGGGTCACGCACACATTGGTGAGATGGCCGGCGATGATTACAAACAGAACTGGCTTCCACCAGTGCGTTGCCCAACTGGCGAACCCTGGCATCGGTCTTCCCCATGCTCCGGCTAAAGGTCAATCCTTGCCGCATGAAGCGGCTGGGAACGCGACGACCCGGCTGGCGCGTCTCCCGCCCGCAGGGTCGTTCGCTGGAATGTAAGCGAAACTCCTTGCACTGCCAACACGGCCACCTGGCTGCGAGCCGTTACCGCTCGTTCGTCTGACTCGTCAGCCCGCCCATGGTCACGGGCGCAATCGAATCGGCCGGCGGCGGAGTGCCCCATGTATCGTTCGCGGCGTTCCAATCAGGAACCGAAGGATCGGGCCAGAGCCGCGCGCCGGTGACTCTCGCCCGTACGGGAAGCGACGCCGCAAAGTTGCTGCCGTTGTTCCAGATGACCACGGGCAGCTTCACATCGCGCGTGGAGCCGTTAGCGAGCTGGAGCCGGAGCTCCACGGGGAAGGGCACGGCCGTGTGCTTCGTCAGCGCGATCGTCGCCACCAGCTGCCCCGTATCCGGCACCGCGGCCGCCGGCGCCCCCCGCGCGCTGTCCACCGCGCTCGTGTCCCCCGCCACGCGCGTCACCACGCTGTCGATCCCGATGTCCAGCACGTCGGTCGAGTAGAAGAAGGCGCGCCAGAACCAGGCCAGGTCCTGCCCCGTGACGTTCTCGACGGTGCGGAAGAAGTCACCCG
>DASUKA010000108.1:0-49513 GCA_036278935.1 Gemmatimonadaceae bacterium
TGCAACGTCCACGCTGTTCCGTGTCCTGGGTACGCGGCCGGCGCTCGGACGGTTCTTCCTTGCCTCCGAGGATGTACCGCCACGGGGGACGAGCGTGGCGGTGCTGAGCTATCGGCTCTGGATGAGCGAGTTCGGCGGCGACCGGGGCGTGCTTGGCCACCAGATATCGCTTGACGGAGATGAGTACACGGTGGTGGGGGTGGCACCCCGGGGCTTCTCCGGCGTCGAGCGGGCGCCGGTGGATGTCTGGCTCCCGATGAGCACCTGCTGCCGCGGGAATCTGCCGACCTGGGCCACAACATGGAATGCGAGCCGCGTACGCCTTGTCGGGCGGCTGCGGCCCACCGCCGATGTGCGCCTGGCCGACACGCAGATGACCGCGGCGCTCAGACACGGCTATTCAGGACACAACCCGCTGATGCACGAGGCCACGGTTTCTGCCAGGCCGCTGGGGTACACGGACGATGGGGTCGAGCCTCGCGAGGCTGGCGTGTCGCGGGTCCTGTACGCGCTCTCCATCCTGATGCTGCTCGTGGCAGCCGCGAACATCGCGAACTGGCTCGTGGTCCGCGCCGTCCGGCGGCGGCGCGAGCTTGGCATCCGGCGGGCCCTCGGTGCCGGGCGCGCCCGCGTGGCCAGGCTACTCCTCACGGAGGCATTGGGCCTCGCCGTGCTTGGCGGCATCGCGGGGCTGCTGGTGGGCGATTGGAGCGGTACCCTCATTGGCCGCGCGCTCTTTCCCGGTATCCCCTGGACGTCGCTGCCATTCGACGGACGAATACTGGCCTGCACGGCGGCAGCGGTTCTCCTCACGGCCCTTCTCATTGGCATGCTCCCCCCGCTTCGCGCCACGCGCGACGACCTGCGCAGCTGCCTGAGCGGCGGCGAATCCGTGTCGCGTGGCCGAGGCCGGCGTGTGCGGACCGTGCTGCAAGCGGCACAGGTGGCGCTCGCGGTCATCCTGCTCTCGACCACCGGGCTGTTCGTGCGCAGCCTGCTCAGGATCCGGGATCTTGATCTGGGCGTGCAGGTCGATCGCGTGGTGGTGGCCCACATCGACCTCCCGGAAGTCGAGGTCCACACGCCTGCCGAGCGACAACGCGCCGATGTGACCGCGCAGACGCGGTTCAACGCGCTGCTGGATGCTGTGCGGCGTCTGCCCGGCGTCGAGCGTGCCAGCGTCGAGGCAGGGAGTGTGCCGTTCTTCCAAGCAGTGACGGTCCCCATTCGGCCTGCCGGCAGAAGTGCCATGCCTGCGGCGTCGGGCGGGGGACCGTACATCAGCGCCGTGTCAGCCGACTACTTTCGGACGGTCGGCACGCCGACGATACGAGGACGTGTTTTCCGTTCGAGCGAAGGCTACGGCACGGAGCCGGTGGCGGTCGTGAACGAGACGATGGCGCGCGTCGTGTGGCCGGGGGAGAATGCGCTGGGGCAGTGCCTGGTCATACAACCCCGCCGCGCGCCCCGATGCGTGCGCGTCGTTGGGGTCGCGGCCGATGCCCATCAATCGGGACTCCGCGAGACGCCGCCGATGCAAGTCTACGTTCCCTTCGGCCAGGAACTGCCCGAGGAGAGCTCGGCGCTGCTGGTACGCCCGATCGGGGACGCCGAGGCGTTCGTCCATACGTTGCGCACGGCGCTCAGCCGGGCGGCGCCTGATGCGCATGTCTGGGACGTCTCACTCCTCGGGAGCAGTCTCCAGCCGCAGATTCGTCCCTGGCGCGTGGGCACGTTGGTCTTCGGACTCTTCGGCATCGCCACGCTCGCCATCGCGGGCGTGGGACTGTTCACGGTGATGGCCTATCTGGTGGCGCAGCAACAGCACGAGCTTGGGGTGCGCATCGCGCTGGGCGCACGCAGACGGCAGATTCTGTGGATGGTCTGGAAGCGCGCGCTCGTCACCTCCGTGGTCGGTACCGGAGTCGGTGTGCTGGGCGCCCTGGCAATCGCGCCCGTCGTCCAGCCGCTGTTGTTCCAGGGCTCGGCGCGCGATCCGGTGTTGCTGACGATGGTCGCGCTTGTGCTCGCGCTCACAGCCATGGCGGCGAGCATGATGCCGGCGTTACGCGCATGTCGAGTGGACCCGGTGCTCGTGCTGCGCGGGGAGTGATAGTCGGGTCCGTGATGGCCAGCCGGACGAAGTAGCGCGCCGGGCGCCGCGTGCGGTCCGGCGCAGCCATCGAGCGACGTACCCCAGCACCGCTCTCCTCACCTCCGCCATCTCGCCCGAATCGACTCGGCCACGCTCGGGAACCGTGCGGGAACGACACGTGCCGTGTGCGAAGCGGCCGAGGGGGCCCTGGCGGCTAGAGCCGACTGCCGACACCTACCACGCGTCTGACGAGCAGCCTCGCGCCGCGAGCACCGTCGCGAGAGACGCCCCGCGGCGCCGATCGTCATGCGAAGGGTGCCGCCGCGGATCAGTTCGGGGCTCGCGGATCAGTGCGAGGCTGTGGTCGCCATACCAGACGGCGCGTTAAGCGGGAACGTCTGTAGGCCCTGCGGGGTCCAATGAGCGGGAACTGTGGACACGGTGCGAGCCATCTGAAGAAGCGCCCCTCGCGACCATCGCGGTGAGGGGCGCTGCTGCGAGGACGAGCGAGCGTCAGAGGGAGCGCCGCGTGGACGAGGTGGGCGATGGTGGCGGGGTAACGGCAGGACCGGTGACTCGCGCCCGGCCGTACGTTGACAGCGGTCGGGCCGCGAGTGAATTTATCACGCCTCAAGTGAAGCATAAAACGTGAGTTACGTTGTTTGTGTCGACGATAACGAGGACATGCGCCTGATGCTGCGCGAGGTCCTCGCATCGGCGGGGCACGAGGTGGATCTGGCCACCGATGGGCTGTCGGCGCTTGCTGCCATCCAGGAGCGGGAGCCCGACATCCTCGTGCTGGACCTCGTCATGCCTGGCATGTCGGGGATCGAGGTGGCGCGCGCCATCAAGCGGAATCCGTTCACGGCCCGCATTCCCGTGCTCATGCTCACGGCCCGTGGCGACATCGAGAACAAGATGGCCGCCTTCGAAGCGGGCGCCGATGACTATCTGGCCAAGCCGTTCGATCCGCGCGAGCTGAGAGCGCGCGTAGTCGCGTTGCTGCGTCTGGTCCGTCGTGAAGGTGATCGAAACCCCACCAGCGGACTGCCGGGGGGGAAGGCCATCGAGGAGGAGATCGCGCGTCGCGCGGCGCTCAAGGAGCCGTTCGCCATCTGCTACATCGATCTCGACAACTTCAAGCCCTTCGCGGATACCTACGGCTTCAGCGTGGCCGACATGGTGATCCGCGACATGGGTGCGGCGGTCCGCAGCGCGGTGGAGGCGGCGGGGAAGCCGAGCGACTTCGTCGGCCACATCGGCGGCGACGACTTCATCGTCGTCACCAGCACGGAGGACGCGGAGGCGGTGGCGCGCGATTGCGCCGAGCGATTCGTGCATGTGGCGGCGCGCGCGGTGGGGGAAGAAGCGGTGACGCGCGGCAGCTTCACGGGGATCGACCGCGAGGGGCGGGCGCGGGAGTTTCCGATCGCGCGGCTCTCGGTGGCCGTGCTACGCGTGAATCCGGACCGGTGGATCTCCACGAGCCACATCGGCGCGCTGGCCGCGGAGATGAAGCGGCGCGCGAAGCATCGGGGGCCAGGCACCATCCTCGTCGAGGCGGTGTAGTAGCCCCATTGATGCCCGTACGCGCCAGCCTCCACGTCCCTCCGCGACTCTTTTTTCTCGCCGCTCTGCTCCTCTGCCTTCCGCGCCTCGCCGCCGCGCAGGCGCTGCAATGCCAGACGGGCGACCCGGAGGTGCTCCAGGTGAAGTTCATCGGGAATCGCCTGGTTGGCGCCGACTCCCTGTCACGCGCCATCGTCACCGCTCCATCGAGCTGGGCTCGGCGCAAACTCGGGCTCCCCCTGGGCCGCAAGCGCTGCCTCGATTCGCTGGAGCTCAAGCGCGACGTCATCCGGTTGCGGCTCTTCTACCGGCAACGGGGCTACTATCGCACGGCGGTCGATCCCAGCCAGCAGACGCTTGGTCCGCACGCGGTGGGGGTAGTGTTCAATATCGCCGAGGGGCCGCCGGTGATCATCGACAGCCTCGCGATCGCGGGCCTCGACACCGCGCGGAATGGCAAGCGACTGATGCAGTTTCTGCTCCCATTCAAGGGCGGCGTCTTCAACCGGCTCCTTCTGGCGCAGGCCATCGATACGGTGGTGGACCGGCTGCGGAACGACGGCTACGCGAGGGCGCAGGAGCCGCTGCGCAACACCTTCGTCGACACGACCAACCATGCGACGGTGGAGCTCACCTTTCTCCCGGGGCGCATCTACCGCATCGGGAAGATCATCTTCGACATCCGCCCCAACCGGCCAGACACCACTGTTCGGATTGCGCCCTCCACGGTCCGCAAGCTGCTGGCCTTTCAGACGGGGGATCTCTACCGGCAACGGGATATCCTGACGAGCCAGCGCGACCTCTACCAGCTGGAGACATACAGCCATGTGTCGCTGGGGATCGCGCCGGACAGCCTGGACAGTCCCACGGACAGTCTGCTCACCATGGTGGCGCAGCTGAGCGAGGCGAAGATGCACAGCATCCGCCTGGGTGCGGGGTGGGCGACGCTCGACTGCTTTCGCGCGCAGGGGCGGTTCGTCGACCGCGATTTTCTGGGCGGCGCGCGCCGGCTGGAGCTCTCGGCGCGTCTGTCGAAGATCGGGGTGGGAAAGCCGCTGGACGGCTTCCCCGGGCTGTGCACGGGGAATGTGCGCCGCGATGTCTTCAGCAGGAAGCTCAACTACTCCGTGAGCGCCACCTTCCGCCCGCCGGCGCTCTTCGGGATGCGCTACGTGCCGTCGCTCACCATCTACAGTCAGCGCCAGTCCGAGTTCAACGCCTTTCTGCGCTACACCCCGGTGGGCGGCATCGCGTCGATCACCCGCGATGTGGCGCCGCGTACGCCGCTCACGCTCTCGTACCAGATCGAATACGGCCGCACGGAGGCGGACGAGGCGATCTTCTGCCAGGTGTTCAACGTGTGCAATCTGGCGGACATCGCCCGCCTGCAGGACAACCACAGCTTGCGCGTGGCGAGCCTGAGCCTGGTGCGCGACCGGTCGGACAACCCGCTCAATCCCACCACGGGCTCGCAGATGCGCGCTGAATTCCGCTCGGGGGCCACCGCGGTGGGTGCGGAGACGCCCGAGGGGCAGAAGTCGCATCTCCGCTTCAACAAGTTGCTGGGCGAGGCGTCGGTGTACCGGCCCATCGGCACATCATCGGTGCTGGCCGCGCACCTGCAGCTGGGTGCGGTGCTTGATGGGTGGTCGCTGCACGGGGCATCGCACTTCGTGCCCCCGGAGGAGCGGCTGTATGCCGGCGGGCCGAACTCGGTGCGTGGCTACAATCAGAATCAACTCGGGTCGGTGGTGTACGTGGTGGATACCTTCGCGATCTCCGCGGATTCCGCGGGCGCGACGCGGTACGAGGCGACGCCGGCGAATTCCACGGTGGAGCGCTTCTCGCCGACCGGCGGCAACACGCTCCTGGTGGGGAATCTGGAGCTTCGGACTCCGTCGCCGGTGCTGCACGACATCGCGCACCTGGCGCTGTTCGTGGACGTGGGCGACATCTGGAACCGCGGGCGCGAAGCGGCGTCGTTCGGTGACATCAAGGTCACGCCTGGTGTGGGGGTGCGCGTCGCCTCGCCGGTCGGACCGCTGCGCCTCGACGTGGGGTACAATCGTTACTCGCAGCCGGCGGGCTCCGCCTATTACGTGGGCACGCTCTCGCCGGATCAGCCGCGGGTGCTTCGCTGTGTGAGTCCGGGCAATACTTTCGACGAAGGAATCACGACGAGCGGGAGCGACTGCCCGACCACGTACGCACCGCCCCAGTCGAACACGTTCCTGTCGCGATTGACTTTTCACTTCAGCATCGGGCAGGCGTTTTGACTACAGTGAGTCAGTTGTTCAGTGAGTCAGGAACGGCTTGCGAGGCGAGGGACACTTGCCCTGCAGCCCTTCCTGACCGACAGACCGACAGACCAACTGACCGACTGATCTACTGACCTCCTCCCCCATGTCCCGCCGTCGCGTCGTCGCCATCGTCAGCGCCAGCATGATCCTCTTCTTCGGGGTCATCGCGGGGCTGATCGTGGTGTCGCTCACGCAGACGAGTGCCGGGCGGGGCTGGGTCCGCCGCAACCTGATGGCGCTCGTGAACGCGCGGCTCTCCGGGCGTGGCACCGTCTACCTGGGTCGGCTGAGCGGCGGGTGGCTCACGCAGCTGGTCATCGATTCGGTGGCCATTCGCGATGCCGAGGATTCGCTGTTCGTCAGCACGGGGCGTGTGCGGCTCCATTACGATCCGCGCGATCTGGCTGACGGTCGGCTGCTCGTCTCCTCGCTCGAGGTGGACCATCCGGTCGTGAATCTCCGACGCCACGCCGATCGGGACTGGAACTTCCGACGCATCTTCCCCCACGGAGATTCCACGCGCACTCCGCGGCAGCGCTCCTTCGGCGACTTCGTGATGATCGACAGCCTGGTGGTGCACCACGGCACGGTCATCCTCACCATGCCGTGGCATCCGGATCCGTGGCTGCGTGGCAAGGCCCGCGACAGCGCCATCGTGGCCGAGCTCGTCTCCCCCGATCATCATGTGCGCCCGACGAGCGAAGGGCTCAAGAAGACGATCCGGTGGACCGGGCTCGAGCTGCGCTCGCCCAGCGCGCGCCTGGCCGACCCAGACAGCGCGGGGCAGCACATCGTGATCGGCTCCGCAACGGTGCGCGAGGATGACCCGCCGCTCGATGTCCACGATCTGCGTGGCGACGTACGGCTGCTGGGCGACACCGCGTGGCTGTTCATCCATCACTTCGATCTCCCCGCGTCCACCGGACGTGCCAGCGGCACCATCGAGTGGGGAGGAGACGAGCCCACGCGGTATGCGGTGCGCATCATCGGGGATTCCGCGTCGCTGCGCGACATGGACTGGGTGTATCCCACGCTCCCCACCAGCGGGAGCGGGACGCTCGAAGTGGACATTCACAATGACCCGAGCGACCTCCATGTCCTCGACTACGCCCTCCGCAAGATGGATGTCCGCTCCACGAGGTCGCGCCTCAGCGGCACCATGACCTTCGTGACGGGGCGTCCGATGCTCGGCGTGACTGACGTGAATCTGGCGGCGCGCCCGGTGAACTTCGATCTCCTCAGGACGCTGGCCGGCGGGCCATTCCCCGTTGACTGGCAGGGCGACATCACCGGCACCGTGCGAGGGCCAGGCGGTCCGCTCGATCGCTTCAAGGTGGATGATGCGCACTTCACCTTTGCGGATGCGCATGTTCCGGGCGCGGTCTCACGAGGCAGCGCGCATGGCGAGCTCGATATTCAGGCGCCCGCGCGCGCCGTCTTTCACGCGTTCGACGTCCAGTTCCAGACGCTCGATCTGCGGAGCATCGAGTTCCTCTTCCCTGCGTTCCCTCGGCTGGCGGGCACCGTGTTCGGCTCGGCGACGCTCGATTCGTCGTGGATGGATGTGCGGGTGAGCCATGCGGACATCACGCACCAGGATGGCGCAGGGACGCCGACGCATTTCACGGGGAGCGGCCGGGTGACCGACGCCGAGCCGTTCATGGTGTTCGATCTGGATCTCCAGGCGGATCCGCTCTCGTTCACCACGCTGGCGGGCTCCTATTCCCGGCTGCCGCTACGCGGTCCATACACCGGACCACTGCGTGTGCGGGGGACGACGCAGAATCTCGAGCTTGCCGGCTCGCTCACTGGCGCGGGCGGCACGATGGCGCTGGACGGTCACTTCGACCTGGATGCACCCGGTTACCTCGCGCGTGCCACGGGAAGCGTGCGGAACCTGGACTTGCGGACGCTGCTGGACCGACCCGCGCTTCCCTCCACACTGCTCACCGGGTCGTTCCGGGGCGATCTGAGCGGCGATTCGCTCGCCAATCTGGCGGGGGAGCTGGCGGTCGGCCTGGAGCGCTCGCGCGTGGATTCCACCACGTTCCTTCCGTCGGCGGCGCGCGTCACCTTTGCCGATGGCGTGATGCGCGTCGACTCGCTGGACGCGCGCGCTCCCAGCGCTCGGCTACTCGCTTCCGGCGGACTGGGGCTCATCCCCAATCGCTCGGACTCGCTGCGCTACACGGTCACGCTCGATTCGCTGGCGCTACTGCGCCCCTACCTGCCGTGGCGGAGTGCGCGGCGTGATTCCCTGGGCGGGCAGCTCGAAGTGCATGGGACGCTCGCCGGCTCCCTGCACGCTCTGTCGGCGGCCGGCACCGTGACGGGAAGCGACGTCACGGTGGGAACCATGGCGGTCGCGAACGCGGCGGGACGCTATTCCGCCGCCGGACTGCCGGCGGGAGCGCACGGCACGATCACCGCATCGCTCGACAGCATCACGGCGGGGGAACTGCACTTTGCCGATGCCACGGCGGCGCTCGCGATGTCCGACGCCGAGCATGGGAGACTGTCGCTCCGCCTTGCGGGTGACAGTGCACCGTCCGGGCGAATGCTGCATGCAGCCAGCACCATGCGGTTCGCGCGCGTTGGGCCGGGGTGGCGCGTGGCCATGGACACGCTCGGGCTGCACATCGGCGACCACAGCTGGGCGCTGGCGGCACCGGTGCACGTGGAGTTGGATTCCACCACGGTTGTGGTGGACTCCCTCCTGCTGGGCAACGGAGCGGGCGGTCGGATTGCCATGCGCGGGCAGTTCCCCACCGATCGAGCGGTGAGCGCCTCGCTCACGGCCGACAGCGTTCCGTTGTCCGACGTGGGCGCGCTAACACAGTCGGGCACAGAGCTGCATGGATTCGGGAACATGGCGGGCGTGATGGCCGGCACGCGCGCGCACCCGACGCTGCGGATGACCGGCCGCTTTGCCGATGCTCGCATCGGCGCGCTCCACGTGCCGATGTTCACCGTGCGCGGCAGTTACGCCAACGAGCGGCTGGATGCCGCGCTGCAGGTGCTGCGGGACAGCCAGCCGGTGCTCTCGGCCACCGGCGTGCTGCCCATGGACCTCGCGCTGCATCCCGTGGAGCAGCGTATGCTCCCCGATTCCCTCACGGGCCGCATCTACGCGGACAGCGTGGACCTCTCGATGCTCGAGGCGATCTCGAGCGAGCTGACCGGTGTGCGCGGGCGGGCCTCCACCGACCTGACCATCGGCGGTACGTGGCGCCACCCCACGCTCACCGGCCGATTGATGGTGCACGATGGCGAAGCCACCATCCCACGGGCCGGGGTGCAGCTGCGCATGGCGGATGCGGATCTCGTCTTCGCGCACGATAGCATCGCCGTCCGCCAGCTCTCCGCCGTGAGCGGCCAGGACGACGGGGACCGCCTTGACGTGTCGGGGACGGTCCATGTGCCCGACTACGCGAGCATCGACAGCACCTCGTTCAACCTGGCGTTCGCGGCGCACAACTTCGCGGCGTTCGACCAGCGTACGCTCTCCAGGCTCGAGCTGAGCGGGCGGGTGCGCCTGACCGGCGCATTCGACCAGGCGCGTCTGACGGGCGCCATGACGGTGGATCGTGGGACGGTCTATCTCCCCGACCTCTCGTCGCGGCGAAACGTTGTGGCGCTGGACGAGAACGATCCGGATTTCTACGACGTGGTCGACACCACCTTCGGGCAGAATCGTGGCATCGTCCCCCAGGTGTCGCCCCGCGTGAAGGAGTTCATGACCCACCTCCAGGTGCCCGATCTTCGTATCCAGATCGGGGATGACGTGTGGCTGCGTTCTGGCGAAGCGAACATCAAGCTGGGCGGGTCGGTGGATCTGGCGCAGCTCGGTGGACAGCGGCTGAGCGGCACGCTGAAGGTCGTGCGGGGGACCTACCGGCTGGATCTGGGGCTTGTGCAGCGCAGCTTCCAGGTGGACAGCGGCAGTATCGTCTTCTACGGCGATCCCGAGATTCCCGCCACGCTCGATGTCTACGCGAGCTACATCGTGCGCCAGCCGAACCGCCAGAACATCCGTATCATCGCGCACGTGGGCGGCACGGTGGCCAATCCCACGCTTCAGCTGTCGAACTCCGGGCAGTTCGCACTGTCACTCACCGAGATTCTCAGCTATCTGACGTTCGGCGCCCCGACGTTCGCGCTCGGCGGGCCGACGTCTGCCGCGCTGCGCCCGGTGGCGTCCGCGCTCCTCCCGACCATCGGCGGGGTGATCGAGCAGCAGCTGTCGGACATCATCGGCGTCCTCGATTACGTGCAGGTGCAGCCAGGGAGCGTGGGCGACGAAACGACCTCGCAGGAGAGTCCGCTGGGTGTGCTCTGGGGCTCTCGCATTGGCGTCGGGAAGCAGATCGGTGAGCGCACCTTCGTGACGGCCAACTATGGGCTGTGCAAGCTGGGCGGGACGGGCAGCAACCAGTCGCTGGCCGATGAGTTGGGGGTGACCGTGGAGCGCCGCCTGAACGATGGCTTTTCCGTGGAAGCCAGCTCCGAGCCGGCGTCGACCGCGCTCCTGTGTGGTCGCCCCGACGACCGCAATACGCCGCGCCAGTTCGGGCTGGATCTGTTCCGCGAGTGGAGCTTCTGAGGGGCGAGAGAGGAGAAAGGGGAGCTCGCCTTTCTCCTCTCTCCTCTCTCGCCGTCCCTGTTCCGCATCCCCCTCGTGGCGCGTCTGTTTCTTGACCCTCACCGTCTTCACCATGACCGACCAGCCCGAAGTTCCCGAAGCGGACGCCGCAGTTCCGGCGCACGATGCCATGACCTGCCGAGCGTGTGGCTCGGTGGCGCGCGCGTCCGAAGGGTATCCGTGCGCCGCGTGCGGCACGTTCATCTGTCTCATGTGCAGCTTTCGCGGCACGGTGCTCTGCAGCGCGTGCGCGGCGAAGCCGCCGGCCACGGCAGGCGGATGAGCGGGATGGAAGTCATCCGCGGGTGGCTCGCCGTGGATGATCGCACGTTCACGGTGCTCGGCGAGCCCTGGTACGATCCGCCGAGTGGCGAGTGGAAGGGACGCTTCCTGTACGTGCCGCTCGATCGCTCGCTGCCGCAAACGGTGGGGACGCACGCGGTGCGTCACGCCAGGCAGCGCGACGAGGTGGTGCGGCAGCTGAGCGCTGCCAGCGATCGCGAGCTGGCGCAGGCATTTCGCGCGATTCCACTCTCTCCGATCGTTCCGCCCGCCGTGCCCGGTGAGCGCTGACTTCTCCCCATTCGGGCTCGCGGTTGGCCACGCCACTGACGAGGCGGGCGCTACGGGGCTCACCGTGGTCCGCGGCATCGACGCGCCCTTTCGTGCCGCGGCAGCGGTGCTCGGTCGTGCCACGGGAACGCGGGAACTGGACGCGCTGAGTCCGCATCACCTGGTGGAGCGGGTCGATGCGATCGTGCTCACCGGGGGCTCGGCGTACGGTCTGGCTGCCGCGGCGGGCGTGATGCGGTGGATGGAGGAGCGGGGGCGGGGCTTTGCCGTGAATGGCGGCGTGGTGCCGATTGTCCCCGCCGCCGTGATCTTCGATCTCGCCCCACTCGGCGCGTTCGGCGCACGCCCAACGGCCACGATGGCGTACGAGGCGTGCGAGCGAGCCAGGCCGGCGCCAATCGCCGAAGGGAGCGTGGGCGTGGGCACAGGTGCCACGGTGGGGAAGGGGCTGGGCCCCGAACGCGCCATGAAAGGCGGCGTGGGATGCTGGGTGGAGCACGCCGGTGCGCTGGCCGTGGGCGCGCTGGTGGTGGTCAATGCACTCGGCGATGTGCGCGACGCCGCGGGCCGCGTCATCGCCGGAGCGCGCGCCGAGGATGGATCGTTCGTGGATGTGGAACGCGCCATTGCCCGCGGCGACGTGGTGCGGCGGCGCGGCGAAGAGCAGGCGATGCGGAACACGACACTGGCCGCAGTGGCCACCAACGCGCTCCTCTCGCGGCTGGAGCTCACGCAGCTCGCCCGCGCTGCGAGCGCGGCGTTCGCGCGGCGCATCACGCCGGTGGGAACGAGCTTCGACGGCGATGTGGTGTTCGCCGTGTGTCCCATGCAGGGAGATCCGGCCACCGGGATGCAGGTGGAGGCGCTCGCCACAGGCGCGCTGGAAGCGGCCATTGAGCGCGCGGTACGGCTCGCGCGCGGGCGGGATGGAATTCCGGGACTTGCCGACGGGGGTGCGGAGGCCGGCAGCGCGTAACGCTGTGCCGTGCGGAGCGCCGCCCGCCGGTACGTGTAGCCGGAGAGCGGCGCGGATCAGCTCACCAGGCCGCCGCCGGGCATCTGCGGGGCGCCCGCGTGCACCTGCAGCTTGATCTCCGTGCGCGCCACAGCGTCGAGCGCGATGCCCATGGTGTAGGTGCCCGGGCCATCGAGCGGGAGGTCGAGCGCCGCGATGATCGGCAAGTCCATCTCCCCCGTGCCGATGGGGGGCGCGCCGACGTTCAGCTCACCGCTGGTGGACCAGAGCTCGGTACCCTGCGGGTTGCGCCACTGCAGCCCGACCACGTGCGCGCCCACATCGGCGTGCGAGCCCTTGAGGCGCACGACGAGATGGGCGCGTGGGTGCACGGCGGGGAAGCCGGCCACATGCACGGAATCGAAGACGCCGAGGACGTTGAGTTTCCCTTCCTGGGAGACGTTGGCCGCGTCGGCAAAGAGGGCAAACGAAACGTGCATGGGCGCAAGTTACGTCGTGCGCTACCGAGCGGCCAGCGGCCCACGTGCCGCCATCCGCGAGTGCGGTCACACGTGATTCTGCTGGCTCCCGCCCCCCGCCGCTCCCGTCTACTTTTCCTGCATGACATCCACCGTACGCGATGCGACTCGCGTTGCGCCTCCGGCCGCGAGCCGGGGCACCACAGGGCCGGCGGCATCGCTCACGGATGGGCTGCTGCTCCTCACCACGCTCATCTGGGGTGCCAACTACGCGGTCGTGAAGTACGGCGCGAGTGTCGTGCGCCCGCTGGCGTACAACAGTGCGCGCGTGGCGGTGGCGGCGGTGGTGCTCGTGGCGCTCGCGGCGGGCAGCCGCCGCGTGAAGCGCTTCGCGCGGCGGGACCTGCTCGCCCTGCTCGCACTTGGTGTCCTGGGCAACGGGCTCTACCAGTTTCTCTTCGTGGAAGGCATTGCCCGCACGCGCGCGGGCGATGCCGCACTGGTAGTGGCGTCCACGCCCGCACTTGTCGCCTTGCTGGGCCGGGTGCTGGGCGTCGAGCGCGTTGGAGCGCGTGCCGCGGGCGGCATCATCCTCTCGATAGCCGGCGTTGGCTGCGTGGTATTCGGCGCATCCGTGGCTCCGGGCGGGCAATCCACCGTGGTGGGGAACCTCATCATCCTTGTCGGCGCGGCGTGCTGGGCGCTCTACACGGTACTCCTCAAGCCGTACGCGAATCGCCTGGATGCGCTGGGCGTCAACGCCATCACGATGACGGGCGGCGCCATTCCCCTGCTGCTGATCGCTGTGCCGGCCCTGGCGGCAACGCCCTGGCGGCATCTGGGCGCCGGGGCAGTCGGCGCGATTGCCTACGGCTCGATCGGCTCCCTCGTCATCGCGTATCTCTTCTGGTATCGCGGCATTCGCGTGTTGGGACCAACGCGCACCGCGACGTACTCCAACCTGCAACCGCTTGTCGCGATTCTCGTGGCCTGGCTCTTCCTGCGCGAGGTGCCTACCCCCTGGCAGTGGGGTGGCGCCGTAGCGATCATTGCCGGTGTGATCATGACGCGTACATGAAGCTCGTGCTGTTCGATATCGACGGCACCATCCTCTGGAGCGATGGGGCGGGACGGCGCGCCATGAGCGCGGCGCTCACACAGGTCTTCGGCGGCGCCGGGCCCACCGAGTATCGCTACGATGGGAAGACCGATCCGCAGATCGTTCGCGATCTGATGCGCCTTGCGGGGCACGCCGATGCGGCGATCGATGCGGGCATGGACGCGCTCACCGCACACTACCTGCGCGGGCTGGAGCGGGAGCTGGCGGACGATGCGCACCACGCGCACCTCTTCGAGGGCATTGCGGAGCTGCTGGAGGCGCTGGAGGCGCGAAGCGATGTGGTGGTGGGCCTCCTCACGGGGAACATGCGCGAAGGGGCGGCCATCAAGCTGCGCGCCGTGGGGCTCGATGCGGCGCGCTTCCGCGTGACCGCGTTCGGCTCCGATCACAGCCACCGGCCCGAGCTCCCGGCCGTCGCGCAGCGCCGCGCGCGCGAGCTGCTGGGCATGGAGATCACGCCAAGCGACATGATCGTGATTGGCGATACGCCCGCCGACATCGAGTGCGCCCGTGCCGCTGGCGCGCGCTCCATTGCGGTGGCAACGGGGCGGTATACGCCCGAGGAGCTGGCCGGCCATCATCCCACCGCCGTCTTCGCGACGCTGGCGGACACGGAGGCCGTGATGCGGGTGATCCTCGATGCGTGAGGTGGAGCTCAAGGCGGTGGTGACGGACTGGGAGATGTCGTGCGCGCGGCTCGAGGGGGCCGGTGCGTCGCCCGCCTTCCACGGGCGCCTCGAAGATCGCCGATATGATCATACCGATCGCACGCTCGCATCACGCGATGAGGTGCTGCGCTTGCGCGTGTACCGGAGTGGCCAGCTCACCCGTGCGGAGCTGGGATGGAAGGGCAGGACGCACGAGGAGCACGGATACAAGGTGCGCGAGGAGCTCTCCGCAACGACCACCGATGCCGGCGCGCTCGCCGATATCCTGCTGCGGCTGGGCTACGTGGTGACGCACGCCGTCGATCGCGAGATTGCGCAGTATGAGCTGGGCGGCGCCGCGATTCGGCTGGAGCGCTACCCGCGCATGGATGATCTGATCGAGGTGGAAGGCGCGCCCGAGGAGATCGAGCGCGCCATTGCCGTGCTGGGCATCCCGCGCGCGGCCTTCACGAGCGATCGTCTGCGCGATTTCGCCGCGCGGTACGAGGAGCGTACCGGGAACAGCGCCGCGCTCTCCGATGATGAGCTCGCCGGCACGGTGCACTACCGCCGGGAGGACGCGTGATGCGGGAGACGCGCGTCGCCGTTACGGTCGCGGGACTCTGGCGCGGGGTGGAGCTTGCTGGTGAGGCGCAGCTGGACGTCGGCCAGGATGATCTGGTGCTGGACACCACCTCGGGCGTGGTGGTCATGCCGTACGCCAAGCTGGAGGGGATACACGCGCACGAGCATCGGCTCACACTCTTCCTCGTCACCGGTGACACGATCGAGTTGAGCGACTTCGGGTCGCCGGCACTGCCCGCCATCGCGCGCGACATTGCGCGGCGCGCCTGCGCGCTACCGGAGCTCACGCGATCGCTCCGCGCACTGGGCTCGCGCCGCGCCGTGGCGCCCCCGGAACACGATCGCTTCTTCGAACCGTTGCTCGAGGCCCGCCGCGTGGCTGAGGGAGCGCGCGCCCTCGACGATGTGCTGACGGCGTTCGATGCCGGCGCGCTCCGCTCCAACATGACGCGCCGTCTGGCTGAGTTCGCGGCGGCGCGCTACCCGGACGACGCACCGGAGCGGCGAGCGCTCGAGGCGGAGCTGCTCGATGGCGCGGAAGCGCTCTTCCGCGCATTCGATGCTCTGGGCAATTCGGCCAACGCCGTGCGGTCCACAGCCGAGGGCGAGCGATTTGCGGCGTGGCGCCAATGGACGCGCGTGCTCACCGGCGTGTTCGAGCATGCCGACCAGTGCTGGCTCGATCTCCTGGTGGTGCTCGTGGACGCGCGCCGCGCGCCGCCAAACCGGAAGCGGCGCGGGCGGTGGGGGCGGAAACGCGACCGCGAAGACAGGCGCCGCGCATGATCGTCGGCATGGGGATCGACCTCGTCGAGATCGCGCGCATGCGCCGGCTGCTGGCGGCGCAGGGCGACCGCGCGCTGGCGCGGCTCTTCACGGACGGTGAGGTGGCGTACGCCATGCGGCGCAGCGAGCCGGTGCGGCACCTCGCGGCACGGGTGGCGGCCAAGGAAGCCACATTCAAGGCGCTCTCGGGAAGCGCGGCGGCACGCGGCATCGGCATCGGGTGGCGCGACATGGAGGTCGTGGTGCATGAGGATGGCCGCCCCATGCTCATGTTGCACGGGGCGGCGGAATGCCGGGCCACCGAGCTGGCGGTAGCGTGCAGCTGGGTGACGCTGTCGCACAGCGAGGGAACCGCGGCGGCGGTTGTCGTCCTTGAGCGCGCGTAGCGCATGCCCATGGTGACGCCCTCCGCACGACCTCGCTCCGTTCGACCGTGACGAAATGGATGAGTAGCCTTCGCGCCGGTCTGGCGACGTTCGTCATTGCCGCTCTGGCGGCATCCTGTACCGTCCCCGCGCCGCTGCGCGCGCAGGAGAGCCCGGCCAGGCGCCTGTCCAGCATTCTGGGCGTGGCGGCCGAGGAATACGCGAAAGGCGTCGACAGCACAGGCCGCCTGATCTCCGCGGAGGAATACCAGGAGGCGAGAGGATTTCTGCAGGAGGCGCAGCGCACGGCCGGCCAACTCTCGGCCCCGCGTGGCGCGCAGCTGCGCGCCCTGCTCGATACACTTTCTGCGCTGATGGTCGCCAGACGCCCGCCCGCCGCACTGGATCCTGTGCGAGCGCGCATCACGGCCTCGCTCGGCGCGGAGGGCGCGCTGGTGCTCCCGGTCCACGCGCTCGATCCAGCGGCTGGGCGCGCCATCTACCAACAGCGGTGCGCCTCCTGCCACGGCGAGCGCGGGCTGGGCGATGGGCCAGCTGCCGCGGGGATGCGTCCCGCGCCGCCGGCCATCGGCAGCGCGAGCGCGATGGCCGGCGCGTCTCCGGCCATGCTGTATCGCGTGGTCTCGGTCGGCGTACCGGGGACGCAGATGCCGGCGTGGGGTGCGGCGCTCCCCGCCGAGCAACGGTGGAACGTCATTGCGTACGTGCAGACGCTGCGCGCCACACCCGCACAGGTCGCCCAGGGCGAGAAGCTCTTTCTCGCGCGATGCGCCTCGTGCCATGGTGCCGACGGGCGCGCGGACAGCGCGCACTCGCGTACGCCATCCGGCCCGCTCGCGGACATCGGGACCGTGGCGTGGCAAGTAGAGCGGAGTGATTCGCAGATCGCCGCGGTGATCAGGCGCGGCGTACCTGGGAGCCGTATGGCGCCTGTGCGCGACCTGAGCGATGCGGAGGTCGGCGAGATCGTGGCCTATATCCGCTCGCTTCCCATCCGCCGTCGGGATGTTGCGGCGACGCCGGCTGCGGCCCCGGCCGCGCGCAGCGATGCCGGCCGCGCCGCGCGTGCCATCGCCGGCGCACTCGACAGCGCGCTCGCGGCGGCGCGCAGCGGCCGCACCAACGATGCGCGAGACCGTGCCTTCGATGCATATCTGGCGTTCGAGCCGCTGGAGACCACCGCAAAGGCCAGGAGTCCGGGGCTGGTGCAGTCGGTCGAACGCCACTTCGCCGACTTCCGCGGCGCCATCGCGGCCAACGACCTGCGTACGGCCGGACGCCTGAGCGAGGTGATCCAGGCTGAGCTGCCCGATGTCATGGCGCTCACGCGCCCCACGTCCGGCAGATGGAGCGCGTTCCTCGAGTCGTTCCTCATCATCCTGCGCGAGGGCTTCGAGGCCATTCTGGTCGTGGGCGCCGTGGTCGCGTTCCTCATCAAGACGGGCAACCGCGAGCGGCTCCGCGCGGTATGGTGGGGGGCGGCGTTGGGTGTGGTGGCGAGCGCGATCACGGCCGTCATCCTCCGGACGGCGCTGCGGGCCGCTCCGGCGAGCAGCGAGGTGATCGAAGGCGTGACGCTGCTTATCGCGGTGATCGTGCTCTTCTCGGTGAGCTACTGGCTCATTTCCAAGGTCGAGGCGGCCAAGTGGCAGCGGTTCATCCGCGACAAGGTGAACGCCGCACTGGCGCGCGGAGGCGGCACAGCGCTCGCGTTCGTCGCGTTTCTGGCGGTGTACCGCGAGGGCGCGGAGACCGCGCTGTTCTTCCAGGCGCTGTTCAACGACGGGCACCGTCTGGCCATCCCGCTTGCGCTCGGGATTCTGATTGGCGGAGTGGCGCTCGCCGGCATCTTCACGCTGTTCTACCGGTTCGGCGTCCGCATTCCACTGCGGCCCTTCTTCGCCGTGACCGGTCTGCTGCTCTATTACATGGCGTTTGTCTTTGCCGGCAAGGGAGTGCGCGAGCTGCAGGAAGGAAACGCCGTGTCCATCACGCTCGTCCACTGGCTGCCGCGCGTGAGCGCGATGGGCATCTTCCCGACCGTGGAGACCACACTCGCGCAGCTCGTGCTGGTGGCGCTCTTCGTGTTCGCGATGGTCAGGACGTTCTGGCCGCGGCCGACGGACACTGAGGTCGCCGCGCCGGTGTCGCAGAGCGGCCGCATGGATGTCTGAGGGGCAGGTGCGCCGCCCCGTCCATGGGGCTATTCATTGAGCGCCTTTCACTGATGGTGGTTGATTCGGATGACTCTCGATCTCGCGACGCTCTTCGCCCTCCCGTACGGCCCGTTCCTCATCTTCGGGCTCCGCATCATCGACGTGTCGCTCGACACCATGCGCGTGCTGAACGCCGTGCGCGGCAACCGCGTGGTTGCCGCCGCGCTCGGATTCTTCCAGGCGCTCGTCTGGATCGTGGCGGTCGGCGTTGCCATCAAACACCTCGACAGCATCTATCACATCCTCGGCTACGCCGCGGGCTTCGCGACGGGGACGCTGGTGGGCATCACGATCGAGCGCGCGCTGGCGTACGGCGTGACGACGGTGCGCATCGTGTCGCAGCATGGCGGTGTGGAGATCGCCGAGGCGATGCGTGAGCGCGGCTACGGTGTGACGGAGATCCCGGGCTTCGGCCGGGATGGTGGCGTGGAGATCGTGAACTCAGTCGTTCAGCGGCAGCATGTCGGCGAGGTCATGCGCATTGTCGACGCGTGGGATCCCGCCGCCTTCGTGACCGTGGAGGAGCCACGCGTGTTGCGTGGCGGCCGCCTGGTTGGGCGTACGCGCATTGGCATGCCGTGGCGCGCCGCGCGGATGAGGCGGCAAAGGGTATGACGGGGCGAGAGAGGAGAAAGGAGAAAGGCGCGACGGCGAGAGGTAGTAGGTCCGTGGGTCAGTGACTCACCGACCGACCCTCTCTGACCGACCCTTTCTCCTCTCTCGCCCTCACGCTTCCGCGTAAATCCCGGGCGCGCCGGCCGTCACCCGGCGTCGCGCCTGCATCCAGACCACGCCGCCCACCACCGCCGCCAGCGCGATGAGCTGGGCGAGCGTGAGGCCGCCGAAGAAGCGGTCGTCCTTGGCGCGCAGAAATTCCACCAGGAAGCGCTCGAGACCGGCGAGCACCAGGTACACGCCGAACAGCCAGCCCTCGGCGTGCTTGTGGTCGCGCATGCGCCAGAGGATGAAGAACATCACGAAGCCGGCCGCCACCTCGAACAGTTCGGTGGGATAGACCGACAGCACCGTATTCGGGGAGACGCCCGGCGGGATGGGCGTGCCGAAGAGGACGTGCATGTTCGCCGCAGTAGAGGGCGGCGCCCCTTGCGGGAACTTCACCGCGAACGGCGAGTTCCAGGGCCGACCGTAGTCGTCGCCCACGGCCCAGCAGCCGGTGCGGCCGATCGAATACGCCGCCGCGACGGCGATGCCGCCCACATCCGCAATGCGCCAGAGATCGAGCTTCTTGAGGTGGATGGTGAGCAGCACGGCGAACACGCCGCCCGCGAGCCCGCCCCAGAACACGAAGCCGCCGCGGCTCACCAGCGCCGCCCAGCTGTGAAAGAGGATCGCGTAATAGATTTTGGCGCCCACCAGTCCGCCCACGACGGCGGCCATGATGAGGTCGCCGACCGGCGTCGCGTCGTGCCCGCGCCGCTGGAGCTCGCGTTGCGTGATGACCTGCGCAATCACGAACGCCATGAGCACGGCAAAGCCGAAGCCGGTGATGGCGAACCAACCGAGGTGGATGACGAAAGGGTGGACCGTAGTCATGCCGCTGCCAGTCCTGGGATCGGAAGTGAGGCGTACGCGTTGAGATCGAGCGACGATCGTTCACCGCGCTCGAAGTGAAAGAGCCCGGCACGCGCGATCATGGCGGCGTTGTCAGTGGCCAGCCGCACCGATGGAGCGTAGACGCGAACGCCGCGCTCCGCAAGGCGAGCCTCCATGGCGGCCACCAACGTACGGTTGCACGACACGCCCCCGCCCAGGACCACACGCTCGCGCTGGTGCGCCCGCACCGCCCGGTCCGTCTTTTCCACCAGCGTGTCGATGAGCGCGTCCTGAAATCCGCGCGCCAGCGATGCGCGCTCGCGCTCCACGTCCGACGCGCGTGCGGCGTGCAGCAGTGCCGTCTTGAGACCGCTGAACGACATGTCGTAATAGTCGGGGTCGCCGAGCCGCTGCGCACCGCGCACCATGGGGCGCGCGAAGTGATGGCGCTCCGGATCACCGGAGAGCGCCAGTCGCTCGATGTGCGGCCCCCCGGGATACGGCAGCCCGAGCAACTTCGCCACCTTGTCGAACGCCTCGCCCGCGGCGTCATCCCGCGTGGCGCCGAGCAGCCGGTAGCGTCCCCATGCCTCCACATCGAGCAGCAGGGTGTGCCCGCCGGAGATGAGGAGCGCGGTGAAGGGCGGCTCCGCCTCGGGGTGCTCCAGCGCCGTGCCGAACAGATGGCCCTCCATGTGGTGCACGCCGATGAGGGGAATGCCGAGCGCGAATGCCAGCGCCTTCCCGAAGCTGAGCCCCACGAGCAACGCACCCACCAGTCCCGGAGCGTGCGTGACAGCCACGGCGTCGAGTTGCTCCCGGCGTACATCCGCCTCGGCGAGCGCGCGCTCCACTACCGGGACGACGCTCGCGAGATGCGCCCGCGATGCGATTTCCGGAACGACGCCGCCGAAGATGCGGTGCACATCCTGCGAGAGGATGACGAGCGACCGCTGTTCCACCACCGCTCCGTCGCGCTCGAGCACCGCCGCCGACGTCTCATCGCATGATGTCTCGATGCCGAGCACGCGCGTCATGGCGCCACCCGCGGCGAGCGAGCGGACGCGGGGAGCGACGCGTGGGCCGCGCGCCGCCGTGCGGAGATGCGCGCGGAATCCGCGGCGGTGCTGTCGGCGAGTGCCGTGACCCGCTCCACCGGGACCTTGACGCGCACGAGGATCGGATCGACGCGAACACCGAGACCGGCCGTATCCAGCAGCGCAGGCTGCGGCATGGTGTCACGGACCAGTAGCTCGTCGTCCATGGTCGGCACGCTGGCGAGCTGGCGGACCACCGCTCGCGCGCCACGTACGGTAACGCTCTCCGGCGAGAAGTCGGGTCTCCCCGTGATGCGCCACCCGCTGTCGGCGCGCAGCCGGAGCTGCGAGCGAACAGGCAGTCTGCGCGTGGCGCTCACCGCGAAATGCAGCGTGATGGCACTGGGCTGCACGTCGTTCACCGCGGCGGCCACCTGGGTGGGGAGCTTGACGTCGTGCGGCCGCAGCGTGAGGGTGAGCGAGTCATCGACATCGGCGCCGATCGTCGCCCGCATGGTGGGTTGCGCGATGTACAGCTTGAACAGCTCGCGGGCCGGTCCCACCACGAGCGCGCGCACCACTGGAATCGGCGTGCGCAGCGCCACCGAGGAATCCATGCTCAGCTCGACGTGCACGGGCACCCATTCGTCGGTGGGCTCCTGCGCGCTGACCGCGAGCCAGAGCACGAAGGAAACGAGCAACGCCGTGAGCTTGATCGGAAGCCGGTTGAGGGCCATGGCGACGATGCGCCGGTACAGAGGAACGCGCGGCCGCTGGGGAGAAGGAGTCACCTAGTTTGACCGCTCCGACAGCAATTGGCGAATGAGCGCCTGGTTCCCCGGCGACGTCCAGTCCTCGGCGTACACCTTCTTGCGGATGATGCCCTGCCGGTCGATGACGAAGTTCTCCGGCACCCCCGTCGTCTGGTAGATGTGCTGGATGGTGCCCGTGCCATCGTGCAGAAGCGGGAAGGTGAGGCCGAACTCCTTGGCGAAATCGCGGACCTTCTGGTCGGCACCCGGTCCGGCATCCACGCTCACGGAGACGATCCTGAGCCCCTTCGGGCCGAATTCCTGGTACAACTTTTCGAGCGTGGGGGCCTCCTGCCGGCATGGCACGCACCAGGAGGCCCAGATGTCCAGCAGCACCACCTGGCCCCGGTAGTCATCGAGCGTGCGGGTCTGTTGGGGATGCCCCAGCACGGACGCCTGAAACGACGGCGCGTGCGACCCGACGCTCACCGGGAAGAGCTGGCCGCCCATGAACCGGGTGGCGGCAAAGAGGCCGCCGCCCAGGACGAGCACGATCACGCCCACCACACTCCATTGCTGTCTGAGCGTCATACGATATCCCGGCAGGCCGAGCGCAGGGCGGCGATTTCCGCGCACGGATCAGGGGCGGCGAACACGGCGTGCCCCGCCACGAAAGTGTCAGCGCCCGCGTGCCACATCTGGTGAATCGTCTCGCGATTGATTCCGCCGTCCACCTCGAGCGCGGCGCTGCTCCCGGCCGCGTTCAGCATCAGACGCGCGCGCCGGGTCTTGTCCACGGAGTTGGGGATGAGCTCCTGTCCGCCAAAGCCCGGATCCACCGTCATGATGAGCAGCAGATCCAGATCGCCCACGACCTCCCGAACGGACTCGAGCGGCGTAGCGGGATTCAGGGCCACGCCCGCGCTGCACCCCAGCTCCCTGATGGCGTCGAGCTGCCGGTGCAGATGCGGGGACACCTCGGCGTGGATGGTGATGCCGGAGGCGCCGGCGCTCGCGAACGATGCGAGATGGCGCTCCGGCTCCACGATCATGCAGTGCACATCGAGCGGGCGATCGGTCACGCGGCGCACGGTCTCGATCACCTTCGTGCCGTAGGTGATGTTGGGGACGAAACGGCCATCCATCACGTCGATGTGCACCCAGTCGGCGCCGCCGGCTTCCACGCGGGCGATCTCATCGGCCAGATGGGCGAAGTCCGCGCTCAGAATGGACGGCGCGATACGCACGGTCATTGCGGCGCGTGCCCGGCGATGGTGAGCGTCACGCGGCTTCCCGCGGCAATGGGACTGTTGGCGGCAGGGCTCTGCGCCACCACGGTGTTCTGCGGCAGCAGGCTCGTGGGGTCATAGCTGGCCTGGCCAATGACGAGTCCGAGCTGCATCAACAGCGTGCGTGCGTCGGCATAGCGCTGTCCCGTCACGTCGGGCATCCCGATGCTGTCCGGCCCCGCGCTCACCACAAGATTCACGCTCGAGGGCACGGCCACGCTCGCCCCGGCCGGGGGTGTGCTCGAGAGCACCTGGCCGCGCGGCGCTGAATTCTTCACCTCGGAGACGGTGCCCAGGATGAGCGACGCGTTCTGGAGGGCGAGCCGCGCGCGCTCCTGCGTCACGCCGACGATCGCCGGCACGGTGGCTTGCTGCTCCCCCAAGCTCACATCCAGCACCACGGGGGTGCCCTTGGGCACGATAGCGTTGGCGGTCGGGTTCTGCCGCAGCACCATGCCCACCGGGCTGCCGGGGTCGTAGCGCTTCAGCCCGCGGGCCGGACTCAGGCCGAGTGTCTTGAGTTGCGCCGTGGCGTCCTTGTAGTCCGTTCCCACCACGTTGGGTACCGTGATCTCGGCGGCCGCCTCCGCCGGGCGTGCCGGAAAGACGAACAACGCCACGGCGGCATAGGCCAGGCCGAAGCCGAATACGGCGGACACCACGTAGGGAATGGTGCGGCGCACCGGCGGTGGGATGCTCATGCGCTCATCCTCCGCAGTCGCGCGGCGAAGGCGCCATCCACGCCATGCCGTTGCGGCAGAACCCGCAGCCGGCCGGCGTCGAGCACTTCATGGCTCACCGTTCCCGGCGGGGGCGGCTCGAGCTGCCAGCCGGGATGCTCGCCCAGAAAGCGCTCGATCTGCATGTCGTTCTCCTCCGGCTCCAGCGAGCAGGTACTGTAGACGAGCAGGCCACCCGGTTTCACCACGGTCGCCGCTTCGCGCAGAATGCTCCGCTGCAGCGCCGCCATCACGGCCAGATCGGAGATCTTGAGCCGCCAGCGCGCGTCAGGGTGACGCCGGAAGGTGCCGGTGCCGCTGCACGGAACGTCCAGCAGCACCGCGTCCATAGGACGAATGGCCGGAGCGCGTGCATCGGCCACCAGCGGCAGCACGGTGCGGGCATCCAGACGCTGGGCATTCTCGCGAATGCGGAGCGCACGCGGCAGCGAACGGTCGGCAGCCACCACGATGGACGCCACACGCGAGAGCTCGAACGACTTTCCCCCGGGAGCCGCGCACAGGTCGGCCGCCTGCGCGCCCGGCGGCACCGCGGCGTACATGCTCACGAGCGTGGACGCCGGGTCCTGCACGAAGAACAGCCCCTTGCGATAGGCGCCCAATTCCCCCAGCGAGACCCCCGAGGCGAGTCGCAGCCCATCGCGGACGAGGGGGACGTCGTGCACCTCGATACCAGCCGATTCGAGCATGGCCTCGAGCTGTTCGTGCACCAGCCCGTACGGGCGCAGCACCACCGGCGCCTCGCTGTTATTGGCCGCGAGCAACGCCTCGGTGTCCGCCGCACCCCAGCGTGCCACCCACCGCGCGACGATCCAGCGCGGGTGCGAGTACGCGAGCGCGAGCGCGTCCACCGGATCGGTGGGCGTGGCGATGTCCAGCGCTTCGTGCTCCCGGTCCACGCGCCGCAGGACCGCATTGGCCAGCTTGCTCGCCCCGATGCCATGCCGGAGCTTGGTCAGCTCCACCGTTTGCGCGATGGCGGCATAAGCCGGCACGGTGCGCATGAAGAGCAGTTGGTAGACGCCCAGGCGGAGCAGGTCGATGAGATCGACGTCCAGCCGAGCCAGCCCGCCGCGCACGCGCGTGGAGAGCACGGCGTCAATCCAGCTCCGGCGGCGGAGCATGCCGTACACCAGCTCCTGCGTCCACCGGCGATCACGTGCATCCAGCGTGGTGGCGCGTGCCTCGAACGCCGGGTCGAGCAGATCGCCACGCCGCAGCGCGGCACACAGCTCGGCCGCGACGCGCCGCGCTTCGGTCACGCGGGCGGACACGGGCGCCGCGTGCGCGAGCTCCGGCGAGTGTCCCGTCATCCGAGCAGCCCGGTGGTGGGCGACGATGGCACCGCGATCTCGCGACGCGGCATCCGCCCCGCCAGATACGCGAGACGTCCCGCGTCCACCGCATGGCGCATCGCCCAGGCCATGCGCACCGGATCAGATGCCGCGGCCAGTGCCGTATTCATGAGAATGCCATCCACACCCTGCTCCATCGTGAGACACGCATCCGAGGCAGTGCCCACGCCGGCATCCACGATCACCGGCACGGACAGCCGGCGCTTGATGGTGCGAATGGAGAACGGGTTGAGCAGTCCGAGCCCCGAGCCGATAGGCGAGGCGAGCGGCATCACTGCGGCGGCACCGGCCTCTTCGAGCCGGAGCGCCGTGATCAGATCATCGTTCGTGTAGGCCAGAACCTGGAACCCATCCGCGGCGAGCGTTCGGGTCGCCTCGATCAAGCCGGCGGTGTCGGGGAGCAGCGTGTCGCCGTCGCCAATCACCTCGAGCTTGACCCATTCGTTGAATCCCGCCGCGCGGGCCAGGCGCGCGTAGCGGATGGCGTCCTCGGCGGTCGTGCACCCCGCGGTGTTGGCGAGCAGAAAATACCGCGACGGATCGAGGTGAAAGAGGATGCCATCCTCCGCGGTGCGATCGAGATTCACGCGCCGCACGGCCACGGTCACGATCTCGGCGCCCGAGGCGGCGATGGCCTGCACCATCACCTCGTTCGAGACGTACTTGCCGGTGCCCGCCAGCAGACGCGAACGGAACTCGCGGCCGGCGATCACCAGCGGCTGCTCGCGGGGCTGTGTGTGTGTGGTGCTTGGGCTCGCGAGGGTCGTCACATCAACCTCCTCCTACAAAGTGCACGATCTCCAGCGTGTCGCCCTCGGCCAGGACGTGCGTGTCGTACCCCGCACGCTCGCGGAGGATCACGCGGTTGTGCTCGACCACCACCAGGCGCGCATCGAGTGCGAGGGAGCGCAGCAGATCACCAAGGGTGGAACCGGCGGGAATCGTGCGTGGTGCGCCGTTGACGAGCAGTGTGATGGAGGTATGCGCTGCGCTAGGGACCGGCGGGCTCATCATACGCGGAAAGATACTCGATTGCGGCGCGTTCGGCATCGTCCGGGCGCTCCCCCCAGATCCCGCGAATCGCCGCGACGCCGTACACGCCTCGCGCCCGCAGCGCGCCGACGTGCTGGGCACGAATGCCGCCGATGGCGATGCACGGCACCGCGGACGCCGCCACGATCTCTTCCATGAACTCCACTCCCTGCGCGGGCACGCTGGGGTGCGTGGGCGTGGCGTAGAGATGTCCGGCCACGATCCAGTCCGCGCCGGCCTGCGCCGCATCGCGCGCCTCCGCCACGGCGTGCACGCTCGCGCCCAGCGCGAGCGACGCCGCGATGCGCCGAGCATCCGCGACGGCGAGAGAGCGCGAGGTGAGCTGCGCGGCGGCGGCTCCGCTCGCCAGCGCCACGTCCACGCGGTCATTCACCACGAGCCAGCACCCGGTCGCTTCCTGCTCGGTGGCGAGCGCGCACGCCATCTCGTACAACCGCGCGGCCGGGGTGGCGTGCGCGCGCAGGTGCACCGCGCCTCGTGTTCCAAGCACGCGCATCACCCGCCGCGCCCGCTCGAGAAAGCCCGCCGCGGCGAGCACGGAGTCGTCAGTGACGGCGTGGACGCGGGGGATGGGGCGGGTGGGGAGCTGTAATCTGTGAGGTGTAAGCTGTGAGGTGTGGGGTGTGGGGTGTGAGGTGCGAGTCGCCGTTCTCCTCTCTCCGCTCCCCCCTCCCCGCTCCCGCCCTTCCCCCTCGCTACTCAAATCGATCCCCGACGCGCACCCCGCGTCCACGCGCCCACTCCTGGACGGGGAGCGCCTTGCGGCCGGAGGGCTGAGCGACGGCGACGCACACCGCGCCGGCGCCGGTGGCGACCACAAGACCGCGCTCATCGATCGCGAGCACCGCGCCGACGGCGGGCTGGTGCGTCTCGTCGATCTCGTCGGTGCCGCGTGCGCCGAACAGCTTCACGGGCGACGCGCGCAACATGGTCCACGCGCCGGGCTTCGGGTCGTAGGCGCGGATATGGCGCGCCACCGCGCCGCCGTCCTCAGACCAGACGATGCGCGTCGCGGCCCGGTCGACCTTCCCCGCGTAGGTGGCGAGCGCATCATCCTGCGCGTGCTCGGTGGCCTGCCCCATCTCGATGAGCGTCAGCGCTTCCACGAGGGCCAGTGCCCCCAGCTCCGAGAGGCGCATCTCCAACTCGCCGTACGTTTCATCGTCGGACGTCGGCGTGCGCGCCTGCAGGATGATCGGCCCGGCATCCAGTGCGGGGACCATCCGCATGATGGTCACGCCGGTCTCCAGCAATCCCTCGTGGATGGCCGCGCGGATGGGTGAGGCGCCGCGCAGCCGAGGCAACAGGGAGGCGTGAACGTTCACCGTGCCGTGCGGGGGAAGGTCGATCACCTCCGCCGGCAGAATGTGCCCGTAGGAGACGACAACCGAGATCTCCGGCGCCAGATCACGAACGGCCGCCATGAAGTCCGCGCCGCGCGGCCTCTCGGGCTGCAATACCGGCAGCGACTCCGCGCGCGCGATCCGCTTGATCACCGGCGCGACGCGTGTGGAGCGGGAGCGGCCGACCGGGCGATCGGGCTGCGTGACCACCCCGGCCACGTCGAACCCCTCTCCGATCAGGGCGTTGAGCGATGGCGCGGCAAACGCCGATGTCCCCCAGAAGAGGACACGCACGCTACAGCGCTCCCCTCCGGCCCGCCGGTTCCCGCATGCGCCGCGGCTCGAGCGAGCGCGTGAGCGCACGCTCTCCTTTCCGCACCTTTCTCCACTTGCGCATGGCCGCCTGCTGCTTGACCAGGCTCAGGTGATCGAGAAAGAGCTTGCCGTGGAGATGGTCGACCTCGTGCTGCACGCACCGCGCGAGCAGTTCCTGCACGTCCGCTGCCCCGGGCGAGAGCGCCGTGTCCAGCTCGAAGGGCGCGCCCTCGCGATCGAGCGCGCGGATGACCACGTGCGTCGCGCGCTCCACCTCGCCGTAGATCTCGGGGATCGAGAGGCACCCCTCCTCCGCGCGCACGCTCCCCTCGCGCAGGACGATCTCCGGATTGATGAATACCAGCGGCCGCTCGTCCACGTCCACCACGGTCAACCGCTCGCGGTGTCCAACCTGCGGACCGGCAAGCCCGATGCCCTTGGCCGCGTACATCGTCTCGAACATGTCATCAATGAGCCGGCGCAGCTCGTCGGACACACCCTCCACCGGCACCGTCTCCTGCCGCAAGATGGGTGAGCCAAGCAGATGAATGTCGAGCAGACTCATGCGGCGGGGCTCGCTTCGGCGGTCCGGGACGCCACGCGCGCGATGCGTCCCCGCTCCACTACCAGCCGCGCCTCCCCGGACTTGATCGTGATGCGGTCTTCCATGGAGGCGCTCTCGCCCGCCGTCTTGATGTGAATGACCTCGCCCACCACCCCGCCCGCGGTCACCACCTCGTCGCCCTTGCGCATCTCGCGCAGCCGCTGTTCGTGCTCCCGCTTCTGCTTCTGCTGTGGGCGGATCATGATGAAATAGAAGATCGCGAAGATCGCCGCGAACTCGAGCAGGAGCGGCAGCAGCGCACTGCCGCCTCCCGACGAGGGTTGGGCGAACGCGAGCAGGGCAATCGGAGCGGTCATGGCACTTGGGACACAGGTCGTGAGTGATAGCGCTCGAGCCAGCCGTGGCTCCACGCGGCAAAGGTCCCCTCGCGAATCGCGCCGCGCACGGCACGCATGAGGGTCATCACGAAATGTACATTATGCAGCGAGAGAAGGCGTGGTCCCAGCATCTCATCGGCGACAAAGAGGTGCCGGATATACGCGCGGCTGAAGCGCGCGCACGTCGCACAGTCGCACCCCTCGTCGAGCGGACGCGCATCCGTGCGCAGCTCGGCGCGCCGCACGTTGAGCCGCCCGTCGCGCGTGAATGCCGTCCCGTTACGGCCCATCCGCGTGGGCGCCACGCAATCGAACAGATCCACGCCGCGCCGCGCCCCCTCGATGAGGTCCTCCGGAAAGCCCACGCCCATGAGATAGTGCGGCCGATCGGGGGGCAGCACATCGTTCACCACCTCCAGAATCTCGTACATCGCCGGCTTCGCCTCGCCCACCGACAGTCCGCCGATGCCGTACCCGCTCCAATCCCCCATATCGCGAATCACCCCGGCCGCCGCGCGCCGCAGCGTCGGATGAATGCCGCCCTGCACGATGGGAAAGAGGGCTTGGTCGCGAGAGTCGAGGGGCGAAGCGTGGGTCGTGGGTTGTGAGTTGTGAGTTTCTGACCCACTGGCCGACTGACCCCCTGACTCATTGCCCCGCGTCTCTTTCCTTTCTCCGTTCTCCTCTCTCGCCTTCACGCACCGCTCCAGCCACCTGATGCTCCGTTCGCTCGCCTCGCGCGCAACGGCGAGATCGGACTGACCGGGCACCACGTGGTCGAACTGCATGATGATGTCGGCGCCGAGGGCATGCTCGATCGCCATCACCGATTCCGGCGTGAAGATGTGGCGTGAGCCGTCCACATGGCTCTGAAATTCGACGCCTTCCTCGGTGACGGTGCGCAGCGTCGCCAGGGAGAACACCTGAAAGCCGCCGGAGTCGGTGAGCAGCGGACCATCCCAGCCCATGAACCGGTGCAGTCCGCCCATCTGCGACACGGTCTCCTCGCCCGGCCGCAGGTGCAGATGGTAGGCGTTGGCGAGCAGCATCTGCACACCGGCATCGCATAGCTCGCGCGGGTCCAGCGCCTTGACCGTGGCCAGCGTACCCACGGGCATGAACGCCGGTGTCTCCACGGCGCCGTGCGGTGTGGTGAACACGCCGGTGCGGGCGGCGCCGTCGGTCGCGCCGATGGCAAAGTGAAAGGCTGCCGTGCTCAGATGACCGCCATCGCGTCGCCGTACGAGTAGAACCGGTAGCCGGAGTCGACCGCCTCCCGGTACGCCCGCATGGTGAGCTCGTACCCCGCGAACGCGGCCACGAGCATGAGCAGCGTGGAGCGGGGAAGATGAAAATTCGTGATGAGTCTGTCCACGCCGCGAAAGGTATATGGGGGGCGGATGAAGAGCCGCGTCTCCCCAGCGCCTGCCATGAACGTTCCGTCCGGGCGCGCCACGCTCTCCAGCGTGCGTGTGGTCGTGGTCCCCACCGCCCAGCACTGGCCACCGCTCCGGCGCGCGGCGTTCAGCAGTTCGGCCGTGGCTTCCGGCAGGGAGTACCACTCCTCATGCATCCGATGATGCGCGGGATCGTCCACCTCCACGGGCTTGAAGGTGCCCGCGCCCACGTGCAACACGAGGTCGGCGCGCCGCACGCCGCCCGCGGCGAGGGCGTCCAGCAGCTCGGGCGTGAAGTGCAGCCCCGCCGTGGGAGCGGCCACGGAGCCGGGCTCGCGCGCGTACACGGTCTGATAGCGCTCGCTGTCCATGGGCGCATCCGAGCGTTCGATGTACGGCGGGAGCGGAACGTGGCCGTGACGCGCGATCGCTTCGTCCACCGGCATCTCCGTGAGCAGTTGCACGATACGCGTGCGGCGATCCGTGATCTCGAGTATCCGCACATCCAGTCCGGGCGCCACGTGCACCGTGCGTCCGGGATGCAGCTTGCCGCCCGGGCTCACCATCGCCTCGTAGCGCGCATCGCCGAGGGAGCGGAGCAGCAGCACTTCCGCCGGCGCTCCCGAGTCGCGTCGGCCGAGGAGCCGCGCGCGGATGACACGCGTGGTGTTGAGCACCAGCACGTCGCCGGGGGACACGAGCTGCACGAGATCGCGAAAGACGTGGTGCGCGATGCGCCCCGTCGCGCGCTCGACCACCATGAGCCGGCTCTCGTCGCGCCGCGCTACCGGATACTGCGCGATGCGATCCGGGGACAGAGGGAAATCGTAGTCGGCCGTGCGGGCGCCGCGCTCGCTCACAACAACGAGCCCTGCGCTCCGTTCTCGCTGGGCGGCACGTACCCGAAGTGCCGGTATGCCGCGGGAGTGGCCGCGCGACCGCGCGGCGTGCGCTGCAGAAAGCCGTTCTGCACGAGATACGGCTCGTACACTTCCTCGATGGTGCTCGCGTCCTCGCCCACCGCGGCCGCAATGGTGCCGATCCCCACCGGTCCCCCCTCGAACTTCTCGATGATGGTGCGCAGCACGCGCGCATCCATGTCGTCCAGCCCGAACTCGTCCACGTCCAGCATGGCCAGCGCATCGCCGGCCACGCCCTTCGTGATGCGCCCGTCCGCCTTCACCTGCGCGTAGTCACGCACCCGCCGCAGGAGCCGATTGGCCACGCGCGGCGTCCCGCGCGAGCGGCGCGCGATCTCATCGCGCCCCTCATCGTCCACCTCCACGCGCATCACCTCCGACGAGCGCGCGACAATCTGCTCGAGGTCCGCCACCGGATAGAAGTTCAGCCGCTCGATGATCCCGAACCGCGCACGCATGGGCGGCGTGAGCATGCCGAAGCGCGTGGTGGCGCCGATGAGCGTGAAGTGCTCGATCGGCATGGTGATGGTCTGCGCCTTGGGGCCCTCCGAGAGCCGGATGTCGATGCGGTAGTCCTCCATGGCAGGATAGAGAAACTCCTCGATGATCGGCCGCAGCCGGTGGATCTCGTCGATGAACAGGATGTCGCCCTCACGCATGTTGGTGAGCGTGCCCACGAGATCGCCCGGCTTCTCGAGCGCGGGGCCCGAGGTGGTGCGGATGTTGACGCCCAGCTCGCGCGCGATCAACTCGGCCAGCGTGGTCTTCCCCAGCCCCGGCGGACCGTAGAAGAGCGTGTGGTCGAGCGGCTCGCGCCGGGCGAGCGCGGCGTCGATGTAGATGCGCAGGCTCTCCTTCACCTTGTGCTGCCCGATGAACTCGGCCAGCCGTTGCGGGCGGAGGGAGAGCTCGACGACGGACTCATCGGCGAGGACTTCCGGCGTGGTGATTTCGGCGCGGGACATGGCTACACACTACCTGCTGTTCGGGGTACGTCCAGAGAAGGAATCCTGACGGAAAGATACCCCGAAGATCACCCGAAGCCCCGCGCGGCGCGTGGTTCTCGCCGTGTCAGCTCCGCCAGCCGCTCCGCGGCGGCCGCCAGCGTCTCCCGCCGCTTGCAGAACGCGAACCGTACGACGGAGCGGCCGAGCGACGGCTCGTGATAGAAGCTGGAGCCGGGCACCGCGGCCACGCCGACTTCGCGCGTCATCCACGCGGCGAATTCGGTATCCGATTGGTCGCTGAGCGCGGAGAAATCGGCCAGAATGTAGTACGCGCCCTCGGGGACCGTGAAGGTGAAGCCAGCCTTCGCCAGTGCGCCGGCCAGGAGATCGCGGCGCTCGACATAATCCCGCGCGAGCTGCTCGTAGTACGACGCGTCGAACGCCATTCCCACCGCGCCCGCCGCCTGGAGCGGCGCCGCGGCGCCTACGGTGAGGAAATCGTGCACCTTACGGATGGCCTGCGAGGCGCGCTCGGGTGCGATCGCGTAGCCCAGGCGCCATCCGGTGCAGCTGTACGTCTTGGAGAGGCCGGAGATCGTGACGGTGCGCTCGCGCATGCCGGGCCACGTCATGAGCGGGCGGTGCTCGCCCACGTAGCGGATGTGCTCGTAGATCTCATCCGTGAATGCCCACACATCGTGCTCCACGCACAGCTCGGCGATGCACGAGAGCTCCTCGCGCGAGAGCACGCGCCCAGTGGGGTTGTGCGGCGTGTTGACGATGATGGCCTTCGTGCGTGGCGTGAAGGCGGCACGCAGGCGGTCGGGATCGAGGCGCCAGTTCGGGGGCTCCAGCGGGACGAACACCGGTGCCGCATCCGCGAGGATTGCATCGGGGCCGTAGTTCTCGTAGAACGGCTCGAGGATGATCACCTCATCGCCCGGATCGACAAGGGCCAGAAAGGTCGAGGCCATCGCCTCCGTGGCGCCGCACGTGACGGTGATCTCCCGCTCCGGGTCCACCTCCACGCCATACCAGCGCCGATACTTCTCGGCGATCGCGCGGCGAAGCGTGGGGCTGCCCCAGGTGATGGCGTACTGGTTGACGTCGCCCTGAATCGCGGCGCAGGCGGCTTCCTTCATGGCCTCGGGCATCGCGAAGTCCGGGAAGCCCTGCGCCAGATTGATGGCCCCATGCTGGTTCGCGATACGGGTCATCTCACGGATGACGGATTCCGTGAAGGTGGCGGTGCGGCGGGCGGTGGGGGAGGGGGAGGGATGGATCATGCGCCTTTGAAGCTCGGGTGGTCGTGCGGCTGTAATATCCGATCGCGTCGCGGAGAGTGCAAAGGCGGGAGCCTCCCCGTCAGCGCGCGCTCCCCCCCACCTTGCTCAGCGCCATCCGGATAAGGTCCGGCGCCGTGCGTCCCCGTCCGCCCTCGTCGAGCGCCGTCCGGACGGCCTTCTCCGCGTCCGCGGTGCTGTAGCCGAGGGAGACCAGCGCGCGAACCGCATCCTCGGCCGCCGCACCCTCGGCGCGCGGCATGCCCGCCGGCGTCTCCAGATGCAGGCCGTCCAGCTTGTCGGCCAGATCGAGCGCGAGCCGCTCCGCCTTCTTGCGCCCCACGCGCGGTACACCCTGCAGGGTGGTGATGTCCTTTTCCCGAATGGCGCGCACGAGCCGCTCGGCGGAGAGCGCCGAGAGCATACCGAGCGCAAGACCGGGCCCTATGCCGTTTGCGCCGAGCAGCGTTGCGAACAGCTGCTTCTCGAGCGGCGTCATGAAGCCGAAGAGGAGCCACGCATCATCGCGGACCACGAGCTGGACATGGAGCGCGGCCTCTTCGCCGATGGTCGGCAGTGCCTCGTACGCGCTGAGCGGAATGGCGATCTCGTAGCCGACGCCGCCTGCCGTCAGGATCTCCACCCGGTCGAGCGCCTTGGCGGTGAGCGTGCCGCGGATCTGCGAGATCATGAATGTGTTCCGCCGCCTCTGCCGCGCACGGACGCCGTCAGCGTGCCCGTGCTCCCGATGCGTGGCAGGCGGGCGCTCATGATGTGCGCGAGCGCCGCGGCCGCTCCGTCGGCGGCGTCGCTCGGCTGCGGCATCGTCTTCAACCGCAGCAGGCGGGTGACCATGAACTGCACCTGCTGCTTGGTGGCGGCACCGGTGCCCACGACGGCCTTCTTGATCTCCGCCGGCGGGTACTCGTGGATCTCGACACCCGCCTGCTCGGCGGCGAGCAGCACCACCCCGCGCGCGTGGCCGAGCACGATGGTCGTGCGCACATTGCGCGCGTAGAACACATCTTCGATCGAAAGCGCGTCAGGAGTATGGCGCGCGAGCAGGGCGCACACGTCGTCGTAGATCTCACGCAGCCGCACGGGCAGCGGGTCGCGCGTGGTGGTGCGAATGACGCCGCATTCGATGAGGGAAAGGGAGCCGAATGGCTCCCCCGCGACGACGCCGTATCCAGTGGCCGCGGTGCCCGGATCGATGCCGAGCACGATCACGGGCGCGGGCTCACGCCTGGGCCATCTCGGCCAGGTCGATGTCGAAGTTTGCCTCGACCTTCTGGATGTCGTCCAGCTCCTCGAGCTCTTCCATGAGCTTGAGCAACGACTCGGCCGTCTTACCTTCCACGTGCACGGTGGTCTTGGGCGTCATGGCGATCTCCGACTCCTGCACCGGAATGCCCGCCCCCTCGAGCGCGCCGAGCACCGCGTGCAGTTCCGTCGGATCGGTGGTGACGACGAACTGGTCACCGTCACGCTGCAGATCCTCGGCGCCCGCCTCGAGCGCGGCCTCCAGGGCGGCGTCCTCGTCCACGGTGGCCGCATCGATGGAGATCTGCCCCTTGCGCTCGAACATCCAGGCCACGGAGTTCGTGGCGCCCATGTTGCCGCCGCCGCGCGAGAGCTTGTGACGCACATCCGCTACCGTGCGTGTGGGATTGTCGGTGAGCGCATGGATGAGGAGCGCCACGCCGCCGGGTCCATACGCCTCGTATGTGATCTCCTGGTAGTCGACGCCCTCCAGCTCGCCGGTGCCCTTTTTGACCGCGCGCTCGATGTTGTCCTTGGGCATCGAACAGGCCTTGGCCGCATCGATCGCCGTGCGGAGGCGCGGATTGCCCTCCGGATCGCCGCCCCCCGCCTTCGCCGCGACCGTGATCTCACGGATGAGCTTGGTGAAGAGCGCGCCTCGCTTGGCGTCGGCGACGGCCTTGTATCGCTTGATCTGCTTCCATTTACTGTGGCCAGCCATACGACTCCCGCATTCGCTTTGCTCGCTGCGCCCGCGTCGTGCTGACGGATGCGCGTCACTTCGTTAAGTATAGCTCCAACCCATCGGTCGGCCAAATGGCCCGGGTGGGTCTCCTCCTCTTTCCGCTTGGTGATGTTTCGGATGGAACGACTGCGCGCCGCACGCATCCGCGCGATCGCGGTTCGCGAATGGCGCGAGGCCGCCGCGAGCCGGTCCTTCGTGGTGGTGTCGGTCCTGCTCCCGGCACTCATGCTGGGGCTGACCGTGCTGCCCATGTATCTCGCCGGTTCGGACGCGGCGCCGACCTCGCCATCGGATACCCTGCTGGCCAATCAGTACGTGCTGGGGCTGCTGCTCGTGCTGCTGCTCTTTCTCGGAGTAGCCGCGCAATCGCAGGCGCTCCTGCGCAGCGTGATGGAGGAGCGGGGAACGCGCATGATGGAACTGCTGCTCTCGAGCATCACGCCGCTGGAGATGCTCGTGGGAAAGCTGCTGGGATACGCGGCCGTGGCGCTCACGCAGCTCGTGCTCTGGGTGGTGACCGGTGTCGTGCTGGTGGCAGCGTTCCATCTCACCTCGGCCATCCAGCTCATCCGGAGCGCGGGCGTGACCACCGGCGTGCTCTTTCTCTGCTGCTACGCCGTGGGCTATCTGCTGTATGCGAGCATCTACGCGGCCGTGGGCGCGGTGATCGCAGCGGAGCGCGAGGCGCATCTCTACCAGCAGCTCCTGGGACTCATGCTGATGATCCCCTTCGTCGCGAGCGCCGCGCTCATCTCCAACCCCGGGTCGGCGCTCGTGGCGCGGTTGACGTGGATTCCTCTGCTCACGCCGACGCTGCTCCTGTTGCGTTGGGCGTTCGGTGCGGTCACGCCCTTTGAGATTGTCGGCACGCTGCTGGTCACGCTGCTGGCGGCGTTCGCCGCGCTCATGCTGGCGGCGCGTGTGTTCCGCGGTGCGGCGCTGCTGAGCGCGCGGCGGCTCAGCTGGCGCGAGGCGTGGCGTGCCGGCGTGCGCCAGTCTTACGGCTCCGAATCCACCATGTCCTCGAAGCGCAGCCACTCCTTGTAGAAGTAGAGATCGATGTAGTTGGTCGGGCCGTTGCGGTTCTTGATGACGGCCAGCTCGGCCGCGCCGTCGGAGACGTTGCTCCGTTCGTACAATTCCTCGCGGTACAGGGCGAGGACGACGTCGGCGTGCTGCTTTACCGCGCCCAGTGTCCCGAAGTCGTCAAGCACGGGGCGAAGGTCATGCCGGTCGCGCACGAGTGCGGGGAGGTGTGCGGTGAGGATGAGCGCCACGTGGGCATCGATCGCGAGCGCCTTGAGGCGGCGGACGGCGTGTGCCATCTGCTCATCCTGCGGCTGTCTCCGATCCGCGGGCAAGGTCTGCAGCGAATCGACCACCACCAGCGCCTGTGTCGGGAGGGCGCGAATGCCATCGACCAGTGCATCCACTCCACTGGCGGGAGTGCGCTCGATAGTGGGTAGGCAATGCCGCATGCGCAGGGCGGCGGCGCCGATGGCGGCGCGCGCCTCATCATCCAGTGCTCCGCGTCGGAGGTCGTCGATGGCGGCACGCCCCTCGATGGCCAGCGCGCGTTCCAGGATGCGCGTGACGTCCATCTCGCCGCTGAAGAGGGCGGCATGTTCGTCGCGCTGCGCCGCGCGCAAGGCGACGGCGAGCGCGAGCGCGGATTTCCCCGCGCCGACGTCCCCGCCCAGCACGATGAGATCGCCGCGCCGCAGTCCGCCGCCGAGGAGCCGGTCGAGGCTCGGGAAGGCGGTGCGCACGGTATCGCTGACGGGCGCGCCGTCGGTCACCGCGTCCACGCGGAGCATGAGCTGGGAGAGTGGCGATATATCGGAATGCGCCGTCATGCTCCAAGATCGGAGATGCCGCCCCGCCGGGCAAGAGGACATCAGCGCTGCGCGGCCTTGGCGAGCTGCTCGAGCTCCCGGCGGCTGGCGGCATCCAGGTAGCGGGCCGCCGCCAGCGCGAGGCTCCGCAGCGCGCCGGCGAGTTGTTCCTCTGCGTGGTCGGTACTGGCGGCCACCAGCTGCTCGATTGGCGCCCGGACCGCGGCCGGCAGCACGCGGGAGGCGAAGTAGCCGCGTGCCGCCCTGGCTCGCGCATCGCGCTGGGGCGGCGACAGCTGCTCCGCGGGTACCGCCCCGCCCACGAGGCGGGCCGCCATCAGGCAGGCGAGCGCCACCTCGCGCCCGGCGCCGAGCCTGGCGCGCCCCACCTGCGCTGCCAGCGCGGGAAAGGGGAAGTGCGGGCGCGTGAGCGCGTACGGTGGGAGAGCGGGGACGGGCACGGGGGGAATCTATCGACGGAGGCGGGAACGGCGAGAGCGGCGAAAGCGGCGAAAGCGGCGAGAGAGGAGAAAGGAGAAAGGAGCGGGCTCCCCGTGGAGAGTGCCGTCGCCGCGCGCAGTCCCGCCTTTCTCCTTTCGCCTCGCTCCTCTCGCTTCTCCCGCCTCTCGTTGCTCGCGCATCCCGCGGGGGCTACATTGACCCATCATGATGGGTCAGACCAAGGCGATCCTGTGGGTCGACGACGAGGCGGATCTGCTCGAGTCCCATCGCATCTTCCTGCGGGAGCAGGGCTTCGAGGTGGATTCCGCCACCAACGCGGACGATGCGGTCGAGATGGTCCGACGCAATCCGTACGGGCTGGTGCTGCTCGACGAGCAGATGCCCGGCAAGCGCGGACTCGAGGCCTACCGCGAGATCCGCGAGCTGGATGCGCATCTCCCCATCGTCATGGTGACCAAGAGCGAGGAGGACGCGACGTTGCGCGAAGCGATTGGCGCCGACGTCCGCGACTACCTCGTCAAGCCGATCAATCCGCGGCAGGTCCTGAGTGTCATCACGCGCATCCTCGAGGGTCCGAGGATCCGGCAGCAGGCGATCGCGCGCGCGTTCGTCGAGCGCTTCCGCGCCATGGAGCTGGAGCGCGAGCGCACACTGGGCTGGCGCGAGTGGGTGGCGCGCTACGCGGAGCTGGTGGACTGGGACGTGAAGCTGACGCATGCCGGGGAAGCGAGTCTCTACGAGTCGCTCCAGGCGTTGTATCCCGACCTGCGGCGCGAATTCGCGAGCTTCATGCGGAACGCCTATCCGGCCTGGCTGCGTGATCTCCAGGGCGAGCGTCCACCGCTCTCCATCGACATCGTGGATGAGTTCCTGCTCCCGCTGCTCGAGCGCGAACGCTCCGTGGTATTCGTGGTGATCGACTGCCTGCGGCTCGATCAGTGGCGTGTGCTGCAGCCGCTGCTGGCGCCGTTCGTCGAAGTGGAGACGACGCACTACTTCTCGATATTGCCCACGGCCACACCGTACTCGCGCAACGCGCTGTTCAGTGGGCTCTTCCCGGGCGAGATCGCGGCGCGCTTCCCGGACTGGTGGGGCTCCGAGCGCGAGGACGAATCGCTCAACGCGCACGAGCGTGAGCTGCTCGAGGCGCACATGCGCGAGGTGCGCGGGCCGACGCCGGTGCGCTACGAGAAGATCTCCAGCACCGCGGACTCCGACGAGCTCGAGCGCCACCTCTCGAGTGCCATCGCGAGCGACGGGGTGAGCGCCTTCGTCTTCAACTTCGTGGATCTGCTCACGCATGGGCGCAGCGAGTCGGCGCTGCTGTACGAGGTGGCGCGGGATGAGATTGCACTCCGCCAGATCACCCGGCAGTGGTTCGAGCGCTCGGTGCTCTTTGCGCTGCTCAAGGAAGCGGCGCGGCGGCGCGTGCCGGTGCTGGTGACCAGCGATCACGGCTCCATTCACTGTCTGACGCCGGCCACCGTGTTCGCCAAGCGCGACGCGACCGCGAATCTGCGGTACAAGTTTGGCGAGGACCTGCGGGCGGAGCGCCCGGAACAGGCGCTGCTCTTTCCCGACGCCGATGCGCTGCGGCTGCCGCGGCGCGGGCTGGGCGCCAACACGCTCCTCGCGGTGGGCGATTCCTTCTTCGTCTACCCCACCAAGCTTCGCGAGTATCAGACGCGCTACCGGGGCTCGTTCCTGCATGGTGGCGTCACCCCCGAAGAGGTGATCCTGCCCGTCGCGCTGCTCACGCCGCGCCGGTAAGTGCGGTTCTACGCCCGGCTGCTGCGCTTCCTGCGGCCACACAGCTGGCGCATGGCCGGCGCGATCGGCGCCAGCCTCATCGCCGCCGCGCTCGACGGCTACTCGCTCGCGCTCCTCATCCCCTTTCTGAACGCGCTGTTCGACAAGCCGCCGCTGCCGCTCACGCAGGGATGGGTGGCGCGCTTTCTCCACTGGACGATCGGCGCGCTGCTGGATCCCGCGAATCCGATGCGTTCGCTGCGGAACGTCATCGTCATCATTCTCGTGACGGTGGCAGTGAAGAACGCGTTCGTGTGGATAGCCGGCGTCCTTGGCGCGGAGCTGCAGGAGTACGTCACACGCGACCTGCGCGACGCGGTGTACCGGCATCTGCAGCGCCTGCCCATCGGCTACTTCACGCGCACGAAGACGGGGCAGCTGCTCTCGCGCGTGCTGAGCGACACGGAGCAGACGCGCACGCTCATCACCCAGATCGTCACACAGGCGCTGCGCTCGGGCGCGCTGGTGATCATCTACGTGGCCTACCTCACGGGGATCTCGTGGCGCCTCACGGCGATCGCCATCGTCGTGGCGCCGCTCCTCACCCTGGCGCTGCAGCCGCTGCTCGGCCGTCTGCGCCGGGGCTACCGCCGGCTCCGCAACGACCACGGCGAGATGACGAGCGTGCTGCAGGAGAGCGTGAGCGGCATTCGCCTGGTGAAGGCCTTCGGCGCGGAAGGCTACGAGGAAGCGCGCTTCGTGGGTGCGAGCCACACCTACTCCGGCGGGCTCGTGCGCATGGCGCGTGTGGCGCTGATGGCGCAGCCGATTACCGAGACGCTGGGCACGGGGATCACCGTGCTGCTGCTCTGGATCGGCGCCCGCTTCGTGCTGGTGGATCACTCGCTCGAGGCGTCGGAGTTCCTGGCCTTCCTCACCTTCGTCATGCGGCTGCTACAGCCGCTCAAGCAGCTCACGCAGATTCCCGCCGTGGCCCAGAACGCGTTCGCGTCCGCCGAGCGGCTGTTCGACGTGCTGGATACGCCCACCGAGCGCGATCTGGACCACGGCACGCGCTCGGCGGCCGGCTTTCATGAGGCCATCGTGTTCGACGACGTGAGCTTTGCGTACGAAGAGCAGCCGGTGCTCTCGCACGTCAGTCTCACCGCGCGGGCGGGAGATGTCATCGCCCTCGTGGGTCCGAGCGGGGCAGGCAAGACGACGCTGGTGGATCTGCTGCCGCGCTTCTACGAGCCGACGGGGGGGCGCATTCTACTGGATGGAGTGGATACGCGCGACATCCGCCTGCCGGAGCTGCGCGCGCTCATGGGCATCGTGAGCCAGGAGACCGTGATTTTCAACGACACGGTGCGCAACAATATCGCATACGGCTTCCGGGAGCGCTTCACGGACGCACAGATCGAAGCGGCGGCGCGCGCGGCGAACGCGCATGGCTTCATCAGCACCCTTCCGAACGGATACGATACCGCGCTGGGCGAGCGCGGAGCGCGGCTCTCCGGCGGCGAGCGGCAGCGCATTGCGATCGCGCGGGCGCTGCTGCTCGACCCGCCCGTCCTCATCCTCGACGAGGCCACCTCGGCGCTGGACATGGAGAGCGAGCGGCTGGTGCAGGAGGCGATCGACCGGCTGCTCGTGGGGCGCACCGTCTTCATGATCGCCCACCGGCTGTCCACCATCACGCGCGCGAGCGAGATCCTCGTACTGGATCATGGGTGCATCGTGGAGCGCGGGACGCACCGCGAGCTGCTCGCCCGGCGGGGGGCGTATTTCCGGCTGCATGCCCTGCAGTTTCGCGACGAAGAGCCGGCGGCGCTCGTCTAGCAGGAGATGCGGATTCTGTTTTACAGCGAGGCTCGCGCCTGGAGCGGGAGCGTGCGCGCCTTCGTGGCGGCCGCGCGCGGGCTCACCGCGCGCGGGCACCAGGTGATGTTCGCGGGTCCTCCTGAGAGCGCCGCGCTGGGGCGCGTTGGCGCGAGTGCTGGAGCGGGCGAAGCGCTGCCGTTCAGAGGTGACGGCTCGGTGGTGGGTGCCGCGTTGCGGCTGCGTCCGATCCTCGCGCGCCGGTTCGTGGAGGTGGTGTTCGTGGACGACGCTCGCGCGCACCTCGTGGCGGCCACCGCGGCGTGGCTGGCGGATCGCGCGGCCGTGGTGCGGCGCGTGCCGGTGGGCACGCCGCCCACGCTCTCGCCCGCCGGCCGCGTGGCGCTCCGTCTGGCCACCACGGGCTTTGCGCTGAGCTCGGACGACGAAGTGCATGGCGTCCTCTGCCTGGCGCCGACGCCGCTCCAGCCGGTGGTCATCCCGCTCGGCGTGGACGTGGAGCGATACGACGACGTGCGGGCGATGGCTCGCGCGGAGTCGGGCGTGGCCGCTGACACCGAGCTCATCGTATGCGTGGCCGATAGGGACAGCCGCCTGCGGGCGGCCACCGTGTTGCGTGCGGTGGCACTGCTCGCGCCGCGCCATCCGGAGCTGCGTCTGGCCGTAGTCGGGGCTGGATCGGATAGTCAGGAGATCCGCGTTCACGCCGCCGCGTTGCGCATCACCAAGCGCGTGAGCTTCCTTGGCGGACGCAGCGATACGCAGGCGCTCTTCGCGGCGGCGGACCTGGGATGGGTGGTCGCGGGAGGAGACGACGGCGCGTTCGGAACGCTGGACCTCCTGGCATCTCGCGTGCCCGTGCTCGCCGAACGCGGCACCATCGCGCAGTCCTTCGTGCCCGACGGCATCGCTGGAGTGCTGCTGCCGCCCGACGATCCGCCCAACTGTGCGGCGGCCATGGCGCGGCTGCTGGCGCTTGCGGAGGAGCGGCGGGCGATGGGGAACGCCGGCCGCGCGCGGGTGCTGCGCGACTTCCCCGAATCCGCAATGATCCAGGGCTTCGAGCGGGCGGCCCTTGCCGCCGGGAACCGCGCCCAGTGGTGACGCCGTCCACCGGCGCCGAGCGCTACACGCCTCCCACGTTCGGCGATCGTGCCGAGTACCTGGCGTTGCGCACGCTCATTCGCGGGCTCGGACTGGTGCGCTGGGAGCGGGCCGCCGGCGCCGGTGCTCGACTGGCCGCGCTGGGCTACCGGCCCTTCGGTATCAGGCGCCACGTCGTGGAGCGACAGATCGCGGCCGCGTTTCCCGAGCTGACGCCCGGCGAGGTGGCTGACCTGTCGCGCGCTTCGTTCGAGCACCTCGGGCGTGTGGCGGTAGAGACCGCGCTGCTCCCGAAGATGGGGCGCGAAGGGGTCATGCGCCTGGTGCAATGCGTGGACGGATGGGACGTGGTCGAACGCGCCATGGCGCCGGGACGCGGCATGATTTTCGTGACCGGCCACCTCGGCAACTGGGAGCTGGGCGGCGCGTACATCGCGGCGCGCGGCGTGCCGCTGGATGTGGTGGTGCGCCGCATGAGCAACCCGCTGTTCGATGCGTATCTGAACGGCACGCGGCTCCGCGTGGGCATGACGGTCGTGTACGACTCCGAGGCGGTGCGCCGCACTCCGCGCGCGCTGCGCGTGGGGCGCGCCGTCGCCTTTCTCGCCGATCAGGGCATCCTGCATCTCGCGTCCACCTTCGTCCCATTCTTCGGGCGGCCGGCCAAGACGCCGCGCGGCCCCGCCGTGTTCGCGCTCCGGTGGAACGTGCCGATGGTGTTCGGCACCATGCTGCGGCAACCCGGCGGGAGGTATCGGATGATCTTTGAGGAGCTTCCGGTGGAAGACACCGGCGACCGCGAGGGCGACGTGGACCGCGTGGTCGCCCGGTACACGCAAGTCCTGGAGCGATGGGTGCGCGTGGCCCCGGAGCAATATTTCTGGCAGCACCGGCGGTGGAAGCGACAGCCGGCGGACACGCCGCCGGAGCTCCGCGATCCGGTATGAACGCGCTCCGCACTCCGCACCCCCAATCATGAGCTACGATCTCGATACCCTTCGCGCGCGCGAGTTTCCGTGGGCCGCGCGCGGTGATGCTATCTATCTGAACAACGCCTCGAGCGGCCCACTCCCACGGCGCACGGTGGAGGCGAGCGCGGCGTTTACCGCGCTCCGTGCCGAACCCTACCGGCTGGGCGATTCGATACAGTTCGACACGCTGCGCCGCTCGCGCGAGCTGGCGGCCACGCTCATTGGAGCGAGCCCGGGCGAGATCGCACTCATGGTCAACACGACGTACGGCATCAATCTCGCCGCGCGCGCGCTGCCGTTTGCGCCGGGTGACGTGGTGCTCACGCACGACCGCGAATTTCCCGCGAACATCTATCCATGGATGGCGCTGGAGCGGCAGGGCGTGCGGCTGGAGCGGGTGCCCTGCCGCGGCGCGTTGCCCGACGAGGCGGCGCTGCTCGCGGCCATGGACCGGCCGCACGTGCGAGCGGTCACGCTCTCGTGGGTCTCCTTCGCGACGGGCTATCGCGCGGATCTCGAGACGATCGGGCGCGCATGCCATGAGCGCGGACTCTTCTTCATCGTGGATGCGATTCAGGGCCTCGGCGCGGCGCGGGTAGATGTGAAAGCGTGTCACATCGACGTGATGGCCTGCGGCGCTCAGAAGTGGCTGCTCTCGCCGTGGGGCTCGGGCTTCGTGTACGTGCGCGACGCCCTGGTGCGGCAGCTCGAGCCGAGCGTGGTCGGGTGGATGGCCATGCGCGCCTCGGAGGACTTCTCGCGACTGGTGGACTACGACTACGCCTTTCACGACGATGCGCGTCGCTTCGAGGTGATTACGGTGCCGTTCCAGGATTTCGCCGGCTTCAACGCGAGCGCGGAGCTGCTGCTGGAGCTCGGGCCCGAGCAGGTGGAGCGCCACGTGCGCGAGCTCGTGGACCATGCGGTGGAGTGGGCCGCCCGGCGGCGCGACATGCGATTGGTCACGCCGGCCGATCCCGCGTGCCGGGCCGGGATCGTCTCCATCGCGCCGCGCGATCCGGAGGCCGCGTCGGCGCGCCTCAAGGCGGCTCGCGTGTCACACTCGCTGCGCGAGGGGGCCATCCGGCTCTCGGCGCACTGCTACAACACGCACGAAGAGGTGGAACGTGCGCTGGCGGTGCTGGCGGGAGGGGAGGGGGCGCGGAGCGGCTGACCCCGCGCCCGCGCTACCGGGTCGCCTCCGCGCTCACGCTCCCGTTTCCCTCAAGGTAGCGCGCGAGCCACAGGTAGCTGTCCTGCTCGCTCAGGTGCCGGCTGGCCGCGTTGTACGCAGCGCTTGTAGGCGCACGCATGCGGAACGCGATGCTGTCGTGCGAAATGCAAGACTCCAGGACAGCATCAGCCTGGCTGGGCTGCGGCGCGCCCGCGGTCACAACCAGCCATAGCGGGGGAGCTTACCGCGATCTGGCGGCTCTTCCATCGCCCTAGGAACCCCTCTTGCTCATACCCGGCACGCGGACTTGGTATGCTGCCCAGTCTCCGCCTGCACTCATGCGCTCGCCACGATGCATGGCGCTTCGCAGCCCGTGCGCCGCCTGTCTCTCCACCACCTGCCCATGATCCCTCAGCCCGGGTTCCAGCGATGCCGCGTTGCGTGACGTGTCCTGGTGTTCGCACTCTTGGCGGGTGTGTCCGCCGCCGGGGCATGCACTGATGTGCCCACGAGCCCAGTATCGTCAGGCGCGTCCCATGATGCGTTCACGCGGAACGATTCACTCCTGCACGGGCTCTTGTTGTCGATCGACCACGAGGCAGTGGCGGCACCGGCGGTTGCTGTGTGCGAGGCAGGCGACGACGCCTGTGCTCAGCTCGTAAGCGCATCGCCGGAGCTCTTCCAGGGTTTTGCACAACCTGAACCCATCACCCTTACCTTCAGCGGGCCGGTTCACTCCGTCACGGTGACTGGGCGGGGGGCAATCTCCTGCGATGGTACATGAGGGACACTTACCGGATTCGATACCGCCGGGACCACGATCGGTGCGATTGACCTGCACCTCATCGATCCTGCGGATTGTTCGCCGGCCGATAACCCTGACAACGTCACCTTCGGCGCCACGGGAACGCTCACCAGCGGTGCAGTGATTGCGCGCGCCGTGCTCACACCGATGAGTCTCCTCGAATTCCCTGTGTTCAACCTGACTGGGCATGCGAGCCAGACGTACACAGTGACGGTCTCGGGCGATGCACCGCCGCACCTTACAGTGACATGTCCGGCCGAGGTGACGCGCGGCACGGACATCGATTGTGCGATCTCGATCTCGGATTCCACACTCCCCTTCACAATCACCGATCTCTCCGCGCGCGTGGTCACTCGATCGGCCGAGGTATTCGAAACGTTGCACTTGCCAATGCCCGGTACGATACCTGCCGGACACGTGTATCACCTGCGAGGGCCGGCGGTGACAACTACCATGCTCACCGCGAGCGCTTCCGTAACTGTGGACGGTCAGCCGATCATGCTGGGGGGCCAAGCGCAATTTCGCGTCGATCCACGTCCGATGGAGCACGAGCCGTACATCATGCAGCTCAGGCCACAAATATCTGGGCCTGGTGGAACTACGGCGTATCCGAGACTCGGGGCTGCCACCTTCGGGTTGTATCAATCGCGGAGCCCGGATTGGAACGACATTAAGACTGCGACAGTGACGTCGGGACCGAATACCGGACTGTCGTATGTGCTATCCATTCCCGGTATTCCGGCGTCATTGATCTATCTGACTTTCGCGATGTTCCCTGGTGATCCCTGGTATGAGGCGCATCCTGTCCACGCAGGTCCACTGAACGATCTCGGACGTCAGATCTGCACCCAGAGCAAGATTGACCGGCTCAGGCTCGATGTCGAACGGCATGAGGGGGTCACTCTCGCCGACAGCTCGCATTATGGGATCGACCAGAAGGCGTTGCGAGACTGGCAACTCAACGTGGACTTCGGCGGGCTCGTCGTGAATCTGCCAGGGAGCCCGCAATTGGTACGACAACAGATGGCCCTCAAGATGGCCACTGAATGGAAAATGGAGCGGGAGTACGTCAGGGAAATCCAGGACGCGTTCGATAGCATCGACACACCCGCGATACTGCACGCGCTCGGCTGTAGCATCTATCTTAAGATTTGACCAGGACCCTGATTATGCGCTCTCGTACAATGATCACGGCCGCATTCATCGTGCTTTCGCTCGGCGTTGTCGGAGCGGCACGCACGGATGCCCAGGCTGGCCATACAGCGCATGACTGCAGCAAGGCGGCCCGCATCGTCGCGCGCGGCCACCCCGTAAAGAAGGAGGATTGGGCCTGGTCGATGCTGCTCGTCTGCGGAGCACAGGACAGCGAAGCCGCCCATGATGCGTGGCTGCAGCAGCGGAGTGTAAGCGACACGGTACAGCTCGAAGCGACGTACGCGCGGCTATGGAGTTTCCGTGACGCTGGTCTGTTCGATGCCGCGGCGAGTATCGCGGCAGACGCGGCCGCTACCCCGCAGAGTCGCGTCTACAGCATGATGATGCTCCTCGCGCAGCTCCTCGATGACACGTACCCGACGTACGACTTCTTCATTAGCACCGGCCCATTCGATGTCTGCCGCCAGTCAAGCGTGGCTGATCGGACGATTGCCGTCGGGACGCCCCTGCCGAGTAGCGATCGGCAACGCGCCCGCACGCTGGCGAAGTCACTCGCCGCGGATGAGAGTGCACCGGCCATCGTACGGAGCGCGGGGCGATGCCTTGACCAGGCGCTGTGGATCGACGATCAGGTGCAGGCCGCGAAGCCCATCAGGCCACCCTCTCGGCAGCCGGCCGCTCCATTGGGACCGCGCCGGTCGGGCTCGGACACAACGCGGGCTGGCAATCAGAGTTGAAGCTGTCGCTGAAAACCAGAGTCGAGTTTCCAAGCAATTCATCACGACGTCCTCCGCGTGCGGGGAGGACGCGCTGTAGTCGATGCGCGACCACGGCCGTGGGGCGGTGCTTATGCTCGCCACCCGGGCATATCGGTGGATCCCCGTGCGGTTGCCCAAGGGCGCCCGGACCCATTGGGGTATGTGGAAGCCATCATCCAGGGACCAAGCGCCATGAGATCCATTATCGCGCTGGCCGCCTTGCTCCTCGTCGTGCCGGGACTTGTCGCGGCGCAGGCCAACCCGGATTCCGTGAAGCATCGCAACAACTGTCGCCTCGCCGAGCAGGTGCTCGCGACCGGGCAGCCGGGACCGAAGCGTGCGTGGGCCATCCCCTATCTATCCGGTTGCGGCGCGGCCGGCGGAGCGGCGCTCGCCACCGCTATCGATCACGAACGGGCGAGTACCGACGTCAAGTCGCTGGAACGGCTCTACTTGACGCCAGCCGTGCTCGTCGACCGCGCAATCTTCCAGGAAGTATTGGGGGTAGCCGGAGACGGGGCGGCGAGCGTGCCCGCCCGTATACTGAGCTTCGGGACGCTACTAATGTACGAGAGCCCATCGTACTACACGAGTTACGACGAGCTGGTCGGCGCATCATCGCCGGACGCCGGGTGTCGTCTCATCTCACGTCCCCCACACCCGGTGCTCGTCGGTACTCCCCTCCCTGCGGACTACCTCGCGCAGTCGCGCGCGCTGGCGCAGCGTGTCGCCGCGGACGAATCCGAGCCGCGCAGCCTTCGAAATGCGGCGAGCTGCGTGGTGGAAGGAATAGCGCGACTTGGGCCCTGATCCCGCGCGCTACCGGCTCGCCTCCGCGCTCACGCTACCGTTCCCCTCGAGGTACCGCACGAGCCACCGGTAGCTGTCCTGCTCGATCAGGTGCCGGCTGGCGGCGTTGTACGCCGCGCCATGATGCCCCGGCGGGTAGATGCGCAGCGCTACGTCATGCCCCGCGTTGGTCATCGCCGTGAGGAGCTGCATGGTGTTCCGCGGGTGCACGTTGTCGTCCATCATCGAGTGGATGAGCAGCAGGTGGCCGGTGAGCTTCGCGGCGTTCTCCACCGCGGAGCTGCTCTGGTACCCCGCCAGGTTGTCGTTCAGCAGCCCCATGTAGCGCTCCGTGTAGATCGTGTCATAGAGCCGCCAGTCGGTCACGGCCGAGTTCGCCACGCCCGCCGTGAAGATGTGGGGATACATCTCCATGGTGTACACGGTGCTGTAGCCGCCGTAGCTCGTGCCCATGATGCCGATGTGGTGGCTGTCCACGTAGGGGAGAGTCGCGAGATACTTCGCCGTCTCCGCGAAGTCGTGGCTCTCCCATTTGCCGAGTTGCTTGTAGACCACTTTCATGAACGCGCTGCCGTAGTTGTTGCTCCCCCGGTTGTTGACGCCGATCACGATGAAGCCGTGCTGCGCCAGCCACTGGTTCCACCCGCTGCTGCCGAACTCGTCGTAGACCTCCTGCGAGCCCGGGCCGCCATAGACGGCAAACACGACCGGGTAGCGATGTGTGGAGTCGAAGGGCACCGGCTTGACCATCGAGGCGTCGATCTTCACGCCGTCGGATGTCGTGAAGCTGAACGGCGTGGGCGGCGAGTAGGCGTGGGTCGTGAGCCATTGACTCACCTGGCTGTTGTCCTCGAGCGTGCGGAGCTTTCGGCCGCTGCCCGCCGTGGCCCACAGCTCCACCTGCTCCGGCCGGCTGACCGACGACCAGCGGTCGATGTAGTACTTCGTGTTGGGCGACATGTCGATGTGGTGCGTGCCCTCGGCGGTCGTGATCCGACGCTCGCCCGTGCCGTCGAAGCGAATGGCGTACATCTGGCGCTGGAGCGGCGACTCTTGCGTGGAGGTGTAGTAAATCTCGCGCCGCTTCGGGTCGATTCCTTCGATGCGCGTCACGCTCCACCGTCCGTGTGTCACCTGCTGGATGAGCTTGCCCGAGTAGTCGTAGCGGTAGATGTGCTGCCATCCGTCCTGGTCGCCGATCCAGAAGAACTCGTGCGCCCCCGCGGGGAAGGACATGAGATCCTGCACGCCGGCGTAGAAGTCGTACACGTCGATCCACGTCGGCGACGTCTGCGTCATGACCAGGCGGTGGCCACCCGTGTTCACATCGAAGAAGAAGAGCTTCAGCGCGTTCTGCGCGCGGTTGAGCTCGAGCACGGCCAACGTATCGGGATGACTCGTCCAGTAGATGCGCGGGATGTAGAAGTCGCCCTGCGCTCCGGTGTTGAGCCAGGTGTGGTGCCCCGTGTGGACGTTCACCACACCGATGCGCACCGTCGGGTTGGGGTCCCCGGGCTGCGGAATCGGGATGGAATCGTACACCGGGTGCGCGCCCGCGTA
>DASUKA010000109.1:0-25717 GCA_036278935.1 Gemmatimonadaceae bacterium
TCGATACGCTCGTTGAGCGCATCGCTCGCGCCCGTGATGAGGCGCGCGCCCACATCGTCCAGCAATCCGCCGAGCTTGCTCGACGCGCCGCCGGTGGCCGCCACCGTGGCCGCCGCACTCTTGGCATCCAGCTTGGAGAGCGCCAGCGCCGCGCCGAGGCCAGCCGCCAGCGCCAGCGAGGGCCAGGGATGGTCGCGAATCACCTGCGCCACGTTCAGCTTCTGCTCCAGTTGCGCCATGGTCGTCGACATCCGCTCGCGCGTCAGCTCGATGTCGCGCCGGACGTCAGCCGTCGTCTCAGCCATTCCTTGCCCTCCTTGAGCGTCGTCACCGTCTCATCGGGCGCGAGCCGCTTGAGCGAGAGCAGGTCGGCCCCGCGCATCGCCGTCCACCCCGCCACCACCACGAAGAACACTGTCGCGAGGAGCCCCGCTATCCAGTACCGGTCGTTCGGGAACCACTGATCACCCGCCAGCAGGATCAGCCCGGTCACCACGGCCACGCCGCCAATGGCGAACAGCACGCCGCCCAGCGCCACCTCGATGGTTCCCACCCCCACCCGGCGCACCAGCTCGGCCACCTCCAAGCGCGTGAGCTCGAGCTCTCCACGCGCCAGGCGAGCCCCGCCGTTCGCGAGCTCGCCCAGCAGCGAGCCGATGGACCGCCTGTCCCCATCGTGGCTCGCGGTCATGCGCATCACATCCACGAACGGCGGCGGAAGAGCCGGCCCAGCACGTAGCCAACGCCGGCCGCCACGAGGAGCGATCTGGTGGGATTCGTGCGCACCTGCCGCTCGATGTCCCCCTTCACCGACTGCATGTCGGCCGTGCGGAGCCAGCTCGCCGTCCCCTCCATGCGGCCGGCCACCGCGCTCCCCATCCGGTCGATCTTGCTCGCCGCGCGCGCCTTGCTGCCGTCGCCGACGTCCGAGACCTCGGCGTTGGTCAGCTCATCGGCCTTGGCGGCGGACTTCTCGCGGAGCTTCACCGCACCCGCGTCGAGCTTGTCGGCCAGCGTGCCCTTGAGCTCCGTCGCTTTGTCGCGCGCGCGGCCGACGGTCTCCTTCGCCTGGTCGGCGGCCACGTTGACTTTTTGCTTGGCCTGGTCGGCCACCCGGTTCAGCCGGTCCTTCGTCTGATCGGTGGCCTGATTCACCTTGTCCCTGGTGGAGTCGATGCTCCGCTCGGTGTGTCCTTCCCCTCGCGACACCCCCAGGTCTCTTGCGCCCGCGCCCGCACCGGACAGCGGTTCCTGGGCTTCGGCGCCCGCGGCGTCAAAGCTCTCGTCTGGATTGCGTGCCATATCTACTCCCGTCTCTGAGGCGATGGAGTAGACGCGTGCACGGGACGTGCCAGCGGGCGAGAGACGAGAGAGGAAAAAGGAGAAAGGCGAGAGACGAGTGAGTCAGTAGGTCAGATGTCAGTGGGTCAGGAACGACCCCGGCGGACAGAATCGCTCTCGTACAAGCCGTTTCTGACCCACTGACCCACTGACCTATTGACCTACTGACTCTCCCAGTCCCGCCTCTCTCCCTTCTCCTTTCTCCTCTCGCTTTTCGCCTCTCACGCAGTACTGGTCGAACGCCGATACCAGATCGCCGGCAATGGCATCGGCGCTGCGGCCTTCGATCTGGTGGCGCTCGAGCATGAAGACGACGTCGCCATCCTTCAGCAGCGCGATCTGCGGGGAGGAGGGGAGGTAGCCGGTGAAGTAGTGGCGGGCGCGCGCGGTGGCGTCCAGGTCCTGACCGGCGAAGACGGTGGTGAGGGCCTGCGGGCGCGTGGGATGCCGCAACGCCAGGGCGACCGCGGGGCGTGCGTTGCGCGCGGCACAACCGCAGATGGAATTCACCACCACCAGCGTGGTGCCCTCTGCGCCGTCGAGCTTGCGGTCCACCTCATCCGGCGTGCGCATCTCCTCCACGCCCAGGCGGGTGAGCTCCTGGCGCATCGGGGTTACGAATCGTTCATCGTATGGCATAGTGGTCATGCTCCATGGTTGGAGGGTGCGGGGCCGCGGGCGACGGCACGATCACTCGTCGTCGCGCCGGCCAGCATCCAGCTGGTGCTCGTGCGTCTGCCGCACGTGGTCGTCGTGGATGGCGAGCGCGGTGGAGACGCGGTGCTCGCGCTCGAGCATCAGAACCCGCACGATCTGCACCACCGCGGCCAGCACGAGCGCGAACACCAGAACGATCACCAGTCGGATGATGACGATGCGCGCGGCCACAGCGGGCAGATCGTGCCACCGCTCGTACCGTGTGCCGAGCCGTGCCACGCCGGCGGCGATGAGCAACGCGCTCAGCGCGATCTCGGCCGCGCTCTCGATGAACGCGAACACTGGCGCGCGCCAGAGCCACTGCCGGATGGGATAGTTCCCCAGATGCGCGCTGACGAAGCCGAGCAGGATGATGATGCCGAGGAGGATGCTGCCGAGGGCGATCCACCAGCTCCGCCCCGGCCCGAGCGCGAACACCACCCACCGGAGCGCGCGAATCACGATCGCGGCCGCCACCGCCATCTCCACCACCGAGAGCAGCCGCCGCCTGAGCAGCCGCAGCTCCTGCAGCTGCCACTCGATGGCGTGATGGGGGAAGAAGGTGGGCATCGGGAGGGCGAGAGAGGAGAAAGGCGAGGGTGTACGGGAGTAGGGTATGGGGTGCAGGGGAACGGCATGTGGGAGAGAGGGCTGTGCTCGTGCGGGCCGTTTCTGACTCACTGACCCTCTGACTCACTGACTCACTCCTTTCTCCTCTCTCCTTTCTCCTTTCTCGCCGTCACGACCCCCCGCACATGGCCTGCGTCTCGGACACCCAGAGGCGCGTGACGCGGGCGGTGTCGGGGACGGCGGCGGGCTGGCGGTCGAGTGTGCGGCCGCCACCGGGGAGTGCGGCGCTCGAGGCGGAGGTGGCGAAGGAGACGCCGGGCAGTGCGGCCGCGTTCACCACCACCTGTCCACCGGCGAGGGAGGCGCAGATCTGGCCGTAGGCATCGCGGATGGCACTCACGCGGCTTCCCACGCCCACGCCGCGCGTGGTGCGGAACGCGGTATCGCTCACGAGCACGCGCGAGACGGTGGCGCCGGTGCTCCCCGCTCCACCGGTGATGGCCGTGAGCGCGTAGGGGCCGAAGCGCACCACCACGCCATGCGCGGAGGTGCCGTCGAGCGTGAGGGTGGTGTCGTGCGTGGCGCAGTGCGTGGTGAAGGCGCTCACGGAATCACCCACGCGCACTGGCCCGATGCCAGCGGGCGTGAGCGGCGGGGTGGGAGCGCCGCTGCACGCATTGGCGGCGGCCGTGCTGGCGGTGCTGAGCGCGGTGCTGTCGGCGGGAGACGCATCGTGCTTGCTGCAGGCAAGAAGGGCCGTGCACGCGAGGGCGGTCAGGACCAGCGGATGGGAGCGTGACAGAGGCATGGGCACACGTGGGGATCGGTGTGGCGAAGAAAGCCGTGCGGGAGTCGTGGCTGCGCCGCGCCCGGCGGATGTCGTGAGGAGGTTAACAATGGCGCCCCCGGGGCGCCACCCTCAGGCTTGCATCCGCGCGCTGTTCGATGAGACGTCGCCGCGCAGGAGCGCGAGCAGATTCGCCTCCAGCTGCTCGAACTCGAACGGCTTGCTGAGCACCGGTTGGCTGGTGCCGCTGAGAAAGGCGCGGCTCCGCGCGCTCACCAGGTCGCCGGTGATGAAGAGGGTTCGCTCGGCGAGTGCCGGCCGTTCGCGGCGCAGCACCTCGTAGAAGGCCGGCCCGTCCATTCCGGGCATGCGCAGATCGCAGACAATGGCATCGAACGACTGGTCCCGCGCCGCCTGCAGCGCCGCCGCACCGTCGCCCGCCGTCACCACGGCAAAGCGCCGCAGTCGCCCGAATGCGCGCACCCCGCTGCGCAATGTCGGCTCGTCATCCACAAAGAGCAGGCGGATCCCCTTGAGCGCCGACGCCGCACTGGCCGTCCCATTTCGCTCGATCGAGACGGCCTCCACCGCATCGCTGTGGTACGCCGGGAGCGTGACGCGGAAGGTGGTCCCCTCGCTCGAAGTGTCAGTGATGATGATCGTCCCCTCGTGCGCCGCCACGATGCCGTAGCTCACGCTCAGGCCCAGTCCCGTGCCGTCGAGCTTCGTGGTGAAGAAGGGCTCGAACACGTGGGCGCGGACTTCGTACGGCACGCCCGGGCCCGTGTCGCTCACTTCGAGGAGCACCTGCGCGCCATCCGCGCGCGTGGTCAGCCGCAGTGTGCCCCCCTGCTGCGGCGCCATGGCCTGGATGGCGTTCATCATCAGATTGAGCAGCACCTGCTGCAGCTGTCGGCCGTCGCCCAGCACTGAGGGGAGATCGGGAGCAAGCTCCGTGGTGCAGGTGATGCCGGCCGTGGACATCTCGTAGCTGCGGAGCCGCACCGTGCGCTCCACCACCTCGTTGAGCTGCAGCGGCGCCGGCTCGCTCTCGCTGCGCCGGGCGAAGGTGAGCAGGTCGCGCAGCACCTGGCTCGCGCGCAGCGTCTCCGAGCGGATCACCTCCACCGCGTCCATCGTCTCGGCATCCAGCGCGGGGTTGCGCAGCAGGAGCTGCGCGTACGCGCTGATGGTGCTGAGGGGATTGTTCACCTCGTGCGCCACGCCGGCCACCAGCTCGCCCACGGCGGCCAGTCGCTCCGTTTCGGCCAGCCGCGCCCGCATCTCGCGGTCCCCCGTTATATCGCGCCCCACCACGAGCACCGTGGGAGGATCGGCTTCCGGCAACCGGCGGAGCGCGAGCGAGCCGATGCGCACGCCGCCCGAGTGCTGGAAGCGGATCTCGATGCGGGAGCTCTCGCCCGCCAACGCGCGCGCCCGCTCCGCGCGCATCCGCTCGCGGTCCTCCGGGATGGCGAACTCTTCCAGCGTGCGTCCCACGAGCTGGATGGGATGCAGCCCCAGCAGGTCGCGCGCGGCGTCGTTCGCTTCACGCACGCGCCCGCTCTCGAACACGGTGAGCACCGCATCCGGCGCCGCCCGGAAGAGCGTGCGGAAGCGCCACTCGGCCTGCCGCAGCGTCTCCACCAGATCCGCGTTGGCGAGCGCGATGGAGAGGAGGTCGGTCATCGCCTCGATGTGCGAGAGCTCGCGCTCGGAGAAGGAGCGCGGCGAGCGGGAGAGGAGCATGGCGGCGCCCACCAGGTCGCCGCGCCGCTGGAGCGGCACGATCGCCACGCCATGGACACCGGCCTGGACGAGCCGCGCGCGATCGGCATCGTCGCTGCCCGTCTCCAGATCGTGCGAGGGGAGATCCGACGTACACCAGCTCGTGCCGCGCCGCAGGGCGAGGTTCATCAGTGACGACGCCACCGGCACGGCGGTGCCGGCGAGCACGGCGCCGAGCCCGGTGGTGGCGGCAATCCGGATGCGCCCATCCTCCGTGATCAATCCAACCACGCCGCCGTCAGCGCGCGCGACATCGATCACGGCATCCATGAAGCAGCGCAACACGCGCTCCGACTGCAGCTCCAGCGCGATCTGCTGTCCGAGCGTCCACATGCGCTGGAGCACGCGCTGCGCTTCCGCCACATCGCGCGTTCCTTCGGCCACCCGCCGTTCGAGTGTTGCCGACAGCTCGCGTTCGGCCAGCATGCTGCGCTCGAGCGCGGTGGTGGCGCGCTGCTGCGCCCAGAGGGCGTGCGACGCGCGCATGGCCAGCAACACGGCAAAGAGGGCGAGCACGATCCCGAGCCCGGGGCGGCGCCCGGCGCCGAACGCGAGCGCGACAATCGAGCCCGTGGCGACGAGGATGGCGGCCACGAGCGAGCTCATGCGGATGGTGGCCGCACGCGAGATGAACGCTGCCGACTCGCCCGACTGGCGCAGTGCGGCCGCGTTGTCCGCCCCCGTGTCGGCCGCGCTCACCCAGCAGGCGGTCGTGATGGTCCAGAGTAGCGCGATCACCGGGCGGACTCCGGTACTGCTGGCAACCAGCGCGTGCCCAGCGAGCAGACTGGCGATGGCCAGGGCAACGGCGCCGAGCGAGAGACCGGTGGCCACGCGCTGCTCCAGCACGTCGCCGCGCCAGGTGAGGAGGAGCCCCACGAGAATGAGATTGCCGGCCGCCGCGGTGTTCCACGCAGCGACGAGCAGGCGGCCGACGACGCCCACCCCTTCGTTCGGCGACGGCACATAGCCGAGTTGCACGAGGACGATGGCGGCGGCCACCACCAGGAGCATCGCGTCCACCACGGCATCGAAGTGCATCCAATTCCGGTGACGATGGCGGCCGAGTGCGGTGGCCAGGCCGAGCATGATGGCGAGCTGGCCGGCGAGCGCAATCGACCCGCCGAGGAAGAGGAGATGGTGCTGCCCGGGCAGGAGCACGCGGAGGGTCCACAGTCCGCAGCCGGCGCTCGCCAGCACTGCCGCTGCCGCGAGTCCCAGAAAGAGGGCGTGGCGAGTGCCGCGCGAGTGTCGCGCCGTGCGCACGAAGACAACGAGCGCGCACACGGTCTGCGCGAGCAGGAGCGCAGCCACCGGCACCGCGAGCGTCCCTCCCACCAGCGCGAGCGCAAGCAGGACGATGAGCGTGAGCACGCACAACGCCTGCGTGAGCGTGATCAGGCCCAGCGAGCGGCGCGGAGTGCCGGCGGGATGCATTCGTGCGGAGCTGTGTGGGGTAGTAGGTAGGGAGTGGGAAGGGCGAGGGTGTAGGGAGTAGGGTGTCGGGTGTCTGGCAAGCGCGCCTCATCCTTCGCTCGCCCGTGCCGTTCCCCTCCGCCCGACACCCTACTCCCTACACCCGGCCGTCTTACTTCGTGCCCGCTCGTTCGTCACGTCCCGATGAAGGACGCGCGAGGCGCGAATTGGTTGCGTCCCGCGGAGGCGCATGTCGTGAGCCGTTCACGACCAGATGGCGCCAGCACGTGCTGGCGCGAGGAGGGTACGCGCATGATAGACCACCCGGACGACTGGGAGCCGCACACACCGGACGAGAATTCTCCCGGCGCGGCCTGGTCTCCCGATTTCCCGCTCGGCGATCCCGACGCATGGCGCGACGACGCGCAGGGCGAGGACGCGAGCGACGCCGACGCCTGGCGCGGCGACATTCACCTCCCGCCTTGGCCCGAGTGGAACGCGGGGCCGGAGTATCGGATGTGGAAGGAGATTGCGGAAGGGGAGTGAGGTGCGGGTTGTGAGTCATGGGTTATGAGTTGTGGGTCATGAAACGGCTCGCGGCGGAGAGGACGCTGCTCGTGCGAGCCGTTTCTGACTCACTGACTCACTGACTCACTGACCTATTCCCTCTCGCCGTTCAGTGAATTCCCTGCCCGATCCTCCCCCACCGGATGCGCCAGTCGAAGACGTTGACGAAGTCGATGGAGAAGTAGATGAACAGCGGCCTGCCGCGGAAGTTCGCGCGGGGGACGAAGCCGTAGTAGCGCGCGTCCTTCGAGTCGTAGCGGTTGTCGCCGAGGGAGAAGTAGTGATCGGGAGGGATCACGAAGGGACCCCAGTTGTCGTGCGTGGGCACGGCTGGCGGAGGGCCGAAACGGGAATTCGGGAGATCGACCCGCGTCTGCCAGGCGAACTCCGGGTTGGTCTCATTGGGCGCCACGGGGGGCGACGCGAGCGGAACGGGGAGCGGCTTCGGCACGCCGTTCACGTAGAGGAGCCCGTTGCGCATGTAGAGCGTATCGCCCGGCACTCCGACAATCCGCTTCACGACAATCGGGTTGCCATCGCTCGCGTCCGGCGACTGGTAGATGGCCACCTTCCCGCGCACCGGATCGCTATAGCCCGGCAGGTTGATGTGCGTGAAGGGAATGTGCGGTCCGAAGGCGAGGTTGTTGACGAACAGGAAATCGCCAATGAGGAGCGTGGGCTCCATGCTGCCGGACGGGATGCGGTAGGCCTCGATGAAGAAGGTGCGGATGACGAGGAAGATGATGATGACGCCAATGAGGGACTTGATGCTGTCCCAGGCGACGCGCGAGGAGTTCCGCTTGGCGGGGCCGCGTGCGGCGGCCACGACGTTCTTCGTGGCTGGCGCGCGCTTGCCCGGGCGGTTCTTGGTGGCCACTGACGGCGGTATCGAGAGTGATGGGGGGATGGTGCGACTGTTGTAGTCTGCGCGGGGCGCGCGGGAAATCCAAGGGGCGGATCAGCGGGTAGCGAAAATGCGGCGGGGGGCGCGCTCCACATCGGAACGCGCCCCCCGACCGCTTGTCGCACGCGAAATCGCGAACTCAGGCCGGACTCATGTGCTGGTTGACGAGCTTCGTCATATCGAACATGGAGACCTGCTTCTTCCCGCCGAACACCTTGCCGAGCTTCTCGTCGGCGTTGATCATCCGGCGCTGCTTGGCATCCTGCAGGCCGTGCCGTTTGATGTAGGCCCAGACTTTCTTGGTCACCTCGGTACGCGGCATCGCGCCGCCACCGACCACGGCACCAAGGGCGTCATCGGGCTGCATCGGCTTCATGAACGCGGGATTGGGCGCGCGCTTGGTCTTCTTGGCCGCCGCGCTGGCACGCTTCGTCGCCCGCTTCTTGGCGCCGCCCTTCTTGACCGCGGTCTTCTTGGAGGCGGTGCGCTTCTTCGCTGCCGGCCTGGACGCCGACTTCCTGGCCGCGGGTTTCTTTGCCGCAGACTTCTTCTTCGCGCCGCCCTTCTTTTTCATGGCCATGAAATGATCTCCGAAGAGTGAAAGGATCGCGTTCGACAAGAGGGAACATCGATTCCATCGCGCCACAAACTAAGGGCGGACTGCCGAGACGCAATAGGGAGACGAGGGAAATTCTCGCGCGCTACGTCTTCTCGTGCCGCCTGCATCGCACCGCGCCTTTCCCTCGCCTCGGATTTCTCGATACTTTTCGGCGTTCGTCGGCGGCGAGCGCCGGCGCACTGCCGCTCTTCAGCAAGGATCGACGTCATGACCGCACCAACCGCCCGCCCGAGATCATCCGCCCCAGCCGAGCGCCAGCCGGCCGCCACGCCACCGGCACCCATCGCCGAGCTCGGCCTCCCCGGCTTCACCGGCGCGCGCCGCGTGCGCGAACCGGTGAACGAGCCGGTGCTGGGCTACGCCGCCGGCTCGCCCGAACGTGCCGAGCTCGAGGCCCGGCTCGATTCAATGGCCGGAGAGCGCGTTGACATTCCGCTCATCATCGGCGGGCGGGAGGTGCGCACCGGGCGCACGGCGCGTGCGGTCATGCCACACAACCATGCGCATGTCCTCGCCGACTGGCACCAGGCCGGCCCCGAGGAGGTGCAGCTCGCGATCGCCGCGGCGCGCGAGGCGCAGCGCGAATGGGCGAACTGGGCGTGGGAAGATCGCGCCGCCATCTTCCTCAAGGCGGCCGAGCTGCTGGCCACGAGCTGGCGCATGACGCTCAACGCCGCCACGATGCTCGGCCAGTCCAAGACCGCGCACCAGGCCGAGATCGATTCGGCGTGCGAGTTGATCGACTTCTGGCGCTTCAACCCGTACTATGCGCAGGCGCTGTACGAGGAGCAGCCGATCAGCACCGCCGCCATGTGGAATCAGCTCGACTACCGGCCGCTCGAAGGGTTCGTCTACGCCGTCACGCCGTTCAACTTCACGTCCATTGCCGGCAATCTTCCGGCGGCGCCGGCGCTCATGGGGAACGTCGTGCTGTGGAAGCCGGCGGCGAACGCCATGCTCAGCGCGTACACGATCATGCGGCTGTTCGAGGCCGCAGGGCTCCCGCCCGGCGTGATCAACTTCGTCCCGGGGGACCCGGTGGCGGTCTCGGAGGTGGCGCTCGCCCACCGCGACCTGGCCGGCGTGCACTTCACCGGGAGCACGCGCGTCTTCAACAGCATGTGGAAGACGATCGGCACGACCATGGGGCAGTACCGCTCGTATCCGCGCGTGGTGGGAGAGACTGGGGGCAAGGACTTCATCGTCGCGCACGCCTCGGCGGATCCCGAGGCGCTGGCGGTGGCCATCGCGCGCGGCGGCTTCGAGTACCAGGGGCAGAAGTGCTCGGCGGTGAGCCGCGTCTACGTGCCGGCGTCGCTCTGGCCGGAAGTGCGCGACCGCACGGTGGCGATCATGGGCGAGATGCGCATGGGCGACCCGCGCGACTTCCGGAACTTTTTGGGCGCCGTGATCGACCAGAAGGCGTTCGACAAGATCAGCGGCTATCTGGAGGACGCCAGAACGAATGCGACGATCGTGGCGGGGGGCGGGGCGCGCGGGGAGGAGGGCTACTTCATCGAGCCCACGCTCATCGAGACCAGGGACCCGGGCTACCGCCTGCTCTGCGAGGAGATCTTCGGCCCGGTGGTGACGGCGCACGTCTATCCCGACGCGCAGTGGGAGGAGACGTTGCGCACGGTGGACCGCACGTCCCCCTACGCGCTCACGGGGGCGATCTTCGCTCGCGACCGTCGTGCGATCACCGAGGCCGCGGTCGCGCTCCGCAACGCGGCCGGCAACTTCTACATCAACGACAAGCCCACCGGCGCCGTGGTGGGGCAGCAGCCCTTCGGGGGGGCGCGCAGCTCGGGGACGAACGACAAGGCGGGCTCCAAGCTCAACCTGGTGCGCTGGGTGAGCGCGCGCTCCGTGAAGGAGACCTTCGCACCGCCCACGGAGTGGCGGTATCCGTTCCTGGACCGCGAGTGAAATGCGGTAGGACGCGGGTAAGGGTGGGGCGCGAGTGAGAGTGGGGCGCGGGCCGTGTGCTGTCCGCGCCCCCTTTGCCTCCGCTCAGGCGCCCTTCGCCGGCGCGTTCATCACGCCGAGCTTCTGCAGTCCGCGCTTCGCGCCGGTCGTTGCCTTGGAGCGCACGTAGTACTTGGCGTTGCTCACCTGCCGGCCGAAGTTGTACTTCTTGTTGCGCACCAGATTGATCATGGCCTTCGGGCCGCCGCCATCGACGGCCCGGAGCGTGGCCTTGTTGAAGTGCGTGGCGAAGAGATGCTCGTTGGGGGATTTCAGGTAGAAACGCGAGCTCTGAATGAGGCCCGCCGCGCGCTTCTGCAGCGGGTGGATGTGCTTCTTCACGATCGTCTCGACCTGCGACATCCAGTCCGGGGAAGCGCCGATCTGCGTGGCGATCATGTTCAACAGATCGGACGTGGGCACCATCCCCACCAGAAAGCAGCCGAGGATGGGGCACGTCTCGAACACCTCGAGCTTCACGCCGGTGGGGTCGGCCAGCAGCCCATTGGCCGTGCGGAGCTCTTTTCGATCGCGCCAGTGCAGGTAGACGTTCTGGACAAGGCTCATCAGCGCATTGGCCGCGCCGATGATGGGCGTCGCATAGTCGGCGCCGAGCGATGCCGCCATGACCGTGATCTCGGCGGCGCCCGAGGCGATGAGGCGGCTCCCGCGGAGCACCTCCTTGGCGATCTCGCGCTCGATCACCACCTGCATCGCTTCAACCGCGCGGAGCGGCGCGCCGGGGGTGATCTGCGCCGCCGACTTCTTGACGTCATACAGGTGGACGCCGCTCCGGGCCGCCATCACCAGATTGGTGCTGCCGCGCGCCACGTGGATGCATGGACCGATATACGGCGCCGCGGCTGCCACCTCAACGAGGAAGTTCGGCAGCAGTTCCTCGATGATCTGTTCCACCTCATCGATGCCGGGCAGAGCATCCATGACGAAGTCGATGAGCATCTGCCTGGGATTTCCAAAGACCTTTGATGCCGCCGTGCTTGCCACCGCCTCGGCGCAGCCGGCCAGACTCTGGACGTCGGCCATGGCCTGGCGCTTGTACTCCTTGGCGCGGTCGTAGTTGAAGACCAGCTGTGCACCGGAAAAGAGCAGCTGCAGGTTCTGCTGCGGGGCGTTCGCGATGGCTTGTCGCGCGCGCTGCTCCGCCACCTGCTGGGGCAGCGCGCTCTTCCACTGTGTTGGGCTCATGGATCGAGGAGCGAAAGGAGATGAAGGGCGGGCAACCGGCGCAGCCACGCCGGGCGCGGCCTAGCGGGGAAGCGGGTGATGGTGGATTGTGGGGGATAGTGGACGACGCGCCGTGTGTCCCGCCATATCGGAGCGACAGAACATCGGAGCATCGCCGTACTATGGTATTACGATACTATAGTATCACGCTAGTGTAGTATCGTGATGCCCTGGTTGCCATGCCGGCGCGCCGAGCCGCCCATTGATTCGCCGCGCGCCCCCGTCTCCTGCCCCGCGCCCTGCGTGAGCCGGTAGAGCAGCACGGCCGCGCGCTTGGTCTTCACCGGGAGCATTCGCAGGTCCCCCGTCTCCTTGGGTGAGTGATCGTCGTGACCGGCGAGCCCCAGCGCATCGATGCACATCGGGACCTCATGCGCCACGAACGACACGTCCGCCGCGCCGGCGCGCGAGGGATCCACCGCCACCACCGCTCCCAGACCGAGGTCGCGGCTCGCGCGGTCGTACATCGCGAGCAGACGCTTGTTGCCCGCGGTGGGCGCCATGGGCGGGTAGCCGGACATGAAGGTGAGCGTGGCGGTGGTGTGCGGCAGGTGCTGCTTCACGATGGCCTGCATGGCCCGCTCCGTGGTCGCGAGCTGCTCCGGGCTCAAGGTGCGCAGGTCGCCGCTCACCTCCATCTGCCGGGCCACGACGTTCTCCTTGCCCGCCGCGGTGCCGGTGACGTGGGTGGAGTCGAGCGTGGCGGCGGTGCCGCCGACGGCGAGGCCGGGACTGAACGTGAGGTAGCGCTCCCTGGACAGCTGCTGATAGAACTGGTGCAGCACGCGCGCAGCCTCATTGATGGCGCCAGCTCCCACGTCCGGCGTGAAGATCTGCGACGAGTGCGCGGTCACGCCGGTGGTGGTGAGCGTCCACCCGATGTCGCCGCGCCGTGAGATGACGGCGGTGCGCGGATCGCCCGCCCCATCCTCGAAGCCGAGTGCGGCAACGGCGCCCTTGGCGGCGTCCATGAGGGTGTGCCTGGCGGCCATGAGCGGCGTGCCGGCGTCTTCCTCATCGCCGTCGAACACGACGACCACGTGCATCCGCTCCAGCGCGCCCGCGTCCTTGAGCGCGCGCAATGCGTAGAGCGCGATGACATCGCCGCCCTTCATGTCGATCACGCCCGGGCCGCTCGCCATGCTGTCCGGCAGCAGTGTGAACTTCTGGAAGGGACTGCTCGGCTCGAACACCGTGTCGAGGTGGCCGATGAGCAGGAGCTTCGGCCCCGGCCCCGGGTGCTCGGCCACGAGGTGGCCGGCACGGTGGAACGGGGTACCGTCTACCCAGCGCGTGGTGAAGCCGAGCGAGTCGAACTGCGCGCGCAGGATGTCACCCACCCGCCGCACACCGGCGAAGTTCATGGTGCCGCTGTTGATGTTCACCAGCCGCACGAGGAGCGCGAGCGCCTGGGCATTGTGCGCGTCCACGGCGCGGGCGATGGTGTGCTCGGTGGGTGAGAGGGCCGCGGCGCTCTGTGTCTGCGCGGCGGCGCAGCGGGGCGCGAAGGTGAGGGCGGCCGCGAGGATCGCCGCCGCGAGCAGGGAGCTACGGGTCGAGAGTCGCATGCGCGAAATGTACGCCGTGGCCGGACGGCGTCGAGCGGGCGGGTGTCGAGCAGGCCTGTATGGAAGCGCGCGATGACGCGGGGGCATCACAACGAATCGGGTCCTCGCGTGGTGCACAGGGACCCGATCACGATGCATGATGCCGGCGGCGGGCTACCTGCCCCGCCAGCCACTTACGGCTGCGGGTGCTCCTCCTTCTTGGAGCCGAACATGCCGCCGAGGTTCTTCGCGGCATCGGCCAATCCGCCCGTCTGCGCGCCGGCGCCGGCATTGCCGGCAACGAGTGCATCGATCTGGCCGGCAACCGGCGAGGGAAGCTTCGTCTTCAGATAGCTCAGTACTGCCGTGGTGGCCAGCTTCGCCTTGTCCGCCGGGATTCCGGCCTTGTTGGCGACGAGCGTGATGATTTCATCCATGCCGCACCTCCGCATAACGATGAGCGCATTGGGCGGGGGTGACGAGACGCCCCCGCAATGACAGTGGGGAACCCTCCTGCACGATCCATGCGACCACCCGTGAGACACGTGCGATCGCCCCGGAATGCACGGAACTTGCGCATGCCGCTCCCCAACCAACGGCGTGGTCTGATGACTCACACGCGAGGAGGGAGGAAATCATGAGACGATGGACGGCAGTGGCCATAGCGTTCGCGGCGAGTCTTGCCGCGTGCAAGGGAAGCGAACAACGCGCCACGAACGCGGGCAACGCGATGGGAAGCGCCGCCGCGAACGCGGGCAACGCGGTTGGCAACGCGGCCCAGCGGGGCGCGGCGCAGGCGGGCACCACGGCCGCGGGCATCACCAGCTCGGCGGCCGGTGCGCTGGATACCATGGGCCGGAAGGCGGATACCGCCATGAGCAACATGAAGTCGGCTGCCGGGAGCACCGCGAACAAGGCGAAGTCGGCGGCCGGAAACGCCGCCAACAAGGCGAAGTCCGCCGCGGGCGCGGTGGGAGCCGGTGCATCATCCGCGGCACTGACCGTGAAGCTGCACACCCTGTCGCAGGACCATGTGAAGCAGTTGCAGACCGCGCTGAACAACATCGGCTGCGACGCCGGCAAGCCAGATGGCGTGGTGGGGAATGGCACCGTCAAAGCCGTGCGGTGCGGGTTCCAGAAGAAGAACATCAGCGACAACGATCTGGATGCGTTGTATCAGGCGCTCGGCCTGAACTTCGGATCCTGAGCGCTTCGCCACCAGCGCACTCGCATGTCCGGATGCGCCCCGGGGCACGCTGCGTGCCCCGGGGCGCAGCTGCATGTCCGGTGATTATGCTCCAGCCGGCTGCGCCGCGCCCTCCCAGTCGTGGGCGCGCAGATAGCGCTCGAGCGTCATGAGTTGCGGGTCGATCTTCCGGAGCGCCGGGATGTCCGCCTCGTACCCCGTCTGGTCGAACCATCGATACATGCGCGCGTACTCATCGCCCGCGGCCGCGCTGAACTGCTCCCATGAAAGCTGCATGTACTTGACCGGCCGCCCGATAACACGGCCGAACGTCTCCGCGGTCTGTTGCATGGTCAGCTCGTCGCCCGCGAGGTCCAGCTCACGCCCTCGCCATGTGGCCGGGTCCTGGAAGGCCAGGGCGACGAAGGCGCCGATGTCGTTCGCCGAGAGTTGCTGGAGGGTGCGTCCGGGGTCGAGTGGTTGCGCCAGGGTGCCGCCGAGTAGCGACGCGCGGAGCGCGGGCGCCTGCCAGTTGTCCATCAGGAATACCGGCCTGAAGATCGTGTACGGGAGGCCGAGGGCGCGAATGCGCTCCTCGATGCGCCACTTGCTCTCGAAGTGTGAAAGCCCGGTGTTGCGGTGCGCGCTCCCTACCGAGCTGTAGACGAAGTGCTCCACGCCCACGTCCTTCGCCAGCTCCGCCAGGGCGACGCCCTGTCGGACCTCACGCTCGTAGCCGGTTTCCCAGAAGTTCTGCACGGAGAACATGCCATACGCGCCATCGAGCGACGCGCGGAGCGACGCCGGGTCATCCAGGTCGCCGCGCACCACCTCGGCGCCCAGCTCCGTGAGCCGGCTGGCGGCCGACTTGCGCGGATCGCGCGTGATGGCCCGCACCCGGAACCCGCGCTCCACCAGTCGTCGCGCTACGGCGCCGCCCTGCTTTCCGGTTGCTCCGGTGACAACGATCAGGCGCTGCGAGGTCTGCGGGCTGGACATGATGGTGCGTTCTCCGTTCTCGAGGCGGGAACCGGGATATCGGACCGTCTCCCGGGCCAGGTGGCATGTGACGACGGTGAAATGCGACGTTGAATACGACGCCAGGATCACTGCACGTGGCGCGCCACCTGCGGGTGGCGCAGGCGTACGTGGAGGTATCTTTCTGACTCGCCCGACAGTTGCCGGCGGCGAGACGTCGCGCCGTGCGCCACCACCTCCCCATTCCCCTCGTCAGCCATGCGAACCGCTCGCCATCTGCCGCTGCTCGCGCTCCTCGGCATTGCCGCCGCGCCACTGCTCGTGACGCGCGCCGCCGCGCAACGCTCGCCCGCTCCTTCCGATTCCGCCGCGCGGGACGTCCGCGCCACGATCGACCGCCTGTTCGACGGCATGCGGCGGGGCGATAGCGCGGCGGCGCACTCCGTCTTCCACCCGCAGGCGCGGCTGCAGAGCGCCTCCATTCGGCAGGGACAGCCGATGCTGCGCACGGACAGCATCGATGCCTTCGTCCGCGCCATCGGGACGCCACACAAGGGGGTGTGGGACGAGCGGGTGTCGAACGTCGAGATCCACGTGGACGATCCGCTCGCCACCGCGTGGATGCGCTACGCCTTCTACCTGGACAGCACGTTCAGCCATTGCGGTGTGGACGCCTTCCAGCTCGTGCGCACGAGCGATGGTTGGAAGGTGCTCCAGATCACCGATACGCGGCAGTCCAGCTGTTCTCGATAGATGGCCGGAGGTGGGGATGGCTCAGCTGCCCACCGGGGAGAGCAGCCGCTCCACTTCCTTCGCGTAGCAGGAGGGGCAGACGCCGTGGCTGAAGTGCGTATGCGTATGCTGCAGGAAGTAGCTCTCGATGCTCTGCCAGTGGTTCTCGCCGTCCCGGACCTTCCTGCAATGCGAGCAGATTGGCATGATCCCCCGCTCCGCGCCGAGTTCGCCAAGGGCGGGCGACTCGCCCCGCGCGGCCTGTAACCTTCGCAGGAGGTGATCGCGCGCTGTCTCCGCGGCCCTCTGCGTGGTGACATCGCGCGCGACGGAGTAGATCACCCGCTCGGCGGCGCCCGGCGTCGCGTTCCATCGGAACCATCGGTACGATCCATCCCGGCGCCGGTAGCGGTTCTCGAAGCCCAGCGCCTGGCCGCCGGCCCGGACCTCGGCGTTCTGCCGCAACGTGGGCTCACGATCATCCGGGTGCACGAACTCGATGAACGGGCGCGACATCAGCTCCTCGCGGGTGAAGCCGAGCGTCCGTTCCCATGCCGGATTGAGCCGCTTGAAGTGGCCATCGAAGTCGAGGAAACAGAGCATGTCGAGCGAGATGGCGAAGAACCGCTCATCGAGATCGTGTAGCTGCCGCTCAGTCACCCGCCGGCAGAACGCCAGATGAATGGCGACGTGCAGCTCCTGCTCCAGGACCGGCTTCGCGATGGCGCAGAGCGGCTCGGCTATGCACGCGGCGCGGAGCGGCGCGCTCTCCGCACCCGCGGTCATGAGGATCACCGGGATCGAGCGACGCCGCATCTCCTCGGCCACTTCCGCACCGTCCACGTCGCCGGGGAGCGCGCTGTCCACCAGTGCCAGCTCCGGTGCCACCGAGGCGGCCAGCGCGATGGCCCGGCGGCCGGACGATGCGACTCCCGCCACGTCGTGACCGCACCGCATCAACATCGCCGCGAGCTCCCGAGCGGCGAACATCTCTCCATCCACAATCAGGATTCTTCGACCCATCGTGGCCATCGGCCGGCATTCTCCTTGGTCCAGACCTGCGCGCGCCCGTGTAGCTCGCGCCGGTGCAGCGGTTGACGCTGATAAAGTATGCGCGTGACGGCGAGAGGAAAGGACGCAGCGGCCTGAGGGAACTATGATCGCGGCATCGGGTTTTCTGCGGCATGTCCGCTCTTCCACACGCTTCCAGTATCGACGAGCATGATGCGCCGATGGCACGCGGGGGGCGCGCGCCGGTCCGTACCGGGTGGGCGCGGCTCCCGGCGCGCCTGCACGGGTCGTCACCCATATCACGGCGGGGACGCCCACCCGAGGCATCCCACGCGCGATGGTGGATGGCCGGCGGTGCCGCGCTCCTGCTGCTTCCCACCGGCATTGCGCATGCGACCACGGTGCCTGGCGTTGCGCCGGATAGCGCCGCCGGCGCATGCCATGCCCTGCTGCCAGCAGCAGGCCGTGGCCAGGCGAGCGCGGCCGCGTGGGTCGAACGGGCCATCGTGGCCATGGGTGTCCCGTCGGACTCCCAGCATGTCCTGCACTATCGCGTATCCATCGCCCATGAGCTCGCCGATGAGTCCGACCGCCCCTACCCGCCATTTGTCCAGACATTCAGCCGGGAGGAACATTGGTTCGATCCGGCAACCGGCGTGGAGCGCAGGCAGAGCGCCGCCGGAAAAGTGGACTTCCTGAGCGGGCGGCACGCGAGCTTCAACATGTCCGGCGCCAAACCGGTGGCCGCTCCTCGCGCGAACGGGTCCCTGGTCGCCAGCCACGCATTCAACCCGTGGAACGTGCTGAGCAGCTGGCAGCACGACTCATCCGTGCGCGTGCTGGGCGTGTGCCCCTATCTGGATTTCGACCGCGTGGTCGTGACACGGCGAGGCACTCTGGGTGAGGAGCGACTCTACCTGGATTCGGCGAGCGCCTTCCCGCTGAAGCTCGAGACCACCGAGTTGAACTACTTTCTGGGTCCGGTGCACGCGCGCTATCTGTACAGCGCGTGGTGGAACATCGCCCCGTACGCCTATTATCCGATCTCCGTCATCAAGCAGACCGACGGTCTGGGACAGGATACGCACACGGTCTTCTTTGGGGATGGCGCGCTGGTGCCGCGCGATAGTGCGCCGTCACTGGCACTTCCCGCCGGGGCCGCGCTGATGCCGATGATCCCGCCGCCGCGATTCGGCACCGAACCGACAGATACGGTGCGTATCGGCCCACAGGCGTTCCTCCTCGCGAACCATGCCTTCACCTCGGTGATCGCCCTGGCGGCCGACACCGTGTATCTGTTCGACGCTCCGGGCGGGGAAGCGCGCGCCCGGCATGACTCCACGTGGATTCCGCGGCTCTTCCCGGGCCGGCATCCGGTGGAGCTCGTGCTGCTCAACCCCATCTGGCCGCACATCGCCGGCGTGCGCTTCTGGGTAGCGGCGGGTGCGCGCGTCGTGGCGCCGCGTCTCGCGCAAACGCTCGTGCGCCGCGCGGTGGTGCGGCGGTGGACGGAGCACCCGGACCGCCTCGAGCAACGCCGCCTGCGCGGGGACTCGGTCGCGCTGCACATTGCGGAGGTAACGAACGCGCGCACGCTCGCCGGTGGCGCGGTACGGCTCTATGCTCTCCATGGTATCGCGAGCGAGGGATTGCTCATGGCCTGGCTGCCCCGCGACCGGTTCCTCTGGGCGAGTGATCGCATTCAGGACGTGATGCATCCCTCGATCTATGTCTCGGAGTTGCTGGCGGACGTGCAGCGGGACGGGCTGCAGCCGGCATGGACATCGGGCCCGCACTTTCACCTGATTCCGTGGAGCGAGATCCAGGCATTGGATAGGGCGGCCGCTGCCACGCGCTCCTCTGTCTCCTCGAATGCCCCGGGGTCCATGCAGCCGCTGAGCGCAATCTTTCGCCCGCCAGAGCTCACTCCCGCAGCCGCTGGACCAGCGCGATGAGCGCGCCATTCACCACCACGAGATAGGCCAGGCCGCCCGCGAACGCGCGCCCGTACGGCAGCGGGGCACCGGCCGCGTGAGCGCCACCGGCGGTGAGCACGCCGTAGAAGATGATGCCGATGAGGGCAACGCCGATCGCGTTGCCCACCTGGAGCCCCGTGGTCAGCACCCCGGACACTGCGCCGGCCTGCTGGCGCTCGACGCGCGACAACACGGTGGACGCCAGCGGCGCTACAGCCAAGCCGGTTCCGGCGCCATTGCAGATCAGGCCCGGAACGAGCCAGCCGACGGAGCGGTGGACGCCGACCGTGAGCACCGCCAGCCAGAGCAGCCCCAGCCCCACCATTCTCAGGAGACAGCCCACCGCGATCACCTGATGTTTCAGCGTGGCCGCGACTCGATTGGCGATGCTGGAGGTCGCCAGGTAGCCGGCGCCATTGGCGATGAAGATGAGACCGGCACCCAGCGCATCCAACCCGCGTCCCTGCTGCAGGTAGATCGCGAGCACCAGATAGAAGCCCGCCATGCTCATGTAGAACGTGACCTGCGCCAGGACGCCCACTGTGAGTATCCGTTGCCGAAAGAGCGCCGGGTCGATGAGCGGCACACCGCCGCGTCGCTTCACGCGCTGCTCCCACGCGACGAACAGCGCGAACATCGGTAGCGACCCGGCGAGACACCACCAGCTCCACGCCGGCCATCCCTGCTCGCGCCCTTCGATCAACGGGAGCGTGAGGGCCGTGAGCGCGGTGGCGATGAGCACCATGCCGGGAATGTCCAGCCGGTCGCGCCGCGGCGCGTAGGACTCCGGTACAACGCGCGCCACCATCACGATGCCGGCTACACCGATCGGCACGTTCACCAGGAAGCACCACCGCCACCCCCAGCCCAGCAGATTGAACCGGATGAGCACGCCGCCGATCGTCTGCGCGAAGACCGAGGCCACTCCCATCGTGACGCCGTAGGCGTTGACGGCGCGCGCCCTGGCGCCGCTCTCGAGCACGCTCGCGAAGGTCGCGAGCACCTGCGGCGACAACAGCGCCGCCGCCACCCCCTGCACCACGCGCGCGATCACCAGCACCAGCGCGCTCGGCGCCACGCCGCGGACGACGGAGGCAAACGTGAACAGCGCGAGGCCCGCGATGAACGTCCGCTTCCGACCGAAGCGGTCGCCCACCCGGCCGCCGATGATCAGCCCCGCCGCGTACGCGAGCGCAAAGCCGGCGAGAATGAGCTGGATGTCCGCCGAGGTCGCATGGAGGCCGTGCTGCAGAACGGGAATCGCGACATCGACGATGAAGAAATCCAGGACGATCACGAACGTGCCGACCAGCAGCCACCGTACGGCGGTCGGGTCGTGCCGCGCCGCCATTGGCGGCTGGGACGCGATCACTTCGCGGGGCAACGACCCCATGCTTCGCTGCGGGGAGCCGCGCGCCATCTGCTAGCCGCCAACGCGCCGCGCCACGAAATCGGCCCGCAGCCACCAGGTGGCGCCGCCGTCGCGCGAGTCCTCGCCGAGCCAGTGGAACGAGTCGGGCGTGATCTCGGTGAAGCGCCAGCGGATCGGCTCGCCCGCGCCGTTCGTCCCCTCCTGCACGATGTCCGCGCCGCACGCCCGCCCGATCTGGCGCGCATAGACCTGCCGCAGTGGATCGCTCCAGATGATGTGCCAGGCGTCGATGCCGGGATCGTACACCCGGAGCGTCGTGCCGTGGAACACCCCGGGCAGAATCCACACGTCCTGGATGGCGCGCCCCTCCAGCACCCACCCGAAGTGGATCTCACCGGTGCCGGTGTGGCGCGTGCCATCGTCGCGGTTCACGATCGCCTCCATCGTCCAGTCGCCAATCAGCCAACCATACAGGCCCATCTTGTCCGCGCGGTCGGTGGCCGGGTGGTCGGTGTGCAGCGCATCGACAAGGCGTGAAAGAGCAGGCATCGCCGGAATCCTCCGTGGTGAGTGTGGTGCGTCACACTGCCGGCCGCGAAGAGAGCTTCGCGGCGCGGATCCGTCCGCGGCTCGCGCGCCTCTGTGCGTTGCCGCATGGCGTGACGGGGACGATGCCTAATGATGCGATGAGCAGCTCGGTGGGGCTTGGGCAAAATTGCTATCTTTCTGAGTATGGGACTCACCCCGCACCTGCTCGCATCGGGCCCCGGTTGGCGCGTCGTGGACGCCCGCTGCACGTCCAGTCGGCACGACCGCCCGTTCGAGGAACGGCACGAGGGGATGTGCATTGCCGCCGTGACGGCGGGCAACTTCCGGTATCGCACGACGCAGGGCGAAGCGGTGCTCGCGCCGGGCGCCGTGCTGCTCGGCAACCATCAGCACGGCTTCGAGTGCGACCACGCGCACAGTGACGGAGACCGCTGCATCGCCTTCCATTTCGCGCCCGACTATCTGGAGACCATCGTGGCGGCGGTGCCTGGAGCGCGGCGTGTCGGTTTCAGCGTGCCGCGGCTCCCGCCGTTGCAGCCGCTCGTGGCGATTCTGGCCGCTGCCGAGGCAGCGCGTGATGACGGCGACGCGGACGCGCTGGAGGAGCTGGCGATGCGGCTGGCCGGCGCGGTGGCTGCCGCGCTCGTCAACGCCCGTGGACCCGAGCGCGCCCCGAGCCGGCACGACGAACGGCGCGTGGCGGCCGCGTTACACCGGATCGAGCGCGATGCGCACGCGCGTCTCCCGCTCGCCGAGCTCGCGCGCGACTCCGCCAGCAGTCCGTATCACTTCCTGCGCGTCTTTCAGCAGGTGGTGGGAATGACCCCGCACCAGTTCGTGCTGCGCACCCGGCTGCATCGCGCGGCTGTGCGCTTGCGGCGCTCGGATGAGCGCATCACGACGATCGCCCTGGACGCCGGCTTCAACGACGTCTCCACGTTCAACCGTCGCTTCCGGCGCGTGATGGGGGTGCGGCCGAGCGCGTATCGGGCGAGTGGGCGCGCATGAACAAGCGAGACGAGGGCCGTTGGTCCGGCCATGTGACGGCGCACAGCAACGCGCTGGATCTCGATCCCGGCGTCTTCACGTGGACAGACCCGCGCGAGATCGCGGCTTCGCTCAAGCGATCCGCCGAGCGCAGCCAGCGCCGCAAGGGCACGCCATACCAGTCGGCAATGTCGATGCTGACCTTCTACATCAACCGCGCGGGCCGCGCGCTGGACGCTGAACAACGGCAGGTGCTCGAGCGCGCCAAACAGGAGTTGCGCAAGCAGTTCGGGCGGGAGTAAGTAGCGATCTCGCTGGTGAGGCCGCGCCGTCGTCCGTCTATTCCGCCCGCAATGCGATGAGCGGGTCCACGCGCACCGCGCGGCGCACGGGGATGAGTACCGCCACGCACGCGGTCACGATCAGGACGATGGCCGCCGCCGCGAGAATCAGCGGATCGGCGGGCGAGGTGTCGTAGAGCAGCCCGGCAACCGACTGGCCGGCTGCCAGCGCGATGCCCGTGCCAAGCACGATGCCCACCAGCACCAGGCGCAGCGCGCTCCCCAGCACGGTTCGTACGATGTTGCCCGCGCGGGCGCCGATGGCGATGCGCACCGCCAGCTCGCGCGTGCGCTGCGTGACGAGATAGGATGTGACCGCGTACAGGCCGAACGCGGCGATGATGAGCCCGAGCACACCCAGTCCTGCCAGTAGTTGAGCACCCATGCGCCATGGCCGGTACTGCGGCGCCAGGCGGTCCGCCATGACCGCGACGGCCCTCTGCTGCGGATCGGAGGCCGTGTCGCCGAGCGCACGCGTGAGCCAGCGCGCGACGGGGGCAGGATCGCCGCGCGTGCGCAGCACGAGCCCCGCCACGCTCAGCGACTCCGGGGGCTGCGAGAGTGAGACGTACAGCATCGCGGCCGACGAGTCGATGAGCCGGAACGGGTGCACATCGCGCGCGACGCCGACCACCGTGTAGCAGCGTGCCGTCGGGCCGCCAATGCGAATGCACTCACCCAGAGGATCGCGCCCCGGCCAGAGCCCGCGCGCCAGCTCGTGGCTCACGACCGTGACCGGCGCCGTGCCCACGCGGTCGTCGCCCGACAGGGCTCTCCCTCGATCGACGCGAATGCCCGTAGCGTCGAAGTAACTCGGCTCCACGGCCATGTACCCGGTGTGCCGCGCCGGCACCGCGAGCGAATCACCCGCGCGCGAGAAGAGACGCGCGCCGAGCATGCCATCCAGCGGCGTTGCCGCGGTGAGGGCAGCCGCGGAGACGCCCGGCAGCGCGCGCGCCCGCTCGGCGACCTGCTTCAACGACGCGTGGTGTTCCGGCAGGAACATGGTCGACGCGGTCACCACGTGATCCACGTCGTAGCCCACGTCGATCTGCTGCACGCGCGTGAGACTGCGGAGGAAGAGACCGGCCCCGATGAGCAGCACCACCGACAGCGCGGCCTGCGTCACCATGAGCGCTGCGCGAATGCGGCCCGAGCGCCTGCCTCCTTCGCGCCGGCCGGATTTCAACGCCTGGGAGATGTCAGTGCGCGAGACTTCCAGTGCCGGCGCCACACCGACCACGAGTCCGATGAGCAGCGCGATGCCGAAGGTGAACGCGGCAACGCGCAGGTCGAACGCCGCACGCCAGTGGATATCCGGGACAATGAGACGGCGGAGCGCCGCCGCAAGCCACGTAGCGGCAATGGACGCCGCGGCGGCGGAGAGCAGGCCGAGGATCACGCTCTCAAGCAGCAGATGCGCGGCCAACCGGCGCCGGCTGATGCCGAGCGCGAGCCGGACCGCCAGCTCTCGCCGCCGGTGCAGCGCCCGCGCCAGGAGCAGGTTGGCCGCGTTCGCGCAGGCGACGAAGAGCACCATCAGCGTGATCGCCGAGAGGAGCAGCGCGATCCGGTCCTCGCGCGTCATGGTCTGCGGTCCGCGGGCCTCGATGATGGAGCCGAGGATGACGGTGGCGGACGAGTCACCGAGTTGCTCCGTGCGTGCGACGCGACGCAGTGCTTCCTGCGCGCGCACGGCGGCCTGTGATGCATTGCTCGGAGACGCGACGCGCATCACCAGGCCGTACGCGAGGAGTCCCGCGCTCTCGTACCAGCGCTCGTTGGGCGTGGAGAACCGCGTGAGGCTTGCGAGCGGGACCCATACGTCCGCCGGCTGGACGTCGATGCCGGTGAAGTCTCGCGGACCGATCCCGATGATCGTGTAGGGCCGCCCCTCGATGCGCAGCGTACCGCCGAGCACATTGCGTGCGCCGTGCAGCTCACGTGTCCAGTAGTTGTAGGAAATGACGGCAACATCGCTCGGCGCATCGAAGCGATTCTCGTCGGTGGTGAAGAACCGGCCCATCGCGGGCCGGACGCCGAGTGTCGAGAAGAAAGTCGCCCCGGTGTACGTGACCTCGATGCGCGACTCCGGTATGCCGTGGCCGCCACTCGCTGTAGCGATCGGACCGAAGACGGGGCTGGCTCTGGCGATCGGAGCCACCGCGCCGGGCACCGCGCGGACCTCGGGCGCGCTGAAGACCTCGCGGATGGAGGCGCGCCCTCTCATGGTCCGCGTCGCGTACACCCGGTGGAGCGTGCCAGGGTCGGGAACGCCGGCAGGCTCGCGCACGAGCAGCCGATCGGTAATCGTGAACACCGCCGCGTTCGCACCGATGCCGAGCGCGAGCGTGACGACCACGGCGATCGTCACCCCCGGCCGGCGGGCGAGCCCGCGCAGCAGCTGCCGCGCTTCGCGACCTGTGCGCTCCACGGCCGCGCCCCGCCAGTACGAGCGGGTCAGCTCCTTCACCAGCCCCACGTTGCCGAACTCCCGTCGCGCCGCGAGCTCCGCCGCCTCCGCCGTCTCGCCGCGCGCGATGCGCTCCCGCGCGGCCATGGCCAGGTGGGCGCGGATCTCCTCGTCCAGCTCCACGCCGCGACGGAACCACCGCCGAACGTTCATGACTCGGCCTCTGGCACGGGCGAGCCATCGAGAATACCGCCGATCGCCTGGAAGAACTGCTCCCACCGCGAGCGCTCGGCCGCGAGCTGCCTGCGTCCCGCCGGCGTGAGCCGGTAGACGCGCACCCGCTGATTGTTCTCGGAGCGGTCCCAGGAAGCCTTCACGAAGCCACGGCGCTCGAGCCGGTGCAGTGCGGGGTAGAGCGAGCCGGTGTCGACCTGGAACGCGTCGCTGGAACCGGCGCGGATCATCTGCGCGATGCCGTAGCCGTGGCGCGGCCCCCATCGCAGCGTCTGCAGGATGATGAGATCGAGCGTGCCCTGGAGCAGCTCGATGCGGGAGAGCGGAGGGTTCGCGCGCGGCATGGCGGCACCGGCTGAGGGTGTAGTGCGTCTACTCCTTAGGCTGTAGGATGCCTACACCCACGCGCGGTGTCAAGCGTCACGAACCCGCGCTGCCCGCGATCGGGCATCGGCCCGATCGCGGGCAGCGCGATTCCTACCACGCAGCT
>DASUKA010000110.1:0-12353 GCA_036278935.1 Gemmatimonadaceae bacterium
ATGTTGATTCCGGGCACGTGCGACTCGAGCACGTTGGCGAGCGGTCGCTCCTCCTCCTTGCGCAGCACGCTGTCGGGAATGAAGTAGCCGGTCGCTCCGTGCAAGCGACGGTCCTCAAAGCCCCGCAGGTTGGGGGAGATATAGCTCGACCTGCCATGCGTGGTCACGCCCGGCAGCCGTACGGCGGGTGTCAGCACCACCGTCACCGGTGTGGTGTCCGCCGGTGAGACGGAGACTGCCAGAGTCTGCATCGCGTAGCCAAACTTCCGGATGCGGACCAGACCGCCGCCATCGGGGAGGAAGCTGAGCGCGACGGTGCCCGTGCGGCTGGTCGTCGCGGAGGCGCCGGTGAGGATGTCGGCGACATCGGCATCCGCCACAGGCTGCCCGCTTGCCGCATCGAACACCCCCAGCACTCGATAACGATATGGCGGTAGCAGTGAGGCGGCGTGCGCACTCGCGGCCGTGTCCTGTGCCGCGCTGCTGCCTGTGGCGAGGACCACGGCCGCAAGGGTCGTCAACAGGAGCTGCGTGATGCATCGCCTGTGCTGCACGCCTCCTCCCATGTTCGAGCACGACCACCCGGCAGCATGGCGCGCTGGACGACAGCGCGCCATGCTGCCGATATAATCACGGCGTCTGGCGGAGGTTCCCCGGCCCGCCCGCACCGTCCCCGGCTCCCGCCCCGACGCTTCCCCCCTGCCACGTCGGGAACCGCCCGCTCGTCCACGGCGCGCCGGCCGCTTCCGCCGCATCCTCCAGCTGCTTCACGTCCACTGTCACCAGCGTGCGCAACTGCGAAAGCACGCCGCTAAAGCCGGATGCCACGATCTCGTACTGATGCTTCTGGGTGGTTGTCGCGTCGCCCAGCGAGGACGACCAGAGGCCGCCCGTGATGTCGTTGAGCCGGCTGAGCAGCGACGGCGGCGACGACTCGTGCCGGCGCGCCTCCGTGCGGTCGCCCGTGAGCGAGGTCTGGATGTCGCGCAACCGGTTCTCCAGCGTCAGTGTCTGCTGTTGGAGCTTCGCGTCCGCGGCCGGCGTCGCTTGCAGCGCGCGCTGCAGGAGCTGGAGTCGGTTCATCGTCTCCGTCGCGACGGCGTTGGCGCCGAGCACCGCGCGCGCGAGCTTGGCCGTCTGCTGCTGGAAGGCAAGCACAGCGGGCGAGCGCGGCGACGCGGTGGAATCAAGCAGGTACACCTGGAATGTCTGCGGCTCGCCCAGCGCGGTGACCACGCCATCCACGCGCTTCGCCATCGCCACGTGGTAGGTGCCGGGGAGGACGTACGGTCCTGCGCCCCCGCGGCGGAAGCCCCCGCCGCCGCCCCGTCTGCCACCCGACGACGGCGGCGTGGGCGGGTTGGGCGAGGGATAGCGGAGATCCCACGAGACGTGCTGCACGCCGGCGCCGGTGGGTCCGGTGAGCCGGCGCACCACGTGTCCCTCCGCGTCGGTGACGGTGAAGAGCATCGCTGGCGGGATCTCGCGGTCCTCCACGCGCAGCGAGTCCCACGACGGGTAGAACACGTCCTCGCCCTTTCTGGCCGCGGCCTTCTCCGCCTTCTGCCTCCGGGCGCGACGCGTCTGGAGCGCGTCCTTCAGGTAGTAGACGAACTGCGCACCCGAGGGCGGGTTGGACGCCGTGTAGAAGGCGCTCCCTTGCCACCCCGCGCCCGATCCGCCAAGCGGGCGCGAGCGCACGAAGAGCGGCGTGCGCTTGACCGGAAAGAGCGTCGCGTCGCTCGCGAGCACCTTGGGCGTGAGCGCGCGGAGCGTCGCCAGATTGTCCAGCACGTAGAAGCCGCGCCCGAAGGTAGCGACCACCAGTGCGTCATCCCGCTTCTGGATCTCCAGGTCGCGCACCTGGATGGTCGGCATCCCGCTGCCCAGCTTGGCCCACTGCTTCCCGCCATCCGCCGTGTAGTACAGGCCGAACTCCGTGCCGGCGTAGAGCAGGTCAGGATCGATAGGATCGTCGATCACCACGTACACCGTGCCGCGCTCCGGCAGATTGCTGCTGATGGACGTCCACGTGTGCCCCAGGTCCGTACTCTTGAAGACATACGGCTTGAAGTCGCCCGACTTGTGGTTGTCGAACACCGCGTACACGGTGTTCGTGTCGTGGCTCGAGGGCGTCACGCGGGAGACGAAGGCGGTGTCCGGCGCGCCCGGAATGTTCTCGATCTTGCGCCAGGTCGCGCCGCCATCCGGGCTCACCTGAATGAGCCCATCGTCCGTGCCCACCCAGAGCAGCCCCTCCTTGAGCGGCGATTCGGCTACCGCCACGATGCTCCCGTACAGCGAGGTGGACGTGTTCTTTGCCACCGCGTCCACGCCCCACACGCGCCCCATCATCTTCAACTTGTTGCGGTCGATCTGCCGGGTGAGGTCGGGGCTCACGGCGCGCCACGTGTTGCCTCGGTCGTCGCTCCGGAAGAGCTTGTTGGCCGCGAAGTAGAGCCGCGTGTGTGAGAAGGGGCTGATGATGAGCGGCGAGTCCCAGAACCAGCGCAGCCCGGGCTGCCCAGAATCCGGCTGCGGGCGGACGTCTACGCGCTCGCCCGTCTTCAGGTTGAAGCGCTCGATGCTCCCGTTCTGTGACTGCGAGTAGACGGTGTTGGGATCCGTAGGATCCACGCGCGTCTGAAAACCGTCGCCGCCCGCTGTGAAAAACCAGTCGCGGTTGGTGATCCCGTTGTCGGTGCGCGTGGCGGAAGGGCCGCCCACGGTGGAGTTGTCCTGCACGCCGCCGTACACGCGGAAGTAGGGGAGCGAGTTGTCCGTGTCCACCCGGTAGAATTGCGCCAGCGGCAGATTGGCGAAGTAGCGATAGGTCTGGCCGCGGTCGAACGTCTCGTACAGCCCGCCATCGCAGCCGATGAGCAGGTGCTCCGTGTTGTCCGGGTCGATCCACACGACGTGATTGTCGGGGTGCTTGTCGCGCTCGCCCACCCGGGTGAAGGTCTTGCCCCCGTCGTCGGTGACCATCGTTTGCACATCCCCCGAGTACACCCGGTTCACGTCAACCGGATCGGGGAAGAGCGCCTGATAGTAGAGACCGATGGCGGTGTAGTCGCCCATCTTCTGCCAGCTCACGCCGTCGTCGCGCGAGCGGAAGAAGCCGCCCTTGTCGTTGGCCGCTTCGACGATCGCGTAGACGATGTCGGGATCGGCGGGTGAGATGGCGAGCCCGATGCGGCCGAGCTGCTCCCGGGGCAGTCCGGACTCCGATTTCTTCCAGGTGGCGCCGCCATCCGTGGAACGGTAGATGGCGGACTCCGGGCCACCGGCGATGTAGCCCCACTCTCGGCGGATACGCTGCCAGGTGGTGGCGATCACCACGTCCGGGTTGCGCGGATCGAGCACCACGTCGCTCGCGCCCGCCCACGCGCCGCCATCGAGCACCTTCTTCCAGGTGGCGCCGCCATCGGTGGTCTTGAACAGGCCGCGGTCACCGCCGCCGCTCCAGAGTGGGCCCTGCGCGGCCACGTACACCACGTCGGAGTTGCGCGGGTCGATCGCGATCCGCCCGATGTGCTCGCTCGCCTTGAGCCCCATGTTCTTCCAGCTCCGCCCGCCGTCGATGGTTTTGTACACGCCATCGCCGTACGACACGGAGCGCTGTGCATTGTCTTCTCCGGTGCCTACCCAGACGATGTTGGGGTTCTTCGGATCCACCACCACTCGGCCGATCGAGTAGGAGCCCTCGTGGTCGAAGATGGGGGTGAAAGTCACGCCAGCGTTCGTCGTCTTCCACAGGCCGCCGGACGCGGTGCCGATGTACCAGGTGGTCTTGTGCTGCGGATCGACTGCGATGTCGCTGATGCGGCCGGAGATGAGCCCAGGGCCGATAGAGCGAAGATGCAGACCGGCCGATGGGTTCTTCGTCTTTGCCGAATCAGCGGCTGGGCGGGCGGCGGCAGCGGTCCGCCTGGCGCCTCGGCGCCGCTGTTGGGCGGAAGCAGAGGCGGCGGGCGTGAGGGCGACGGCCAGCGCGAGGGCTGCCGCGACGGCGCGAGGAGACCTGGCGAGAGCGTAGTGAATGAGCCGCATGGATCGCAAGGAGGAGGCGCGACGCACGCTGCGTGCATCGCCGGGGAGTGAACAGGTGTGCGGAGTGGTGCAAACTCTACAGTGTGTGCTAGCGGACCGCCACCCTCCGCGTGGCGCCCGCACCCCCGTGGCCCTCGCACCGGCAGCCACCCGCCCGCGTAGCGCATTCCGTCCTCCCTCATTCGCCGGTCACGACGGCGCGGTTTGGGTCGTCCTCTTGACGGCGCCGCCGGCCCTACGGTGCCTGAATGACTCGCAGGTTGCAACCGGACCGTGCAACGTGCGAGCACAGTCTGTGGCGCCGAGGCGGCAGTCCGTGTGCTATGCGGAACATTAGCAATGCTTTATCGACGTGATGTGTGGTTGGCACGATCGTCGCACCCTCCCAGCCCGCGCGACGTGCCTGCATTCAGATGCAGGCGCGTCCGGGCTCGGAGAGGTATCCATCCCGCCAGCGCGGCGTCTGCGCCTCCTGACGCCTCCCGAAGACCGCGGTTCTGATCGATGCAGACGCCCTTGCCCTCTTCAGCCTACCAGGATCGTCCCAGGACCCGCGCGCAGGAAAACGCGGAGATCCTGATGTGGCAGGCGCGCTTGCGTGTGGCGTACGCAACCCTCACCGCCGCCGCCGCGATCGCCCTGCTGGCCGCGCGCATCGTGCCGTATCTGCCTGGGCTGGTGGTCGCCAGTCTGGCGCTCGATCTCGCGATCGTTCTACTGCTCTGGGCGATCATCCGGCGCACCGGGCAGGCGGGGCTGGGGATGGTGTACGCCACGCTCCTGGCCGACATGATCTTCATCTTCGGTGTCGTGGGCGCGGCCGTCCCGCCGCAGTACAACGACCTCACACTGCTGCTGGCCTTCGCGGTGCTCCACCTTACCGTCTTCTGCTTTGGCACCGCCCCGGCGACAGCCACGCTCATGGGCGTGAGCGCGGGGTACGCCGGCCTCTCTTGGGTTTCCCAACAGTCACCCGGCTTCGTGACCTGGCGTCACGCCTTTCTCTCTCTGGGGATCTTCGTGGGCGTGGGGAGCGCCTTCATCGTCCAGTACGGGAGCGTGAAGGCGCGGCTCGCAAAGATCATCGATCTGCTGGAGCGGGCGCAGGCGGGTGACCTGTCATCGGAGTATGCCACGGCGGCGGACGTGCACCCGGACAGCATCACCATGGTGGGGCGCGCCTACAATCGCGTTCGCGCGGAGCTGGCCAGCCTGGTGCTCACCGACCCGCTCAGCGGATGCTTCAATCGAAGAGGATTCGCACAGGAGCTCGCCCGCGAGCTGGCGCGCGCGGTGCGGAGCGGTCAGGAGATCGCGATGCTCGCGGTGGACGTGGACTACTTCAAAACCGTGAACGACACACTCGGCCATCTGGTGGGCGACGACGTGATCCGGGAAGTGGGCGCGGTGCTGAAATCCGTGGCGCGCGGCGTCGACATCGTGGCGCGCATGGGCGGTGACGAGTTCATCGTCCTGCTGCCGGAGACCGGCATGCCTGGCGCCTACCGGCTCGCGATGCGCATTCGCGAGGAGATCGGCGCGCGCCACTTTCCTGGTGTGGAGGGGCGCGTCCCCATCACCGTGAGCATCGGGCTCGTCGCAGACAGGGTGGTGGACGAAAATATCGCGCACGACCTGCACTCCCGCGCTGACGAAGCGTTGTACGCCGCGAAGGACGGTGGACGGAATCGCGTGGCTGTGTGGACCTCGAATCTGCGCACCATCGCCGTCTCACGCGCGAAGGAACAGGTGCTGGAGGCGAGGTGAGGGGCGGCGCTCGGAGCGCCGTCAGGATCGAGGCGGCGCGCCAGCCGTCACGTCTTCCGCGCCGCGCATCGCTCCCTCCGCCACCATCACGCACTCGCCACCCACGCGGATGGCGGTGACCTGGCCGTCCACCCGGTCCACCTCGACGTGGAGGATGCTCGGGCGGCCCATCTCGAGTCCCTGCTCCACGATGTAGCGGAGCTGCCCGGACTCGGCGGGGGCCTCACGGGCGGCCAGGTAACCGCCCAGCGCCGCGGCGGCGGAGCCGGTGGCCGGGTCCTCGGGAACACTGAGCCCCGGTACGAAGACGCGGGCATGGATGTCGGAGCCGGCGCGCTCCCCGTCGCGCGAGAAGACCATGAGCTGCGGCGCCCAGTACGACTTGAGAATCGACTCCCAGTGATCCAGCCGCACGCGGGCGCGCGCGACCACGTTCCGGTCGCGCACGGGGACAAAGAGAAAGGGGAGCCCGCAGGACACCGCCTGCGGCGCATTCATTCCGCCCAGCAGGTCGCCGGGCTCGAGTGAGAGCATGTTGGCGAGTACCGACCGTCCGGGAGCCGGCGGCCCCACTTCCGGGAGTTTGGCGGTGGTGAGCTGCGCGAACACGGGGTACGCGCTGCGCAGCCGGACGTCCACGGGCACCACCCCCACCTGCTCCTCGAACAGCACGCGAAGCTCCGCGCCGCTGCCTGCCGTTGTCACTTCTCCGAGCGCGGCCAGCACGAACGCCGCCCCGACTGTGGGATGGCCCGCGAAGGGGATCTCGCCGGCGGGCGTGAAGATGCGCAGTCGCCTGGTGTGTGCTGCATCCTGAGGAGGGAGGACGAAGACGGTTTCCGAGAGATTCAGCTCGCGCGCAATGCGCGGCAGATCGGCCTCCGGAATACCGGCCGCATCGGGGAAGACGGCGAGCGGATTGCCGCCGAAGATCGTATTCGTGAAGACGTCGGCGGTGAGGAAGCGGAAAGGCATGGGGGAAACTATGTCATCGCTCGCATCTCGCGCCAGGCACGCCATGTGCGGCACGCGATCGGGTACGCCGGATCTCGTCCGCGCCCTTCAGTTCGGCCGGGCCCTCCCATTATTCTTTATCCAATACGCCCGCATCCCGCGTAGTCGGATCTCACCAGTCTCCCTCCTGGAGTCCGCCGCATGAGTACTCTGACCATCACCGTCAACGGCCGCCGCCATACGGTCGATGTCGCTCCCGACACCCCGCTGCTCTGGGTGCTGCGGGACACCCTGAACATGACCGGCACCAAGTTCGGGTGCGGCATGGCGCTCTGCGGCGCCTGCACCGTGCACCTGGGCGGAACGCCGGTGCGCTCCTGCTCCACGCCGGTCTCCGCCGCCGTGCATCAGCCGGTGACGACCATCGAGGCGCTGGCCGGCCAGGAGATCGGCCAACGGTTGCAGCAGGCGTGGATCGAGGAGGAGGTGCCGCAGTGCGGCTACTGCCAGTCCGGGCAGCTCATGTCCGCCGCTGCTCTGCTGGCCAATCACCCCAAGCCGACGGATGCGGACATCGATGCGGCGATGTCCGGCAACATCTGCCGGTGCGGCACCTATCAGCGGATGCGCCGCGCCATCCACCGCGCGGCTGAAACGGAGGTGTCTCATGGGCGCTAGCTCGCAGCTCTCGCGGCGCGACTTCCTGAAGACGGGCGCCACGATCGGCGCCGGCCTCACGATCGCTTTCTATCTGCCGTCGCGGCTCACCGCGCTCGCGTTTGGCGAGACGCCCAGCGACGCCGGGGTCTTTGCCCCCAACGGATGGGTCCATATCGGCACGGACGGCGTGGTCACCCTCACGGTGGACAAGTCGGAGATGGGGCAGGGTGTGAATACCGCCCTCCCGATGCTCATTGCCGAAGAGCTGGACGTGGACTTCGACAACGTGCGCGCGGGTGCTACCCCGGTGAACCCCGCCGGCTGGGCGCGGCGGATGGGGACGGGCGGGAGCAGCAGCGTGCGCGGCTCGTACGACATGCTCCGGAAGGTGGGCGCGACGGCTCGTGCCATGCTCGTGGCCGCGGCGGCACAGCAATGGGGCGTGGATGCCTCCGGCTGCCGCACCGAGCATGGCGCGGTGATCCACACCGCAACCAAGCGTACGCTCGCGTACGGGCAGCTCGCCCAGCGCGCAGCCACACTCCCCGTTCCCTCCGATCCGCCCCTCAAGGATCCGAAAGATTTCCGGCTGCTCGGCACCCCGGTGCCGCGTACCGACACGCCGCTCAAGGTGAACGGGACGGCTCAGTTCGGCATCGACACTCGCCGCCCGGGGATGCTGTATGCCTCCATCGAGCGCTCGCCCGCCTTTGGCGGCACGGTGAAGCACGTGGATGACTCGCGCGCGAAGGGGATGCCGGGCGTACGGCGCGTGGTGACCATCGGCCAGACGCCGGACGAGCGGAAGGTGGGCCGCACGCAGAACGGGGTGGCGGTAGTGGCGGACCACTACTGGCAGGCGTACACCGCCCGCCGCGCATTGCACGTGGAGTGGAACCCCGGCCCCAACGGCTCGCTTGACAGCGCAGGCATCCACGCACAACTGGCCGAGCTCGCGGAGAAGCCGGGAGTGCAGGCGCGCAAGGAAGGTGACGCGGAGGCCGCGATGACCGGGGCCGCCCGCACGGTGAAGGCGGTGTACGAGGTGCCGTATCTGGCGCACGCCACCATGGAGCCCATGAACTGTACCGCGGACGTGCGGCCCGACGGCTGCGACGTGTGGGCGCCGACGCAGGGGCAGTCGGGCACACAGCGCGCGGCGGCGGCCATCACCGGGCTCCCCGTCGAGAAGGTCCGCGTTCATACGACTTTTCTGGGTGGCGGCTTCGGGCGGCGCAGCGAGACGGACTTCGTCTCCGAGGCGGTGCGGCTCTCGAAGGAGTTGGGTGCGCCCGTGCAGGTGATCTTCTCGCGCGAGGACGACGTTCGCTACGACTTCTATCGCCCCACCACGTACAACCGCTTTGCCGCCGCGCTGGACGCCGGCGGAAATCCGGTGGCGTGGACGCACCGGATCGTGGGACCATCCATTGCCGTCTCCAAGGGGCGCCACCCGCGCAACGGGATCGATGGCTCGCTGGTGGAAGGGGCGGCCAACGTCCCCTACGGCATCCCGAACATCCTGGTGGAGCAGACCATCGCCGACCTTCCCATCCCGCTCGGCTACTGGCGCTCGGTGGGGAACTCACACAACTCCTTCGTCACCGAGGCGTTCTTCGACGAGATGGCGCACGCGGCGGGGAAGGACCCCTACGAGCTGCGCCGGGCGTTGCTGCGCGACCAACCGCGCCACCTCCGGGTGCTCGACCTGGCGGCGGAGAAGGCCGGATGGGGCAAACGGCTCCCTGAGGGACGCTCGCGTGGGATCGCGGTGGCGGAGGCGTTCGGCTCATACGTGGCGGAGGTGGCCGAGATCTCGCTGGCGCGCGATGGAAAGCCGACGGTGCACCGCGTCGTATGCGCGGTGGACTGCGGCCCCATCGTCAACCCGAATACTATCGAAGCGCAGATGGCCGGCGGGATCGTGTACGGGTTGAGCGCGGCGCTGTACGGCGAGATCACGATCGACCACGGCGGCGTGCGGCAGGGCAACTTCGACGGGTATCCCGTGGTCCGCATGAACGAGATGCCCGCGGTGGAGGTGCACATCGTCCGCAGCACGGACAAGCAGGGGGGGATCGGCGAGCCGGGCGTGCCGCCCATCGCGCCCGCCGTCACCAACGCGATCCTCGCCGCCACCGGCACGCCGGTGCGGCAGCTCCCCATCATCCAGAACGGCAAGTCGCGCGTAGCGATGGGGTAGCGGGCGGAGGCGAAGACGAACGACGAAGGCAGCTATGAGTTATGAGTTATGAGCAGTGGGGGTCAAGGCGTGCATGGTGAGGCCTCACGGTTCAATACCTGACCTGCGCCCGCCTGCTCACAACTCATAACTCGCAACTCATAACCGCTTTTCTCTGCGTCTCTGGGGTGCACCGGCGTGGTGCACCCCAGAGACGCAGAGATCTCTGTCTCTATTCGCGCGTGACGACGACCGCGGTGCCGTAGCAGAGCACCTCGGTCACCCCTTTCATGATCTCGGTGGCGTCGTATTGGATGGCCACTACCGCGTTGGCGCCCAGCGACTGGGCGTGCGCCAGCATCAGGTCGAAGGCCTCGCCGCGCGTGCGTTCGCAGAGGTCGGTGAGGATGGTGATGTTCCCGCCCACGATCGTCTGCAGCGCTGCCCCCAGGCTCCCGACCACCGATCGCGAGCGCACGATGATGCCGCGCACCACGCCCAGCGTCTGCGTGGCGCGGTAGCCATCGATCGAGAGCGCGGTGGTGGTCATGGCGGGGTCAATCGAATCCTGTCGCATAGGTCCCTCGTTGAGGAATGGAGGTGCGAAGAGCTGCCGCCGAGTGCCGCGTGGACGATGATAGCGCCGGCCGGGCGGGAGCGCGACTCCGCCAGGGCGCGGCCTTCCCCTTTGGCGCGCAGCGGTGCCGGGTAATCCCTCACGTGCCCCCGGATGTTGCGATGCGGGTCACTTGTCGTCTTGACGGGAACGACTAGTTTCCTCGGCTATTTCCAGGGGGTGCCGTGGCGTCCGACGCGCTCGGACCGCAGCGCACTCCCCACTGCCGGCGGCGCTGCCGGCCCTGTCGAATGTCTCGCGGCTCGCGATGTCTGCTCCCGCCACTGTTTCCGCTCCCATACCATTCCGTACGCTCGTGCGCCGTGCCAGCACCTTTGTGCTGCCGCACCGCACGGCCATCACGATCGTCCTGCTGGCCGCCCTCGTGGGCGCCGCGCTGAACGCCGTGCAGCCCCTGTTCATGAAGGGGATCATCGACGCGCTTGCCACCCCCGGTCACACGCACACGCTCTGGAGCGCGGTGCTGGGGCTGCTCGTGGTGGAGGCGTTCCGCACGCTCATCACCGGCTGGACGACCGTCCGCTCGTGGGTCATCAAGAACGCCGTGGACTACGAGCTCCGCACGCGGCTGGTGGAGAAGCTCGGTGCGCTGCCGCTGGCCTATCACCAGCGGGGATCGGTGGGCGGTCTCATGAGCACGATGAATGAGAGCGTCGGCCGGTACATCGACGCGTTCAGGGAGCTGGCCTTCACCTTCCTGCCCACCTGCTTCTACCTCGTGCTGTCGTTGGCGGCCATGATCCGGCTGGACTGGCGGCTCACGATCACGACGGTCGTCTTCCTGCCGCTGCCGATCCTGATCTGGGCGCGCACCGCGCGCGTGCAGACCGATCGGGAGCGTCGCCTCCTGACGCACTGGGCCAGACTGTACGGTCGGCTGAACGAAGTGCTCGAGGGGATCCAGACGGTGAAGAGCTTTGCCATGGAGCGCTCGGAGACGCTCCGCTTTCTGCGTGGCCAGCGCGCGGGTAAGCGCATCGTGCAGCGCGGCGTGCGCGATGATGCTACGACCAACGCGGCGCAGAACTTCGTGATCCTCGGCGCCCGGCTGTCCACCGTGGCGGTGGGCGCCTATCTCGTGACCACGCAGCAGATCACGCTCGGCACGCTCGTCGCCTTCCTCGGCTACACGACCGGGCTGTTCACCCCGATGCAGAATCTCACCGAGCTCTACAAGAAGGTGCGGTTGGGCGCCGTGTCGACGGAAGCGATCCTGGGCATCCTCGACGAGCCCGAGGCGCTGGCCGACCGTCCAGGTGCGTTCCCGGCGCCGGAGCTGCGCGGCGCGGTCGCCTTCCGCCAGGTGACCTTCGGCTACCGGCCCGAGAGCCCGGTGCTGCATAGGGTATCGCTGGACGTCGAGCCGGGCGAGTGGGTGGCGCTGGTGGGACCGTCGGGGAGCGGGAAGACCACGCTCACGCTGCTCTTGCAGCGGCTGTATGAGCCTTCGACGGGTGCTGTACTGGTTGATGGCGTGGACGTGCGGGACGTGACCGCGGCCTCGCTCCGTCGACAGATGGGCGTGGTGCCGCAGGATGTGCGGCTGTTCAGCGACACGATCCGCACCAACATCGCATATGGCCGCCCCGATGCCTCGCAGGCGCAGATCGAGGCGGCGGCGCGCGCCGCCAACGCGCACGACTTCATCATGGCGCTCCCTGATGGCTACGACACCATGGTGGGCGAGCGCGGGGCCGGCCTGTCCGGCGGGCAGCGGCAGCGGGTGGCCATCGCCCGGGCGTTCCTGCTCGACCCGGCCATCCTGATCTTCGATGAGGCTACATCGGCGCTCGACACGGAGAGCGAACGGGCGATTCAGGACGCACTCCGCCGCCTGGCGCGCGACCGGACCACGATCGTGATCGCCCACCGGCTCTCGACGGTGCGCGACGCGAACCGGATCGTGATGTTCGAGGAGGGAGAGATCGTGGAGGTGGGGTGCCACGACGCGCTCATGGCACGGGGCGGCGCCTATGCGCGGCTGGTCAACGCACAGGTGGGCGCCGTGGTGATGCCGGAACGGCCCCAGACACCGGCTTTCCTGAGCGTGGGTGCGTTGCTGAACGACGCCGCGTAGGAGAGGCGGGGAGCCAGAGGGGG
>DASUKA010000111.1:0-27770 GCA_036278935.1 Gemmatimonadaceae bacterium
GGGGCCCGCGCCACGGTTACGCCATTGCGCGCTGGATCGAACAGGGGAGCGGTGATGCCATCCAGGTGGAAGACGGCTCGCTGTACCCAGCGCTCTACCGCCTGGAGCGCAAGCGGCTCATCGAAGCCGAGTGGGGGCTCACCGACACGGGACGACGCGCGAAGTTCTACCGCCTCACGCGCGCCGGCCGCGCGCACCTCCGCCGTCAGACCGCGCGGTGGGCGGAATTCTCCGCCGCCGTCTCCCGCATCCTTATCCCTGCGCAATAATCCATGCGCGGGCGCCGGATGCTCCGTATGGCGACGTGGGGACGCGAGTTGCGCGCACGCCTCTGGCGCCCGGGCGTGCGTGAGGAGGTCGAGCACGAGCTGGCGTTCCACCTCGAGATGCGCACGCGGCAGTTCCTCGACCAAGGGATGACGCCTGCCGCCGCGCGCGACGAGGCGCTGCGGCGCATGGGCGACGTCGAGCGAGTGGCCGGCGTGTGCCGGTCGCTCGCCGATGCACGCGAGCAGACGATCCGCAGGGCCGGCATACTGGATGAGATGCGGCAGGACCTGCGCGCCGCGTTGCGCCAGTTCACGCGCGACCGTGCGGTGGCGCTGGTCGCCGTCCTCACGCTCGCGCTGGGCGTGGGCGCCAACGCCACCATGTTCTCGATCGTTGACCGGTTTCTTCTCCACCCGCTCGCGCATGTACGCGATGCCGATCGAGTGGTGGAGCTGGCGGACGCGTGGCGCGTGCAGGGTAACGACGTCGTCCAGCGCTCGTTTCCCTATGCCGCGTTCCGCGCATTCCAGGAGCGGTTGTCGGCGGCGAAGTCCGTCGCGATGATGACCAACCCGATCGATGTGCCGCTCGGGCGCGGCGCGGATGCGCAGGACGTGCACGGTTCGCTCGTGAGCGCGAGCTTCTTCCCCCTGCTCGGCGTGCACCCTGCACTCGGCCGCTTCTTCGCGCCCGACGAAGATCGCCTTCCCGAGGGGACGCCGGTGGTCGTGGTGAGCTACGGGCTCTGGCGCCCCATACTGGGCGGAGGCCCAAGCGCGCTCGGCGCGCGGCTCGAGCTGGGGAGCCGGACGTACACAGTCATCGGTGTCACGCCAAAGGGGTTCACCGGCCCGACGCTCGGCGCGGTCGATGTGTGGATCCCGGTGACGGCGGCCGGGGACCTGCGCTTCGTCAACGGCCCCGATTGGGCGACGAGTCGCACGAGCACCTGGCTCCGTGTCTTCGCGCGGCTCGAGCCCGGCGTGTCGCGCGAGCGACTCGCCGCCGAGGCGACGGCCATAAATCTGGAGAGCGGCGAGCCGCGGATGGCGACGATGCATACGACGATTGACGCGCTCCCGCTCATCGCGTCGCTTCGCGACATGCGCGGAACGAGTGCCAGGGTCGCGGTGCTACTCGGTGCGCTCTCCGTGCTGGTGGTGCTCATTGCCTGCGCGAATCTTGCGAATCTCCTCATCGCGCGTGCCCTGCGACGGCGGCGCGAGATCGCCGTGCGGGTCGCGCTCGGCATCTCGCGTGGCAGGCTCGTGCGGCAGCTCCTTGTGGAGGCGGGCGTGCTCGCTCTCTTGGGGGGGTGCGCGGCACTCCTGGTCGCATGGTGGGGGAGCAGCGCGGCGCGCACGCTCCTGTTCGGCGACGTGCAGTGGACGCGCGGGCTGGTGGACTGGCATGTGCTCCTCTATACGCTGGGGATCGCGCTGGCCTCCGGCGTGCTCGCGGGGCTCGCGCCGGCCCTACAGTTCAGTCGGCCGCACATTGCGGATGCACTCAAGGCGGGTGCGCGAGAAGGCGGCCAATACCGCTCCGCCATACGCACCGTGCTGCTCGTCGCGCAGGCCGCGCTCTCCGTCATCCTCCTCGTGGGGGCGGGGCTGTTCGTGCTGAGCCTTCATGCTGTCTCCACCCTGCCCATCGGCATGCAGCCCGACCGCGTGCTGCTCGCGACCATGGACCTGCTGAAGACGGGATGGTCGGCGGCCGATGCCGATGCGCTGTTCACGCGCATGGCCGAGCGCGTCCGGGCGCTTCCCGGCATCCAGAGCGCCGCGGTGGCGGTGACGGTGCCGGGGGTGGCCACATGGGGTGTCGATCTCACCGTTCCCGGGCGCGATTCGCTCCCACAGCCGGAGGGGGGCGGCCCGTTCATCAACGCGGTGCAGCCGGGCTACTTCGCCACGATGGGAACGCGCATCCTGCGCGGTCGCGATTTCACGGATGCCGATGGCGCGGCTGGCGCGCCGGTGGTGATCGTGAACCAGACGCTCGCGCACGCGGCGTGGCCGGGTGAGGATCCCATCGGGAAGTGCGTCCGCCTGGGAGACGCGAGCACGCCGTGCGTGACCGTGGTTGGCGTCGCTGAGAACTCGCGCCGGCAGAACTGGATCGAGGAGCCGATCTTCCTCCTGCACGTCCCGCTCGCACAGGCACCTGCATACATGCAGCAGCGGTTGCTCGTCGTGCGCCCGCGTGGCAGTCACCCTGAGCTCGCGATCGCGGCAGTGCGGAGCGCGATGCAGACCACGGCTGCGGATCTCCCGTTCGCCAACGTGCAGCCAATGATGTCGCTGTACGATGCCGAGCTGCGACCCTGGCGTTTGGGGGCGGCGATGCTGGGCGCGTTCGGCGTGCTCGCCGGGCTGCTGGTGGCGGCCGGTCTGTATGGTGTGATCTCCTTCACCACCACGCAGCGCACGCAGGAGATCGGTGTGCGACTGGCGCTGGGGGCGCGGTCGAGCCAGGTACTCGAGCTAGTGATGCGCGAAGGGTTGGCGCTGGCCGCGGCGGGCGGAATTGTCGGGGTGATCGTGGCGCTGGCCGGTGCACGATTCATCGAGCCGTTGCTCTTCCATGTGTCGCCGCGCGAGGTGGCAGTGTACGGTGCGGCGCTGGGCGTGCTCGGCGTAGTGGCGACCATCGCGACGCTGGCGCCCGCGTGGCGGGCGGCGCACGTGGATCCCGCGACGGCGCTGCGATCGGAGTAGAGCGCCGGACGCCCGGCATCGCGTGCCGCGGCAGGCGTCTCATACGTGGTCTCGCGCATGCCGGCGCCAGGCTGGCGCCCCCCTGCGCCGTTGCGTATGGTATGCGTCGCTCGGATACAATACGCGGCACTCGGCACCACACGCACGCACGTGTGAGACAATCGCCATCGCGCGCGTCGCGCCTGCTGCCGCGCCACACGGATCCCCTCAGGAGAGCCGCCCCGGATGCGCCCGTCCTTCGCTCACTCCCGCTCGGCGTTGCTCGCCGCCCTCGCGCTGGGCCTCGTCCCCGCGGCCGGCATGGCTCAGCGGCGCGCCCCGAATCCCAACCAGCCCGTCACGGCACGTCCGTTCCAGTTCGAGTTTCTCGGCCCCGCCACCGGCGGCCGTATCGCGCCCATGGCCGGGGTGCCCGGCGACAACCGCACCTGGTACGTGGGCGCGTCGTCGGGCGGCGTGTGGAAGTCCACCGATGGCGGCCGCCGATTCGAGCCGGTGTTCGATAGCATGCCCGTGCAGGCCGTGGGCGCGCTGGCGGTCGCCCCCTCCAACCCGAAGATCGTCTGGGCCGGCACCGGCGAGGCGTGGGCCATTCGCGATGCCGACATCATCGGCGACGGCATCTACAAGTCCACCGACGCTGGCAAGACATGGAAGAACATGGGGCTGCATGAGACCGCGCGCATCGCGCACATCATCGTCCACCCCACGAATCCGAACATCGTGTACGCCTGCACGCTCGGCCGCGTGACGGGGGCGCACGAGGAGCGCGGCGTCTACAAGACCACCGACGGTGGGGCAACGTGGAAGCGCGTGCTCTTCGTGAACGACACCACCGGCTGCTCGTCACTCGCCATGGACCCGAAGCACCCGAACGTGCTGCTGGCCGGCATGTGGCAGGTGATCATGCACCCGTGGGAGGAGCTGAGCGGCGGGCCGGGGAGCGGCGTGTGGATCACGCATGATGGCGGCGCCACCTGGAAGCACCTCGATCAGCGCGCGGGACTGCCGGCATCGCCCGTGGGGAAAGTGGGCGTGGCCATCGCGCCTTCGAATCCGCAACGCATGTATGCGCTCATCCAGACAGCGGACCAGGGCTCGCTCTGGCGCTCCGACAACGGGGGACGCTCGTGGAAGGTGACGAGCTGGGCGCGCCCGCTCATCGGGCGCGCAGGTTACTACATGCGCATCGATGTATCGAGCGGGAATCCCGACGAAGTGTTCGTGGCGAACAGCTCCTTCTGGCGGTCGGAGGACGGCGGGAAGACGTTTAACACCGTGCGGTGGGGGGGCGATACGCACGACATCTGGATCGATCCCACCAATCCGGATCACTTCGGGCTCACCGATGATGGTGGCGCGCACGTGACCACCGATCACGGCAAGAGCTGGACGCACGTGCTCATTCCCAATGGGCAGATGTATCATGTCGCCGTCGACCATCGCATCCCGTATTGGGTCTACACCAACCGACAGGACAACGGCACCATGCGCGGGCCGAGCGATGGTCCGGCGCGCGGCGGGAGCTTCAGTGGATTCGGCGGCGGACCGAGTGCGCCGCCGCCCGCTCGTGCGGACACCGGCCGGGCGGCGCGCGCCCGTGGTCAGAACGTGCGCCGAGCGAGCGCGACTTCCCGGCGTGGGCGACGCGTCGCGGGCGCGGATACCGCGGCGCGATCCGACACGGCGCGATTCCGTCGCGGTAACCGTTTCGGCTTCACCGGGCGGGCGAGCGCACCCTGGGAGACCGGGCTCGGCGGGTGCGAGTCCGGCTTCACGCTGCCCGACCTCAACGATCCGAACATCATCTGGGCAAGCTGCTACGGGAACAAGGTGAGCCGGTATGATGACCGCGTGAAAGCGGCGCGTGATGTGTCACCGTGGATGATCTCCCTCGATTCGCCGCCGAACGAGACGAAGTACCGATGCCACTGGACGCCGCCGCTCGCGATCGATCCGTTCGACTCGCACACGGTCTACTACGGCTGTCAGGTAATCTTTCGGACCTCGAACGGCGGACAGAGCTGGGACGTGATCAGCCCCGATCTCTCCACGCGCGACTCCTCGCGCATCGTTCCCTCGGGCGGGATCGGACAGGACAACCTGGGGCAGTTCTACGGCGAGGTGGTGTTCGTCATCGCGCCGTCGGATATCCAGCAGGGACTCATCTGGGCCGGCACGAACGACGGGCAGGTGTGGCTCACGCAGGATGGCGGCGCGCAGTGGACGAACGTCACGCGGAACATTCCCGACCTCCCCGCGTGGGGAACGGTACGGAAGATCCAGCCTTCGCACTTCGACCCCGGCACCGCGTATCTGGCGGTCGACCGGCATCTGATGGATGACCGGAAGCCGTACGTCTACAAGACCACCGATTTCGGGCGCACGTGGACGTCGATCACCGGAAACCTGCCCACCGCGAGCCCGCTCGACTACACAATGGCCGTGACGGAGGATTCATACCGGAAGGGGATGCTGTTCGCGGGCACGGGCCACGGCTTCTACTACACGCTCGATGATGGCGCGCACTGGACGCAATTCACGGCGGGGCTGCCCGCCGCGCCGGTGGACTGGATCGTGATGCCGAAGACGTTCCACGACGTTGTGATCTCCACGTACGGCCGCGGCATCTTCGTACTGCGCGACATCACCGCCCTCGAGCAATCAGATGGGGCGAGCGAAACGGTGGCGACGCGGATGATCGCGCCCCAGCCGGGCTATCGCGAGCCGCGAACTGGACGGGCGGACTTCACCTTCGCGCTCGCCGCGCCGGGGCGCGTCGAGCTGCAGGTGCTCGACTCCGCGGGGAGCCTGGTACGGAAGATCCCCGTGCGCGCGCACGCGGGCCTCAATCGCGTGACGTGGGACCTGCGGTATGATGCCGCGCCGCACGTGGCGCTGCGCACGCTCGCGCCCGACAACCCGCACATCTGGGACGAGCCGCGATTCAAGGGCGACTCCACGCGCCCGATCATCCACTGGGGGATCGAGCAGCCGCTGGCGGATGGTCCGCTCGCGGCGCCCGGTCGCTATAGCGTGCGCCTGAGCGCGAACGGCCAGCAGTCCACGCAGCCCTTCACTGTGCTCAAGGATCCGGACATCCGCTCATCCGATGCCGACTTGGTGGCCTCGACCGCGATGCAGGTACGCATTCGCGACGACATGACGAAGGTCGTGGGGATGGTCAATCGCATCGAGGTCATGCGCCGGCAGCTGGAGGACGAGTTCGCGGCGAAGCATGGCGACGCCGCCGCCACCAGCGCGATCGCCGATATGCAGAAGCGGATGCTCGACGTTGAGCTGACGATGCTCTCGCGCTCGGACCTCGAGAGCGACGACAAGTGGTACGTCGAGCCGTACAAGGTCTACCTGAACCTGCTCTGGTTGTATGGGGCCGTGGGCACGGGCGCGGGCGACGTGGCGGGCGGCGCGGACTACCGTCCCACCAACACGCAGGGGCAGGTGCTGCAGCTCATCGAGAGCAAGCTCGACTCGGCGACGGCGGCGTACACGGCGCTGATAGACACCGACGTGCCCGCATTCAACAAGCGCATGGCGGGGCAGCTGAAGGCGATCGCTGCCCCCTGATCTGACTTCACCAGGAGAGAGACTCGTGTCCCATCGTATGCGATCGATGCCTTCCGTTGGCGGCGCGCTCCTGCTGGCTGCCGGCGCGCTCTCGTACGCCCAGCCGGTGCGGGCGCAGCGGGCGACGCGGGCGCAGCCGATCGATTCGGCGTATACGGCGCAGATCCGCGCGGATCTCCAGGATCCGCGCATCACCACCGAGTTGGTGGACCATCTGCCCGCCTCCAAGACGGTGCCCACCCCGCTCAAGGTGCTCGGGCACATCGTGGGCGCCCCGGGCGTGCTCGACTACGCGTCGGACATCGACCGCTACTTCGCGGCGCTCGACAAGGCATCGGACCGCGTGGCGATGTGGAAGATCGGGACGACCGAGGAGGGGCGGGACATCGTCCTGATCGCCGTGGCCGATGCCGCCACGATCAAGCACCTGCAGCAGTACCGCGGGATGCTCAACGCGCTCACCGATCCGCGGAAGACGTCCGAGGCCCAGGCGCAACGGCTCATCAAGACGGCCAAGCCCATCTACTGGCTCACGAGCGGCATTCACTCGCCCGAAACCGGAGGCCCCGAGCAGCTGATGGAGCTCGCCTACCGACTGGCCGTGGAGGAAACGCCGTTCATCCAGGAGATCCGGAACAACGTCATCACCTTCATCACGCCGGTGATCGAGGTGGACGGCCACGAGAAGGCGGTGGACACCTACTACTTCAACAAGAAGCAACCGAAGGGCGCGCAGCGGCTGCCGCTCATGTACTGGGGCAAGTACGTGGCGCACGACAACAACCGCGACGGCATGGGCCAGTTCCTGAAGCTCACGCAGACCGTCACGAAGACACTGCTCACCTGGACGCCGACCGTGCTGCACGATCTGCACGAGTCGGTGTCGTATCTCTACGTCTCCACTGGCACCGGCCCGTACAACGAGTGGCTCGATCCGATCACCATCGATGAGTGGTGGGCGCTCGCCGAGAACGACATCATGGAGATGACCAAGCGCGGCGTGCCGGGCGTGTGGACGTACGGCTATTACGATGGATGGACGCCGAACTACATGTTCTTCATCGCGAACACGCACAACGCCATCGGCCGCTTCTACGAGATGCAGAGCTACGGCCCGGACAACAATCCGGACCTGCGCGAACGTCCTGCGCGGACGAGCCGCGAGTGGTACCGCCCGAATCCGCCGCTGCCGCACATCAAGTGGGGGCCGCGGAACAGTGTGAACATCGAGGAGTCGGCGCTCCTCTTCGCGCTGCACGACGTGGCGGAGAACAAGACGACCTTTCTGCAGAACTACTGGCTCAAGAACAAGCGGTCGGTGGAGAAGGGACGGCGCGGCCCCACCTTCGCGTGGGTGATTCCGGAGCGGCAGCGGCGGAAGGCCGACGCCGCCGACGCGGTGCATGAGCTGCGACATCAAGGGCTGGAGATCCAGCGTGCCACCAGCGCCTTCCGCGCGGGGAACGTGAGCGTGCAGCCCGGCGATTACATCATTCGCGCCGACCAGCCGTACCGTACGCTGGCCGACATGTACTTCGCGCTCCAGAACTACTCGATCAAGAACCCGCTGCCGTACGACGACACCGGCTGGACGTTCCAGCTCATGCGCGACATCGTCGTCACGCCGGTGACCGACACGAGTATCCTGACACAGCCGATGACGATGGTCGCCTCGGATGTCACGGCGCCGGGGGGCGTGGAGGGGACGGGGAAGATTCTCGTGGTGGACCACACGGCGGACAACAACCTCATGACGTTCCGCTTCACGCACCCCAAGGTGAAGATGCTCGCGGCGGAAGAGGACTTCACGCTGGATGGCCATGCCTTCCGCGCCGGCGCGTTCATCATCCCCGACGCCGACCGCGCGCAGCTCGAGCCATCACTCAAGGAACTCGGCCTCTCGGCGTGGGCCACCGATGCGATGCCGCAGGTGGCGACGCACAATCTGGACATTCCGCGCATCGGCTACGTGCACAGCTGGCAGCGCACGCAGGACGAGGGATGGGTCCGGGCAGCGCTCGATACATACCACGTGCCCTATACTTACTTTGCCGACCAGAAGCTGCGCGAGGGGAATCTCCGGGCGAAGTACGATGTGATCATCTTCCCGGATGTCGGGGGGAGCGCCGAATCGCAGGTGAACGGCATTCCGAAGACATCATCCATCCCGCTTCCCTACAAGAAGACAGCACAGACGCCGAACCTCGGCACGCTCGACCAGAGCGACGACATTCGTGGCGGGATGGGAATGCCCGGGCTCATGGAGCTGGCGAAGTTCGTGCAGGAGGGAGGCACGCTCATCGTCGAAGGGTCTACCTCGCTCATCTTCCCGCATTACGGACTCACGAACGGCGTGACAGTGGAGACGCCTGACTCGCTCTTTGCACAGGGCACCATCCTGCGGGGGATTATCGCGGACTCGACCAGCCCCATCACCTACGGCTACGTGGGAGGACAGCTGCCGGTCTACTTCAATCAGGGGCCGGTGTTGAACGTGGGCGGGGGCGGCTTCGGGCGCGGCGGCGCGCCGCCGGGCGTGGGCCAGGACATCTCCCCGATGGCGACGAGGCTCCATCTCTCCCCATGGCAGCGAGATAGCAGCGGTCGCGCCAGGCGCCGCGGTCGCGACACGACCGGTGGCGCGGGTCAGGGCGGCTTCCGTGGCGGGCGACGCGGCGGCTCGGCGAACAGCGAGCGGCCCCGCGTGGTGATGCGCTTCCCCGCGAACCCGAACGACATGCTCCTCTCGGGCGTGCTCGCCGGCGGTCAGGCGCTCTCCAACCGGGCGCAGGTGGTGGACGCGCCGCTCGGCCAGGGGCACGTGGTGATGTTCGCCATCCGTCCGTTCTGGCGGTGGCAGACGCAGGGCACGTTCTTCCTCGGCTTCAACGCGATCCTGAACTGGAACGATCTGAACGCCGGCAAGGCGGGGCCGGCGGCGCAAACGACGGAAGAGCGATAGCGGCGCGGAAGTAGCGAGAGGAGAAAGAGGGAGGCAACGGAGTAAGGCAGGAGGGCAGGACCGGCGCGGTATGGGGAGTGGGGTGTCGGATGGGGTTGAGCCGTCCTTCCGAACGAAGGTTGTCATTCCGAGCGCCCTGGTTGTCATGCCGAGCGGCAGCGAGGAAGCTGCTCTCCGGGCGGGTAGGAGATTCCTTGGTCGCTCTGCTCCCTCGGAATGACAGTACTGTCGTTCCTCCTTTCTCCTTTCTCCTTTCCCCTCTCGCTACTTGCGCGCCGTCACCAGCGACAGACCGGGCGCCTTGCGCAGCGCGGTGTGCGTGGCGTGCGGAAAGCCTGCGGCGGCAAGCCACTCGCGCATCTCGTCGAAGCGGTAGGCACGGCCGCCGGTTACCAGGAAGAGATTGAAGCCGATGAGACCGGCGACTCCGCGCGAGAAGGCGGAGCCACTCTTGCCGGCGAGTTGATCCAGGATGACCACCGTGGCCGAGTCGGTGGTGGCGCGGGCGATCTTGGCCAGCAGTGTCGCGTTCTGCTCGGGCGTGAGGCCATGGACGATGTTGCCGAGGAAGGCGACATCGTAGCCGCCCGGCAGCTCCACATCGCGCTCGAAATCGCCTTCGGCGAAATCGACGCGGGGCGCGATGTCGGGATGGTCGTGCATCGTCTGGCGTGCAGCCTCGATGCCGATGGGCCAGTCGAGAATCGTCGCGTGCAGCTCAGGGTATTTCGTGCAGAGCGCGACGGTGTACAGGCCGTGGCTTCCGCCCACGTCGAGCAATCGCCTGGCTGAGTCCGGGAGCTCCACGCGCTGACCGACCTCGCGCATGTTGCCGGCGGCGGTCCAGCGCATGGCGGTCTGGAATGCGCGACCCATGCTGCCGCTCTGGATACGCGAGTGGTCCACCACACCTCCAGGCGGCGCCTCGCGCACGGCATGGGCACTCTCGCCGGCCACGCGGACCAGCTCGAGCAGGAAGGGGGCGATGGTGCGGATATCATCGAGGGGCATGGCGCGGCGCGCGGCTGGCGTGAGATAGACGCGGCCCTCGGCGCCCTCCGCCACGTAACCCAGACCGGTAAGGGCGGTGAGGAGGGCGATGGTGCCGGGGAGCGACGCGCCCGTGCGCGCGGCGACCTCCTCCGCGGTGAGGGCGCCGCCGCGCAGCACGTCGAAGAGGCCGAGCTCGGCGGCGGCGGAGACGACCGCGGCCTGCTGGGCGGCGAGGAAGACATCCAGGAGGGGCCAGGGGATCGTGCCGCGGGCAATGAGGCGGCGTTCGACGAAGTTGGGTCGGAGGGGCATGGGTATGCTCGGCGGAACGGAGGACGCAGGGGGCCGCAGTGAAACGTCGTGGCACCGGTCGCGTAAAAGCTCGGATTGGCGGAATCGACTTCCTGTGACTAGAATGTCATTCCAGTCACGGTCACCATACGGCGTCCACGAGCGAGTGTCAAGACATGGCGGCACCTCCATCGACCCGACGGCAGCGGCAGGCAGCGGCGACGCGACAGGACATCGTGCGGGCGGCCCGGCGGCTGTTCGCCGAGCGCGGGTACGCGGGCACCTCCATGGCCGATGTGGCCGCCGCCGCTGGGGTCGCGGTGCAGACGATCTATGCGAGCTGCGGCTCCAAGCGCGGCCTCGTGCTCGCGCTACTCGACGCGATCGACGAGGAGGCCGGCGTGCCTGAGATGGACCGCCTGTTTCACCGAACCGCCTCGCCGCGCGCCCAGCTGGCGCTCGCCGCGCGGCTCACGCGGCAGCTGCAGGAGCGATGCGGCGACATCATCAGCGCGCTGTCCTCCGCCGCGGCGGTGGAGCCGGATGCGGCCGAGGCCGTGGCGGAGGGGGCGCGGCGACATCGGGCCGGCGCGGCGCGGCTTGCGCGGCGACTGCAGCACGTGGGCGCGCTCCGGCGCGGCCTCTCGGCGAATCGCGCAGCAGCCATGGTGGCCGTGCTCACATCGCCCCAGAGCTACGCGCAACTCGTGGACGAGCACGGATGGTCGTTCGACGAATGCGAACGGTGGGTGGCTGATGCGCTCGCTCGCCTGGTACTCCGCGAGTGAGGCGATCAGCGGGCGGCCGGCGGCGAGGCTGGCGCATCGCTTCACACGGGCACATGATTGGCGCGGCGCAGCGGCCACGCGCCGCTGCCCGCCATTCTGCCATTGTCACGGAGAACACCCACATGAACACGGACGTCAAGGCTACCTGGTATCGCTGGGACGACATGCCCAAGGAGCACGTGAGCGACACGCTGGATCGCCGACTGATCACTGGCGAACGGATGATGCTGGCGCACGTCTATCTCAAGCAGGGAAGCATTGTCCCGAAACATTCGCACGACAACGAGCAGTTGACATACATCCTGGAGGGCGCGCTCAGGTTCTGGCTGGGCGAAGGCGGCGAGGAGGAAGTGATCGTGCGCGCGGGTGAAGTGCTGCACATCCCGTCGCACCTGCCGCATAAGGCGGAGGCGCTGGAAGACACGCTCGACGTGGACATCTTCTCACCGCCGCGCGAGGATTGGCTCAGCAAGACGGACGCGTACCTGCGGGGAGGCACGAAGTAGCGATGGAGCTTGGACTCGGAGGGAAGGTCGCCCTGGTGGCGGCGTCGAGCCGCGGTTTGGGGCGCGCCATTGCCGCGGAGCTCGCCGCGGAGGGCGCGTCGCTCATCTTGTGTGCGCGCACCGAAGACGCGGTGCAGCGCGCGGCCAGCGAGATCGGCGATACCACCGGCGCGCCGGTGCTTGCCATAGCGGCCGATGTGAGCCGGCGTGAGGACATCGACCGTCTGATCGCTGCCGCGCTCGACCGCTTCGAGCGCATCGACGTCCTCGTCACCAACGCGGGCGGCCCGCCATCGGGCCCCTTCGAGTCGCTGGAGCCGCCGATGTGGGACGCCGCGTATCGTCTGACGCTGCAGAGCGCCGTCGAGCTCACCCGATGCGTGCTCCCGGGAATGAAGGAGCGGCGGTGGGGGCGCATCCTCAACGTCACGTCCATCACCGTCAAGCAGCCGGTGGACAATCTGATGCTCTCGAACAGCCTGCGCGCGGCGGTGACCGGATTCGCGCGCACGCTGGCAACCGAGGTGGCGCCGTTCGGCATCACGGTGAACAACCTGCTCCCGGGCTACACGCGCACCGACCGCGTCGTGGAGCTTGCCGAGGCGACGGCGCGGCGCGAGGGAATCACGGCGGACGCGGTGCAGGGGCGTATCGCCTCGCAGATTCCGATGGGCCGGCTGGGCGAGCCCCGGGAGTTCGCGGCGCTGGCGGCGTTTCTCGCCTCGGAGCGCGCGAGCTACATCACGGGGCAGAGTGTCGCGGTGGATGGGGGGTGGATTCGGTCGCTGTACTGAGCTGTAAATTCAGTGGTGCCGCCCGGTCAGCCGCAACTCCTTCCCGCATCGCTCGCGCTCTCCCCGCAGGGACACGTGTACCTCGAGGCCCACCCGCCGGAGGGGAGCGTGGTGGACGCGTGCGTTCTCGAGACGCTCCGCTCCGCATTCGAGCGCGGCCCAGGCGCGGGGTTGCTGCGACTCGGCGCCATGGAGCTCCGAGCGCCGCTCCCACCGACGCTGGCGTACTGGCGTGACTTCAGCCGCCAATTCCTCACCAGGCTCTGTGGGCTGATCGGGTCGGGCGAGCAGGTCCACATCGACCGCGTGCCGCCGTCACCAGGTCTGCTCGAGAGTCTTGCAGCCGGCGCCCCGCCCATGACCGGCGTCGAGTACCTGTCGCCCGACGCGCTCGATGCCATCTGGATCGACCTCAGCCGCACGCTTCTGCGCGAAGCGACGGAGCGGGGAGCGGGCATCCAGGACTACCTGGTCACGCTCGATCCCGCGTGGCGGCTTGTGGGACGGGTATGCCTGCACCTGGCCGAGTTGCGAGACAACGCCGCAACGCCGTTCGCCTTCCTCGCTACATATGTGAGGCGGGTGTCGCATGGCGGCCGAGCGCAGCACGTGCGTCTGGGCACCGCCGTGCAGCAGGCGACGACCGCGCGCGATCGGACCAGCCTGCTGGCGCTGCTCGCGCCACTGGAACGGGCGGCGGAAGAGAGTCCGTGCATCAAGCGGCTGGTGGAGTCCGGCGACATCTACCAGACGCTCGCCTGGACGCCGCGCGACGCCTACGAATTCCTCAAGGCGATCCCTGTCCTCGAGGCGAGCGGCGTGACCGTGCGCGTGCCCGACTGGTGGAAAGGCGATCATCAGCGAGGGCTGCAGGTCCAGGTATCCATCGGCGGCAGCGAGCCGAGTCGCTTCGGGAGGGACGCCCTGCTGGATTTTTCCATGCGCCTGGCGCTGGACGGCGAGACACTCTTGGAGGCGGAGTGGGACGCCATGCGCCGCGGCACCGACGGGCTGGCGTTCGTCAGGGGACGCTGGGTGGAGATCGACCGCGAGAAGCTCGAACAGGTGCTCGCCCATTGGCAGGGCGTGCAGCACGCCGCAGCGAACGGACAGCTCTCCTTCGGGGAAGGGCTGCGTCTCCTCGCGGGTGCTCCGCTCGGGTCCGACGCCGCTGCGCGAGCGCCGGACGCGGTGGCGGACTGGTCGCGCGTGGACGCCGGCCCCTGGCTCAGGGAGCAGCTCCAAGCGCTCCGGAGTCCCGACGCACTGCGCGCGCTCGAGCTCCGAAACGGCTTCACGGCTACGCTCCGACCCTATCAGAGCGCTGGCGCGCACTGGCTGGCGCTGCTGCACGGTCTTGGACTCGGCGGCTGCCTCGCGGACGACATGGGGCTCGGCAAGACGGTCCAGATGCTCGCGTTGTGGAGCATGCTCAGGGCGCGGCGTCCGGATGCGAAACATCTTCTCGTGGTACCCGCGTCGCTCCTCGGCAATTGGCAGTCGGAGAGCACGCGCTTCGCGCCGTCGCTCCGCCTCTTCGTCGCGCACCCCTCCGTGACACCACGCGATGAGCTGGCGCATCGCTCCGCCTCCAGCCTCGTCGATGTGGATATTGTCGTCACCACCTACGGCTACCTGCATCGCCTCCCATGGCTCAGCGACATCGCGTGGGAGACGATCGTGCTGGACGAGGCGCAGGCGATCAAGAACCCCGGCACCAAACAGGCGCGCGCCGCGAAGGCGCTCACCGCGCGCAGCCGCTTCGCGCTCACCGGCACACCGATCGAGAATCGGCTCGGTGATCTCTGGTCGCTCTTCGATTTCCTCTGCCCCGGTCTCCTCGGCACGGCCAAGGCATTCAGCACATTCGTCAAGCGACTCCAGCAGGGCGGAAGCGCCGCGTACGGACCGCTGCGCACCCTCGTGCAGCCGTACGTTCTGCGGCGTCTGAAAACCGACAAGCGCGTGATCGCCGATCTGCCAGACAAGACCGAACTGCGTGCCTTCTGCTCGCTCACCAAGGCGCAGGCTGTACTGTATCAATCCTCGGTGGATGAGCTCGCCCATCGGCTCGACACGCTTGATGGCATCGAGCGGCGCGGTGTGATTCTCGCCTTCCTCATGCGCTTCAAGCAGATCTGCAATCATCCATCGCAGTGGCTCGGTGATGGCGCCTACGAACCCGTGGCGAGCGGGAAATTCGCCAGGCTCCGTGAGCTGTGCGAGACGATCGCCGCCCGACAGGAGAAGGTGCTGATCTTCACGCAGTTCCGCGAGATGACCGGACCGTTGAGCGATTTCCTCGCCGGCGTGTTCGAACGGCCGGGTCTCGTGCTCCACGGCGGCACGTCGCCCCGGAAGCGGACGGCGATGGTCGATGCATTCCAGCGGGAAGATGGGCCGCCCTTCTTCGTCATCTCGCTCAAGGCCGGGGGGACGGGACTCAACCTCACCGCGGCTTCGCATGTCGTCCACTTCGATCGGTGGTGGAACCCGGCGGTGGAGAACCAGGCCACCGATCGCGCCTATCGCATCGGGCAACATCGGAACGTGCTGGTGCACAAGTTCGTGTGTCGCGGAACGGTGGAGGAGCGGATCGATGCACTCATCGCATCGAAGGTGGCGCTCTCGCGCGATGTGCTCGAAGGCGGCGGCGAGGCGATCCTCACCGAGCTGGGCGATGAGGAGCTGATCTCGCTGGTGACGTTGGATCTGAAGCGCGCCGTTGATGAGGGAACGTAACGTGCGGCACCCAGAGAGCGGCGGGTCTCGCCGTTCAATCGCGTGAGCGCGCCGGTTCCTCACGAGGTGTTATGAGTTGGTAAGACGACGAGTATGAGTCGTGGGGCCAAGGGCCGCGCTATATCTCCGTGGCCGACGGCGCGCGTGAGCACGGGCGCGGATGGCAGAGGGCGAGATGGCATGGTGATAACAGACAGTCACGTTGGTGATAATCAACAATCGTGTTGTCGATTATCACCAATACGAGGACCCCGCAACGTGTCGTCCCCTCCGCTTCCTCAGCGACATCTGCTGGACATCGCCCACCTGGTATCAGGCTTCCTCTACGGCGTGAGTCCTGCCGACCCGCTCACGCTGATTGCCGTCGCGCTGGTGCTCATGGCTGTGGCCCTCCTGGCCAGTGCGATCCCGGCGCGGCGCGCCGCCGCGGCGAATCCGATGGCGTCGCTCCGCGTCGAGTGAGGGTGGAGATGGAACACCACGGCTCCGTGGGAACCTCTCGCGGAGCATGAGTGCCGGCCAACCGTGCTGCCCTCAGTAATAATCCCGCAGCGTCAGCGAGCGCGTCGCGCCGTCGGAGAGCGTGAGCGTCACCTTGGTGCCGGCCGCGCCTTCGGCCCAGCGCGAGAGGGCCGACCCGCCGTAGTCGGCTCCGATCGGATGGCCGTTGACCGCGGTGATGATGTCGCCCGTCTTCCAACCTGATGCCTGTGCAGGCGAGCCCGGAGAGACCAAGAGCACCCGCAGGCGCTTGTCCTCCTTCACGATGTTCAGACCCGATCGATCGCGAGGGAAGGGCGCGTCCAACCCTGTCGCGTTCGGAACGAGATACAGCCGATCGTGCGGGAAGTCCGTCATCACCCGGAAGCGGCTGTACATCTGTATGCCGAGATTGGCGACGCTGCGGTCGCCATTCACCGCCTGGATGCCCGGCTTGGTGAGACTCGCGGGGATATCGTGAAAGGTGTGTCCGGCGAAGGTCAGGCTCTCCACTGTGAGTACCTTTTCCGCGTGCCGCCCGCCCACCCCTCCGCTCAGCCGTTCCGATACCGTACGATGTTGTAGCATGTGATGCGGCCGCCAGTACGATGGGAAGAGCAGCAATGATCCACCGTTGCCGATGTCGAAGTCCGCCTGCACCTCCGGCCCATCCTCGATCCGCACCGGCACGGTGCGCGCGCCTGCACTCGCATTGAGCGGCACTGTCGTCGCGCCAGGGGGCGCCTGGAAGGCGGCCGGGTCGTGGAAGGCAATGGTGTGCCGGCCGAAGTCGACGTCGACGATCAATTGCTCGAACACGTCTACACCCAGGATCACCGGCATGGGGTGGCCCAACTGCTTGGCCACGCTGGAGAGATCCAGGACGATGGCCGTGGGCACGCGCAGCGTCATGTTGCCAATCTCCACGTGCACATCGCGCGCGAACGCCATGCCGACCTGGCCACCGGTACCATTCGCCACACCCTTGCCCTCGGTCTTCACACCGAGGCGCTCGGCGTACGCCTTGTCGAGCACAGTGCTGCCGGCGCCGCTGTCCAGCAACAGGTACACCCTGTGACCGTTCACCTTTCCCGGAATGTAGATGCGCCTGTCGTTGTAGAACGTGAACGGGATGGGATCGGTCTCCGTGCGACCGCCAGCGAACTGCGCCATCCGGATGCTTTCGGGCCGCTTGAATAACGAGTCCGGCAGCGGAACGTTGAGCTCGATGACGTCGTCCCGCTGCACGAAGTTCTGCGCCGGATTCTTGAACAGGTCCTCGGTGAGGAAGGGCATCCGTACGCCGGCCACCATGCGCCAATCGCCGAAGCGCCGAAAGCGCGTCACGCGATTCTGCGTGATGCGCCAACCCAGCAGCTTGCCCGTCGCGCGGTCCAGGAACACATCGTAGCGGTCGGGACCGCCGAACTCGACGCCGAGTACCGCCCACCGATGCCCGTCGCGCGTCTCGTCGGGCCGCTCCACGAGCTTCACCACGCCGCGGCCGAGCAGCGCATCGCCCAGCTCGAGCGCGATCATGCGGCGCGCATCGCGCGCGGAGGCGGAGTCCATCTCCTGGATGACGCCTTGATTCCCGGTCCAGCTGCCCGACGGACTCACGCCGGACGACGATTCGAGCGCGCCGAGCAGGAGATGCGTGCGCTCGCGGCCATCGCGGCCGTCGTACTGCTCGAACGCACCCTTGAGTCCCGCGGCTTCGACCCGACCCTTCTCGTGGACGGATGCCACCGACTCGTATGCTGCCCCGCCACGCCAGGCCATGTACCGATGTACGAGGTCAGAGATCGTGTCCTGAGTTGCCGCGGTCCCGAATGCGGTGGACGACGTGGCCATCAATAGACAGAGCGTACCAACGAAGGTCATGCGGCATCTCCATGAGCGTCCTCGGCGGGCGCAGAACCGAGGAGGCTTCCGAGGCCCGGCGGCGCGGAGTGAGTGAGGGAGAGCCCGGCCAGCGGATTGTCGCCGGCGGCCGGGATGGACAGGAGCTGGATCTCGCACGCCAGGCCGTTGTGATGCATGCAGGCGAGCCACGCGCTGTCGCTCCACGTGCCGTGCAGTACCGATGCGCCGTCGCGCGAGAGCAGTGCAGCGAGATGCTCGCGCGCATCGGCAACCACTGTCACCTGGCGGCCGGGCCAGCGGCTGGCCACGTAATCGGCGCCTCGCACCACCGTGAACTTCGCCGGCGCCTGTGCCGCGGGCCCGTAGGTGACTCCGGCGACTACCGTGCCCTCTCGCGCCGAGCGCTCAAGCGCCGGCCGCAATGTCTCGAATGGCTCGGGGAAGAGGTCGAACAGGAGGATCTCGCGTGCGCCCTCGACCATGGTGAGCGCGCGCTGCATCACCTGATCAGGAGACTTGAGCTGATAGATGCGGTCGTCCTTGGCGGGCACGACCAGCGGCTCCAGCGCGTCGGATGCCGCTGTACGCCTGGCTTCGAAGGTTGTCGCGAGCGCGGCCAGGAGCTCGGCGGGCGGCACGGCGCGGAAGCACTTCCCTTCGCTCTCGTCCACCATGGCCGCGCCCTTCTGCACAAGCACCGAGAGCGCCTGATACGTGTTGGCCGGCGCCTTGCCCACGGCCTGGGCGATCCGATAGCCGGTCGCGGGCGAGCTGCCGAGCAGTTCACAGTAGATCAGCGCCTCGGTTTCGGTGAAGCCGAGTGCGGTGAGGGTTTCTGCTGGAGGTGACATAGTAGTTAATGCTACTATTATGCGTCGGCCGGCGCAAGGAGAGGCGACGCCCGGCGGTGGGCGGTTCGCGACGACTCATACTTCGTGGCGCCGCGATACGCGTACGCGGAGCAACTCCGTCTGCTTACGCTCTCGGGGAATACACCGAGCATCCGAGGGTATCACGTGGCGCGGCGGGGTCCGGGTGGCCAGGAGCCCAGGGCCTGCCCTAGATTTCGAGTAGCCGCGGTCGCGCCGCATCGCGCCGCAGCACCGGACGCACCGGTGGACAGGGGAGACAGGTGGAACCATGCCCACCCGCGCGCGTGTTTACTCGTGGAGGCACTCCACCCGCCCCCACGTTTTCCGCCGACAGCCCACTACTTCAGGCCAACCGAACTCGAGGTGTTCGCGATGACGGTGTCCAACGTACTCCCATCGAGCGACGCGGCGGAGCATGACCGATCGCGGGCCGCGGCGCGGGCAGCAGAGCGCCAGGCGGCGACGCTCCTCGATCGGTATGAGCAAGTTCGCGCGCAGACGGAATCGCTGTGCGAGCCGCTGGAAACCGAGGACTACGTGGTCAGCACGATGAGCGACGTGAGCCCCACCAAATGGCATCTCGCGCACACGAGCTGGTTCTTCGAAACGTTCGTGCTGGGCCCGCACCGCCCGGGATATGTGTCGCCGCATCCGCGGTACGCGTATCTCTTCAACTCGTATTACGTGCAGGCGGGGGAGCGGCACTGCCGAGCCAAGCGCGGTCTCGTCACGCGTCCGACAGTGAGCGATGTGTTCGCCTACCGTGCGCATGTGGACGAGGCCGTGCGGGCACTCCTGGGCGAGATCGGCGACGATCCGGAGCATCCGGTGGCGCCGCTCATCGAGCTGGGATTGCACCACGAGCAGCAGCATCAGGAGCTCCTGGTCACCGACATCAAGCACGTCTTCTGGATGAACCCGCTGCGCCCCACGTACCGCGATCGCTTGCCAGCCTCGCCGGAACCCGCTCCCGCGCTCGCATGGCATGACGTACCGGAGGGGATCTATCGCATTGGCCACGAGGGGCACGGCTTTGCGTTCGACAACGAGGGACCGGCGCATCGCGTGTTCGTCGAGCCGTTCCGCCTCGCCTCGCGACTGGTGACGAATGGTGAGTATCTCGCCTTCGTGGAGGACGATGGCTATCGTCGCCCGGAGCTCTGGCTCTCGGCCGGGCTGGCCACCGTGCAGGATCGCGCATGGGAAGCGCCGCTCTACTGGGAGCGCGCCGGCGACGGGTGGACGGAGTTCACCCTCGCCGGTACGCGGCCGCTCGACCCGAGCGAGCCGGTGTGCCACGTGAGCTACTACGAGGCCGATGCTTTTGCGCGTTGGGCGGGACATCGCTTGCCCACCGAGGCCGAATGGGAGATTGCGGCATCCAGTGCGCCGGTTGACGGCCGCTTTGTGGAAGGCGAGCGCTTTCATCCGGGGCAGGCCGCGTATTCGCTGGCCGGGCAGCTCGACCAGCTATATGGCGACGTGTGGCAATGGACGCAGAGCTCGTACGTGGGCTACCCAGGCTACCGGCCAGCCGTCGGCGCCATCGGGGAGTACAACGGCAAGTGGATGGCGGACCAATGGGTGTTGCGCGGCGCCTCCTGCGCCACACCGTGCTCGCATGCGCGGCGCACGTATCGGAACTTCTTCCCGTCGGATGCGCGGTGGCAGTTCATGGGGCTCCGGCTCGCGAGCGATTCATGACGGCGGCCATCGAGCACCTCGTGTCATGCGGCGCGGCGTATGCTGGTGCCGGCATTGCATCGCCTGGCGCGGGCGTGCCACCGCGCGACGGCGCGCTGCGCGCGGAGGTGATGCGCGGACTCCGTGGGTCGCCGAAGACGCTGCCGCCGAAACTCTTTTACGATGCCACGGGCGCCCAGCTTTTCGAGCGCATCTGCACGCTTCCCGAGTACTATCTCACGCGCTCGGAGCTCGAGATTCTGCGCGAGCGCGCGGGCGAGATTGCCGAGCTCGCGGGAGCGCGGTGTGCACTCATCGAGTACGGGAGCGGGGCGGGAGTGAAGATCCGCCTGCTGCTGGATGCGCTCGAGGAGCCGGCGGCGTATGTGCCGGTGGATATCTCGCGCGAGCAGCTCGCGCAGGTGGCGGGCGAGCTTGCCGCCGAGTATCCGGATGTGGCCGTGCGCCCGCAGTGCGCGGACTATACGGCGCCGCTCACCCTGCCCTCGCTGCCGCCAGACGCGCGACGTGTGGCGTTCTTCCCGGGCTCCACCATCGGCAACTTCCATCCGGCGGAGGCCGCGGCCTTCCTGCACCGCGTGCGTCATACGGTGGGAGCGGGCGGCCTGCTCGTGCTGGGCGTGGACCGGCGGAAGCGCGCATCCATCCTCAACGCGGCTTACAATGACGCCGCCGGCGTGACCGCCGCTTTCAACCTGAACATGCTCGCGCGGCTAAACCGGGAGATGGACGCCGACTTCGACCTCGATGCCTTCGAGCACCGTGCCGCGTTCAACGCGAAGGCCGGCCGTGTGGAGATGCACCTCGTGAGCCGGCGGGCGCAGGTGCTGCATGTCGCGGGGGAGCCGATCACGTTCGGGCGGCGTGAGACGATCTGGACAGAGTGCTCCTACAAGTACGACCGTGCGCGCCTTGACCGGCTCGTGCAGACGGCCGGGTTTTCCATTGCGCGGCTCTGGACCGATGCGCCGAAGCAGTTCTGGGTGGCAGTGTTGACGGCAAGCTGACCGCGGCATGCGCGCCTGACGCCGACATGCACGCCCTGCCAGCGCTCGTCCATCATCTCCTCGTTGCGTTCCTGATTCTCGTCGTTCCTCTCTGGGGGCGACGGGAGGCGCGCGCAATGCGGCGGGCCCGCAACCCGGCGCTCAAGCACCGCAGCTACCGGCGCACGCTCATCTGGCTCTGGACCGCCACGGTCCTTCTGCTGCTCACGGTGCCGCCCGGGCAACTGTGGCGACCCCCGCCGCTCGCCACGGCCGGCACCTGGTGGACGTCGCCCGCGGCGCGCAGCGTGATGGCGGGTGTGGCAGTGGGGATAGCCCTCGGGATCCTCGGCTTCGCGTTTGCCTCGATTGTCCTGGCGAGGCGGAACCCGGAGACGAGGCGCAAGCTGCAGCAGTCGCTCGAGCAGGTCGACTTCCTGCTCCCCCATACGCGGGGCGAGCGCATGGCGTTCGCCGTAGTGGCGCTGTCCGCGGGGATCTGCGAGGAAGTCATCTTCCGCGGCTTCCTCATTCGCTACATCGCGGCGCTGCCGCTGGGACTCGGCGTGGGGGTGAGTGTTCTGCTCGCCGCGCTGGTCTTCGGCATCGACCACGGCTACCAGGGCATGCGCGGTTTTGTGGCGACCACCGCAGTGGCGCTGATCCTGAGCGCGCTCTTCTTTCTGTCGGGTTCCCTCTGGCTGCCGATGGTGCTGCACGCCGCGATCGACCTGCGGGTGCTGGCGCTGCCGACGGGGCAGGGTGCAGCGGACGACGTGTGTCTTCAGTCACCGCCGCCTTGACGGAGACCCTCCGAGCGCCTAGTCTATACAGAGTCTAAGGTGAGATACTTCCTGGAGATCGTATGCCCACCCCGCTCCCGCTCGTCAAAGGCACGCTCGACCTGCTCGTGCTCAAGGCGCTCTCCTGGCGCCCCATGCATGGCTTCGAAATCACCTCCTGGCTCGAGGACCGCTCCGGAGGGCGGCTCGACGTCGATGACAGCGCGCTCTACCAGGCGGTGCACCGCATGGAGGCGCGCGGCCTCGTCCAGGCGGAGTGGGGGATCACTGAGAACAACCGGCGGGCGCGCTATTATCGTCTGACCACCGCCGGCCGCGCGCATCTGCGCTCGGAAGGTGCCCGGTGGGTGCGCTACGCCGAGACGGTCACGGGCATCATCACCGCGCGAGCCGGGGAGGCGCCGGCATGAGCCGTTGCCACCGCGGCGGCGCGGGGTGGCGATGACCGAGCGGCCATTCCGCCGGGCCTTCCGGCTTGCGCCGGGCGGGCGGCGTCGCCTGGAGCGCGAGCTGGCCGAGGAGTTGGCGTTTCATATTGAGGCGCGAATCGAGCAGCTCGTGGCACGCGGGCTCGCACCGGACGAGGCGCGCACCGAGGCGCTGCGGCGCTTCGGCTCGCTACCCGATGCGAGGCGACAGATTCGTGCGTCGGCCGCACGCACGGCGCACCACGTGCGGGCGCGCGAGGGACTGGGCTCGCTCCGGCGGGATCTCCGCCACACGCTGCGCTCGCTGCGCCGGAGCCCGGGCATGGTCGCGGTCATCGTGCTCACCCTGGCGATCGGGATCGGCGCCAACGCGGCCGTGTTCGGGCTCGTCAGCGCCGTGCTGCTGCGCACGCCGCCATACGCCAATCCCTCGCGGCTCGTGATGCTCTGGCAGCGGCTCCCCGAGATCGGCGAGGGGCGCTTCGGTGCATCGCCGCCGGAATACGTCGACTATCGCGACCGCAACCGGGTCTTCTCGGAGCTGGCGGGCTACATCAACCTCGATCTGGACCTCACGGGCGAGGGAACGCCGGAGCGGCTGCAGGCGGCGCGGGTCACGCACACCCTCTTCTCCACGCTCGGCGTGAAGCCGTTCCTGGGGCGCGCTATCTCCGCCGAAGAAGACCGCCCGGGTGGAGCGAAGGTGGTAGTGTTGAGCTACGGGCTATGGCAACGCCGGTTCGGCGGCGACGCCAACGTATTGGGTCGCACGCTGCGGTTGGACGAGCAACCGTACACGGTGGTGGGGGTGATGCCGCGCGGCTTCCAGTTCCCATGGCAGGGCACGCCGGTCTCCGATCGCGCGGAGCTGTGGATTCCCATGGCGTTCACGCCCGCGGAGCTCCAGGCGCGTGCGGAGAGTTATGACGTCTGCATGGTCGCGCGGCTGGCGCGCGGCGTCACGCTCGCGCAGGCGCGACAGGACATCAGCCGCATCGTACGCGAGATGCGCCGGGAGCATCCGGATATCTACACCGGAAACCTGCAGACGCAGGCCACGGTGGAGGCGCTCGTCGCCGACGCGAGCGAGAGTGCGCGCCCATTGCTGCTGACGCTCCTCGGTGCGGTCGCATTCGGGCTGCTCATCGCGTGCGCGAACGTCGCCAATCTGCTGCTCACACGCGGTGTTGCCCGGCAGCATGAGACGGCCGTGCGGCGCGCGCTCGGTGCGAGCGCGGGGCAGGTGGTGCGGCGCGCACTGGTTGAAGCGCTCGTCCTGGCAGGCTCGGGGGCCGCGGCCGGGCTCGCGCTCGCGTACGGAATCGTATGGATCTTCCGGTCACTCGGACCGGCGCAGATTCCCGGGCTCACGCAGGCGCACATCGATGCTCGCGTGCTGGCATTCACGGTGTTCCTCGCGCTCCTCACCGCGCTGTTCTGCGGTCTCGCGCCCGCGCTCAAGTCGACTCGTCAGGACGCACAGCAGGCGCTCAAGCAGGGCGGCCGGCAGATGGGTGGCGGACGCGAGCGGCAGCGGCTGCGCGGCGCTCTGGTGGTGCTGGAGGCGGCGAGCGCAATGGTGTTGCTCGTCGGTGCCGGCCTGCTCATCCACAGTTTCATCCGCGTGCTCCTGGTGCCGCCGGGGTTCGCCCCGCACGGCGTGGCGCTCGTGCGCACGACCTTCGACCGGAATCGCTACCCCAGCGACACGACGCGCCGTGTGGCGGAGCACGCGATCATCGAACGGCTGGCGGCGCTGCCGGGTGTGACGGCCGTGGGGCTGACGACCCATCTTCCGCTGGCCGACGAGCGACGCATCGGCTTCCGGGTGCAGGGGGGCGCTCCGAACGAGTATCACTGGGCGCAGAATGCACTGGTGGGCGACGATTATTTTCGCGCGATGCACATTCCGCTCCGGCGCGGACGCACCTTCTCGGCGCAGGACACGCCCGATGCACCGGCCACGGCGGTGATCAACGAGACGATGGCGCGAACGTACTGGGCGAACGCCGATCCAGTGGGGCGCGTGGTGATCTGGGGCGACCGGAAGCTCACGATCGTGGTCGTCGGGCTCTACGGCGTCCTCTCCTATTCCGTCGCGCAGCGTACGAGCGAGCTCGGTGTGCGCATGGCGCTCGGCGCCCAGCCAAGCACCGTCTCATGGCTGGTCGTGCGATCCGGATTGCGGCTGGCGGGGCTCGGGATCGGGATCGGCGTTGTGGCGGCGGCAGGAGCGGGTGCCGCAATCGCGCGGCTGCTCTTTGGGGTGGTGCCGCTGGATCCGGTCACGTACGTCGTGGCGGTCGCGGCGTTGATCAGCGTCTCGGTGCTCGCGAGCTACGCACCGGCGCGGCGGGCCGGGCGGCTCGACCCGGCCCTGGCGTTGCGTGCGGAGTGAGGAGTAGCGGCGGCCTTCGTCAAGGCGGCGAGGCCGCGGTCTCGCCGCCTTGACGTGACGGCTACATCGTCCGCTCCAACTGCCCGCGGATGGCGCCCTTGGGGAACTTCTTGTCGTGCACGTTCACGTAGTAGCCGGACGGATCCTTGGCGATGGCCGCGATCACGCTGGCCTTGGCGCTGGCGCACCCCTTGACGTGCCCGTTGGCGGGCGGCTTGAGCATGACTACGGGTGGTCCGGCCTTTGCCTCGGCCCCCTCATGGATGTGCGCCGCCGTGGCGTTCTGGATGTTCGACACGGTGATGTCGTAGCACACCTGGCCCTTTGCGGGCTCGAGCGTGATGGAGGCGGTACCGCTCCCGTTCGTCTCCCCCGCTGACGGCGCCTCGGCCGCGCCGGTCAGTTCGGCGGTGAGCGTGACCTGCCCCTGCTGTTGTGCCGCCGCCGTCCCCGCGAACACCATGACCGCGAGGGCGCTCCATGGCATCACCGCACTCCACATTCTCCCCATTGTCGTCTCCTGGCTCGTCGAGCCACTGAATGGAACCATGCTGGAGGCTCGTAGTGGGAAGCCTCCAGCCGGATTGAAGCTGTATTGTGGTCGCTCCGCATGCCAGAGTGCGGTGCGACGGCGGTTCGGCACGCGAAAGTCGCGCCAGGGCGGGGCCTGCTGAGGCGGGCGCGCTCCACACCACGCGATCTGCCTCCGCACTTCCAGCTTGAATTCCGTCGCGGCCACCGTCCATCTTTCCCCCCGTGTCCACCTTCTCGCATCCCGATTTCGGCGCGCCCCGCTTTGTCTCAGCGCCCGATGCACGCTTTGTCGCTGCTCCGGCCGACGGCGTGCTCCCTGAGGGTTTCTTCTCTACCACGAATCTTCCCACCTACGTCAGGATCTGTGGCGAGTGGCGCCTCCCGAGCGAGCCGCGCATGGATGGGGCGCTCGTGCTGAAGCCCGATGGCAAGCTGCTGGTTCTGGAGATGCGCCACGTGCGGCAGGGGGACCTCGTTGCCATGGGAGCACAGGAGGACGGCGCCGAAGGCATCTTCGTCCATGCGCGCGCCTTCCTGGGCGACGAGGCGGAGGGGGAATTCCGCTTCATGACGAGCGAGGTGTCACGCGAGAAGCCGATCGACTACTCGCTCATGGCGCGGTTGCTCATCGACGCGCGTGACAGCGGTGGCTATCCGGTATGGGTGACGGGTCCGGCGCTCGTGCACTCGCGGGCCCGTGCCGACATGACCTGGTTCATCGAGAACGGCTTCGTGGGCGCTCTGCTGGCCGGAAACGCGGTGGCGGTGCACGACATCGAGGCCGCCATCTTCGGCACTACGCTGGGGATGACGGGACATGGCGAGACCACGCGCGGCGGACATGGGCTCCACATGCGCGCCATCAACCGCGTGCGCGCCGCCGGCTCCATCGAGGCGGCGGTGGCCGAGGGCCTCATCACGAATGGGATCATGCACGCGCTGGTGACGCATCGCATTCCCTACGTGCTGTCCGGATCCATTCGAGACGATGGCCCGCTGCCGTGCGTGATCAGTGACTCGCTCCAGGCGCAGGACGCCATGCGGCAGCACACGATCAAGGCGACGATGGCCATCTTCATCGCCACTGCGCTACATGCGATCGCCACCGGCAACATGCTGCCCGCTTTCGTGAAGGGATCCGACGGCTCGCTGCGCGCCCTGCCAACGATCTGCGTGGACTCCTCGGAGTTCGTGGTCAGCAAGCTCAAGGATCGCGGCACCCACCAGGCGTTTGGCGTGGTGACCAATGCCCAGGACTTCATGCAGATCCTGCGGCTCTATGTCGAACGCGAGTTGCAGTTGCGTGCCGCGACTCCGCCCGCGCCGGCTGTGGCGGCGCCAGAGTGATGGAGGAGACGGAGGAACGATTCCTCCGCGCCATCGGGGAGTCCATCGCGCCGGAGCGAGTGCGGGAAGTGCATCTGTTCAGCGCGATCCGGCAGGGAGGACGCGAGAGCCGCGTGGCGGTGATTGCCGCCGAGCCGGAACCTGCCGCGACGGGTGACGCAGAAACGTCAAGCGCGGAGCACTCCACCACGCCGCGACGGCTCACCATCTACCGGGCGCACTACCAACTCGTGCTCAAGGGCGCCGAGCGCGGAACATGGGAAGTTGACGTGCACGCCGAAGCGGATGCGCCAATCGAGACGGTGGATGATGTGGTCCGCGGCGTCCACCGCCGCTCCGGTGACGAGGCGGAACCCGAGCGGCTTACGGGCGATGCGTTTCGTGCCGCGCTTTCGGGCCCGCCATGTGCCGCGCCTGTGTCGCCATCACGGTCGCGCTGACGGGACGGGCTGGCGCGGGTAGACGGTGCGGACGCCGTACCTGGTGGAGTCGCTTCCCGGACCGGGCAGAAAGGTGTGGCCGTCGATCTGCCACGCCCAGAAGTAGCGGCCCGCGGCAAGCGGAAGCTGCACCTGCCACGTGTCGCCGTCGCGGGTTGCGGCGATGGGCGTCGAGATACCCAGCAGCATCACCTTCTTCGCCTCCGGCGCGCGGACCGCAAAGCGCACGATCTCGCCCAGATGCCGCTGCATGAG
>DASUKA010000112.1:0-2912 GCA_036278935.1 Gemmatimonadaceae bacterium
GCGATCGACCTGGCCTACGAGCTGCGCCGCTTCGAGTGGAAGGTGGATGCGGGCGCCGAGTTCGCGATCACACAACCGGTATTCGACGTCGCCCAACTCGAGTGCTTCCTGGAGCATACCCAGCACCTCCGCATCCCGATCGTCGCCGGCATCTGGCCGCTCGTCTCGGCACGCAACGCGGAGTTCCTGGCCAACGAGGTGCCGGGCGTGGTGGTGCCGGACGGTGTGCTCAGGCGCATGCGGGCCGCCAGCGAGCAGTCCAAGGAACATGCGGTGGCCGAGGGCGTCGCGATCGCGCGTGAGATGCTCGCGCAGGTGCGCGGATCGGTGCAGGGCGTGCAGGTGTCGGCGCCGTTCGGCAAGGTGGAGCTGGCGCTGCAGGTGTGTGGCGGGTGAGGCCCGGGCCGCGGGACGGCCCGGCCAGCGGCGGCGCACGTCACACATCCGGCTGATAAATTGCGTGATCGAGAGCCCGGCGCCAGTTCCGGTGGCCGCCGCGGCCGGCGGCGTCCGTCATCCCCGACCGGAGTCCGAATGAAAGCCATACTCCTGATCGATCACGGCTCGGTGCGTGAGGAGGCCAACCACCTCCTGGAGCACATGGGTGCGCTCGTCCAGCGGATTGCGGGAGACGCCGCCATCGTACGCATTGCGCACATGGAGCTGGCCGAGCCGGGCATCGCGCAGGGATTCGCCGAGTGCGTGCGCGCCGGCGCCACCGAAGTGGTCGCCTTCCCCTACATGCTCTCGCCCGGCAAGCACTCCACGCGCGACATCCCGCGGCTGGTGGCGGAGGCGGCGGGCCCCTATCCCGACGTGGCGTTCACGGTGACGCCGGCGTTCGGGCTGCACGACAAGCTGGCGGAGGTCGTGCTGGAGCGCGCGGGGGTGGAGCCCGGCGCGGCCGTGAGCGCCGTACGAGAAGCCGAAAACGGCACCTGACTTGCCTCTCTGCGCTTCGGTCGGCGTTCGGCTTGCCACCATTCAACAGAAGCGCAGAGGCGGCAGTATGAACGAGTTCTTTCGCAGATGTTCCCACCGGTCGTCAGAGATCGTGGGCTCGTCGTGGGCGTTTCTGGTCGCGGTCGCCCTGATCGTGGTGTGGGCGCTCACCGGCTCGCTCTTCCGGTACTCGGACACGTGGCAGCTGGTGATCAACACGGGCACGACGATCATCACCTTCCTCATGGTGTTCCTCATCCAGAACACACAGAACCGCGACGCCAAGGCCATGCAGATCAAGCTCGATGAGTTGCTGCGCGCGGTGGCCCGGGCTCGCACGGGGATGGTGGATATCGAGGACCTCTCGGACGAGCAGCTCAACGCGCTCCAGTCGGAGTTCAAGCGGTTGCGGGAAGACAGTGGGACTCCGGTGTCGCCCCGCGAGCACCGAGCGAACCGATTGGCGTGAGATGCCGGCTTCGCGTTAGCTTCCGGTCATGACTACCGATCTCGCTGCCACCCGAGCGGCCCTCACAGCGCTCTCCGATGAGGAAATCATGTTCCGCGACGCCGTGGCCGCGTTCGCCGAGGAGGAGGTCCGCCCGAAGGTCGGCGCGATGGACCGCGCCGCGGCGTTCGACCGCACGCTCATCCCCCATTACTTCGAGTTGGGGCTCATGGGCGTCGAAGTCCCGGAGGAGTACGGCGGCGCGGGCGGCTCGCTCATGATGGTGACGCTGGCCGTCGAGGCGCTGAGCCGCGTGGACGCGTCGGCGGCGATCATCATGGACGTGCAGAATACGCTGGTGAACTACCCTCTCACTCGCTACGGGAGCGACGCCCAGAAGGAGCAGTACCTCACGCAGCTCACCAGCGAGAAGGTGGGCGCCTACGCGCTCTCCGAGCCGGGATCAGGCTCCGATGCGTTCGGCATGGCGACGCGGGCGGAGCGGCAGGGCGAGACGTGGGTGCTGAACGGGCGGAAGCTCTGGATCACGAACGGCGCCGAGGCGGAGATCTTCGTGGTGTTCGCCAACGCCAACCCCGAGGCGGGCTACAAGGGGATCACGGCATTCATTATTGAGCGGGACTTTCCCGGCTTTTCGGTGGGCAAGAAGGAGGACAAGCTCGGCATCCGCGCCTCCAGCACCACGGAGCTCATTCTCGACCAGTGCCAGGTGCCGGCGTCGAACGTCCTGGGCCCGGTGGGCAAGGGGTACAAGATCGCCATCGAGACGCTGAACGAAGGACGCATCGGGATCGGGGCGCAGATGATCGGCGTCGCGGGCGGCGCGTTGGAGGCCACGCTCGGCTACGTGCGGGAGCGGCATCAGTTCGGGAAGGTGATCGGCGAGTTCCAGGCGGTGCAGTTCCAGCTCGCGCAGGCGGCGACGGAACTGGAAGCCGCCCGGCTCATGGTGTACAACGCCGCGCGGCTCAAGGATGCCGGCCAGCCGTTCACGCGTGAGGCGGCCATGGCCAAGCTCTTTTCCTCGCAGGTGTGCGAGCGGGTGACCTCGCTGTGCGTGGAGTTGTTCGGGGGGTACGGCTACACCAGGGACTACCCGGTGGAGAAATTCTACCGCGACGCCAAGATCGGCACGATCTACGAGGGCACCTCGAACATGCAGCTCCAGACCATCGCGAAACTGCTTGCGAAATGAGGAGCGACTCGATATTTAAGACCGGGTGCCGGGAGTAGGGGGTGGGGTGTTGGGGCCGTTTCCCTATACCCCACCCCTATTCTCTGCACCCGGTAGTCGTCCCCGTTTCCCACTTGCGACATCGATCGTCGCTTCATAATCACAGGCACTGATCGCACGACCCTGCTTGGGGGTCCGCGACAAAGGCAAAGCCGGCGAAAGTCGGCGACGCAAAGCCACGAGGCTACCGCACGAGCAATCGTGCCAAGCCAGTCGGGCCGCCGAACGAACACTCCCAGGAGGGTTCCATGCGCGCCCGTCACTCGG
>DASUKA010000113.1:0-39460 GCA_036278935.1 Gemmatimonadaceae bacterium
GAGCAGCTCAGTGGCTGGGTGCAGAGCGGGATCACGAGCGTGAAGATGAAGATCGGGCGCCACCCGGAGCAGGACGTGGCGCGCGTGCGCGCGGCGCGCGAGGCGATCGGGCCCGAGACGGAGCTGTTCGTCGACGCGAACGGCGCCTACACGCGCAAGCAGGCGCTGGCGTTCGCGCAGGCGTTCGCGGAGTTGGGCGTGTGCTGGTTCGAGGAGCCCGTCTCCTCCGATGACCTGCCCGGACTGCGGCTGCTGCGCGATCGCGCGCCTGCCGGCATGGAGATCGCAGCAGGCGAGTACGGGTATGAGCCGAGCTACTTTCGGCGGATGCTCGATGCTGGTGCGGTGGATGTGCTGCAGGCGGACGCGACACGCTGTGAAGGGCTGAGCGGATTCCTGCGTGTGGGTCCGCTCTGCGATGCGCACATGCTGGCGCTCTCGGCGCACACCGCGCCGTCGCTCCACGCGCACCCGTGCTGCGCGGTGAGCGCGGCGCGAAACGTGGAGTACTTCCACGATCACGTGCGCATCGAGCAGTTGCTGTTCGACGGCGCGCTGACCGCGGTGGACGGCATGTTGACGCCGGACCGGTCGCGGCCAGGGCTGGGGCTGGAGCTCAAGCGGGCGGACGCCGAGCGGTACGCGGTGTCCACCTAGAGCGCGCTCTCGCGCGTGGCGCCGGAGGAGCGGAACGGAGGAGTGGAGTGCTGACGATCGAGTGGAGAGTGCGAGGATGAAGGACACGGAAGCGCTGGAGCAGCAGGCACCATGACCGTGCAGAGTGAAGCCATCATGCGGCACCCGATTCGCGGCGCCGGTGTGAAGCCCGCTGATGTGGACGCGCGGGCGCTCGAAGCGATGCTCGCGGGAGAGATCGCGGGTGAAGTGCGCTTCTCGGCGGGCGACCGCGCGCTCTGGGCCACCGATGCCTCCAACTATCGGCAGATTCCGATCGGCGTGGTGCTGCCACGGAGTGTGGAGGACGTCATAGCCACCATGGCGATGGCGCGCCGTTACGGGGCGCCCGTGCTGGTTCGTGGCGGCGGCACCAGTCTCGCCGGCCAGTGCTGCAACACGGCGGTGGTGATCGATATGTCGAAGTACATGAACCATGTGCTCGAGATCGACGCCGATCACCGCCGCGCGCGCGTGGAGCCTGGAACCGTGCTCGATGACCTGCGCGCGGCCGCCGCTCCGCACGGGCTCACCTTCGGCCCGGATCCCGCCACGCATAACCGCAATACGCTGGGCGGGATGATCGGCAACGACTCGTGCGGCATCCACTCCGTCATGGCCGAGTTCTACGGCCCGGGTGCCCGGACCGCGGAGCAGGTGGAGAGCCTGGACATCCTCACGTACGATGGCGTGCGCATGCGCGTGGGGCCTACGCCTGAGGATGAGCTGGAGCGCATCATCGCCGGCGGAGGGCGGCGCGGCGAGATCTACGCGGGCCTTCGCGCTCTGCGCGACCGGTACGCCGATCGCATCCGGGAGGGCTTCCCTCACCTGCTCCGTCGCGTCTCCGGCTTCAACCTTCCCGCGTTGCTCCCCGAAAACGGCTTCAACGTCGCTCGCGCGTTAGTGGGCAGCGAATGCACCTGCGTGACGGTGATCGAGGCCACGCTCACGCTCATTCATAACCCGCCGTACCGCGCGCTGCTGGTACTCGGCTATCCCACGGTGTTCGACGCGGGCGACCACGTGCCGCAGATCCGCGAGTTCCGCCCGGTGGGCCTCGAAGGCATGGACGAGATGCTCGTGCAGGACATGCGGAGGAAGGGGCTGCACACCAAGGACGTCGGCCTGCTCCCCGAGGGCAACGGCTGGCTCCTGGTGGAGTTCGGAGGTGACAGCCGCGCCGAGGCGAAGGAGCAGGCGCAACGCGCGGCCGACGCCATCCGGGCGCTCCCCAATGCGCCGAGCATCAAGCTCTACGACTCGGAGTCAGACGAGCATCGCATCTGGGCCGTGCGGGAGTCGGGCCTTGGCGCCACGGCGTTCGTGCCGGGATCGCCGGAGACGTGGCCGGGCTGGGAAGACTCAGCCGTGCCCGTGGACAAGGTGGGTCACTATCTGCGCGACCTGCGCGCGCTGTTCAGCAAGTACGACTACCACCCATCGCTGTACGGACACTTCGGGCAGGGGTGCATCCATTGCCGGGTAGCCTTCGATCTCGTCACCGCACAGGGCATCGAGCACTATCGCGCGTTCACGCACGAGGCCGCGGAGCTCGTGGTGCGATATGGCGGATCGCTCTCCGGCGAGCATGGCGACGGGCAGGCACGCGCCGACCTGCTGCCCATCATGTTCGGTGAAGACCTGGTACAGGCATTCCGCGAGTTCAAGGCCGTGTGGGATCCGGAGTGGAAGATGAATCCCGGCAAGGTAGTGGATCCGTACTCGCGCACGGAGAACCTGCGACTCGGCACGCACTACGCGCCTACCATACCGGCCACACATTTTCAATTTCCCAACGACAACGGCAGCTTCGCGCACGCGGCGCTCCGGTGCGTGGGTGTGGGCGAGTGCCGGCGGCACGGCGGCGGCACGATGTGCCCCAGCTATATGGTGCTGCGCGAGGAGAAGGATACCACCCGCGGCCGCGCGCATCTGCTCTTCGAGATGCTCCAGGGCGAGGTGATCACGGACGGCTGGAAGAGCGAGGCGGTGAAGGAATCGCTCGACCTCTGCCTGGCGTGCAAGGGGTGCAAGGGCGATTGCCCCGTGAATGTGGACGTGGCCACGTACAAAGCAGAATTCCTCTCGCACTACTACGACGGGAGAATCCGGCCGCGGCAGCAGTATGCCTTCGGTCTCATCTACTGGTGGGCGCGCGCCGCGTCGCAGATGCCGCAGCTCGTCAACTTCGTGACGCACGCGCCGGGGCTGTCCGTCGTCGCGAAGGCCGCGGCGGGGATGGCGCCGAAGCGAACGGTCCCGCGCTTCGCCCCGCGCACCTTCAAGGCGTGGTTCCGCGAGCGCCCGGTGCGCAACGCGGGCGCGCCTCCCGTGCTGCTCTGGCCCGACACCTTCAACAACCACTTCTTCCCAGAGACGCTCGTGGCGGCGGTGGAGGTGCTGGAGGATGCCGGCTTCCAGGTGCGCGTGCCCGGCCCATCGCTCTGCTGCGGCCGTCCGCTGTACGACTTCGGCATGCTGCCGCAGGCCAAGCGGCAACTCCGACAGATCTTCCGTGTGCTGGAGCCGGACATCGCGGCCGGCGTGCCGGTGGTGGGGCTCGAGCCGAGCTGCGTCTCCGTGTTCCGCGACGAGATGCACAACCTCTTCCCCGCCGATCAGAACGCGCAACGGCTCGTGACGCAGGTGTTCTCGCTCAGCGAGTTCCTGGCCGCGCACGCTCCGACCTATGAGCTGCCCCGGCTCGCGCGCAAGGCGCTCGTGCACGGGCACTGCCATGACAAGGCGATCATGAAGATGAGCGGCGAGGAGCGGCTGCTGCAGGCGATGGGGCTGGACTATCAACTGCTGGACTCCGGGTGTTGCGGCATGGCCGGCTCGTTCGGCTTCGAGCCGGACAAGTACGACGTCTCCATGGCAGCCGGGGAGCGCGTGCTCCTACCGGCTGTGCGCGCGGCGAGCGACGACACGCTGATCATCAGCGACGGCTTCAGCTGCCGGGAGCAGATTCGCCAGGGCACGAATCGCGAGGCCGTGCATCTCGCCCAGGTGATGCAGCTGGCGTTGCACCAGGATCGGGTGAACGGGACGGCCAGAAAGAAGCCGGAGGTGCAGGTGGCGCGTCTCACGCCGCGCGCCCTCACGCGCCCGCGGGTGTCGCCGGTGGTGGCAGCGGTGGCGGCGGGCGCCGCGATTGCGGCGGCGGGGTTGGTGGTGCGGTTCCTTCGCCAGAGGAGGGCGCGCGAAGGCACTGTCAGCACCGGGTGAGCGAGCGTGAGCGCGCTCTTTCCCCGCTGGTCGAATCTGGCCTTCCGCACGGTGCTGCTCGTAGGTGCCATCGGCGCGGTGGCTGTGCCGTTCTTTCTCATGGGGTGGGTGCGGACGCCGGCGGTCACGCAGCAGTACCATCGCCCCGCGCAGCCGGTGCCGTTCAATCACGTCATCCACGTACACGGCCTCGGCATCGACTGCCGCTACTGTCACAGCACGGTCGAGCGTGCCGCCACGGCGGGCATCCCCGCCACATCCGTCTGCGTCCCCTGTCACAACCAGACATGGATGCAATCGCCCGCCTTTGCCGCGGTACGACGGAGCCTGTCCACCGATATGCCTATCCCCTGGCAGCGCGTGAACCGACTGCCGGACTTCGTCTACTTCAACCACGCCATTCACGTGAACAAGGGCGTGGGATGCGAAACGTGTCACGGCCGGGTGGACCGCATGACGCAAGTCGACCAGGCCGCTCCGCTCACCATGGGGTGGTGCCTGGATTGTCATCGCCACCCCGAGCGCTACCTGCGCCCGGTGGCGCAGATGACCACCATGGGATGGACGCCAGAGCGGCCACAGCGCGAGGTGGGAGAGGAGCTGATGGAACGGTACAAAGTGCGGCACCTCACCAACTGCACCACCTGTCACCGATAGGAGCGAGCGCATGACGGATGAGCGGCGGGATCGGTGGGCGGAGGCATTGCGCGGGCGGAGCGGCGCGGCGTACTGGCGTGGACTCGAGGAGCTGCTCGACACGCCCGAGTTTCGCGACGCCGTGCGACACGAATTTCCGGCCGCGGTGGACGAGATTCCGGAGGGGATCACGCGCCGCACCTTCGTCAAGCTGCTGGGAGCGAGCCTGGCGCTGGCGGGCGTGAGCGCGTGCACCGCCGAACCGGCGGAGAAGATCCTCCCGTACGTCACACAGCCGCCCGAGGTCACGCCGGGCATCCCACTGCACTACGCGACGTCGATGGTGCTGGACGGCTACGCCACCGGCCTGCTCGTGGAAAGCCACGCCGGCCGCCCGACGAAAGTCGAGGGGAATCCCGCGCACCCGGCCAGCCTGGGCGCCGCCGGCGTGTACGAGCAGGCGTCCGTGCTGCAGCTCTACGATCCCGATCGCGCCCGCGTGGTGCGCGCGGATCGGCGACGCAGCTCCTGGACGGCGCTCACGCAGGCGCTCGCGCCCACAGCGCTGCGCACACACGTCGGTGCGCGCGGCGCGGGACTGCGCCTGCTGCTCGAGCCCACATCGTCGCAGGTGGTGGCCGAGCTGCTGGACCGCATCGGGACGCTGTATCCCGACTCCAAGCGTTACTATTTCGCGCCGCTCGCGAGCGGCCACCGCGAGAGCGGCATGCGCGCCGCGTTGGGCAGCGCATTCGAGACCCAGTACGATTTCAGCCGCGCCGACGTGGTGCTTGCGCTCGACGCCGACTTTCTGGCGGCCATGCCCTTCCACCTGCGTCACGCCCGCGACTTCGCGCAGCGCCGCCACATCGAGCAGCCCACCGACGAGATGAACCGGCTGTACGTGGCGGAAGCGATGCTCACCCCCACCGGTGGGCTTGCCGATCACCGCCTCCGGGTGCGTGCGTCGGAGATCGAGTCGCTGGCCGCGGCGGTGACCAACCAGGTGATGGGCGAGCGCGCGGCGCAGCTGTCGAATATCCCGGGGAGCGCGCGTCGTGCCGTGGCGCACCTGCGCGACGCGGGGGGTGCGGCACAGTCGCCGTGGGCGCCATGGGCACAGGCGGTCGCGCACGACCTCGCCGAACACGCGGGGCGCAGCATCGTCATTGCCGGCCCGCAGCAGAGCGCGGCGGTACATGTCGTAGTGCATCTGCTCAATGCGGCGCTCGGCAATGTCGGGCAGACCGTGTGGTACACGGAGTCGCCGATCGTGGAGGCGGGGGAGGCCAATCATGCGCTGGCGCCGCTGGCGGAGGAGATGCGCGCGGGCCAGGTGGACACGCTGGTGATCCTCGGCGGGAATCCGGCGTACACGGCACCGGCGGATCTCGACTTCGCGCGGCTGCTCCGGGCCCTGCCGCGGTCGGTCTACCTGGGACTGTATGAGAACGAGACCGCAGCGCTCACCCACTGGTTCATTCCCGCGGCGCACTACCTGGAGTCGTGGGGCGACGCCCGCGCGTATGACGGAACGCCGTCCATTATCCAGCCGCTCATCGCGCCGATGTACGACGGGAAGACTGGCAGCGAGCTGCTGGCGGCGTTGGCCGGTGAGGACGATGCAAGCGCGCACTCGCTGGTCCAGGGATCGTGGCGGGGGCGGGTGGGGAGCGCGAACTTCGATGCGTTCTGGACCGATGTGCTGCATCGCGGTCTGGTGCCGCGGAGCGCGGCACCACGCACGCAGGCTTCGCTCCGGTGGCGGACGCTGGTGCGCGCGCTGGAACAGGCCGCGAATGCGCGGCGCGCCCCCGCGGCGTCACGCGGGCGGCTCGAGCTCGCCTTCCGTCAGGACCCGAAGGTGTACGACGGCCGGTTCGCGAACGTCGCATGGCTGCAGGAGCTGCCCGCGCCAGTCACCAAGCTGACGTGGGACAATGCCGCGATGCTGAGCCCCGCCACCGCGGCGCGGCTCGCCGTGGCGAACGAGGAGATGGTGGAGCTCGGCGCCGAGGGCCGAGTGCTGCGCGTGCCGGTGCTCATCGTTCCCGGTCATGCCGATGATGCCGTCACGGTATCGCTGGGCTACGGGCGCGCCGGCGCGGAAGAGATCGCACGCGGCGTTGGAGGGAACGCATACCGGCTGCGCACCACCGCCGCGCCATACCTCGTCCCAGGCGCCACGCTCACGCGCCGTAACGTCGGGCATCCGCTGGCTATCACGCAGATGCACTCGGCCCTGCACGGGCGGGCGATCGTGCTCCAAGCCACGCTCGAAGCGTTCCGGCGCAATCCGCGCTTCACGCAGGACCACAAGGGACGCGTGCTCACGCTGTACCAGCCCTTCCAGTATCGCACGGGCGATCAATGGGCCATGACTATCGACCTCAGCACCTGCACCGGGTGCAGCGCGTGCGTGGTGGCGTGCCAGGCGGAGAATAACATCCCCGTGGTGGGCAAGGCGGATGTGCTCAAGGGGCGCGAGATGCACTGGATCCGCATCGACCGGTACTACTCGGGCACGCCCGACGATCCCGCCGTCGTCATGCAGCCCATGCTCTGCCAGCAATGCGAGAAGGCGCCGTGCGAGTACGTGTGTCCGGTGAACGCCACCGTGCACAGTCCCGATGGGCTCAACGAGATGATCTACAACCGATGTGTGGGCACGCGCTTCTGCTCCAACAACTGCCCGTACAAAGTGCGCCGGTTCAACTGGTTCGACTACAACGCGGAGATCACCGAGACCGAGAAGATGGTGAAGAACCCCGACGTCACGGTACGGGGGCGCGGGGTGATGGAGAAGTGCACCTTCTGCGTGCAGCGCATCAGGCGGCACCAGATCCAGGCCGAGCTCGAGGAACGACCGTTGCGGCCCGGCGAAGTGAAGACGGCGTGCCAGCAGGCGTGCCCCACGCAGGCCATCGTGTTCGGCTCCTACACCGACCCGGAGGACGGCATTGTGCGCGAGCTGGCGCAGGCGCGGAGCTACGCCGTGCTGCACGAGCTGGGCACGCAGCCGCGGGTGAACTATCTGGCGCGCATCACCAACCCCAATCCCGCCATGGGCGGCGGTGAGCGCTGATGGCCAGCCCGGCACCGCTCCCGAGTGAGGCGCCGCCGCTGCACGAGCGCCTGGTCATCCGCAATCTGCCGGACAACGCGGCGCTCACGCAGCAGCTTCTGTCGCCCATCTGGCGTGGCGGCTCGCGGTGGTGGCTCTGGCCCCTGCTCTTCTGCAGCTCCGGGCTGCTCGCGCTGCTCTTTTTCGTGCTCATCTTCTACACCTTCGCGGAAGGGATCGGCGTATGGGGAAACAACATCCCCGTCGCGTGGGCGTACGCCATCACCGATTTCGTCTGGTGGATCGGGATCGGGCACGCGGGCACGTTCATCTCGGCGTTTCTCATTCTGCTCAACCAGAAGTGGCGCGCGTCGATCAACCGCATCGCGGAAGCGATGACGCTTTTCGCGCTCGTGAACGCGATGATCTTCCCGGTGCTGCACCTGGGGCGCCCCTGGTTCTTCTACTGGCTCATTCCCTACCCCTCGGCCATGCGCGTGTGGCCCAACTTCCGCAGTGCGCTCCCCTGGGATGTGGCGGCCATCAGCACCTACTTCACCGTCTCGCTCCTCTTCTGGTACGTGGGTCTCATCCCGGATCTCGCCGCGGTGCGCGACAGTGCGCCCGGCGCCATCCGCAAGCGCATCTACGGCCTGCTCGCCCTCGGCTGGCGCGGCGCCAGCCGGCATTGGCAGCGCTATCGCATCGCGTACATCATCCTGGCCGGTCTCGCCACGCCGCTCGTGATCTCGGTACACAGCATCGTGAGCCTGGATTTCTCCATCGCGCAGCTACCCGGCTGGCACTCGACCATCTTCCCGCCGTACTTCGTGGTGGGCGCCATCTACTCGGGGTTCGCGATGGTGCTCATGCTCATCCTTCCCATTCGCTCCGCCTTCGGCCTGCACGATGTGATCACCGAGCGGCATCTCGACGTGCTGGGCAAGATGCTGCTCGTGATGGGGATGCTGCTGGCGTACAGCTACGTCTGCGAGGCCTTCACGGCCTATTACAGCGGCAATCAGTTCGAGCAGTACACCTATCTGTTCGCGCGTCCGATGGGTCCGTACGCATGGGTGTACTGGAGCATGACGCTCTGCAACGTGCTCACTCCGCAGATCTTCTGGTGGTCGTACCTGCGCACGAACGTGGTGGCGCTCTTCTGCGCGTCGGTGGTGATCTTCGTCGCGATGTGGGCCGAACGGTTCATGCTCATCGTCACGTCGCTGAACCGGGACTTTCTGCCGTCGAGCTGGCATTTCTACGCGCCCACCTGGGTGGACTGGGGCATTCTTATCGGGAGTCTCGGGCTGTTCTGCTTCCTCTTCTTCGCCTTCCTGCGCTGGGCGCCTTTCATTCCGCTGAGCGAGCTGAAGCGCACGCGCTTCGAGCTGCGGCGGGAAGCGGAGCACGGGCTCCCATGAGGCCGTTCAGGGCACGAGTGCAGGTGATGGGCGAGTTTTCGAGCGCCGAGGCGCTGCTGCGCGCCGTGGAAAGGCTGCGCGCGGCAGGATACCGGCGGCTTGAGGCGTATTCGCCGTTCGAGATTCCCGGATTGAGCGCCGCGCTCGGCCTCGAGCGCCCGCGGCTTTCGCTGTACATCCTCATCTGCGGACTGCTGGGCTGCCTCTTCGCATACTGGATTCAATGGTATGCGAATGTGTGGAATTACCTGCTCATCGTGGGGAACCGCCCCATCCATCCAGTGCTCGCCTTCATCCCCGCGACGTTCGAGGGCACGGTGCTCGGGGCATCACTCGGCGCCTTCTTCGGGTTGCTGGCGTGGACGGGACTGCCCACGCTCTGGCATCCCGTCTTCGAGATCGAGGGCTTCGAGCGCACGACGATCGACCGGTTCTGGATCACCGCCGCGTGCGGTACGGATGAGCGGGATGCCGAGCAGGATGCCGAGCATGGAGAGCGCGTGCTGGCAGAGTTGGGCGCATTGCGCGTGGTGCGGCTGAGGGAGACGCCGTGAGGACGGCGTGGCTGTTGGTGTGCGCCGGGCTGCTGTTGGCCGCCTGCGGGCGCGGCGATCATCGCGCGGGGTGGGACTGGGAGCGCATGCGCGTGCAGCCGCGCTACGATGCGTACGGCCCGAGCCGCTTCTTCGCGGATAGCTCGGCGATGCAGGCACCGCCGGCAGGCACCGTCGCGCGGGAGCGGATTGTCGATCAACCGCTGATCGCCGACGGTGAGGCCCACGGCCAGCTCGCGACGCGCATTCCGATCCCCGTCACGTCCGCGCTGCTCGCACGCGGGCGCTCGCGCTTCGACATCTACTGCGCGGTCTGTCACGGCGCCGGCGGCTTTGGCGGGAGCGGCGTGGCCATGAACATGCAGCCGCCGCGGCCGCCCTCGCTGCGCTCGGCGGCCGTGCTGGCGATGCCACCAGGATTCCTGTATGGGGTCATTCGCAACGGGTTCGGGCGTATGCCGTCATACGCGGCGGACCTCACTCCTGTGGAACGGTGGGCGGTGGTGGCCTACGTTGAGCGGTTGCAGCAACTACACGCGGCGACGCCCGCGGAGCGCGCCGACTCTGTGCGTGCCGCGCATCTGGCGGTGCGCCCGGCTGCTCCAGCGCCGGCGGGTGGGGCGGCGCCCCCTCCGGCTAGCAGGACGGATACCGCGAGTAAAGCCGTCACCCCGGACACCGGAGCGGCGCCCCGATGACCGCTCCGCGGAACACACCGATCGAGCGCGTGGAGCACGTCGGGCGCCTGACGGCCATCGCGGGCATCGCCGGCATCGTGGGTTTTGCGGCGACCGCGCTCGGCCTGCTCGTTGACCCGCGACAGGCGTTCGCGTCGTACCTCGTCGCCTACGCCATGGGCCTCAGCCTTGCGCTTGGCGCGCTGCTGCTCGTGATGATCGGCCACGTGAGCAACGCCATTTACTTCGTGGTACTGCGCCGAGTGGCCGAGAGCGCGGCAGCCACGCTCCCGCTCTTCGCCCTGCTCTTTGTGCCGATCGTGCTCGGCATGCGCGAGCTCTATCCGTGGGTGGCGCCCGCCGCGTCCCTCTCCGCGCACACACTCGAGAGCATCGCGCAGAAGCGCGCGTATCTCAACGTGCCGTTCTTCATTCTGCGCGCCTTCATCTACTTTGTGATCTGGACGGTGTTCAGCCGTCTGCTCCGCCGCTGGTCGTTGCGCCAGGACACCGATCCCACCGCGCTCGGCCTGCGCCGGCAACGGCAGCTGGCCGCGGGCGGGCTCCCCCCGGTGGCGCTCGCGCTTACCTTCGCGGCCTTTGACTGGTTCATGTCGCTGTCACCCGCCTGGTACTCGAGCATCTACGGCGTGTACTACTTCGCCGGCATCATGGTGGGTGGCATTGCGATGATGGCGGTGCTGATGTACGCGTGCCAGCGCACCGGTCTGCTCACCGACATCGTCACCCCCGACCACTACCACGCGCTGGGCAAGCTGCTCCTCACCTTCGTGATCTTCTGGGCGTACATCGCTTTCGCGCAGTATCTGATCATCTGGATTGCGGACATTCCGGAGGAGGCCACGTGGTATCTGGCGCGGACGCACGGCAGCTGGGCCGCATGGGGAATGGTTGTGCTCGTCGGCAACTTCGTGCTGCCGTTCCTGATCCTGCTCTCGCGAAACATGAAGCGCCGCCCGCGCGCCATGGCCGTGATCGGCATCTGGCTCCTCTTCATGCACTACGCGGATCTCTACTGGCTCATCATGCCCTCCCTCTATCCCGACGGGGTGCACGCTCACTGGCTGAATGTCTCGGCCGTGGTTGCGGTGGGCGGGCTGGCGCTGGCGTACGGCGTACGGCAGCTGCGCGGACACGCCGTCGTGCCGCGGGGCGACGCGCAGCTGGAGCGATCGCTCGAGTACGGGCAGAGCTGGGCGATCGAGGAGTGAAGGCGGCATGAGGGGCGTGCCGACAGTCGGGTGGCGCGGGGGCATCCGGGCCGGCGCGGCATCGCGGATGAGCAGGGAATAGCCGCCGTCCTGCTCCTCGCGCTTCTGGCTGATATCGTCGCGCTGCTACAGCTCCCGCGGTGCACCGGGGTCGCGAGTGCTGTGCGCCGCCCCGCCTCACGAATCCTGGATGAAAGAATCAAGGCGTTGCACCGGACGAGCGCGCGGGCTTCCTGACGGGCGCCTGGCGAGCACGGAGTACAGCAGCCATCTTGCCGCTTGCCTGGTCGGCGCTCGCCGGTGAATTCGGCGTTCGGCCCCAGAGCCCAATGCAGTGAGGATGTTCAAGGCATGGCGAAGAAGCCCCATCGGGCAAATTCGGATGTGGTCACGTTGACCAAGAAGCACCTTCATGCTGAGTCAGACACCTACCAATACGACGCGGACTGCGTTGCGGGGGGGCAATGGTCCAGTGGGGCGCGCCGAATACCGGCTACTACGCGAATGTCCCGGGCGGGCAGATCCAGTGCCAGCCGCGGCTGGTCGTCAATCAGGGAGCGGTGACGAGCGACCTCGACCCTTTTGAGAGCATGATGCGGGTCGGCGATGCGAGGATGACGTGCAAGAGCCGCGTCATCGGGGTGCCGCGGCCAGGCTACATGGCCAGCTTCCGGGCCAGCTTCGCCCGAAACTTCGCCGCGGGCGATGTCCGGGTCGGTTTCATCCAGACTCTTGCGGCGGGCACCCGCGTCGCGATCTACGGCACCGGTGTGAACCGGATGAAGCTGTGGCGCAACCCGGCACCCATCGGGCGAGGTCTGCTGGACTGCGGCACGCGCGACAAGCCGTGGTTCCAGGGTAACAGCCAGCGGCTGCCGCCAGCCACACCCGCCGGCGGGTCACCCCCCGCCCTCGTGGATTGCGGCGACAACCCGCGCTGGAGCGTGCCCGACACGCTGAAATCGCCGAGGTCGGACGTCCTGTTGCCTCTCGTCAGCGTCGAACTGCAGAACAGCTTCGTCCTCTTCGCTGTCGCGAAGGTCAACACCACCTTCTACCCCATCTGCCGCGCGTGCTGGGAAACCGACATCAGCTGGCAGAGCCCGTCCACGCTCGTCGCGCGGGTCACGAACAGCCAGAGATGGGGACCGCCGACGCCGCAGGACCTCCTGATCACAGACGCTGGTGCCAGGACGGCCAATGAGACGCTCCTAGACGAGATCGCGCACGTCTGACCTGGCCGGGCGATCGACGTGCGGCGCTTCGGAGATGGGGCCGAGGCGATCATCGTGGAGCGCGCGGCCGTATCGCCCGCGAGCGCGATGCAGGTGACGTGCTCCTGGCCGATGCGCTCGATCGCGCGCCTGCTCACGATCCATCCCTCGCCGTTCCGCTCCTCGCGCTGACGACAAGTCCCTTGAACCCAACAGTTTGCGGCTCTCTCGACACTCGTGTCGATTTTGACCGGTCTCGTTCGACGTAGTACTGAGGCCGTGAAGGGCACGGCCACGGGCACGAACGGACTCCAGGAGAGAACAATGCGTTTCATGATCATTGGCAAGGCAACGAAGGAATCCGAAGCCGGCGTTCCGCCGACGGCAGAAGCGCTCGCCGCCATGCAGAAGTACAACGAGGAGCTCGTCAAAGCGGGTATTCTCCTCGCCGCCGAGGGACTCGCCGCGAGCTCGAAGGGGGCGCGCGTGAAGTTCAGCGGCGACACGCGCACCGTCATCGATGGGCCGTTCGCCGAGACGAAAGAGCTCATTGCGGGCTTCACGATCATTCAGGCGAAGTCGCTGGAAGAAGCGATCGAGTGGGTGAAGCGCGCTCCGAACCTCTCCGCGAACGGCGAGGCGGAGGTCGAGATCCGCAAGGTGATGGACATCGAGGATTTCGGTGACACGTTCACGCCGAACGAGGAAATCGCGAAGGTGAAGTTCTAGCAGCTGAGGCGCCAACCTCAGAACATGGAGACTCGAATGAGAAAGCTCACCATCTTCGAACACATCTCGCTGGACGGCGTGATCCAGTCCTCCAGCGAAGACGGCTTTCCCTACGGCAATTGGACCACGCCCTATCGGACCACCGCTGGCCTGGACGCAGTGCTCGCCGCGCAAGGCGAGCGCTTCGATCTGCTGCTTGGTCGTCGCACCTACGATATCTGGTCGGGCTACTGGCCCAAGGCGCCGAGCAGTCCGATGGCGGACCGCCTCAATGCGGCAACGAAATATGTCGCTACCCACCGTCCGGAGAGTCTTGAATGGGGCCCGTTCGAGGCCCTTGGACCCGACATCGTCGAGGGCGTTCGCCGCATCAAATCGCAGGACGGCCCGGACCTCATCCTCTGGGGTAGCTCCACGCTCACATCGACGCTGCTCGAACACGGGCTCGTGGATGACGTGCTGCTGGTCGTCTATCCGGTCCTGTTGGGTACGGGGAAACGCTTCTTCAGGGGCGGCGCCCCGGCACGCTCATTCGAGCTTGTCAGCACGAAAGCAATGCCGACCGGCATCATCCTCACTACTTACAAAGTCGCCGGGCCGTTGAAGACGGCATAGGTCGACGACACGACATCGTCCGTGCAGAATGTCGACTGTCTTGGCCCGCCGGGTCACTGATGCGGCGATTCGAGTGGCGAAGCGATAGTTCCTGGTGCGCTGCCCGACGAACGGTGCATGGGCAGCGCTTATTCCTCCTCCGCCAATTCCTGATCCTGCAACGCCATCCACGGCGTGAACAGCTTCGGGCCGCCCTTGGCGAGCTGCTCTTTCATCGTCACGTTCGGCGTTCCCCGCACTTCACCCGTGACAGACGCGGTGGCCATGAGCGGCTCCATCAAATGGCTGATGTTGGAAAGGTGCTCGATCGCGACGTCGGCGTCGCGATAGCGCTCGAACACCACCGCCTCGCTCTCATCCTGGTTGAAGAAGATTTCGTACTGGAGCGTGCCGCTGTCCCGGGTCCGCACGACCTCCATGGCCTCTTCCGACAGGCGCCTCCCTTCCTCGATCTTGCCGCGGTAAAACTTGACCCGTGCGATTCCTTTGATTTCGTCCATTCTTGCTCCCGTTCGATGTTCTCTGCTCAACAGTGTGGGAGCCGCTTGGGTCCGTTCCTCACGACGCCAGGACGACAATTCTGATGCCCATCACTGCAAGCGCCGCCACCAGGGCTACCGAGTCGTTGCACCGGACGAGCGCGGCCGGTCGCGGTACGGAAGCCTGGCAAGCGCATCGCCATTCAATCATCATTGCGCTTGGTGGGCCGGCGCTCGCCGGTGCACTCGACATTCGGTAGACCCAATCACAGATGCGATTTCAGCCCCTGTCGAATGAGCTGCGCGCGAAGTGGGAGGCTATTCCGCGGAGTCGGGATGGCGCGCTCGAATACGTCCCGTGCCAGCTCCGGCTCCGGTCGGGCGACATCCTCCCGTGCGCTTACGTGCAGCCCCTCCAGCCCTGGCTGCGCTCATGGGGCGTGTCCCTCGAATCGGAGGCCACCAAGCGGGCGATCGCCATCAATGAGGTGGTTGATCTCGAAGAGAGCCCGGCACGGCTGCCGCCAGCCATCGCGAATACGATCTATGCGGCGGGGGAATCAGGGATGGGCTACTGCGTGTTCACGCTGGTCTTTCGCGATGGGTCCACGCAAGCGTGCAGCATGGGGAATGCGGTCGATTTTGTCCGGCTGTCCGAAGGACATCATCCGCCTGATGTCGTGGCGGTGCAACCGCACGTGGGCCGCGAGGAGGCCACCCGAGCGATCCTCCCGTATGTCTGGTGTCTCTTCGATGGCTTCGCGCCGCCCACGTGACGAGTCGTTGCACCCAGCAAGCGCGGCATAGACCGCCGCCGCTCCTCGGCTACATCTTCTCGTACAGCTCACGGGTCCAGGCGACGTTCGTCAGCGCCGACTCTCAAGACGACGGGGAATGATGCGACCGGCACCAACCCAACGCGGGCCGCGCCTGCAACTCGCCGTTCCGCGGCGCCGCGACCAGGACGAGGTTCTCGCCCTGAACCGCGCCAGCCTCGCCTTCCATCGCGGCTGGGTGTCGCCGCCAACAACCCCCGCGCAGTTCGCCCGCCTGCTGGCGCGCACGCGGCGGCCGGACTTCGCGAGCCTCCTCATCCGGCGCCGAGCGGATGAGGCGATCCTCGGCGCAATCGAGATCAGCCAGATCGTGCGCGGGGCCTTCCGGAGCGCGTATCTCGGGTACCAGATCGGCGCCGCGCATGCCCGGCAAGGCTACATGACGGAGGCGCTCGCGCTCACGCTCGCGTATGCCTTCGGGGCGCTCAAGCTCCACCGGCTCGAAGCCAACATCCAGCCGGCCAATGAGGCCTCGCTTGCGCTGGTGCGGAGACTCGGGTTCACGTGCGAGGGATACTCACCCAGGTATCTGAAGATTCGTGGGCGCTGGCGCGACCACGAGCGATGGGCGATCCTCGCCGAATCATGGGGTACGCGCCGCCGCCACTCATCGGCGCGCCCGCTCGGTACATAGAACCTGGCGTGGACACGGGCGACAGGTGGCTGATGAATTCAGCGCATCCGCACGATCGTCTCCGCAGGCTGGTCCGTTGCGATCAGTCGCCCCCGCCGAGCAGCTGCTGTCGCTCGCCTTGCGCGAGTTCCACCACCGCCACGTCCGCACCCGAGTCGAGCAATTCTCGCTTCTCCGCAACTCTGGCCAGCGCCAGCGAACCGGCGGCAGACACCGCGCTCAGGAGCATCAGAGGAGCGCTGATGATGGCGGTGAGTCTCCAGAGGCCAAGGCCCTCGCGCCCGATGCTCGCCAATCCCACCGCAACCATCGCAGCTGGCACCAGACCCAGCAACAGGCCACCGACCGCTCCCCAGGCCACGAATCGGGGCAGCGACAGCTCATCGAATCGCCGACGGCGCCCCGCGATCCCCAGCACCATTGAAAAGAGCGCGCCGCCAAAGAAGCCTGGTACCGCGAGCGCCGGCAGCGGCGCATCGAAGACCTTGAAGAACGCATCCCACGGGAGACCGGGCAGGACGGTGCTCATCACTCCGATCAGCAGACCGACGAGCGCCCATCCAACCGCCCAGGTCAGTCCCGTTCCGACCACGCCACGGATGCGTCTGAGCCACTTCTTCATCACGACCTCCCTGTACGCTTGGCGCGTCTCCCATGAATGCCGTCGGACGGATCCACGTGACAAGAATCGACCGTTGAAGCGCTCCGGCACGGCCAATCCGTGAATTCTGCCGGGGAGCGTCATATACTCTATGATACAAAGCACTCTACGTCTTAGCAACTCTTGTGGCCGCCGCTCCCGAATCTCCGGTAAGAGCGACATCCGTCGAGCGTCACCTGCGCCGGACCGCGGCGGGCGGTCCTCGCGCGGGGCGAGCGCGTGCCCTGGCATATTTGTCTGTTGGGGAGTCGTGGAAGCCACTGCCGGCCTCCTCACACTTGAGGAGCGCTCGCTGCCGACCGGCAGCCGGTCCAGCGACCGCACGCGGAGATATCGATCGGGATGCATCGCGCGCTGATCTGCGATCTCGATAACACGCTGTTCCCGGCGCACGCGATATCCGCGTCCGCGCTCAGCCCGTTGCGCGCCGCCGTCCTCTCGTCGAACAGAGGCCCGAAGGCACTCCCCTCGCAGCTCGTCGAGCGTGCGCTCGAGGAGGCACGGTGGCGGCCGTTCGACGCGGTCGCCGAGGAGTTGCACCTCCCCGCTCCCGTGCGGGCCGCGTGGGCGGCCGCATACACCACGCTCCAGCTGTCCGGACCCTTGATGCCCTACCCCGATGTCGCTGTGCTCGCCCAGCTCGCGCTCCCTCGCTTTCTCGTCACGAGTGGATTCCGCCGCTTTCAGGAGAGCAAGGTCGCCACCCTCGGGATTGGCCATCTGTTCGACGCGCTCTATATCGATGCGCTCGACGAGCCGGAACGCGAGGGGAAGGCCGGGATTTTTCGTCGCATCGTGAGGGAGCGGGACCTTGTCCCTGCTGACGTCTTCGTCGTGGGCGACAGTGCGGAGTCAGAATTGCGGATTGGCCGCGAGCTCGGGATGGTAACCGTGCAGGTGCTGCGGGATCACGTCGAACCGTGCGCATGGGCAACCCACCGCATTCACGGCCTGCACGAGCTCGTCGCACTCATTGCGGCCAGGATCTCGCCGCACTCCGGCTAACGGAGCACCGCGATCCCGCCATCGCGGTGGCCGAATCGCTTCTCGGAGTTGCGTCGCTGGCGAGTAGCACAGTGGGCTCGCATCTTCATGTTGGCGAGCCGCCCGCCGGCCGCCACGCTGCTCATGATCCCGCACCACGGTCCCCTCACAAGGAGGATGTATGACGGGTCGTCGAGCCTTCCTTGCGCAACTGGGCGTGCTGGCAGCCGCCACAACGTTCGACGCCGAGGAATTGCGGGCCGCCTCGGCGTCCGCCGATGGGCCGTGGGATACATCGTGGCTCGACCGCCTCGCTTCGGCCCGGTTCCGCGTCGTCTTCAACGCCAGCGAGGTGAACGATGGCGCGGTGCTGAGCTATGCGGTCAGCTTCCTCGATGACTATCACGCGGTACACGGAACCACCGATCACGAGACGCGGCCGGTCATCGTCTTTCGACGCCTGGGTACGCCTATGGCGGTCAACGATCGACTCTGGGAACGCTACGCCATCGGGCAGGATCTCAAGCTCAACGATCCGAACACGCACGTCCCCGCCACGCGAAACGTGTTCTGGAAACCGCGAAATGGCGCATCGGGATTGGAGGCCGAGATGGCGCTGGAAGCGTTGCACCGTCGCGGGCTCATCAGCCTGGTGTGCAATCATGCGCTCGGGAACTGGGCAACGCGTATGGCACAGCGAAGCCACCGCGACCCGGACGCGGTGAAAGCTGAAGCGCGAGAGAATCTGATTCCGGGCGCGATTCTCGTCCCGTCGGGCATCTACGGGCTGATCCGGGCGCAGAACGCGGGATGCGCGTACATGCCGGGCACATAGGGAGGGTGACCTTGTGCGATCGCGGTTTGCCGCGGTTCGCGCATTCCAGCCCGCAGCGCTATGACCCGCTGCCCGATGCCACGTCGTGCCCCGCTGGCTACATTGCGGAGAGACGGCCAGGGGCGCCCGCGCAGGCACCGGCCGCCGGCCGATAGTACAGGAGGGCACGTGATACTCTCTCTTCGCCGCTGGCGTCCACGGCACTTACTCGCGGCGTGGTGCGCGTACTGGGCCGCACTCGCGCTCGCGATACTTGGCCCCGGCCTCCTGGCCGTGTGGCGCGCCACACGGCCAGGCGCGCATTCGCGCATCTTCATGTCGATGCACAACGGCGTGTTCCACGCCTCGGTGACCCGCGGCGCCACGGCGCTCTGGACCGGCGCCATCCACGCCGGCACGCTCGCGCTCTGGATCGCCGGCCCCCCGCTCCTCCTCTGGCTTGTCTGGCTCCTGAGTCAGACGCGGCGCGGGCGGGGTGCTCCGGAAGAATCCCGGACCATGCAGTCGCACGATCTGCCAACCGCGGCCGACAATGCAGCTCGAGCGCTGAACGCACCGGGCATCCCGGAGGCTCCGCCCGCTCGCCCCGCGGAGCCGGTCATGGCGCGCCGCCGCAGTCGCGGCGTCTGACCGGACGCACGCATCCCGCTCGGCGAGCCAGACTGCGTACGCCGTCCCAGGCCGTCCGTACCGTCCTGACCATCCGCTCGGCGCGCTCCTACGCGGATCGCAGCGCGCTGAGGGGATCCACCCGGCTCGCGCGTCGTGCGGGCCACCACACGGCAACCAGCGCCACGAGAATCAGCAGCACAGGCACGCTCACGAACACCAGCGGGTCCCACGGGGCCACGCCGAACAGGAAGCTCGAGATGAGGCGGGCAAGGCCGAACGATGCCGCCACGCCCACCACCACACCCACCAGCGCGAGCCGCATCCCCTGCACGACGATCATGTTCTTCACGCGTGCGCCGTCGGCGCCGAGCGCCAGGCGGATGCCGATCTCCGGCGCGCGCTGTTCCACCGAGTAGGCCATGAGGCCGTAGATGCCGATGGCCGCGAGTACGAGCGCCGACGCGCCGAACACCGTCATCAGCCACATGTTGAACCGTTGGCGCGACGTCGAGGTCTGCACCACCTGCTCCATCGACTCCATATTGGAAACGGGGAGCCCGGTGGCCTGCCGCAGTTGCTCTTCGATCGCCTTGCTCAGCGGGATTGGCGCCGTCCGCGTCCGCACCACCCACGCCATGGGGCCCAGCGTCTCATTGAGCGCGTTCAAGGCATCGGGAACCTGCGCCTGCGGCACGAACATCTGCGGCTGGGGATCATTGTTCAGTCCCCCATCGCGGGAGTCGCCCACGACCCCGATGATCTGGCGCTCCGGCGCGTTCGCGAGCTGTTTCATGACCCCGCGGCCGATCGTGATGTGCGCTCCGATGGCACCGCCCTTCGGCCAGTACTGCTTGGCCATCGCCTCGTTGATGATGACCACCGGCGTTGCCTGTCCATCATCGCGGTCGGTGAACGCTCGGCCTTGCTTGACGGGAATCTTGAAGACGTCGAAGTAGCCGGGCGAGACGGTCATCCAGCCGCCGCCGCCATTGTACGGTCCATTGGTGGCCGGTCGGCCCGCGATCGTGAATGGCAGGCCGTAGCCTCCCTCGAGCGGTACGCAGCAGGTCGCGCTCGCCACCTCCACGCCGGGGACGGTCATCACGCGCTGCACGCCCTCGCGCACGGCCTGCTCCACCGACGCGGAAGTGGCGAACCGCTGTCCGGTGAACGACATGCGCATGGTGAGCACGTTGTGCACGTCGAAGCCGGGGTCCACGTGGCTCAGCGCGATCGTCGTCCGGATGAGCAACGCCGATCCCACGAGCAGCACAATGGCCAGTGCAACCTCGGTGACGATCAGCACGGAGCGGGCCTTGTTCTGCCGGAATCCCGACCCGGAGCGCGCGCTGCCCTCCTTGAACATTGCCGCGAGATCGGCCCGGGCGCTCGTGAGCGCCGGAAGCAGGCCGAAGAGAATCCCCGTGCCGATTGACACGGCGAGTGTGAACCCGAGCACACGCCAGTCTATCCCCACCATCGCCCCATGCTGGCCGACGCGCGGCAGCCCGGCCGTATTCACCGACAGCAAGGCGCGGATGCCGATGGCGCCCAACACCAGTCCGAGCGCGCCGCCAACGAGCGAGAGCAGAATGCTCTCCGTGAGGAGTTGGCGGATGATCCGGCCGCGCGATCCGCCGAGTGCTGTGCGGATGGCGATCTCGCGCGTGCGCGCCGCGGCCTGCGCCAGCAGAAGGTTGGCGACATTCGCGCAGGCGATGAGCAGCACGAAGCCCACCGCGCCCAGGAGCACGTACAGCGACTTGCGCGCATTCGCCACGAGCACCTCGCCTATCTTCTCCGCGAAGAACGAGTTGGTCGGGGCGACCCCCCGCGGAAAGACGGCACGGTACTCCGCGGTCGCATGCTGAAGCTCCGCATTGGCCTGATCGAGCGTGACGCCCGGCTTGAGCCGCCCCCCAACGAGGAAGTAGTGCCCCTGGTCCGTGGTATTCGGATCGAATTGCCAGGGCACCAGCACATCAGGTGTCCCCCCCAGGTCGCTCAACGAGAAGTCGTCGAGCACGCCGATCACCGTGTACGGATCGCCGCCCAGCGAGATCGACGTCCCGACGATGTGCGGATCACCCCTGAACCGCTGTTGCCAGAGCGGCTTGCTGATGACGACGAAGCGACCCGCGTTGGGCAGGTCTTCCTGCTCGGTGAAGGTGCGCCCGAGCACCGTGCGCGCGCCGAACAGCCGGAAGAAGGCGGCGGAGACCTGCGCGGACCTGAGCTGCTCGGGAAAGGCGCCGCCCGTGTAGTTGATGAAGCCGGACTTGAATGCCGCCACGTCCTGAACGACGGCCGTCTGGCGGCGCCAGAACTCGAACTCGGCCGGCGACGCGGTCACGCTGCGCCCCCTGGGCGCCTTGACACCGAACAACACCATCCGAGCCGGCGCAGGAAAGGGCAGCGGCTTGAGCAGCACGGCGTCCACCACCGAGAAGATCGCCGTGTTGGCGCCGATGCCGAGCGCCAGCGCGGCCACAGCGGCAAAGGTGAAGCCCGGACTCTTGCGGAACATCCGGACGGCGTGCTTCAGATCCTTGAGGAGCGTCTCGATCATCGTCGGAGTCTCCATGCGGCGGGTGAAGAATCACGGCGCCTGCACGCGACCTCCGCACGCCGTCGGCTCCCGGGCGGCGGCCTCCCGTTGCGCGGGGCGCGCCCTCTCCAGGGGACCCGGCGAATATGCTCCAGTGTATCGGGGAGAGCAACATGCGCATGGGCGACCGCGACGCCCCGTCCGATGCCATTCAGTTCGAAGCGCGAGCACCGCTCGACGAGCCGTGAGCGTCGACGTCCGCAGCGATCGCCCGGAACACGGCACAGAGCGCGTCCCGCACGCCCGGATCGTTCACAACGCTCGTCTCCTCGGCGCCGCCCGAGTCCACCGGCACGTGAAACGGTGAGCCAGCCACCACTCGAGCGCTCATGGTGCGCAGCGTTTCCGCCAGCGAGGCCTGTGCATACGTAGCACGCGTCGAGGTCGTCACCAGAGCGACGGGCTTGTCGGGCATCTCGCTCCCGCCCACCAGCCAGTCGAGCGCGTTCTTGAGCGAGCCCGGCACGCCGTGCGCGTACTCGGGGGATGAGATGAGCAGCGCATCGGCCACGCTCACCTGTGCGCGCAGCGCCCGCACCGGTGAGGGAAGCGCCGGGTCGTCGAGCGCGCCGTCCAGGTCCGGATTGAAGTGCGGGAGCTCGGCGAGTCCATCATACGGCACCACCGTCACGCCGCTCGGCGCCTGTGCGATGGCCGCCCGCACAAGGAGTGTGTTGGAAGACGCGGCCCGCAGGCTGCCCGAGATAGCGAGAATGTGCATGAGAGATATCGAGGTGCGGCTGTGGCATGGGGATGCGCGGCTCGCCTGTGACATCCGGATCGCGCTCCCCTGGCAGAGCAACGGTGTACCATGCCCCGCGCGTTCCCGAACCTGTTTCCGGTGGGCACGCGAGCGGCCGCCGTATATTTCCGGCGTATGAGCCGCCCACAGCACCAGGCCGGCGTCGCGCCCTCGCGCGACGACACGACGACTGCGGATCGGGATCTCGGCATCCTGAACGCCCTCGCGCAGGCGCTCATCCATTCGCGCGATCTCGCGCAGGTGCTGCACACGGCGCTCGATACCGTGGCCGGCTTGCTGGCGCTCGACACCGGCTGGGTGTGGCTCACGGACGAGACCACGGGCGACGCGCAACTCGCCGCCACGCGGAACCTCCCCCCAGGGCTCATCCAGTACCCGCAATTGATGGCAGGGCCATGCTACTGCCTCGACACCTACCGGGCGGGCGACCTGCGCGGCGCCGCGAACGTGAACGTCGTGCGCTGCAGCCGGCTCTCGCGGCTCGTCGAGGGGACCAACGACCTGCAATGTCATGCGAGCATTCCCCTCTACGCGGACGACCGGAAGCTCGGCATTCTCAACGTCGCGAGCCGCGACTGGCGCGAGCTCTCCGCCGGCGAGCTCGACCTGCTCTACACGGTGGGTGCTCTGGTGAGTCTGGCCATCGAGCGCACGCGCCTCGCGGCACGGAGCGTGAGGCTCGCTGCCGCCGAGGAGCGCAATCGGCTGGCGCGCGAAATTCACGACACCCTCGCACAGTCGCTCGCCGCCATCACTATGCAGCTCGAGACCGCCGATGCGCTTGCCACATCGAACGATGATGCGCGGCTCGCGGACACCGTGCAGCGCGCGCTCACCCTCACGCGCGCCACGTTGGACGAGGCCAGACGCTCCGTGATGGATCTGCGTCCGGCGCCGCTCGAGGGACGCCGCCTCACGGATGCGCTTCGTGAGCTGGGCGACGAGCTGAGTGCCACCGGGCCGAGCCCCCTCGACATCCGCGTCGACTGGGAGGGCGACGACCAGGGACTGCCGCCCGCGGTGGAGATCGGCCTGTACCGCATTGCGCGCGAGGCACTCGCCAACGTGGCCCGTCACGCCGGCGCCTCGCGCGCCACGGTGCATGTCCGGCGCACGCGCGAGAATGTCCGCATGCGCATTCAGGACGACGGGGTGGGCTTTGATCCCCTGCGTACGCCGCCGGCCCGATTCGGCATAGTCGGCATGACTGAGCGCGCGCGCCTGCTGGGCGGCATGCTCCACGTGGAGAGCGGCCCGAACGCGGGCACCATCATCGACGTCGAATTGCCGCTGCGGAGCGGATTCACCCCGCCGCGCCAATGAGCGCATCACACGCACCCGAGCCCCAGGACGGGCGCGCCACCATCCGCATCGTGGTGGCGGACGACCATCCGGTGGTGCGCGAGGGACTGGCCGCGATGCTCGAGACGCAGCCCGACTTCGAGATCGTTGCGCAAGCGGGTTCCGGCGCCGCGGCACTCGACGCGGTCGCGACGCACGACCCGGATGTCTTGCTGCTCGACCTGCAGATGCCCGAGATGGACGGAGTGAGCGTGCTGCGGCAGCTCCGTGATGCGCGGGCACGCACACGCGTGATCGTGTTCACGGTGTTCGACACCGACGAACGGATCGTCGCGGCCGTCCAGGCGGGTGCCGCGGGCTATCTGCTCAAGGGTGCGCCGCGCGCCGATCTCTTCGCCGCCGTGCGCGTGGTGGCCGCGGGGGGCTCACTGCTCGCCCCGGTCGCGGCGTCCTCGGTGCTCGGGCGGGTGCGGCATGAGGGACCGCATGGTGCCGGTACCGATGCGCCGGATGCGCCGCCCGCACTCACACCGCGCGAGCAGGCGGTGCTGGAGCAGCTCGCGCGCGGCCGCGGCAACAAGCAGATCGCCAGATCACTCGGCATCACGGAGCGTACCGTCAAGTTTCATGTGAGCGCGGTGTTCACCAAGCTGGGGGCGAGCAACCGCACGGAGGCCGTGCTGCGCGCCGCCCGCGCCGGCCTCATCACGCTCTGACTCTGTCGCGCGACTACCAAACGTAGCTGTCGCCCGCGGTCGTCCTGTCCAAATGGACAGGGTCCCACCTGTCCGATTTCCATCGCGCGTCTGCCCCACCGTTCAATACCGGCGCATGCCAATACCGCCGATCCTTCGTGCGTGACACACCACGCGCTTCACCATGGCGCACACACGGAGGACGGAATGAGAGAGATTCACCCAACACCAGCATCATTCGAGCGCACCGCGCTCATCACCGGCGCCACAAGAGGGTTGGGGCTGGCGCTCGCGCACGCACTCGCCGCGCGGGGATGGAACCTGATCATCGACGGGCGCAACGCCGAGCGGCTGCGCCGCGTGCGGAATGCCCTCGCACCGGTGACGCACGTCGCGGCTGTGGCCGGCGACGTCACCGACCCAGCGCATCGGCGTGCGCTTGCCGTGCTCGCCCGCGGCCACGCCGGGCTCGATGCCGTGATCAACAATGCCAGCGAGCTTGGGCCCAGCCCCCTTCCCGCATTGCTGGACACGCCGCTGGATTCGCTCGTCGAAGTGCACCTCGCGAACGTCGTGGCCCCGCTGGGCGTGCTGCAGGCCGTGTGGGACCTGCTCAAGCCGGGCGGCCGGGTGATCAACGTCACGAGCGATGCCGCCGTGAACGCCTACCCGGGCTGGGGCGGCTATGGGTCCAGCAAGGCGGCGCTGGAGCAGCTGTCGGCGGTCCTCGCGGCGGAGACGGCGGCGGACCGGCCGGATGTGCGCATCTACTGGGTGGACCCTGGCGACATGCGCACCGACATGCATCAGGCGGCGTATCCCGGACAGGACATCAGCGATCGGCCGCTGCCCGAGGAGCGCGTGCCCGGATTTCTCGCGTTGCTGGAGGGTGATCTCCCGAGCGGTCGTTACGAAGCCGCCACGCTCGGCGCGCCGGCGCTCGCGGCGGCGGGGAGGGATGCCCGATGACCTGTGCGATCGCCACCAGTGCAGAGCTGTGGACGGAGCCCATCTCCTTCACCCTGCCCGAATCCCTTGAGGCGCACGAGCCGCCGGAGGCGCGCGGACTCTCTCGCGACGATGTGCGGCTGCTCGTATCGTCCGCGGCGGACGACGCCATGACGCACACCCGGTTCACGCACCTTGCGCAGTTTCTGCGCGCGGGCGACGTGCTCGTGGTGAACACGAGCGCGACAATCAACGCGGCGCTGCATGCCGCGCTGCCGAATGGTGAGCGCGTAGAGGTGCACCTTTCGCAGCGGCTCCCAGACGGCGAGTGGGTGGTGGAGATACGGCAGCCCGCGGGGCGCGGCACCGCACCACTTCTCACCGCGCATGCGGGGGAACAACTCGCCATCGCCGGCGGCGGAGCCATCACGCTCGTTGCGCCGTACGCCCCGCGCGGCAACGTGCAGGCGTTTCGCCACCGCGACGACAGCAGCGGCGACTCCGAGCCGTGGGCGCACCCCGCGGCGTGGGACTCGTCGTGTCACGCCGCCGAGCCGAGCGCCCTGGAGAGACACACGCGTCTCTGGCTCGCGCACATCGCGGTGCAGGGCGATCTCCTGCCCTACCTGGGGCGCCACGGATTTCCTATCCGCTACGGATATGTTCCGCGGCAGTGGCCGCTCTCCTACTATCAGACCATGTTTGCCCGCGAGCCGGGGAGCGCGGAGATGCCGTCGGCGGCACGCGCGTTCACGGCGCGCGTCGTGCAGGCCGTGCGTGCGCGTGGCGTCTCGATCGTACCTATCCTGCTCCACACCGGCGTCGCGAGCCTCGAGGCGCACGAACCTCCCTATCCCGAGTACTTCCGCGTGAGCGCACGCGCCGCACGCGGGGTGAACGAGGCGCGTGTTCGCGGCGGCCGGGTCATCGCCATCGGTACAACGGCGGTGCGCACGCTCGAAAGCGTCGCGCATGCGGACGGCACCGTGTCGCCAGGCGAGGGGTGGACGGACATCGTGATCACCCCACGGCGCGGCGTGCGCGCGGTGGACGCATTGCTCACCGGCTTTCACGAGCCGCGCGCATCACACCTGGCCATGCTGGAAGCCATCGCCGGGCGACGGCATGTCGAGCTCGCGTACGCGGCCGCCCTGCGCGAACGATACCTCTGGCACGAATTCGGGGATCTGCACCTCATCTTGCCGGCACAGGATGGTCGGCCTCGTCCGCAACAGCCCGTGCCCGACGATGGTCAGCTCACCATGTGAGCGATACCGAGACGGTGAACGCGCGCGGGAGACCCGGCGTCAGAAAGCGCTCCACCGGCGCGCTGTCGGGATCGGCGGGCGGCGGCCCGCCAAAGGGACCCTTCGCGTTCACGGCGAAGATGCCGAACGTGGCGTAGCGCTGGTTGAAGAGGTTGGTGAGATGTGCCGAAACGCGCACGTGCGGCAGGCCGGCGGCCAGGCGCACGTCCGTAACGGCAAAGCCCGCCAGCGGCTGAAAGTCGTTCGCCTCGTCGCCTCTGAGGTACTGACTCGACGTCATGCGCAGCGAGATCGCGCCATCCAGGACGGTGCGTCCCACCGTGCGCACTTCCTCGATCCCCACCGTGCCGCGATGCCGCGGCGAGAGCGGGAACTGATCCCCGGGCTCGGCGGGTGCCGCGCCCACCACTGCCGATGCCAGCCGAACCGTACTCCGATACGTGGCGGCAACGTAGCTGTAAGAGCCGAATGCGCGGAGGCCGGCCGGGAGTCCGATGCCCCCGGAGAGCTCCAGCCCATCTCGGCGCGTACGGGCCACGTTCCGAAAGAACCCCTCCGTGGCGCTCGGTTGCGCGAACACGATGTCGTTGTGCACGTCGGACCAGTAGACGACGGCGTCGAGATTCGTGCGGGCCGCCGGCTCCCAGTCCAGCCCCGTTTCGTAGTCGTACACGGTCACGGGACGGAGCAGCGGATCCGCGCCGAGTGCCGAGGGGAGCGAGCAGGGCGCGACGGCGGAGGCACAGGCGAGCTCCAGCGCCGCGGGTGCCCGGAAGCCGGTGTTGAGAGCGACATATCCGCGAATGTCGCTGGTGAGCTGGTAGTTCAGTCCGACGCGCGGCGAGACGCGCGTGTAGCTGCTCGTCCCATCGTTGCCCGGGTCGAGCAGATCGCGATACGGAATGCGCACATAGTCCCCGCGCACCGCGGCGGTGAGCGCCACCCCCTGTGTGAGCTCCAGGATGCCCTGCGCATAGAGCGCGGCGTTGTCCCCGCGAACGCGCACCCGCGTGCACACACCGGAGATCGGGTCGCATCCGGCGCTCGCGGATTCGGCAGAGTCCGCCGGGATGTGCGGCACGTCGACGGCCAGGAAGCGATACTTCACATCGTCGTGCTCGTACTCGCCGCCCATCGTCACGCTGAGCACGCGCGCACCGAGCTGCACTGGGCGCGTCCATTCCAGCGTGGTGCCCGCCGAGAGGTTGCGCACAAAACCATCGGTATTGGGCAGCGGGATGTTCCCGTTGAATTGCTCGATGTCGTTGTCGCGGAAGAACGCATTGCCTCGGAAGGTGCCTCCCGCGAGCGATCGGCGTCCGCGCAGCGCCACGTGCCACAGATCGGGCTGAAAGTAGTCGCCGCCGGTGTAGTTGAGCCGCGGGCTTACGCGCAGGTAGCTCTCGGGAAGCGAGCCGGCCTCGCGAATTCGGTCGTGCGCGTAGAGCACTGAGAGCGCGAGGTCGCTCGAGTCGCCCCGGTGCCCCACCGTCGTGAAGAGCATGCGTGTGCGCGACCCTGTCTGCTGCCGCCAGCCATCTTCATCGCCGAAGCGTGCCATGACGTAGCCGTCGAAGCCGCCCGCCATGCCACTTCCGGTAATGCGCGCGCCCCGATAACCGAACGCCCCGCCCTCCAGCTCGGCGTTCAACTCCGGCTGGCTCTGGCCGCGATCAGTGAAGAGGAGCAACGCACCGGCGAGCGTGTTCTTGCCGAACAGCGACGACGGGCCGCGCACCAGTTCGGCGTTCCGCACCGCGTCCATCGGGATGAGGTCGAAGTTCACCTCCTGCGCATCCGGCTCGTTGATGCGTACGCCGTCCAGAAAGACGCTCACCCCCTGCGGCTCTCCCACCACCGGCGACACGATGAAGCCGCGCACGTTGAGCTCCGGTTGGAGCTGCGTGCCCTGGTCGTCGAAGAGACTCACGCCCGGCAGGTTGCGCAGCGCATCGATCGCCGCCCCGGGACCGGGGGTGGCGTGCTGCATGTTGATCTCATCCACCTGGACGGGCGTGCGCTCGTCCACGGGGGACAGCCGCGTGCCCGTGATGACCACCGGCGTGAGACGCACTCGCTGCCCGGTGTCCGATGGCGCGCGCAGGGTGGCGGCGGCCGTGCTGTCGGCGCGCGCGGCATCGGCGCGCGTGGTGTCCTGCTGCTGCGCCGCGAGCGGCGGGACCGTGAGCACGACAAGGAGCACCGCAACGGAGTGCACCGCGCGCCGGAGCCTCCGCCCGAGCGCGCCGCCGCGCATCGCATCCCGCGCGAGGTTCGCGGCGACCACGTGCAGCCACGCGCGCGGATGGCGGGGCGAGTGCTCGTACATTCGTACGAACGCTTCCTGCGCGATATCCTCGGCCTGATCCCGATCACCCAGCCGGCCGTAGAGGAACTGGACCAGATCGGCATAGTGCCTGTCGAACAGCGTCTTGATGAACATGGCCTTTCCAGGCATCCCTCCCGACAACGCCGCCAACCTCCTCCCCACTCCCGGCCCGTCCGTGGAGCGAGCGCTATGCCACACGGCCAGCCTCCGGCATCACTTATAAAGGAGACGCCCAACCGCGCGGGGGTGAGACACCCCGTGCGCGCCCATGGTGACCCCGATGCCCATGGCCAGCGGGACCGCTGCCCAACTGTGCGACTGGTGACGTCTCACTCACCTCCGCCCGCCGCCGCCCGGCATTCTCGATCATCGCAGCTGGCACAGGGCGTGCACCCTGCGCGGCGCTTGCGACCTGTCCACTCCCTGCCTGGAGCGCCCATGACCGAGCCCCACGCCAACGCGGATGCCGCATCGGCGTCGCCCGACCGCGCAACCGATGACGCCATTCGCTACCGAACCGATCAGGTCCTGGGGATCGTCGACGCCCAGGAGCACGTCGAATCCGCCGTCACCGCCTTGCAACGCGCGCGCTTCCTCGACTCCGAGGTGAGTGTCTTCTGCGGGCAGGCCGCGGCCGAAGCGTTGGACGCGAGCACCGGACGCACCGGCCTCGCCCACCTGGCCATCCGTGTGGCCGAACGACTCGGCCTGTCGAACGACGAGATGGCCATGAAGGAGCGCTACGAGCAGGCGCTCCGCGACGGCCGCTTCGTGGTGGCGGTCTTTGCCCCGAGCGATGAACGAACGGAGTTGGCGGCGCAGACGTTGCGCGTACACGGCGGCCACTTCATCCATCACTTGCGCCGCTTCTCGATCGAGCGCATCCATCCCGAGCGCGCCTGACCGCGCCGGGAGGCGCACGAGCGTCCCGGACCCCTTAAGCGACCTATCCAGAGAAACCACCATGACAACGACCATGCGGGACAAGCAGGACCTGAGGAGCCGGCGTGACGCTCCGCTGGAGACCCCGACCGACCTCGGCGCGCCGGCGACACGGGATATCTCGGGAGCGATGAACGCCGTTCTCGCCGATGTCTTCGCACTCTATCTCAAGACCAAGAACTTCCACTGGCACATGAGCGGCCCGCATTTCCGGGACTACCACCTGCTCCTGGACGAGCAGGCGGCTCAGCTCTTCGCGATGACCGACCCGATCGCCGAGCGCGTACGGAAGATCGGCGGCCTGACCATCCGGTCCATCGGCCAGATCGCGCAGCTGCAGCGCTTACAGGACAACGACGCGGAGTATGTGGAGCCGTCGGACATGCTGGCCGAGCTCCGCGAGGACAACACGACCCTCGCCGCGCGGCTGCGTGAGGCGCACGGCGTGTGTGAGGAGCATCGCGACATCGCCACCGCGAGCCTGATCGAAGTCTGGATCGACGAGACGGAGCGGCGCAGCTGGTTCCTGTACGAGTCGGCACGCCGGGGCGATTCGTCGGGCCACTGAGTGGTGGCGGGCGCGCACGCCCCCTGCCCTACCCTTCCTGGTAGCTCCGGAATACGCGGCCTGAAGACATTCGCGTCAGCGGTTTGTATACTATATCCGTAACTGAAATGAGCAGATGCTCGCCGATCCCCAATATCGGCGCGCTCCCGCTGTCCGCCCCTTACCAGGTGATGTGAATGCCTCATCCATATGCCCGCCGCGTGCGCTCCTGCGCCGCGGCACTGGCCTGCACCGGCGTGTTGAGCGCCGCGTTCGCCCGAGCGGCCACTGCCCAGCAGAAGGCCGGCCCGGTCTTTGAGAACGGCCTGGCGCAGGTCGTCCCCGCCTTTCAGGACAGCAGCGGCTGGATTCGCCAGGAGCTGTGGGTGGAGACGGGCTTCGACACCGATGGCGATGGGAAGCCCGACCGCATGCACGTGGACGTCACGCGCCCGGGTCAGACTGCCACGGGAGGGCTCAAGGTCTCGGTCATCTACGAATCGAGCCCCTACTTCGCCGGCACCTCCGGCCCGCGGAAGTACCTCTGGAACGTGCACCAGGAGGTGGATGCACCACCGCCGCCGCGCGTCGACCAGCCGGCGATTCCCTTCCAGCCGGTGCGTCACCGGATCTCGAGAGATCTCATCAACGAGTGGGTGCCGCGCGGCTTCGCGGTCGTGCACTCCGAGGCGCCCGGCACGGGTCTCTCGCAGGGATGCCCCACGGTGGGCGGCCCGCCCGAGCGGCTCGCGCCCAAGGCCGTGGTGGATTGGCTGAACGGACGCGCCAAGGGCTTCACCACGGAAACCGGCAACACGGAAGTCAAGGCAACCTGGTCCACCGGCAAGGTGGGGATGATCGGCACCTCGTACAACGGCACCCTTCCACTCGCCGCCGCCACCACGGGCGTCGAGGGACTCGAGGTGGTCATCCCGGTCTCCCCGAACACCTCGTACTACCACTACTACCGCACGAACGGGCTGGTGCGCCACCCCGGCGGTTGGCTGGGCGAGGACATCGACTTTCTCTACGACTTCATCCACAGCGGCAACCCAGCCACGCGTGCCTACTGCAACCGCACCTATCGCGACGGCATCTTCGCCGCGCGCGGCGCCCGCGACCGGCAGAACGGCGACTACAACGACTTCTGGGCGAAGCGGGATCTCCTGCCGTACGTGAAGAACATCAAGGCGGCCGTGCTGCTGGCACACGGGTTCAATGACTGGAACGTCGTTCCAGAGCACAGCATCCGGATCTACAACGAGATGAAGAAGGACGGGCTGCCGGTATCCATCTATCTGCATCAGGGCGGTCACGGCGGCAACCCGCCGGCGGACATGGTGAACCGGTGGTTCAGCCACTACCTCTACGGCGTGAGCAATGGCGTCGAGCAGGCGCCGCACGTCTGGATCGTGCACGAGGAGGCGGCGCAGGCGGCTCAAGCGAAGGCGCAAGCAGCGCGCATCGCGGCGGCACCTCCGTCAACCGCCGAGCAGCGCGGCACGTACGGAGCCGCCGGACGACGGTCCGCCAGCTCGAATGGCAATCGTCCCAGCCGGCCGCGCCGTCGGCGGCGCCCCCGCGGACCGCGCACGCCGCCGACGCCCTACGCCACCTTCCCGGTGCCCGGCTCGCAGATGGTCGCGCTGCACCCGGTGAAGGGTGGGAGCGCGGTGGGAGGGCTCAGCCTCACCGCCCCCCGCGCGCAGGGATCCGAGACGCTCGTGGACGATGTGTCGTTCAGCGGAAGCGCGCTGGCGGCGGTCGCGCACTCGCCGCACCGGCTGCTCTATGCCACCGGGGTGCTCACGGACACGGTGCACTACTCGGGGACCGCGCGCATCACGCTCCGTCTCGCGGTGAGCAAGCCTGCCGCGAATCTCAGCATCTGGCTCGTGCAACTTCCCTTCGACTCCACCACCATCGGCACGTCGATCCAGGAAGGACTCATCACGCGGGGATGGGCCGATCCGCAGAACTACCGCTCGCTCACACACGGCGGCAACTACGACTCCAAGATTCCGGGGCAGAAGCTCGTGCCGGGGAAGTTCTACGACCTGACCTTCGACGTCGAGCCGGATGACGAGATCATCCCCGCGGGCAAGCGGATCGGCGTCATGATCATGTCGAGCGATCGCGAGTTCACCGTCTGGCCCAAGCCCGGCACCAAGCTCACGGTCGATCTGGATGCCAGCACGTTCACACTGCCCATCGTGGGAGGCGCGGCGGCACTCAAGGAAGCGGGGGCGCTGCGGTAGGTCACATGCGGGCCGCCACTGTCCCCGCCCCCGTGTAGACTACTTTCCCGCCCACGATGGTGTAGAGCACCTTCGTGCCCAGGATCGAATCGGGCGGGACAGTCATGATGTCGCGGGACAGGACCGTGATGTCCGCCCACTTGCCGGGCGTGAGCGATCCGTTCTCGTGCTGCTGGAATGCCACGAAGGCCCCGTTGGTCGTGTACGTCTGCAGCGCCTGTTGGCGAGTCAGCTTCTGGTCGGGGAAGAACGCCGAATCCGTCCCGACCATGTCACGGGTCACGCTGCAGTGGAACGACGCGATGGGGCTGATCGCTTCCACCGGCACATCCGTCCCGTTCGTCACCACCGCGCCGGTCTTCCACAGCTTCTGCCACACGTAGGCGCCCTCCTCCGCGCGCTGCCGGCCCAGCCGCGGGATCACGTACGGGGCATCGGAACAGGCGTGGATCCCCTGCATCGATGCCACCACGCCCATCTGGCCGAAGCGTGGAATGTCGGATGGATTGAGATGCTGCGCGTGCTCGATCCGCCACCGGAGCGTGTCGCTCTTGACATGGTGCTCCTTGAACACCGCCTCGTACGTGTCGAGCGTCTCCCGATTGGCGCGGTCGCCGATGGCGTGCACCGAGATCTGGAAGCCGTGCGCGATCCCGATCTCGGCGATCTGCTTGATCCGCGACATCGTTGTCACGTTGAGGCCGCTGTTCTTCGGATCATCGTTGTAGGGCTTGAGCATCCACGCGCTGCGCGAGCCGAGCGCCCCGTCGGAGGTGATCTCGCCAATGCCCCGGACCGTGAGGTGGCCGTTTCCGTAGTCGATCATGCGATGCGAGACGAGCGAGTCGACGTCGTTCGCACGAACCTCCCCCTGGCTCACGAGGATGTACAGGCGCAGCGGCATGTCCCCCTCGTCGACCATCTTCTTGATGGCATCAATGGTCGCGAACGATTCACCCATGTCCTGGAAGGTCGTGACGCCGTTGGCCAGCGCGTTCTGCGTGGCCAGGTGGATCTGGTTGCGGAAGTCGGCCTTCACCTCGTCCGGCGAGCGCTTCGCCAGATCCTTTGCCAGCGCCCGCCGCATGAGTCCCTGCGCGCCGTCCACCAGAATCCCCGTCGGCCGGCCGCGCGCGTCCTTGATGATCTCGCCACCCGGGGGATTCGGCGTGTTGGGACCGATGCCGGCGAGCTTGAGCGCGGCATCGTTCGCGATCAGTGCGTGGCCGCTCGCGTGCCCGAGGATCACCGGGTTGTTCGGCGCGACCTGATTGAGCAGGTCGTTGGTCTGGAAGCCCGCCACCACACGGCCGGGCGAGCGATTCCACTTCTCCTGGTGCCACCCGCGTCCCTGAATCCAGGCGCCCGGCTTCGCCTTCTTCGCCGCGTCGGCCACCATCTGCACGATGTCCTGCCACGACGGGACGCCCATGAGATTGAGCTCGCTCAGCGCCTGGCCGAGTCCGGTGAAGTGTCCATGCGACTCCTCGAATCCGGGAATGGCGAGATGACCCTGCAGGTCGATCACCTTGGTATTGGGCCCGACGTACCGCTGAATCTCGGCGTCGGACCCCACGGCGGTGATCGTGTCGCCCGTGATCGCCACCGCCTGCCCCTGTGGGGTGGTCGAGTCCATGGTGACGACCGTACCATGCTGCAGCACGAGGTCGGCTGGAGGTGTACTGCCTGTGGACGTGCAGCCCGCGGCAACGGTCAACAGGAGAGCGGCGACGGTCGCGAGGACGGGCGTGGAAGCGAAGTGGCGGCGCATGGGAGTCGATGGAAGGCGTGTGAGGGTGGCTCCGACGGTCGGCTGGATGAACACTGACGACCCTCGAACATCGGATGACGCACGTCGGTGCGCCAGGGGTGGCGCCGCGCGGATCGTGAGCCGTGCGGCCGCATGGCTCACGATCCGCGCGCCAACCGGCCTACCCATCGAGCTACCCGGATTGACGTCCGGCCCTCAACGCAGAGCAGAAACCACTCAAGCAGCGCCAACCCGATCGACCGGCGCGATCTCCTACCGTGACCCGCGCCCGGTCGAGTCGCGCGGCCCGGTCGGCGCCATCTGCGTCCAGTGCGGCACGGAGCTCCACTTCGTCGCATCGAACAGCGCCGCGGGGAGCGCCATGCCCGCGCGCCAGCCGCGGTACTCCTCCGTCTGGCGTGCGACGCCGCCCTCGTACATCGTCACTTTGGTCGCGAGCCGCCCACCACCCACCGGAACGTAGTGATCCAGATGGATGTCCATCCGCTGAGTGTGCGGCGGAGCACCGCGCGACAGGATCATCCGCACGAGCACAAGCCGTTCGGCATCCACCCAGAACTGCGGCGACGTCGTGTCGCTCGCCTCGCGCGCGCCCACCACGAACACGGGGCGGTCCTGCCACGTCGCGCGCCGCACGCGATCGAGCGCGAAGTGGTACGGCGCGACCTGCCGCAGCGTGACGTTCACCGGCTGCGTGTATACGCCAGCCACGAAAGGAATGAACGGATTCCCGTTTGCCGCCGTTCGGGTCACCGTGCCCGCGCGCACCACGTACGTGGAGTCCGCCGTGCTGAGCACGCCGTTCCCCGCCGAGGGATTTCCGATGTCGATGCGCAGGCGGTCCGGGCTGAGCAGCGCTTCGTACCACGTGGAGACGCTGGTGCTGTCGCCCGCGCGGATGGTGGTGCGCTGCGTGAAGGTGAGCGTGCGGAACCAGCGGCCGGCATACGCGTCGTGCATGCGGCGCAGGAGCGCGGCGCCGGATGCGGGCGTCGCCGGTTGCTGCGCGTGCGCCGTCCTGGTACTGGCGCCGAGGACGGCGAGAGCCGCGAAGAACGCGAGCACGGTGGCCGCGCGCGAACGCCGCGGCAGGCGCGGCACGAGATGGATGCGGATCATGGATGGCTATGACGTTGGCGCGTGGCTCCGGGATGCACAAGCCCACCACCCTAAGATGCAGCCTCTGTCCTCGCCCGTCGAGAACGCCCCCTTGACTCCGGACCCTAGTCCAGGGTGTATCGTGCTGAGTACGGTTGGGCCTCGCTGAATGGAGGAGTGCATGTCCCTGACGATCAGTCAGGTCGCGAAAGCGGCAGACGTCAATACGGAGACCATCCGGTACTACGAGCGCGAGGGTCTGCTCCCGGAGCCCCCGCGCACGCCGACGGGCTACCGGCAGTACACGGAGGACGCGATTCGGCGCGTGCGTTTCATGAAGCGCGCTCAGCGCCTGGGCTTCACGCTCGCGGAGATCGGCGTGCTGCTCCGTCTGCGTGTGCGGCGCGGAAGCGCGTGCAAGGAAGTCGTCGCCGAAGCCAGCAGTGCGATCGAACGGATCGACGGCAAGATCCGGGAGTTGCAGCGCATGCGCGCCGCCCTCGGGACGCTGACCGGCGCGTGCCGCACTCGGCGCGCCATGCCGGGCTGCCCGATCCTCGACGCCCTGGAGGGAGAGTCATGAAACTCGAACTGATCTATTTTCGGGATTGCCCGCACGCAGCCGAGGCGCGATCCAACCTTCGCGCCGCGCTGGCCGCCACCGGCAAGCGAGTGCTGGTGGACGAGTGGGATCGGGACGACGCGGCCTCACCCGCCTACGTGCGCGGGTACGCGTCACCGACGGTGCTCGTGAACGGGCGCGACGTGTCGGGTGACGCGCCGGCGGCGGACGCGGCCAGCTGCAGGGCCGCCGGCGCCCCGAGCACCGAGACGATTCTCCGCGCGCTCGCCGGTCAATGAACGGCGAGCGACGCAGCGGCAGGGTCGCCGCGGGGGCGGCAGCGGCCGGCACTGGTGCGGCCGTGGGCGCGGCCGCAGCCGCGGTCTGTTGCGTGACGCCCGTCGTCTCGCCATTGATTGTCGCCGTGCTCGGCGCCGGCGGAGCGGTGGCGTTGGCGGGGCTCAAGCCGTACGCCCCGTACATCATGGGCGGATCACTGGCTGCGCTGGCGTACGGGTTCTGGGTCGTGTACCGCAGGCCGGTGCGGTGTGTCGTTGACGGGCCGCGCCCCCGCGAGCGGCGCTGGATCCGGTTGGTCCTCTGGGTGGCCGCCGTCATCTGGGTCGCGTCCGCGATGGCCAACGTCGTTTTCACCGGCTGAGGCGTCCCGTGCGTATCCGCGGACTGTTCGTCCTTTCCGGTGTGCTCGCGGTGGCGGCAGGGTGTCAGTCCGGCCCCGTTGCCCCTCACACCACGCTCACCGGGGACTTCACGCCGCTGCGTGCAGCGTTCAACGCCGATTCGGGGAAGGTGCGAGCGATCCTCCTGGCATCCCCCACGTGACCGGAATGTCTTCGCGGGGTCCGCGAAGTCGAGCGTCACTGGTTAGCCAAGGATTCCACCACCGGCGTGGCGGTGTTCGTCGTGTGGTCGTCGCAACTCGGCGCGCAGGAGAAGAACGTGGACGCCGGAACGACGCTCATTCCCGACGGACGCGTGCGGAACTTCTGGGATCCGGGACTCATGGTGGGCACGGCATTCTCGCACGCGGCCGGGAGGACCGAGCCGGCGTGGGACGTCTACATGCTTTTCGGTCCTGACGCAACGTGGCCCGCCACCGGCACGCCGACGCCCGCGTGGTGGGAACACCAACTCAGCGGGCTACCGCCGGAGCGGCGGCTGGATCCCGCGCGCTTCGCGGCCAAGGCGGCGGCGCTGGAGCGGACGCTCCGGTGAGCGCGTCCAGCGTCCCATCCCTTCGTCCAGATCACAATGGCGCCGCAGAGTGGATCGCCTTCGAAGCGAAGTGGACGTGGCTGGGATGTGGGGTAGACTTCGACACCTTTCACGTTACCGGGTGTGAATGGCGCACTCGCCGGTACCCCTGGGGTGAGATCGATCGCCGCACCGATGGTCGTGTTCCATTGATAGCCGTCGATGAATATGGTCGGCTCGCAATACGCCGGTGGGATCTGCGCCGAGTGCATGGCCACCTTGCCACATTGGGTGTCCCGGCCCTTCACGGCGGTACATGCCCCGATGGCGACTCCATCCACATGCTTCAGGAGGTCGGCGAAATTCGCCGCGGGTCGTTCGTCGAGCTCCTGGCTGTCGAAGCATGTGATGTGCTTCACCTGACAGCGCCGCGCGAATCCATTCCGGAGTCCTGGATCACGATCGATACGATAGTGTCCTGTGATGACGACAGCGGGCAGCGGCGTGACGTGCTCCAGGACCTCGGTGAGTGATGTCGTATCGCTGCGACTCACGGCGAGAGTGCGTGCCTCGAAACCAAGCTTGCGAAGCTCGATGATGGCGGTATCGCCCCGAGAGGTCAGAAAGTCGAGGAGCGCCAGCCCGGTCTTCGACGTCATGGTGTACGATCCACTGAACCCATCGCGTACCTGTACGCCCGCGACCGGCTCGCCCGTGGTCCCATCGTAGACGCCGATCAACCGCACCGCCCCGCGTCGCGGCGTTGAATCCTGCGCCTGCGCTCTCGCAGCCTGGGCGAGCATGCCGCTCCACATGCATAGAACCAACACGACCGCTTGCAGATGCTCGAGTCGCGGCCAAGCACGGCGCGTGCGCCATGAGTCTTCGGGTGACGACTTGACGTCGCCATCACGAACGGCACCCGCCCGTCTCCAGCTCGCTATCACGATGCCCTGGAAGATCTGTATGGCAGTTCGATGCCGAATTGACATAGTGTGTTTCCGGTCGCTCTTTATGCGCGAGTGGGCCGCCGCTTCCTTCATTACAACACTGTCACCGCAGTGCGACCACTGAAGCCCATGCCAAGCTGGATCCAACCGTTCGGAAGTGATCTCAAGATCGCCGCCCGCCGGCTCAGGCGTGCGCCCACCTTCGCGCTTGGCAGCATCGCGGCAATCGCGCTCGGCATCGGGGCGAACGCGACGATGTTCAACGTCATCGACCGGCTGATGTTGCGGCCACCTGCACGCATCGCGCACCCCGAGAACGTGTACACGATCCATGCCCTGCCGCGCGACGCCATTTCGTTCCCCGCATTGACGAACCTGCGTGGCCATCTCGGTGCCGGAGTCTCCGTCACCGCGCAGACCTCTCCGTGGGAGCTGCCTGTCGGTCGCGGCGATCACGCCCACATGGCACAGACGGTGTTCGCCGATGGTGGATACTTCCGCACGCTCGGCGTGGCGGCCGCCGCCGGCCGCCTCCTCTCAGCGAACGATACCCGCCTGCCCTACGGAGAGCCGGTCGCCGTCATCAGCTACGGACTGTGGCAGCGATGGTTCAACCGTGATCCCTCCGTCGTCGGTCGCGAGCTCATCATCTCGACCATACCCGTTCAGATTGTCGGCGTGGTGCCAGAAGATTTCAACGGGATCGATAGGCATCCGGTGGACATCTGGCTTCCGTTGACGCTCGCGAGCAGGCTCTTGCCAGGCGTCGGGCCCCGGTGGCCGTGGATGACCGCCGACAATGGATGGCTGCGCGGCATCACGCGCATCGCGCCGCAGATCGATCCGCGCGCGGTCTCGGCGCGCGCGACGGCGCTGCTGCAATTCGCCGCGGCGGCCCATCCCACGCGCCGCACCGCGACGGTCGAGCTCCACTCGATACTGCCGGCGCGGGCGAAGACATTCTCCTCACAAGCGAAGATCGCGTCGCTCCTCGGCGCCATCTCCATCCTCGTGTTCTTGATCGCCTGCTCGAATGCGACCAATCTGATGCTCGCGCGCGGGGTTCGCCAACGACGCGAGATCGGCATGCGTGTCGCCCTCGGCATCTCACG
>DASUKA010000114.1:0-34257 GCA_036278935.1 Gemmatimonadaceae bacterium
GGATGGCCGTCGAGAACATGGATGGCGTGATCCTGGCCCCGGGCGTGATGAGGCCACGCTCCGACATCCAGGCGGCGAGCGCGTGTGGATCTCCAAGCTCGTCCGTGGTCGATGATTGCACGCCACCATGCGTGGACCGGCGGCAATCGAGCGAGTTGGCGAATTCGTAGAGATTCGCGAGCTCGTCCGGAACCTTCCGGCTTCGCGCCAGCTTTCCCATACACACCAATTAAACGGATTTACCGGTTGACACCAACAGACACCAGTATATATGGTTTACTGGTGTCTACCATTCAACATCGAGACCCGGCCACGACGACCGACGCGTCCCCCACCGAGCCGGTGCACCATCCTCGCATCTTCTACGGCTGGTTCGTGGCCGCGGCCGCGTTCGGCGTCGGGTTCGTGGGCTTCGGCAGCGCGTATACCTTCAGTGCGTTCGTCGGGCCGCTGCAGCGGGAGTTCGCGGCCTCGCGCGGCTCCGTCTCGCTCGCCTTCTCGCTCGCCGGCTTTCTCTACTTCAGTCTCGGGCTCGTGAGCGGCCCGCTCGCCGACCGGTGGGGTCCCCGCCCGCTGGCCGTCACCGGCATGATCCTGACCGGGGCGGGGCTGGCACTCGCCGGCACGGCGCACAGTCTGACCGAGGTGTACACGGCGTACGGGCTGGGCGTCGGACTCGGCATTGGCTGCGCCTTCGTTCCTGCGCTGGCCGCCATACAGCGATGGTTCGTCAGACGTCGAGGGTTGGCGTCCGGTCTGGCGGTCAGCGGAGTTGGCGCTGGCACGCTGGTCGTGCCGCCACTCGCCTCGGCGCTCATCGCCACACTCGGGTGGCGCACGGCCTACCTGGTTCTCGGTGCTCTGGCCGCCGTCGTGGGAGCGGGCATGGCGCTCATGATCGAGAGCGACCCATACGATCGCGGGCTGGCGCCGGACGGCGATTTCCCGCAGCCAGGCGCTCGACGGGTGCGGCCGGCGGGCGATTCCACGGCTGACGCAATACGCTCCCGGCGGTTCGCGGGTCTCTACGTGGCCTGCTTGATCAGTTCATTGGGACTGTTGGTTCCATTCGTGCACCTCATCCCCTACGCGACGGATCACGGGGTCCCGCGGTCATCCGCCGTCCTGCTGCTGGGCGTGATTGGTGCCGCGAGCATCGCCGGACGTCTCGTCTTCGGCGGCCTGGCCGACCGGATGGGGCGCCGGCGCGCGCTTCTGACGACGTTCGTGGGGATGGCGCTCGCCATGGCTGTCTGGGCATGCTCGACCGCCCTCTGGCCGCTCGTTGTCTTTGCACTGGTCTACGGCGTATTCTACGGTGGCTTCGTCGCGGTGCTCCCCGCGCTCGTCGCGGACTACTTCGGTGGACGCAACGTGAGTGGGATCCTCGGTGTTTTGTATACGAGCGTGGCGATCGGGACGCTGATCGGACCCAGCGCCGCCGGCTTCGTCTTCGATGTCAGTCATAGCTACACGCTGCCGATTCTTGCCAGCGCCCTTGCCAATGTGGTCGCCGCCGCCATCATGGCGGGCACGTCCGCGATTCCACGCGCAGCCGGTAGCATGCTCGGTGTTACGCTCGCCAGCGCGCGTGCCGCCCCATGCCGGCCGCGCGCGAGTCGCCATGCTGGGCACGGGAACACCGGCGGCCGATCCTGATCGATTCGGATCGGCGCTGGTCGTCCTGGTGGACACCATACCGTATCTCTTCGACGTGGGCGTGGAGGTCGTCGAGAAAGGGCCGCGACGGGCGCTCGATGTCTACGGCCCGAAGGGTCTGCGACCAATGACGACACACATCCTCGCCTGAGCGCGCGGGGTCCCCTCCCCGACCGGCGCCACCTCATCCGCTATTACCAAGTGCGGCGCCCACCGTGCCCGCTGGCCGCGTTGCCTCACTGGCATGACTTACGCGGCAAGAACTCGACGGTTCCGGAACAGCCCGTTTCACGCCCGCTGCATGAAGGCGATCATGCTGGCACACCTCGACCGATGGAGGAACCTGCTTCCGATAGTGCTCGCCCTGGCCGTACCGGCCTGTAGCGGCGATTTCGCGGCGAGCCTGGGGCCGGGTGGCGTTCAGTCGAGTTCCACACTTTTCGCCCTCACGCCGGATGCGCTCATCGGCAGTTGGTCCCGCATCGAGACGAGCGATGGCCTGCGTGGAAGTATCATCACGCAGACGACCTGGAACTTCGTGAGCGGCGGAGCCGCCACGCGCACCATCACCACGCTCACGGAATTTGGCACCACGCTGAGCACCAGTACCGTCCACGTGACGTGGAGCCTGGGCGCCGGCATATTGCTCCTGGACTTCGGCGCGCCGTCGTTCCGGATCGCTCGCGTACCGTACACCATCGTGTTCGGCGTGCAGGCAACGACGCTCTTCCTGGACGGCGTGCCGTATCAGCGAGCAGATTCCTGATTGCGGCGATCCGTGCCGCCGGTTGCCTGGTATCAGGGTTTTCGTGAGGCGCTCATGTCATCACGTCTTCTCGCCTGCTGGCGAATGCTTCTGACGCTCGGGCTGCTCCTCTCGGCCGCGGCGTGTGATCGGGTGGATGTCGGAGCGAACCTCGGTCCGGGCGGTGGCTCGAACACCCTGCTGGGCCAGAGCGCGAGCGCCGTCATCGGTCACTGGTCGAACGTCGCCACGACGACGGGCGCTCCGACGGGCACGGTCACGCAAACCACATGGGAGTTCGCCGATGCGGGCATGGCCACGCGGACGATCACGACGCTTACCGCACTCGGAGCCATACTCAACAGCAGCACGACCGTGGTGCGATGGCAGGTAGGAGCGGGCGTGATGACCCTCCGCTTTGGCGCGCCGTCGTTCCGGATCCTCCGCCTCTCGTACTCCATCGACTACGACGCGGCGCAAACCACGCTCTTCCTGGGCGGCATGCAGTACCGGCGGGTCGACTCGTAGGTTGAGCGCGCGCTATGCCGCCGCCCAGGCCGCGCATGCACTGAAGGAAGATGGATTCAGCGGCATGAGAGGCCGCACGCAACGAGGGCGCTCGCCCTCACCCCGCTGGAGCCGCCTCGCTTGGATCGATCCCCATGCTCGCAGCGGCCGCCTCGTATGCAGGCGCCCCGGTGGCACGCGGTAGCGTGAGGATGAATGTGGCGCCCTGTCCCAGCACGCTCTCTGCGACCAGCTCACCGCCCATCGCGTGCGCCAGATCCCGACTGATGGCCAACCCGAGCCCCGTTCCCTCACCGCTGCGCGTCAGCTCCACGTTCACCTGCACGAACGGCTCGAAGATGGTTTCCAGTTTTTCCGCCGGAATGCCGCGTCCGGTGTCCACCACCCGGACAGCGACCTCCGATGCGCCCACCTCGCATTCGAGGGCGACGCAGCCCCCGGTATCGGTGAACTTCACCGCGTTGGAGAGCAGGTTGAGCACGATCTGTTGCAGCCGCTCGGCGTCCGCCTGCACCATGATCGTGCGGTCCACGCGGCGAAAGAGGTAGCGCACCCCGCGCTGCGTCGCCTGTGGAGCGATGAGCGCCTCGAGCTCGGCCAACGCATCGTCGAGCACGACCGGCTGTATGTCATAGCGCGCCACGCCGGATTCGACGCGCGCCAGATTCAGCACGTCGTTCACCAGTGAGAGCAGGCGGCGCTGGCTCCGCCGCAGACGGCCGAGTGCGTCCCGCTGCGCCTCCGTCACGGGCCCATGCACTTCCATCTCGAGCAGCTCCGCGTAGCCGGCGATCGCGTTCAGCGGCGTGCGGAGCTCGTGCGACATCACCGCGAGAAACTGGCTCTTGGCACGGTTGGCCGCCTGTGCTTCCACGTACAGCCGCGCCCGCTCGAGTGCCTGTGCGCACTGCTGTGCCAACGCATGCATGAACCGGCGCTCGTCCGCGCCAACCTGCTCCACGCTCGCGAAGCGCAGACCCAGTGCACCGAGCACGCGGCCCTCCATTGCGAGCGGGAGCGCGGCCCACGCCAGACTGTCGTTCGGCAAGAGGAGCCAGCTGTGCCCCGCAAACCGGTCGCGCCAGGCAGTGTCCTCCTCGACGAACACGGGCTCGCCCGTGCGTGCGGCCTGGGCCACCGGGTACGGCGCATCCAGCGGCACCCGCGCCCATGCGTCCATGGCCCCGGCGGATAACCCACCGACCGCACGAGCTGCAACGATGCGGGCTCGCCGTTCAGGAGATAGACGGCCCCCGTTTGCGCGCCGAGGCAGGCGACGCCCTGCTCCACGACCACGCCGGCCACCTGCGCGGGGGTGAGCGCACCGGAGAGGGCGGCAGTCACGCTCTGCAGCCGCTCGACGCGATGGTGGGCGCGTTCGAGCGCTTCGGCCTGCGCCGTTAGCTCCTGCTCTCGGTCCCTCGCCTGCGCCAGCAGCTCGGCCCGTTCGGCTTCCACCTGCTGTCGGACGCGAACCTCTCGCGTCAGTCGCTCGATCTGCCAGTTGAGCAAACGGAAGTCACGAGTCGCAGCCTCCATCTGCGTGCACCGGATGATGACGATGGCATGCCCGCCTTCCGCCGCCGGACGCCACACCGCGCCCTGACACCGGCACCTGACCGGCTGCCCCGCGCTGTCCACGAACGTCAGGGCGCCGAGCATCATCGAGCGGCTTCGGGAGCAGGCACCGATGTACTGGGCCACGCGCTCCGGCGGTTCGAGCACCAACGATGCGAGCGTCACACCCGCCAGCGCGGCGCTCGGACGGTGCAGCAATGCGCCGCCAGCACGGTTCGCCCCCTGCACCTCCCCGTTCCCAGCCACGACGAAGCATGGCTCCGGCATCACGCCCAGGACATCGAGCGCCTGCTCTGGCGTCATGCCTCCTCTTCGCCTCGCACGTACTCGCGGCCGATGGCCGCGTCGGCCTGCGGCGTGGGTTTCAGGTGGACCACCACGCGGCATTCGTGGCTTCCCGTGGCGATCGTCTCGCGCAGCTCCACCTTGGCATAGCCCAGGTTTTCCGCCGCGACGGATCCGAAGACGTTGGACGTCATCATGCACATGGCCGGGCGGCCCAATACCTTTTCCGCGAACGGACATGCGCGGTTGCCCAGCACGATCTTCTCATCGTCCTGCTCCACGACATAGAAATCGCCGTGAATGCGCCGCTTGAGATCCACCAGCACCTCGGCGACCTGCTCGCGGTCGAGACGATCCATCTGCATGGCCTTGCGGTACTCCTTGTCCATCTCGCGGCCCATGGTCTGCCCCACCACGCTCACAAATCCGGAGGCCTCCTCCAAGCCGACCACGTCCTCCAGTGCTCCGGCCAGCTCGCGGATGAGGGTGCGCATGAAGATGTCGCGCGTGAGGGGAACGTGGAGCTCGGTTACGGGCACGTTCGTCGGTACAGGTGCAGCCATGGGACACCTCTTCTCTATGGGCGAGCCTGTGTGCGTTGTACGGAGCGCGGGGACGGTGACTCCGGTTGCAATGCGGGTGCCGATGGTGCAACCAGGACATCCCACTGGAACACTAGCGAACCGCCCCCTCCGAGACCATGCCTCGACCAGGCGACGCCAGGGGAGCGCGGCGCGCCGCGCATGGACGAGTGATCATCCCTCCGGTGTGGCCGCGGGCGCCATCGCATCGCTCACCGCGCAGCGCCGCTCCCGCCGCCGCTCGTAGATGCTGCGCTGGAGTCCCGAGAGAAAGTGCCGCGCGTTCCGGCCGATCACGCGCGTGTCGTAGCCTCCCTCCTGCACGGCGAGCATGGGAAGTCCCAATCCCGCAATGGCACCGCCGATCCGCTCGAATCCCTCGGCCGAGATGGTCCACGCGCCCGTGGGATCGCCCTTGGCGATGTCGAGCCCGAGCGAGAGCACCAGGTAGCGCGGCGCGAAGTGCTCGATCAGCTCCAGCGCGCCCTCGAGCGTGCGCAGATACGACTCGTCGCCCGTCTCTTCGGGGAGGGGGAAGTTGTGGTTGTATCCCTCGCCCGCGCCTTCGCCGCGTTCATCAGCGAAGCCCGCGAAATAGGGATACGCATAGCTGGGATCACCATGGATCGAGACGGTCAGGACATCATCGCGCGCGTAGAAGATCTCCTGCGTGCCGTTGCCGTGATGGAAGTCGATGTCCAACGTGGCCACTCGTCCCTCGGCGCTCAGCGCATTGGCCGCAATGGCTGCGTTGTTGAAGTAGCAGAAGCCGCCGTACACGGACGACTCGGCATGGTGGCCCGGTGGACGGCAGATGGCATAGACGAGCTGCTCCCCACCCCGCAGCAGGTCGGCACCCGTCATGGCGCAGTTCACTGCCGCCCGTGCCGCGAGATAGGCGTTGTGTGTGAGCGGGGTGAAGGTATCGATGCAGTAGTAGCCGGCCTGCACGTCCTCATCCACCGGCTTGCGGGCGCGATGGCGAATGGGGAAGACGTACGGGTACACGGCCTCGCCCTTGGGCATCTTGGAGCAGACCTGCTCCAGGTAGCGCACGAAGTCGGCATCGTGCACCTGCGTGATCGGGTCCTCCCCGTGGTCGCGCACCTCCACCACTGCCATGCCGGCGAGCGTGTGGATCTGCTGCATGATGCGCTCGACGCGCACCGGGCGCTCCACGTAGCCGCGCTCGCGGATGTGGTGGATCTGGTGCTGCGGCGTGATGAGCACCTTGAATGGACGGAAGACATCGCGCCGGGGCGGGGCTTTCGCGGCAGCGGTGCGCGCGCGTGGCGGCTGCAGCGTCACCTGTCCCTTGAGCACTGATGCGACGAGCGCGTTGGCGTAGGAATCGTTGCGGGCGTAGCCGTACTTCCGAAAGAGAATCGTGCTCATCATGCCGCGCACCGCATCGGCTGTTGGCTGCCGGTCGGCGCCGAGCGCATCGAACATGAGATACGGCTCCCCCTCCAGGCGCCCGGGGCGTTTGCGCTCGTAGTTGGTGCCGAGGATCACGCGCGCGCCGTATCGCTCGTAGAAGCGGATGCGCGACCGGTTCTCGCGCCGGCGCGCCGGATCCGGCTCCAGCTCCGGCGCGTCTGGACGCACCTCCAGATAGAGCGCGCTGGACCCCAACCGCACAAGGTACTCGCGCAGCGCCTCGTACAGCGCGCCCCCGATGCCCCGCTGCCGTACGGTGGGGTCCACGACAATGAAGTCCAGCAGCGTCGCGTTCAGATCGGGATAATGGAACGCGAGCGCGAAGGCGAGCACCCGCCCCTGCTGCGGATTCTCCGCCGTGATGAGGATCGTGCGCTGCCCGAGCTCGCTCTGCTTGCGCAGCAGATCGGGAATCCGCTCGGCGTACTCCCCGTACGCCGCGCCGAAGTAACTGCGGAAGATGCGCTGCACCTCCGCCATCCGGCGCGCTTCATGGTCGGCGTCGAAAACATGGATGAAGCGGATGGCCAAGAGGGGCTCCGGGGTGAGGGAAAGTGGGCGAGTAGGTGAGCGACGGCGGGGGTCGGGAGGAGGGTGTCGGGTAGGCACGCCTCGGGTTCCTCCAGCAATTGCAATTCCCCGATTCCCTACACCCGATTCCCTACACCCTGTCTCCTACCGTCTCACTCACTTCTCCAGCTTCGCCTCCAACTCCAGCTTCACATTCCCCTGCAATGCCGCGGACACGGGGCAGCCGGTCTTCGTGGCCTCGGCGATCTTCAGGAACTGCGCCCGGTCGATGCCGGGCACCCGGGCACGAACGTCGAGTCGCATGGTCGTGATCTTGAAGCCTTCACCCACCTTCTCGATGGTGCATGCGGCGTTCGTCTCGATCTTCGTCGGAGGCGTGCCCGCCTGCTCGAGTCCAAGGCTCAGCGCCATGCTGTAGCAGGCGGCTTCGGCCGCGGCCAGCAACTCTTCCGGGTTCGAGCCGGCGCCGTTCTCAAAGCGGGAGCCGAATGAGTACGTCCCTTTCACCGCCCCGGTTTCCCCGGCAAAGCTTCCACGCCCGCCCTTCAGCCCACCCTCCCACGTCGCACTCGCTTTCCGCGTCGGCATCGTCAACTCCTTAGTATGTAGAGATCCAGGTATCGCTGCATCGGTCACCAGGAGGCGACCACCTTGCAAAAATCTTCGCCCGGCGCGCTCGAGGCAACGCGCGCGCATAAGCCTACCCCGCATGTCACCATACCGGCCATGCGGACGATGATGACGGGCGCGGGACGCAACGTGGGCCGGATGCCCGCATGACTCACACCCCGCCGGCGCCACGCGACGAGACGGCGCTCATCACTGGCGCATCCGGAGGCATCGGCTACGAGCTGGCCCGGCTGTTCGCGCGCGATGGCTACGCCCTGATTCTCGTGGCACGAAGCGTTCCCAAGTTGGAGGCGCTCGCCCGGGATATGACCGCACGCTACGGCGCGCGCGCCACCGTCATCCCCGCCGATCTCTCGCGCCCCGAGTCCATTCCCGCCATCGCCACCGCGCTGCGCGAGGCGGGGCTCACCGTGGACATCCTCGTGAACAACGCCGGGGTGGGCCGCGCCGGTGCGTTTGCCGCGACCGAAGCCGCCGCCGAGGCGGCCATGCTGCAGCTCAATGTGGGCGCGCTGGTGGCGCTCACCGCACTGCTCCTGCCACCCATGGTGCAGCGCGGCCACGGAAGGATCCTCAACGTGGCCTCGACCGCCGCGTTCGTGCCCGGCCCATTCATGGCCGGCTACTACGCGAGCAAGGCGTACGTGCTCTCACTCTCCGAGGCGCTGGCGAGCGAGCTGCGCGGCACGGGGGTGACGGTCACCACGCTCGCGCCCGGGCCCACGCATACCGGCTTCCAGGCCGCCGCCAACCTCCAGCGCAGCGCCCTCTTTCGCACCGGGAACGTGATGGACGCCGCGACCGTGGCTCGCGCCGGCTACCGGGGGCTCATGCAGGGGAAACGCCTCGTGGTGCCTGGCGTGATGAACAAGCTCCTCGTCTTCGGCACCCGCTTCATACCGCGACGTGCGACCGCCGCCATCGCTCGATGGCTCAACGAGCCCAAGGCCACGCCGCCTGCCGGAACACGCGCCGGACAATGAAGCGCGGGTGCGCCGCGATAGCGGAGAGCGATGTGCCGAGCACTACGGGGCGAGCGCGGTGATGGTGCTCGAGCCGTAGTAGTTCACGAAGTGCGCGCCACTGCGTTGCATGGCCTCGCCCACGCGCTCGCTCTCGGCGGAATCCGCCGCCGGCGCCAGAACGAGGAAGGCGTCATCGCGAAGCGCCTGCTCGTAGCGCTCGGCCAGGCTGCGCTCGTCGCTCAGCGCCTGCGCAATGCGGATGAGCCGCGATTTGAGCCCGTGCTCGGCGCGGTACGCGTCCAACTCGCGCCTCGCTCGCGCACCGCAGATTACCTCGATGGACCCATTGGGAATTCCCCGTTGGGTGAGCGCCGTCACCACGGCCTGAACGGCGGACGGCTCATCGGCGATCCCGACGACCTCGCGTATCGGGTACGTGGACTGGATCGGCGGTTCCTGCGGCGATGGATCGGGCATGACGACCCCCGGAAGCATGAAGAGTGGAACGCATCTCGGCAGCAACTTGCATGCTGGCTAGATTTCACTGGCGTAACTGTCTCTATTTTCCGCTGTCATGGCTGACGTATCCAACTCCGCCCCCGCGCCCGCGCTCCCGCCGTCCATCGATCGCGTCCTGAAGGCCTTCCGCGCGATGAGCCGCGAGGAGAAGATGCAGGCGCTCGTCGCGTACTCGAAGAAGCTCGAGCCGCTGCCCAAACGGTACGCGGCCATCGATCGGAGCAACTTCACCATCCCCGAGTGCCAGACGCGCGTGGACATCATCCCCGAGCGACACGATGGGACGTTGCACTTCTATGCGGATGTCAACGTGCGGCAGTCTCCCACGATCGCGGCCTTCCTGGCCATCCTGTTCAGCGCGATCAACGACCAGCCGCCGGCCACCACGCTCGCCATCCCGCCCGATTTCGTGGCGCGGATGATGGAGAGCATCGGGCTGGGCGCGCGCGAGGTGGGGCTGACCGCGATGGTCACCCGCCTCAAGGGCTACGCGCGAGCGGCGCAGGCCGCGGCGTAACGCGCTCCGCACATGTCGCCCCTTCGCACGGAAGTCACCCGCGCGCCTGGCGCACCGATCGGCGCACCATCGCCCACCACCGAGGCGGACCTGGACCTCCTCCTTTCCGAGCCCAGCGCGCTCACCGCGCACGCGCTGACGCAGACGGAGGGCGACGTCCTGGTGCTCGGGGCGGGGGGCAAGATGGGCCCCACCGTCGCGCGGATGCTCCGCCGCACGCTCGATAAGGTCCGCCCGACCGCACGGGTGATCGCTGTGTCCCGCTTCTCCGACCACAACACAGCCACCACACTCGCGGCCGCCGGCGTGGAGACCATCCGCTGTGATCTGGCCGATCGTGCCGCGGTCGCGGCGCTCCCCGATGCGCCGAACGTGATCTTCATGGCGGGTCACAAGTTCGGCACGCACGACGATCCGGCTGCCACGTGGGGTGCGAACGTGCTGCTCCCCGCCTTCGCGGCCGAGCGGTATGCGACCGCTCGCTTCGTGGCCTTCTCCACCGGGAACGTCTACCCCTTCACTTCCCCCGCGAGCGGCGGCAGCACGGAGAACGATCCGCTCGCCCCGGTGGGGGAGTACGCCGCATCGTGCGTGGGGCGCGAGCGCGTGCTCGCGTATTCCGCGCAGCGCACTGACACCCCGATGGCAATCGTCCGCCTCAACTACGCCATCGATCTGCGCTACGGCGTGCTCACTGATATCGCCACACGAGTGCTCCGCGGCCGGCCCGTTGACGTGCGCATGGGATACGTGAATCTCATCTGGCAGGGTGACGCCGCCGCCCGCGCGATCGCCTGTCTCGCCCACGTCGCCGTGCCCCCCTTCGTGGTGAACGTCACGGGGCCAGAGATTCTCTCCGTTCGCGCAATTGCCGAGCACTTCGGGCGTACCTTCGGCCGCGCGCCGGTGATCGAGGGGAGCGAGGCCCCCGATGCGCTGCTCAGCAACACGGCTCGTTCAACCGAACTCTTCGGCGCCCCGTCCACCTCCGTCGCGCAGATGATCGCCTGGGTGGCCGATTGGGTACTGCGCGGGGGGCAGGTGCTCGATACCCCGACGCACTTCGAGGAACGAGAGGGGAAGTTCTAGAATAGTAGGTCAGTGAGTCAATGGGTCAGGAACGGCTTGTCAGGCGAGAAAGGCTGGCCCTACGAGCTGTCTCTGACCCACTGACCCGCTGAACGACTGACTCACTCCTTCTGCGGATCCAGAATCCGTCCGATCCGCACGCGCGCGGCTTGCAGGTGCGCGGTCGTGATCTCGTCGCCCGCGTGCGGCAGGGCAGTCGTGATCGCCGTATCCAGCGTCTGCAGGTTACTGCGCATCAATGCGGCCGCGTCCTGGTTGGACTCCGTCGCGTTGACGACGGAGTCCGCCACATCGAGATACGAGCGCTGCAGGTTGCGGCGGAACGCATCGATCTTCACCGAGCCATCCGACAGCTCGCTCCACACCCCGGTGCGCACGTCGCCGAACAGATCGCTCAGCGTGTACACCTGCTCGCCCTGGTTGGCGAGGGACGCGAACTCCACCATCCGCTCGGCCCGGGCCGTGTCCGCCAGCAACCGGCGGAGCAGTCCGGACTGCACGCGGCCGATCTGCTCGATCACTCCGTCCACCTCGATGCGCCGCAGGATGTCCTTGTCCAGGAACCAGGTGGGCGTCTGGAAGGCCGCCGAGTTGAGGTAGGCGACCGCCTCCCGCTGCCGCTCGGCGGAGATCGGAGTGAATCGCACGCCGGGCTGGCCACCGTACTTCTCCGTGGACTGTACGCCGCCCACGATCGCCGCGACGTGGCCCAGCTCGGTGCGCCATTGGGTGATCAGCTGCCCGTACATCCCCTTCAGGTCGTCGTAGTCGTGGCCGGGCTTGACGGTGGCGGGGATGAGCATGGGGACCAGCCGCTTGAGATTCATGATCCCGAGCTTGGTCGACTGGATGGCCTTCTCATCACCCACGGCCTCCGTCTCCTGTCCCGGGTCGGCGCGTCCCGCGTCGTCCACGGTAAAGCGCAGGTATGGCTTGGTGTTCTGCACCAGCGCCCACTTGTCCAGCGTGGGCAGCTCCTGATCGGACGCCGAGGTGGACGCGCTGTAGACGGTGGGGATCGGTGTGTAGCCCCACTTGATGGCAAAGCGGTCGTACGGCCCGATGCGGGGGATCAGCAGCTCCGGCGGGATGTGATCCTGCGGCTGCACCAGATAGTCGAAGCGCGCGTAGTCCATGATGGACGGCGTGTGCCCCATGCGCTTGAGGAACGAGAGGCTGCGCAGCGAGTCGGCGGGATACAGCGAGCTTCCCTTCATGTCGTGCTGCAGACCCAGCGTGTGACCCACCTCGTGCGCCACCACGTACTCCAACAACCGTCCTTCGAGCGAATCGGGAAGCGGGAGCGTCTTGGCGCGCGGATCATCCGGACCCACCTGCGAGAAGTACCAGTCCTGCGCCAGCTTCATGACGTTGTGATAGACGCTGATGTCCGCATCCAGAATCTCGCCCGTGCGCGGGTCGTGGATGTTGGGCCCCATCGCATTCTCGATGGTCGACGGCAGCCAGCGGATGACGGAATAGCGTGCGTCCTCCGGGCTCCAGTTCGGATCTTCCGCCTTGCTGGGCGGGTCCTTGGCGATGATGGCGTGCTTGAACCCCGCGCCCAGGAACGCCGGCTGCCAGTCCTCGATGGCCTTCTTGATCCACGGGCGCCACTGCATCGGCGTGGCCGGATCGATGTAATAGACGATCGGCTTCTCCGGCGTGCAGGGGGTGTGCTGTCCCGGCGGGCACTCCAGCCGCCAGCGCGTGATGTAGGACTGCTCAGCGACGCGATGTTCGTCGGTGCTGTAGTTCTCCTTGCTGATGTTGAAGAAGCCGACGCGCTTGTCGAAGCGCCGGGGCGTCATGGGCTTCTCCGGCAGCTTCACCATGCTCCAGTGCATCAGGATGCTGGCCGTGTGCGGCCCGCGCGCGCCGCGGCGACCGCGCGGGGGCGGAGCGGGCCGGCGTCCCCCGCGGCCGTTCGCCTGCTGAGGCGTGACCTCGTAGGTCTGCGTGGCCTCCACCTCGATATTCTTGGGGAAATCCGCCACGCGCTCCACGAAGCTGCGCTTGGAGTCCAGCTTGCCGTGCAGTCTGGTACTCACCGCGAATTCCGGCGAGTCCGTGGTATAGAGTCGCGTCACATCGATCACCGCACTGCTGTCGGGACCATAGGCGGCAATGGGGAAGGCCGCGATCACGGGCGCGAAGTTCGCGTCCTGCACCGCCATGTAGATCGGCGCGGTGGTGTCGGCTGTGATGTCGTACGACACGCTCCGTAGCAGGATGCGATCGCCCTGGCGCTGCCACCGGAGGACGCGATTGCCCGCGGCCTGCCCGCCGTATCCCTGGCCGAGCGTGTTCTTGGCGATCTGCGACACCAGCAGCATCGGTTTGCCGAGTGCGGATCGCGGGATCTCGTAGTAGAGCTTGTCGCCGACCTGGTGCGTCGTGAACAGACCGTTCTGCGTGAGCGCCCGTTTGGTGATGACCTTGCTGTAAGGTCGCGGGCCCTGCTGCCGTGGCTGTCTGGCGGAGGCACCCGTGTCTGCCTGTTGCTGTGGCAGCGGAGCAGCCGATGCGGGAACGGCGGCGAGGCTCCCGGCCATCAGCAGCGCGAAGAGGGCAGTGCCGTATTTCATGGAATCGAGCTCGGGACGAGGGTGGAACCGGCGGGATGATGGACCGGCATGCGGTCCGGGACGTTGGTGCGGGGATATGTGGCGTGCGTGGAGCGTGGGCGGAACGTGGGTGCGCCGTGGCTGCGCGCGTGACGGCGTGCATGCAACCCGGCACGAGTATACTGCCCGGGTCAGCGGATGCGATAGAGCGGACGGCGCGGTCGGTCGCACGGCTATTGTGATGGAATACAACATTGTGTGCGCCAGGCGATGCTATTATTCGGCTGCGCTATGTCCTCGCCCATGGAGACGCCCCAGCCGGGCCCGACGCCCCTCGACTTGCGCGCCCACCTACTCGCCGGTCACGTCATTCCCGCGCATCCGCTCGCGCTCGATGTGCATCGCCGGCTTGACGAGCAGCATCAGCGCGCACTCACGCGCTACTATATCAGCGCCGGCGCCGGCGGCATCGCGGTCGGGGTCCACACCACCCAGTTCGAGATCCGCGAGCGGCGATACGGACTGTTCAAGCCCGTGCTCGAGCTCGCGTCCGTCACCGCCGACGAAGCGCTCGCCGCCGCGCCGCGTCCCTTCGTCAAGATCGCCGGCATCTGCGGCCACACCGTGCAGGCGATCCAGGAGGCACGCCGGGCCGCGAAGCTCGGCTATCACGCCGGCCTGCTGAGCCTTGGCGCCTGGCGCGACGGGAGCGACGCGGAAATGCTCCAGCACTGCCGCGCGGTGGCCGAGGCGATCCCCCTGTTCGGCTTCTACCTGCAGCCCGCAGTGGGCGGCCGGCCGCTGAGCTACGCCTTCTGGCGCGAGTTCCTGCAGATCCCGAACGTCGTGGCGATCAAGATCGCGCCATTCAACCGGTATCGCACGCTCGACGTCGTGCGCGCGGTAGTCGAGTCGGGGCGCGATGACGTGGCGCTGTACACGGGGAACGATGACCAGATCGTCGTCGACCTGCTCACGACCTTCCCGCGAACGGACAGCGCGACCGGGGCGAGCGTGCGCATGGTGGGCGGGCTGCTGGGCCAGTGGGCGATCTGGACGCGGCGCGCGGTGGAGCTGATGGAGGAGATCAGGGCAGCGCGCGAGAACGGGACGATGAGCAGCGAGTGGCTCACGCGCGCCGTGGCGCTCACCGAGGCGAACGGCGCGATCTTCGATGTGGCGCACGACTTCGCCGGGTGCATTGCCGGCATCCAGCACGTGCTCTGGCGGCAGGGGCTGCTCGGCGGCACCTGGTGCCTGAACCCGAACGACGTGTTATCGCCGGGGCAGGAAGAGGAGATCGAACGCGTGCGGGCGGCGTACCCGGAGCTCACGGACGATGCGTTCGTGGCGGAGCATCTGGGGGAGTGGATGAAGTAGGGGCGGATCGGTTCGGGAGCGAGAATGGGCGTGGCGGAGGGTGCTAAACCGGGATTGAGATCTCGACGTGCCACCGCGCGCCAGGACGGATTGATGCTACCGCCCCGCCACGTGCAGCTCATCCAGAATGGGATGCTCCAGCCCACGCATCGTCCGCTGCCTCGGCGTCTCCAAGTCGAACACCACCACATCGTTCTCCCCCGCGCGCAGCCACGGCGCCGGCAGGTAGAGCGTCTGCTGGGGACCGATCCCCCAGAAGCGCCCGAGCTGATGCCCGTTCACCCACACCGTCCCCTTCCCCCACCCGCGCAGGTCGAGGAACGTGTCGCCTACGTGATCCAGATGGAACGTCCCATGGTAGAACGCCGGCCCGGTGGGTACGCCGCTCGCGAACCGCGGGCTCGGCACCGATACCATGGGCAGCGTAAAGACATCCCACCCTTCGAGCTCGCGCCCGCCGAGCGAGACCGAGTGTGTGATCCCCTGGCGCTCGCCGCGCAGCGCGCGCCCGAAGTTCACCCGGCCGTCGTTCGCCACCAGAATGTCCAGCTGCGCACCGCCCGCGGGGATGGTGAGCGCCAAGCTGTCCTGCGCCAGCCGCCGCTGGAGTGTGCCGGCGAGCGTGCCGTTCACGTACACCTGCGCGTAGTCACGCACATCGTGGATCACCAGCTCGCCCTGTCGCGAACCCGGCACCTGCGTGCGATAGACGATGTAGCCGTACGACTGGCCGAAGCTCTCCATGCTCCGCGGCCGATAGACATGCACGGGAGCGGGCAGCGCATCCCATAACGCCGCGGCATCCGACAGCGTGAAGGCGGGAATCGCGATGGGCGGCGGCGAGGCAGGCACGGGCGGAAGCGTCACACCCGCCTCGTGCTGAGCAATCACCTTCCGAAACGCGAAGTATTTGGGCGTGGAGCGTCCGGATTCATCGAGCGCCGCATCGTAGTCGTAGCTCGTGGTCTGCGGATGGTACGCACCGCCATCGATGTTCGCGCCGTTCATGAAGCCGAACGTCGTGCCCCCGTGAAACATGTACAGGTTCACCGAGTAGCCGCTGTCGAGCATCCACGCCAGCTCGCGCGTCTGCTGTGCGGCGTTCGTGCTGTGATGCGGCTGCCCCCACTGATCGAACCATCCAGCCCAGTACTCACCGCTCATGATGGCCCCCGTGGGGCGGAAGCGGTGCAGGCGGGCGAAGGCGCGCTTCGCCTCGCCCGGTCCGAAGTTCACTACAGCCGGCAGACCCGGGAGCGTGCCGTGCGGCAGCTCCTGCGGCCCGTCCGCCGTGTACATGTATATGTCGCCGAAGCCCGCGTGGCGGAGGGCGCGCAGCTGCCACGCGAGGTACGCGCTGTCGCTCCCGAACGATCCGTATTCGTTCTCCACCTGCACGGCGATGATCGGCCCCCCGTGGCTCGCCAGCAGCGGCACCAGCTCCTGCCCCAATCGGTCGAGCCATCGCTCGGCGGCGCGCGTAAAGCCCGGGTAGGTGCTGCGCAGCACCATGGCCGTGTCGGCGAGCAGCCACGCGGGATAGCCGCCGAGGTCCCACTCCGAGCAGATGTAGGGGCCCGGGCGAAGAATGACATGCAATCCCTCTTCGCCCGCCATGCGAATGTACGCCGCGACATCGTGCTGTCCGGAGAAGTCGTAGTGCCCGGGCGCGGGCTCGTGGAAATTCCAGAAGACGTAGGTGGAGATGGTATTGAGCCCCATCGCGCGCGCCTTGCGCAGGCGATCGCGCCAGTACGCGCGCGGGACGCGGGCGTAGTGCATCTCGCCGGAGATGATCTGGTAGGGCTGGCCGTCGAGCATGAATCGGCCTGCGCGTACTGTGAGCGTGCGCGCGCGCTGGGCGGAGGCGGCGGGTGGCGCGACGAGAGTCAGGACGGCAATGATGGCAAGGATGGCAAGGATGGTAGCGACGCACCGCGCATGGAGCGCGCGTAGCGCGTGGCGGTGCGGCGTTGGCGGCATCGGTGCGTTGGATGAAGTGATGGCCGTGCGCGGCCGATCGGAGACTGACGTACCCATCGTACGCCACTGCGTCGGTCTGCTCAAGTTTGTGCTGGGCCCTTGCCTCCCGCATGCCCGGCGATGATCGTACCCGAGTACGCCTTCGCCGGTGACCACGAACGACAGGGTACAGAAATGCGGGTTCTCCGCCGTCTGCGCGGCACCATTCCCCGTGCCCGCGCGCGTTCCAGCACCAGGGCGCATCTTTGCTCGCCGCCGCGGTGGGCGCATGAGCTCTCCGCCCGCTGAGCCAGACCGCGAGCCGCTCGACGCAGACAAATTGGTGTCGATGGCGCTCGATCGTTTGCGCGACACCCGCGATGCGATGGCTCGTCTTACCGGTGGCGCGGCGCCGGCCATCGTGCTCGCCGAGCTCGCGCAGAAACTGGCGGAGGAGCTGGCGGTTCACTTCGACGAGCTCCCGATGCACCGGTTCGTCGGGCGCGTGGCCCGCGTGGCCAGCCCCGCCGGCGTCCTGTTGCCGCACCAGCGCGTCCCGCACCGCCTGGTGCTCGGACGCTATCTCTCGGCCGCGCCGCCGCAGCCGGCCGGGGGAGGACTGGTTCGCCACCCCGGCGCGCGCATCGCCATTCTCGCTCTGGGCTCGGATGGCGTGCTCCGGTCGGGGCGCCATACGTTGAACGTGCTGCTCCCGAGTGAAAGCGAGTTGACGGTCGACGTGCTGGCGTGGGACAACGTGCGCCTCCGGCGCATTCCGGCTCGTGCGGTCAGGCTCTCGCGCTGGAATGCGGGATCCGAGCCCGTGCACGTGGCGAGGCCTGGCGAGGTGCTCCTCGCGTTGGCGGCCATCGCATCAGCTGTGGCCGACGCCGCCAACCGCGATCTGGCGTTGCTCCAGAGCTTTCTGCAGCGGGATCAGCGCTAACCGCCGCGCTCCGTCTCGGCGAGGACGTGGAGCATCGCCTTCGCATCCTGTGCGAACGCTAGGGGCTCGCGATTCCGCGCGATGGATCGCACCATCACGCCTGCCGCAGCGCCTGCTCGATCCGCTCCAGCCGCGCCATCACTTCGCGGTGGCGTGTGTCCTCGGTGGTGGGATGCTTCCCGATGAAGGTGAGCGCGCCGCCCACCTCCAGGCGGCATGTTTCTACCTCATTCAGATGATCGAAACCCTGCCGCCGCGCAGCCGCGGCAAGCTCCTCGCGCGTGACCAGCTCCCGCCGCAACCGGTGCTCGAGCACGCGCCCGCCGCGAATCAAGAGATCGGGATCGCCTTCCACCAGCCGGTCGAGTGCGGGATGCGTGAACAGGAATCGCACCACCAGATAGTTGGTGACCAGCAGGACGATCGCGCCCACGAGTCCGCCCACGAGCGAGTTGTCGCTGCCGATGATCGCGTTCTGCACCGTGTTGGAGAGGAGGAGCAGTACCACGAGGTCGAACGGGTTGAGCTGGCCGAGCTCGCGCTTGCCGGCCACGCGCAGCCCCACCAGGAGAAAGACGTATACGGCGAGCGTGCGCAGCAGCTTCTCGACGAGTGGAACGCCCGGCACAATCAGGTCCGTCCAGATGGTGTGCATGGAGGTCTCGGAGGTTAAGCGGGACGTGTGACTCGCGGCGCCTCCCGCGCGAGCGCCGCACTGCAACCCTTTCCTGCACCCGACTGTCCAAGATGATACACGGGCGAGCAATCCGGTGGACGCCCGCGGGATCACCATCCCGCCCCACTGCAGGCCATGCGCTCCGGCGCACGTGCAGCGGGCGGGAGCCCAGTCGAGGACACTCCGATGCGCAGTTCGACGCTCACACTACTCACGCCAGATGTCACACCATCCGGCCATGCCGGCGCCCTGTCTTCTCTCACGCGCACCACGAATGCCCCCCGGGAGGTAGAGGCCGATGGCGAGCGGTCGGGAGTGGCCTGCATCGAGCGGCTGCCGAACGGTGTGGGCTACCTCGCGCTACTGCACTTCGCCCCGGTGCGCGAGGCGTGCGATGCGATGGCGCAGGCGTTGAGCGCGCTCGCGGGGAGCGATGCCCTGGTGCTCGATCTGCGGCGCTGCGGTGGCGGCGACCAGCGCACTGCCGCGCTCCTCACGAGCTATCTCTTCGACACGGAACCCATGGACCGCGAGGAGCGCTATGCCCGGCCGGCGCTCGACTCGGCGGGCGCGCTCAGAGGGTACGGCGCACTGGCGCGCCGCTACCTGGGCAGGGAGCTCTACCTGCTCACCGGCCCGGGCACGAGCACGCTGGCGCGGGAGTTCGCGCGGAACCTGGAGCGCCTGCGCGGAGCGATGGTGGTGGAAGACGCGGCGTGAGAGGAACCACGCGGCCTCCGGAGCCATTTATGTTGGGAGACGTCCAGCGTCGTGGAGCCCGTCATGCCGTGCGCTCCGCTGCAACCGTCCGCCCGCTCCGGAGCCGCTCATGCCCGCGCTTTCCCGCACCAGCTATCACACTGTCACCTTCACCCTGCTGCGCATCGTCGCGCCGCTGATCTACTTTCAGCACGGGGCACAGAAACTCTTCGGCGCCTTCGGCGGCGTCGGCCCGCAGCCCGGCGGCACCGTGCATCTCATGTCGCTCATGGGGCTCGCTGGCATCATCGAGTTCTTCGGCGGGCTGCTCGTGGCCTTCGGGCTCTTCACCCGCCCCGCGGCGTTCATCATGAGCGGCGAGATGGCGGCGGCCTTCTTCATCGCGCACTTCCCGCGCGGATGGGCGCCCATCCAGAACCACGGCGAGCTGCCGGTGGTTCTCTGCTTCACCTTCCTCTTCATCGCGGCGCGCGGGGCCGGTCCGTTCAGCCTCGACCATCTGCTGCTCCACCGCAGCGAGGCGCCGGTGGAGGCCGCGGAGACGGTGGAGACCTTCTAGCGTCATTTTGAAGTGTACGGCGCAGTGTGCACCCCCAAGCGGAGGCCGCTCTACCGAGCCTCGCTCGCGCCCTCGCCCCGCGGCAGCGTGAAGGTGAAGGCTGACCCTTCGCCAAGCACGCTCTCGGCAACGAGCTCGCCCTTCATCGCGCGAGCCAGATCGCGGCTGATGACCAGGCCCAGCCCGATGCCATCCGAGGAGATCGAGCACCGGCGCCACCAGGTCCACCGCGCACCAGTCGGCGAATTGGGACACGACGAGCTCCACCACCCGCGCCAGCGTCGTTTCGTACTCCAGCGACTCGGCGAGCACGCCGCTCACGTCCACGAGCAGGCGCCGCTGCTGCTCGCTCCGCTTCCGTTCGGTGATGTCGCGAAAATACGACGACACGCCATCCGGCGACGGGTAGACGTGCACCTCGTACCAGGCACGTCCCCATACGGACGGGGTTTCGAATGTCACCGGGCGCTGCTCGTCGGCCGCGCCGCATGTGCCGCTCCAGCGGCGTTCCGAGGATCTCGGGGTACACCTCCCAGAGCGTGCGCCCGATAAGCGTGGGCCCATGTCCCGACGCCCGGTAAATCCGGTCGGCTCGAGCGTTGATATAGACGATACGCCACTCGCGGTCGAATGCGGCGAAGGCATCGTCAATGCGCTCGAGAATCGCGGCGAGCTGCTCGCGGGAGAGGCGGCGGACGCGGTGTGCCACCGCCCGCCGGATGTGCGTCGTCACGGGTCCCAGCACTCCTAATAGGTCCTACCCTCGCAGACGGATCATCTCGCGGAGCGCCATGCTCGCCCCCATGCCGCTACTCTCGGAGGAACCGCCTCCGGACCCGGGGCCCACGCCGCTCCCCAAGGGGTCCCTGTCATCAACTTCCATACCGCACGGTGAGCAGGATCGTCCGGGGCTGTCCTGGGCTCACGAAGCCCGAGGCGCGCAGCTCCGTGTAGTGCCGGTCGAGGATGTTCTGCACGCCCAATCCCAGCGACCACGGCCCGCTCACCGGGACCACGCCGCGCAGGTTGAGCAGCGTGTACGGCGAGGTGCGGGCATCGGGCTCGCCGATGGGCGTGAACGGCCCGGTGTAGGCGGTCCAGATCGAGCCCACGATCCCCCGATGCTGGAAGTCCACGCCGCTCTCCACCAGGGAGCGCGCCACCCCGAACACCGGCACGCCGGAGAGGTTCTCGCCGTCGTCCGAGAAAAGCCGGCTGTAATGCGCATCGTTGATGGTCGCGTGCGTGAAGAGCGCGATCGCCGGCACCACGCCCACGCGGGCGTCCACCTCCACGCCGCGGCGCCGGCTCTGACCGTTCGCGGTGAACGCCTGCGTCACGTCGTTGAACGTCTGCTCGTTATGAACGTCCACGTTGAACAGCGCCACCGAGCCCTCGAAGCGGTGCCCCGTGGCCCGCAGCCCCACTTCGCTCGCCCATTCACGGCTCGGCTGGAGCGTGGGATCGCTGATGATCCCATCGGCCGCGCGAAAGCCGCCGTTGAACGCGGCGTACACGGACCACACCGGATCAAAACGGTAGATGGCGCTCAGCTTTGGCGTCGCCACCGTGTGCGCCTGCGTGACGCGCGGCCCGCCATCCTTGGGGGTCGACGCATACCACATCACGTCCACGCGCCCGCCGAGCCCCAGGCTGAGCTTCGGGGTGAGGTCGACGTGCGCCTCCACAGTGGGCGCGGCGGTGAGGTAGGTGGCATCGAGGCGCGCGGCCAGCCCATCGTCGGTGACGAACACCGAGTCGCGGTGCCGGCGCGTCGTGTAGTAGCGCTCGTAGCCCGCGCCCACGGCACGATACTCGACGCCCAGCATGAGGTGCGTGCGCGAGCCGAGCTGCTGCGAGTAGCGCGTGTAGCCACCACCGCCGAAGCGCCGGTCGCGCTCCTCGGTCTGCGAGGGCGCGCCCTCGCCGATGCCGCCCTCCGGCGGGATGTTCAGGAAGAGATGCCAGTCGCCGCCGCGCGCGTAGAGCATCGACTCCAGCGTGTGCCCGTTCTCCTCGTGTTTGTACGAGCCGCGCAGCGTCCCGATGCCCGAGGAGCCGCCGTCCGTGGGATCCACCGCGCCGAGCACGTCGCCCTGCTGGAACTGCTGGAGCGTGAGGAAGCCCGGCGAGTGCCAGTGCGCGCCGTCACCCCAGCCGCCAAGCTGGAACTCGGAGGTGCCGCGCGTCCAGACGCGGTTGAACAGCAGGTGCCCTGTCTGCGACGTGCTGTTGTCACGCCAGCCATCCCGACGCTGCGCATCGCCGGCGAGCACGTAGCCGCCATCCTCGTTGACGTTCCCCACCAGTCCGGTGAGCCGCGCATCGCCGTACGAGCCGCCGGTCGCGCTCCATCGCCCACCCGCCGCCACTGGCACCGTGGTGACCTGCACCTCCCCGCCCATGGCGAAGTTGCCGATCCAGGGCGACGTGGGCCCCTTGAGCACACGGATGGACGATACCGCCTCGGGTAGTATCTCATTCCAGTTCGCATAGCCTTCCGCGTGGCCGTTCACCGGCTCGTTCAACGGCACGCCGTTGATGCGGATCGCGACGTCGGTGGAATGATCGGAGGTGAAGCCGCGAATCACCGCATCGGACGCGAACCCGGGCCCCTGTCCCTGCTGGTGCACTTCGATGCCCGCGGTCTGGCGCACGATGTCCCACACGTTGGTTGCCGGCGCGGTGCGGATGGCCTCCGGCGAGATCACGACGGCGCTGGCTGCGTCGGCCCGCTTGGCCGGCGCAGCGGTAACGCGCACCGGAGGAAGGGTATAGCTGCTGGTGTCGCGTTGCGCGGTATCCGCCTGCATGGTCTGCGCGAGCAGCGGCCGGGTGGCGAGCAGACCGCCGGCCAGGAGGAGCGTGAGTGTCAGCGATGTTTCGACCTGCCGATGCGCGCCTCGCGGCGCACGGATTCCGACTGCACTGGATGACATGAGGTCCCCTCCGCAGGGTTCAGGGAATTGCACGGTGTTCCACGGGAGCCCCCGAGCGCGGAGCGGCAGCGCCGGGGCGCCGTGCGCTAGCGCACGGGCGAGGAACGCGGAGGGGCAGTGGCGAAGGGGAGGACGTGGCTCGCGGTGACGGGAACGTGCCGATCAGCCGGCGGGCTGGCGTCGTCCGTGGCGCGGACGTCGGCGTCGGCGAGCGCGATGGGCGCGGGAACGAGCGCCAGGCTGGAGGAGGCCGTGCAGCTGCCAAGGCACGTACACTGATGGGAGCCCGGCTGCTGTGGTACATCGGGACGCGACGGGCCGTGAGGGGCGGCCTGCGCATCGCCGCCCATCCCCGGCATGTCAGCGTGGCCACCTCCCCCATGCATCCCCGCCATTGCCAGCAACATCCCGTCGTGCATGGGACACGGGTGCAGCGCCACTGGCTCGGCGGTGAGCGCGCCGAACCAGAGCGCCACGAGGATGCCGAGGACGCGATACCACCAGTGGCGCCGCATGGCCGGGATGTTTCCGTGCATTAACGGAGCGCCGCGTGCGCCACCGATCCCTCCCCCTGCCGCGCGTCGGCGGCCTCCACCTCACGCCCCCAGCGGAAGAAGAGCACCGTCATGGCGGCGAACATGAACAGCCCGCCGCCGATCAGCATGATGCCGCCGGCGATCTGCTGGTCCGCGCTCGCGGAGAAGTTCGCGACGCGCGGCGCCAGCTCGTAGATGGAGTACACGGGGAATGGGACGAGCAGCAGGTACATCGCGACATAGACGTGCGCGAGTGTGCCGAACACGAGATAACCGATCTTGCCCAGCGCGTTGAAGCGGGGACGCGCTGGCACCGGACAGATGATCGGCCACCAGAACACGAAGCCGACGCCGAACCACGCCAGGTCGATCACGAACGACCCGAGCTGCGACCGCATGAGCGTGTCCACGACGACAGGCATATGCGTGGTCGCCAGCATCGCGTTGAACGCGATGAGCCCGATGATCGGATTCGTCACCAGCGTGAGGACGCGCATGATGACCGGTCGCCGCTCGATCCGCTGAAGCGTTGCCGCGGGCAGTGCGGTTTGCAGGAGCGGCGGCGCCACCATCGCGATCAGGAGGAACTGCACCATGTGCACGCTGGCCAGGTATCCCCCACCCAGCGTGCCTACCGGCCAGCCGAGCGCGATCCAGAGCAGCAGGATCGCGGTGCTTGCGGCCGCCACGCGCCACCGGTCCGTCGGGGAGAGCGGACCCCGAACCCCGGTGCGTGCGTGCTTCACCAAACGCCAGTAGCCCCAGGCCAGCAGCGCCACCAGCAGCCAGACGCCCACGTAGGGCCGCCACGTCCAGCTCCATGCGATTCCCTGGGCAGAACACCAGAATTGCATCGCTTACCGCCCTGAAGATGCCGTGGTGCCGAGCGCACGCTCCAGCTCCGCGTACGACACCACGCGCGCGCGAATCGGGAGCTGCCCGGCGTGCCGGAACTCGAGGGTGACGGCCGCGCTGTCACCCGGCGCGAGCCGCCGGCGGAGTCCGGTGAGCATCACGTGGTAGCCCCCGGGAGCGAAGCGCACCACGCCGCCGGCTGGAATGGGGAGTGCCGCAACGGGCGCCATGGTCATCGAAGCCCCGTGCATCACCTCGCGGTGCATCCCGGCCTGCTCAGCAGCCGCGGTGGAGACCGACAGCAGCGTGTCGGGCACCGAGGCGTGGTTGGCGATGGTGAAATACAGTGCCGCGGGGGAGTCACCGGCGGGCGAGGGAATGAAGGCGGTGGACACGGTGATGCCGCCCGTGGAGAACTCCGGGGCGGCTGGCGCGCCCTGTCCCGCGCGCCCCGTTCCGCACGCGGCCACGGCGATCATCACGCCCGCATCCAGAAAGATGGCCCGGCGCATACCTGCACTCACGTTCACTCCGCCCCCCACGCCTTGTCGTGAACGAGGCGGGGAAGGTCGGCCGCCCAACCGGACTGCCGTACGCCGAAGGGGTAGACCAGGTGCGCCAGGTTGTCCGGCGTGAAGGCAATCACTTCGGCGGAGTGCCCCACCCCATAGTCCCCGTTCTTTCCCCCGGGCTCCTTCTCGGCCGGTGGCAGGTTGAGCGAGGCCTGAATACGGTTCACCTCATCGATCGGCCCACGCAGCCCCACGAACGTCGAGTCGAAGTTGTCGAGCCACGCGCGCAGTTGCGGCAGCGAATCCCGCGCGGGGTCCGTGGTCACGAACACCACCTTGATGTGGTCGCGCAAGTCGGGGTGCTCCTTCAACACGGCGGCAATGTTCGCCATGTGCACCGGACAAACGTCGGGACAGTTGGTGTAGCCGAAATACAGGAGCGTCACGTAGCCCTGCGTGGCGGCCTTGAAGTGAAAGGGCTGCCCGCGGGTATCGGTGAGTGTGAAGTCCGGCTTGGCGAGCGGCTTCGAGAGCATCGCGCCGTAGTAGCCCCCCGTGGCGGGGGTTCGATCCGCCGCGGCGCCCGAGCCGCAGCCGGCGATCAGGAGCGCCAGTGCGAGCCCCAGCCAGCTGGCGGCAATCGCCGTGTGGCGGCCGCCGGGGCGGGACCCGCGCGGGGCCTCGTGATCGTCGCTGTGATAACGCATCTTCGTCTCCATTCTCCGGCGCGATGTTGGCTCTACGACGACGCCTGCGTCGAACGCGTAGAGCCGGTGAGCAGGGCGGCACGGCCATGGTGCTTCGCGCGGCGCGCCCGGCCGCCGTGCACCTTCCTGCGGTGACGCTCCGGAATGCGCGTGTGCCACACGACATCCCAGATTCCGTTGGTCAATCCGAACGCCACCTCGCTGCCGATCGCGCTGTGGTGGTACATGTGGTGGCGCCGGATGTACTCGAAATATCGCCCCCCGCGCCGGGAGAAGTGCACGGAGTAATGGACCCATTCCTCGACGATGAAGGATTGGACGACCCCGGCGATCAGCAGCGGCCAGACGTACCAGGGGATGAGGAGACCCGGGAGGTTCAGCGCCAGAATAACGGGGACCGTGGTCTTGAAGGAGCCGCTCAGATGCTCCGCCGACCAGGGCTTCTGGTGATGCTCCACGTGGGTGCTGTCGAACATGACGTGGAGCAGCTGGTGGAACAGGTTCCGGCTGGCGGGAAAGCGTCCGTGGAGCACGTAGCGATGAGCCACGTACTCGAGCGGCGTCCAGAGCGCCACGCCGGCCAGAAAGCAGAGCACACCCACCACGGCGTGGCGCGACCGGAGCACGAGCGCGAGGAGCGCCAGTGGGTACACGGTGTACAATACAGTCGCCGGATACAGGTAGCGGCGCGCCTTTCGTCCCTCCTCGAGCCGGCGCAATCCGCCCGGAATGGGACCGGGCTCGGAATGTCGAACGGGATCTTTCATGGCGTTGTCGAGTGTGACGTGAAACAGATGGGATACCGGTGACTAGCAGCCAGATGGCCGGCACCGTCTGCCTGGTCACCGGCGCGAGTTCCGGAATCGGCAAGGAGACAGCCCTCGGCCTCGCACAGATGGGCGCCACGGTCGTGCTCCTCTGCCGGAATGCCGCCAGGGGCGCCGCGGCGCGCGAGGAGATCCGGCTGCGGAGCGGCAATGACGCCGTTTCCGTGCTCCAGGCGGATCTTGCCTCGCAGGCGTCCATTCGCACATGCACCGCGGAGTTCCGGCAGATGCATGGCGTCCTGCATGTCCTCGTCAACAACGCGGGCGTCGTGGTACGGCGCCGAGCGCTCACGGAGGACGGTCACGAGATGACGTTCGCGGTGAACCATCTCGCGCCCTTCCTGCTCACCAATCTGCTTCTCCCCGCGCTCCAGGCGGGTGCGCCCTCGCGCATCATCACCGTGAGCTCGCGCACCGAGCGCGTGGGCCACATCGATTTCTCGGACCTGCACGGTGCGATGCGCTACAACGCCATGCGCGCCTATGCGCAGTCCAAGCTGGCGAACGTGCTCTTTACCTACGCCCTCGCCGAGCGACTGCATGGCATGAACGTGACGGCCAACTGTCTGCACCCCGGCGGCGTGGCCACGGGCATCGTGCGCCAGTATCCGCCCCCGGTTCGCTGGCTCTGGCACCGACTCTTTGCTGCGCCCGAGGCGGGAGCGCGCACCTCGCTCTTTCTGGCCAGCTCGGGCGACGTCGAGGGGGTGACGGGGCGATACTTCGAGCCGCCGGGCCGCGAGGCGGAATCGTCTGCGCAGTCGCGCGACGTCGCCACGCGGGAGCGACTCTGGGAGGTCAGCGCGCAGCTGACGGGGCTGGCGTAGGCCGCCCCTCATGACCCCAGCGCCTGCGCGACGGCCTGCGCCGCATCCTTGGGAAGCGCACCCACGTGCGTCCAGAGCAGCCGGCCGTCATGCCCCACGAGGAAGCTCGACGGCACTCCAACCACCTGATAGGCATTCTCGATGCGTCCCACCGGATCATGCGCCACCGTGAAGGTGGCGTGCTGGTCTTTCACGAACCGCGCGACCTTGCTGCCGTTCCCGCCGTCCACGCTCACGGCAACCACGCGGAGTCCCTTGGCCGCGTAGTGCTGCTGAAGCGACTCCAGATCGGCGAACTCTTCCCGGCACGACGTGCACCAGGTCGCCCACACGTTCACGAGCGTGACGGGCTCCGCACCCGTGCCGCCGATTGCCACACTGTCGCCGGACAGCGTGCGCGCGATGTACCGTGGCACCACGTCGCCGACGGCCAGGGGGCGAGAGCCGGTGCCCCCGGTTGAGCGGGCATCCGTTCCACTACAGGCAGCCGCGGCTGTGAGGAGCAGTGCCGCGCCGATCAGGGCAACGTGTCGTCCGATCCGATGTCGTTCTGTCACAAGACCCCCATGGTTTCCCCTGCCTCCGATCCCACCATCACCGCGCGATCCATCCGCCCGATCGCCATGCGAGCGTGCGGCACAAGACCCTCCGGTCAGAGGGTATCGGTGAGCGTGATGTGCTGCGGAACTGACGCGGGCGATCTCACCCGCGCGACGCGCTGGCTAGCCCCGCAGCGGCGGGGCGTGCGCGAAGGGAAGGATGTGAGGTGATGCGGCCGGCCGATGCTGGTACTCGGGGAGGATGGGCGTGCGCGCCGGGGTCGGCGGCAGGACCGCGAGCGCGACGCGTGTACCGGGCAAGCCGGCGACATCCGCCGCCGTGCAGGTGCCAAGGCACGTGCACTGATGGTGAGTCGGCATCTGCGGAGCACGCGGCGCCTGCTGGCTGTCGCCATGCGTCATCATCACATGACCGCGCATCGGCGCCATGCCGCGCATGCCGTGCGACACCGCCATCTCCGCCTGCGCGACCAGCAGGGCATCGTGCATCGGACAGGGATGCAGCGCCACCGGCTCGGTCACCAGAGCGGCGAACCAGAGTGTCAACAGCGCGGTAAAGACGCGACTGACCCAGTGTCGATGCATGAGCTGAAAGTTAGCGTCGAGCGCCGCCCGTGCAACGCGGCCACGCCACCCGGCCTGCATGTTCGGGACCCACGCGGCCGAGAGGCGCGAATGGCGCACGCACGCATCGCCGGCCGCGGTCCGGTCAGCCGATCATCAGTTCCTCAACGCGCCCCTGGAACGGCGTCAGCAGCTCGCAGCCCTCGTCAGTCGCCGCTACCACATCGCACTGGCGCAGCCCGCCGTAGCCATCGAAGTACACGGCGGGCTCGACGTTGAACACCATCCCGCTCTCGAGCGTATCGCCGGAGGCCGGGTGCAGCCGCGGGCGCGCGTTGTGGTTGATTGCCGCAAAGCCCACGCCGTGTCCGGTGGAGTGCTTGAAGGCGTCGCCAAAGCCGCGCGCCGCCAGCACGTCGCGGGCGGCGCGGTCCACGTCGGCGGCGCGAACGCCCGGGCGAATGGCCGAGAGCGCCGCGGCGCGTGCGGCAAAGACGGCGTCGTACATGCGCCGTGAGCGCTCCTCAGGCTCACCCAGATGGTACGTGCGCGTGATGTCCGTCCAGAAACCATCCACGTACGAATTGCAGTGCACGAGCACGAGCCTGCCCGGCTCAAGTGCCGCGCCGCTCGAGCGCGCGTAGGCTGCATGCGCGAGGGCGCTGTTCGCGCCGGACATGCAGTAGACGAAGCCGTCGGCGCGCACCACATCCCCATGCCCCACCACTCCACCACTGAGCGGCGCGCGGAAGCACTCGGCGGCCTCCGTCTCCTCGAGTCCGGCGCGCAGCTGCCGCGCGCCCTCCGCGAACGCACTGGCGGCGACGCGGCAGGCCGCGGCAATCCGCGCCACCTCCGCCGCGGTCTTCACCGAGCGCAGCTGAACGAGCATCGCGTCGCACGCAGTTGCCCGGGAGTGCGGAATGGAGCGCTGCAGAAGCGCCTCCATCGCACCGCCATAGAGGAACATGGACGCATAGGTGGCCGGCTCGAACCAGGCGCCCGCCTCGTACCCCAGCCGCCCTCCCTCCAGCCCGAGCGATCGCGACGCCTGGCCAAGCGGACCGGCGACGGCGTCCACCACTGCCGGCATGTCGTGCAGCGAGCCCGCCTCGAACGGTACCACGACATCCGCCCATCCCCGCTCGGCGAATCGCTGCTCATCACGCGGCGTTACGACCGCCACCTGCCCGTCACGCGTCACGATCGCGCACGCCGTGCCCACCACCGGCCAGTATCCGGAGAGCAGCAGCACATTGGCGGGGAGCGCACACACCACGGCGTCCAGCTGTGCCTCGACCAGCGCACGCGTGATCCGCTGGACCCGCTCCACGTCGCGCGGCATTCAGACCACGCCGTGAATCTGGGGCCGGCTCCGCCCTGTCGGTGTCATCGTACCGAATAATACGAGGCATCCCGCCCGAGTGACGAGAGCCCCAGGCGCCCCAGCCCGGCCCGGAGCTGCTCTGCCATTTGATCCGTGACGAAGAAATTGCTATAATCGTATATAGAGAGTGAGTGGACGGTCTTCCCGACGAGCTCGTTAGCCGCTCGGTCCTCTCTCCCCCGTATTGTGTCCGTCATCATCATCGTGGTTCCCCTCCCGCTGTGTCTGGAGTCGCCGTAGCGTCCCTGTTCTCCAGCATTACTGTCCTCATCGTCGAGGACGGCCGTTGGCGATGGTGCCAACCGCTGTGCCGAGCGTTCTCACAGCCGCACTCGCAATGAAGCGAACCGATTATCTCCCCCTCGCCCTCCTTCTTCCCGTTTTCGGGTTCGTCGCGTATCAGACGGTCCGGATCCGGACGTCGCGTGTGACCGCCACATCGCAGGCCGCCGCGCTGGCTCCCACCATTACCGCCAAGGAGAAGGCGACGCGCGGTACGCCGCGCGCACGGGTTAAACGCGCCACCGCCGACGCCGGCGCCGTCGCGCATGCATCGGCCGGGCCCGGCGATGTGCCCGCGCGCGACGTGGCCGACATTCGCCGCCGGTTGAGCATGGGAGAATCGGGGACCTACATCGACCAGATCCTCGCCGAGCGCGATTCGGCGCTGGCGCGGTGGCCCGAGCGTGTAGCGAATCCCATTCGCGTGTGGGTGGCGAGCGGCCAGGGGCTCCCCGACTGGGATCCGGACTTCGCCAGTGAAGTCCGCGCGGCCTTTTACGAGTGGTCGCAGCTGGGTATTCCCGTGCGGTTCGTCTTCGTGGTCGACTCGAGCGCGGCCGAAGTCCACGTGAACTGGATCGACCACTTCTCGGATCCCATCAGCGGGAAGACGCTCTGGGCGCGCGATCGGAACTGGTGGATCATCAGCGCCAACATCACGCTGGCGCTGCACCACAACGGGGGCGAGCCGCTCGACGCCGAGGCCGTGAAGGCCATCGCACTCCACGAGGTCGGCCACCTCCTCGGCCTCGACCACACCACGGACACGCTGGACATCATGACCCCGCGCGTGCGCGTTCGCGACCTCGCCGCCGCCGACCGAGCGACGATGCGATTGCTCTACTCTCTCCCCCCGGGATCGATCAAGTAGCGGGAGAGGCGGGTGAGAGTCGTGGGCTGTGAGTTATGGGGCCGCCCTCGGGGAGAGGGCCTTGCCCCTCCGAGCCGTTCCTGACCCGCTGACCGACTGACCCGCTGACCGACTGACTCACTGACCTACTCCTTCTCGCCTTTCTCCTTTCTCTTCTCCGCCTCACCACCTCAGCGCCACAGCAAGCGCCTTCCCCTTGCGCACGACGTCGAGGCGGAGGGTGTGAGCGCCGGGTCCGTCGTCGGCCCGCTCGATCGCCTGTTCCAGCATGCGCACCGAGGTGATCGACTTTCCGGCTGCGCGCACGATCACATCACCGCTGCGCAGGCCGGCACGCTCGGCCGGCGCGCCGGGCAACGTCGCCAGCACGAGCAGCCCGTCATCGACGTGGAAGTAGTCCTTGAGCGCGTTCACTCGCCAGAGCTGGGCACCGGCAATCGTCGCGACACCATTCACGAAGAAGTCGCTGCTCATCCACAATGATGTACGCGGCGCGTTCATGGACGGGAACGCCCACGGCGTCGGCGCGGCTGGCGTTGGCAGGAGGGTACGGGCCGGCGCCTTGGGCGCGACCGCCGGGAGGGGCATATCCGGGGCCGGTGTCGCAGGGAGCGGCATGTTGGCGCTGTCCCGTCCGATCCGGAGATCGTACATGAAGCTCTTCGGACGGCGACCCACGATCACCACCATGCTCTTGGTCTTCGCGCCTCGCCGGATGCGAATCGGGACGGAGGTGCCGGGACGGAGCACCGAGAGCGGCACAGCGCCGTCATGGAGATTATGTCCATCGATCACAATCAGTCGGTCCCCTGCCTCCAGCCCTGCGCGATCCGCGGGCGAGCCGGGGTCCACCGAGACGACGACGGGAAGCGCGGACGCCGACGAGGACTCCTCGCCTCCGTTCCCTCCGTTGGAGGTGTCGCGCGAGGACAGCGTTATGCCGAGCCATCCCTCGCCGTCGCGACCCTGCAACCGGCGTGCGTGTGCCCTCTCCGCCTGACCGGCCTGGAGTCCTCGGCGTACTTCCGCCTGCATGGCGCGCATCACCTGGATCTGGTAGCTGCGCTGCGCCTTCGCGAGCTCCTGCTCTGCCTGCTCCAGCGCCGCACGCAGCGCGCCTGATGTGTCGTCCGCCGATTTCGCGAGCGCCGCCATCTGCGCCATGAGCTTCCGGTTTGCGCGGTCGAGATCGCGACGCGCCTGGTCGATCTGCGCCTGCTCCGCCGACGCGCAGCCGTAGCACACGGGCTCCTGCGCCATGAGCGGCGTGGCCAGTACCGACGCCGCCATCACCACCGCGCACACGCGGCCGTATCGCGTTCGCATCGTCCCTCCCCGCATGCGTCGCATCAGTAGCTCGTGAGCCTCGCGCCCGCAGGCAGCGCCTGATCGAGCTGGCGCAGCGTAGCCTGGCGCGCAGTCATCGTGGAGAGATAGTACTGGTTGATCACCGGATCATGCGGCGCCTCGTACACCGCCGCCAGCGCGGCATCGGTCATCCGGTCGAGCGCAGCCAGGCGCGTCCGGAACCGCTGCGGACTCGACGCGCTGTCCGCGGCCGTGTCCTGCGACGCCAGATAGTCCGCCGCGGACCGGTACGTGCGCTCCGCCACGCGCAGCGTCTGCATCGCTTCCTCCGGCGAATGGAAGGTGAGCAGCGTATCGGCCGAGAGCGGCGCGGCGCTGGCGAGCGCCGGGCCGGCTGCGCCGTTCACGCCGCGCGCCGCGACCGCCTGCTGTGACCCTCCCCGCATGACGGCACTGGAGCTCCCGATGTTTGCGCTGAACCGGCCGATCACACCGCCGCCCAACAGAAGCAGCACCGCCGCCGCCGCGCTGAGCCACGCGCGCCGCCGCGTTCCCGCACCGAACGCCGGAGCGGCGGTGGACGCAATGAGCCCTTCCGCGCGCAGCCGTTCCGCCAGCGCACCCCACTCGGAGAGTGGTTCGCGCAACACGGTGCTGCGCTCCTGGCTGGCCATGAGTCGCAACGAGCGATGTGCGTTCCGCTCGCGGCCGCACACGGCGCATTCCGCCAGGTGCGCCGCCTCGGCGGCTGAGGGTTCGTCATCGGCCAGAGCGGCCAGTCGTTCAGGGTCGAGGTGCAGCATGGATCGGTCTCGGCGCCGGCATGGGAACGTCAACCAGGTGCGCGAGAAGCCGGCGCAGTTTCGCGCGCGCCTTGAACAGTTGGGATTTCGAGGCCCCGGGGGTGATCCCCAGCTCACGCGCGATGTCCTCGTGCGTGTAGCCCTCGACGTCATGCAGCACGAACACCGTGCGAGCTCCGGCCGGCAACCGCGCCGCCGCCGCCTCGATGGAGGCGGCCAGCAACGCCCGGTCGCTGTCCACCTCCCCATCGATCGAGGCGCTATCATCCTCGATCTCCACCTCCACTGAGGCCAGCCGGCGCACCTTGCGCAGGGCGTTCAGCGTCCGGTTCACCGCAATGCGGTGCGCCCAGGTGCCGAACTGCGCATCTCCGCGAAAGCTCGGGAGCGCTCGGAATATCTGCATCCAGACCTCCTGCGCGATGTCCGCCGCCAGATCGGGATCCCCCACCAGCCGTCGCACGACCGCGTCGATGTGCGGCGCGTACCGCGACCACAACTGTCGCAGTGCGCGCTCATCGCCGCCGATGGCGCGTTGGATCAGGGAGTGCTCGATCGTCTGCATACCGTCATCAGGATTGGTCACCCGCCAAGGAGCGAGGGTTGCCGGGGACGGTCGCCGCGGGCGGCTCGACGCGACGACTCTGTCGCGTGCTCGCCACGTGACGCGCCCATCTCCGTCTCGTCTTGCCAATGTATACCCGTGCTCGTAGTATTGGCCGCTCTTCGTCGGGTCGCTGGACGGAGCGCTAACCCGCCCGCACCGTCGTCTCCACGCCCCGGCTCCTCCGTACGACCACACTCCACCGCCACCGCCCCGTCTGTGATGTGATTCTTGCACAGCAGGGGCGCCGTCACGTTCGATACCACGCCCGGCCTCCGCTGGCCGGACGCCTCGCTTTGCCGCCGAGAAGGGGTTTCGTGTGATCACACTGCTGCTCGCCGCGCTCGTCGTCGCGGTTGGAGACGGATTGCCGGCCGACGCATTGCCCGTCAAGGCGCCGGCCTCCGTCGGGATGTCCGCCGCCAGGTTGAAGGTCATCAATCACCTCGTTTCACGCGGCATCGATGCGGGCGGCTTCCCCGGCGCGGCGGTGATCGTGGGGCGCAACGGCGTGGCGACCTGGGAAAAGGGATACGGCCGCCTGGACTGGAGCAGCCGCAGCCCCAGAGTCTCCCCCACGAACACCCTGTACGACCTCGCCTCGCTCACGAAGGTGGTGGCCACCACGACGGCCATCATGATTCTCTATGACGAGGGGAAGATCGCGCTCGACGACCCCGTTGCGCGCTACCTTCCCACCTTCACCGGCGGCGGCAAGGAGCGTGTGACTATCCGGCTCCTCCTGGAGCACCGGTCCGGGCTCCCCCCCGACCGCGCGCTCTGGCGCATTGCCGATTC
>DASUKA010000115.1:0-67744 GCA_036278935.1 Gemmatimonadaceae bacterium
TGCGAGAAAGCGCCTCGCAGCACCAAGCCGCGGTTGAAATAGCGGGAGTTCACACGGAGACACAGAGAAAGGCAGTTGTGAGGTATGAGTTGTGAGTGGTGCGCGGGTGGGGGGCAGGTCTTGAAACCGTGAGGCTTCGCAATTCAAGACTGTCCCCCACATCCCTCTCTGCCAATCGCTGTTCTCCGTGCTCTCTGCGTCTCTGTTGTGCAACCATCGCGATGGTTGCTATCACCGCGCTCTGCTCCGGGCGCGGGCGCGGCGCGGGCAGGCCGCGTTACTCCGCCCGCAGCGCGATGATGGGATCGACGCGTGCGGCCCGGCGCGCGGGAAGCCAGCTGGCCACGAGTGCCACCGCCAGCAGTAGCGCCGCGACGGCGGCGAAGGTGAGCGGATCGCGCGGCTCGACGCCGTAGAGCAGGGTGGCCAGCGCTCGGGTGGCGGCGAGGGCGCCGACGAGGCCGACCACCAGCCCCGCGAGCGTGGCGCGCAGGCCCTGCATCACCACCTGCCGCAGCACGCTCTCCTCGCGCGCGCCGAGCGCCATGCGGATGCCGATTTCATGCGTGCGCTCGGCCACGGCGTAGCCGACCACGGCGGCGAGACCGACCGCCGCGAGCGCGAGCGCCAGCCCCGCGAACAGGGTGAGGAGCACCATGTTGAAACGCGGCCCGGCGATGGATTGGGCGAGCACCGTTTCCACAAGACTCACCTTTGAGACGGCGACGTCGGGGTCGACTGAGCGCGCTGCCCGCCGGATGGCGGCGATCACCGGAGCGGGGGCGGATGTCGCACGCACGACGAAGAGCTCGTGCGGCGGCCGCGCGCGAATGACCGGAACGCCGGTCTCGTGGTATGGCGAATACATCTCCGGCATCTCGACGTCCGTCAGGCCGTTCGCCGCCACGTCGGCCACCACGCCCACGACTGTTGCCGCGTGCGCCGAGTCGCTGCCGAACCAGATCTGCCTGCCCAACGCCAGCTCATGCGGCCAGAAGCGCCGAGCCATCGCCTGACTGACGATCACGCCCGATCCCGTCCGCATCTCTCCGGCCGTGAAAGTACGTCCGCGCAGGAGCCGGATGCCGACAGTGCGGAAATACCCCGGCCGCACCCGGTTCGAGGCGATCGGCACGTGCGCGCTGCCATCGTCGCTCGTGCGTCCGGCAATGTGCGGCACGGCGAATTCGTAGCCGTACGAGGTCGGCCCCTCGTCCGCCTGCGTGGCGGCGGAAACGCCGGGCACGCGGCGGATCGCGGCGAGCATGCGCGCCGCGAACAGCTCGCGGCTCGCGGGTTGCGCGTAGGCGCCCCGCGGCAGTGACATCTCGACGGTGAAGAGATTCTGAGGGTCGAAGCCGACGTCGACGCGTTGCAGTTGCATCACGCTCCGCACGAGCAGTCCGGCACTCACCAGCAGAATGACTGAGAGCGCCACCTCGCTCGCCACGAGCGCAGCACGAAGCCGTCGGCCGCCATCGGCGCGCACGACGCCCGAGGTCCCCTGTCGCAGCAGCTGTCCCTGCTTCGGCGCCGTCGTGCGCAGCGCCGGCATCAGACCGGACAACAGGCCCGTGGCGAGCGACAGGCCGAGGGTGAACTCGAGGACGAGTAGATTCACGCGCACGCCCGCCAGCGCTCGAAGGCTCTCTGGACGGAGTGCGAGCAGGAGATGCAGCCCCACCCAGGCGACGAGCACTCCCATCGCCCCGCCCACGAGCGAGAGTAGCACGCTCTCAGCCGCCACGTGCCGCACCATGCGCCAGCGACTTGCCCCGAGCGCAGCGCGGAGCGCCACCTCGCGGGCGCGGGCCGCGCCCCGGGCCAGCAGCAGGTTCGCCACGTTGGCGCATGCCACGAGCAGCACCACCCCCACCGCCGCCATCATCACGAGGAGCGCGGTCCGTCGGCTGTCGCGCAGCATCATCTGCTGTGGACGCATGACGCGCGCGGTGAGCGCGAAATCACCCATCGTCTTGACGCTCGGAAGGCGCGAGAAGATGGCCTTCACCTCGCGCTGTGCCTGCTCGGCCGTGACTCCGGTCCGGAGACGGGCGACCGTCTGGGCGCCGACCATTCGCGTGGTGTCGTTGCCCGGCGTGAGGGAGAGTGGAATCCACAGCTGCTCCGCGTCCGCGACACCGGCGGAGCCCAGCACATCCCAGCGCGCGGGCATGACACCGATGATCGTGTAGGCGGTGCCGTCGAGTGTGAGCGTGCGACCCAGGACGTCCGGCCGCGAGCCATAGTCGCGCTGCCACCGGGCCTGGCTGATCAGCACGACGGGCGGCGCGCCGAGCGCGGCATCGGCGGGGCCGAAGCCGCGGCCAAGAATGGGCGCGCGCCGAGGAAGGCTGGAAGACCGGGCGTAATGGCCACGCCGTTGACCACGCGTGCTTCACTTCCCCCTGTCGCGAGAAAGACATGCGACGTGAACGCTTCGACCCCGTCGAGCGAATGCGCCTGCGTCTTCCACGCGCGAATGGCATCCAGCGTCGGTGCGAAGCGGATCGAGCTCGCGCCCTGCGTCCCTGCCTCCCACAGAAACACGATGCGGTCGGCGTCCGCGTACGGGAGCGGATGGAGCAGCAGGTGATCGACCACGGAGAAGATAGCGGCGTTGGCGCCAATGCCGAGTGCGAGTGTGAGCACCACGGTCGCCGTGAAGCCCGGGCTCCGCCGTAACGTCCGGAGCGCGTAGCGGACGTCCTGCGCCAACGCGTCGACCACCGACAGACTGGTCACGCGACGCGTCTCCTCGCCGTAGTAGGTGGGATTTCCGAACCGACGCCGCGCGGCGAATTCGGCTTCTTCCGCGTCAGTCCCCGCATGCTGTTGCTGCATCGCCTCGAGCTCGAGATGGAAGCGCCGCTCCTCCGCCATCTCGCGTGCGTAACGATGCGGCCGCAGGAGCACGGCCAGCCGATGTAGGAGTCCATCGAGGCGGGACATGGGATTCTGCCTCGCTCACTCCGCTCGCAAGGCGCTGACGGGATCCACGCGCGTCGCGCGCCGTGCAGGAATCCAGCATGCGACGAGTGCTACAACAATGAGCACGAGGGGCGCCACCACAAAAGTGACCGGGTCGAGGGGGCTGATTCCATAGAGCAGTCCGGACACCAGTCGTGTTACAGCTGCGGCGGCAAGGAGTCCAACCGCGATCCCCATGACGATGAGCAGCGCCCCCCGGCGCATGACTGAACGCACCACATCACCGCCGCGCGCGCCGAGCGCGAGCCGGATGCCAAATTCGCGCGTGCGCTGCGCCACGTGATAGGCGAGCACGCCGTAGATGCCGATCGCGGCGAGGAGCAGGCCGACGAAACCGAAGATGCCGATGAGCCGGGCCGCGACGCGCTGGGGGAAGAGCGCTCTGTCGATGACATCGGTGAGCGGTTCCGCATACGCAACTGCTACGTTGGGATCGAGGGCACGCACCTGACCACGGATCTGCTGAATCACCTGCGCCGCGGGAATCCGGGTGCGAACATATAGCGTCATGGATAGCCAGTACGTCGGTCCCAGCAGGGGGGCCATGAACGACCGTTGTCCCAACTCGAAGACCATGAACGGCTGTGGCTGCTCGTCAATGCTCTCGTACCTGCCGTCGCGCAGCACGCCCACTACCTCCCAATCGTGGTCGAGAGTACGCACGTGCTTGCCGAGCGGGTTCTCATCTGGCCAGAGCCGCCGCGCCAGCGTCTGATTCACCACAACGACTGGCGTACCCCTCTCGTCATCCGCGGCTGAAAGCACGCGCCCAGCAACGAGCGGAGAGCTCAGCGCGCGAAAATAGCCAGGACTGACCACATCGAACACCGCGTTAACCCTCGTGCGCCCCTTCGGCCCGACCTCGGCGGGTTCGATGTCGCTCGTCTCGACGTTTCCACTCAGGAGGACGTACCGTGCGAGCCCAGCGCTTTCGACACCGGGGAGCGCGCTCACGTGCTCGATCAGCGAGGAATAGAAGGCGTGTCCTCTGGCCTCGTCATATCCGTTAGGCGCGAGGTCAACCGAGGCGACCACGACACCGTCCGGATCGACGCCAGGGTCCACGGCCAGCGCGCTCCGCAATGTCCGCACGAAGAGACCGGTGGCGACCAAGAGGACTACCGAGAGGGCGAGTTGCGCAACGACGAAGATGCTTCGCCCCCGTGCGCTCCGGCTCCCTCGTCCCGCCCCATCCTTGAGTGCGGGGACCAGCTCGGCGCGCGAGGCGCGCAGCGCGGGCGCGAGGCCGAAGAGAATCCCTGTCGCGGCGGTCAGTACGAGGGCGAAGCCCAGAACGCGCAAGTCCGGTGTAACATCGAGTACGGCTCCGCCGGTGAGCTCCGGGACCCAAGCCGCCAGGAGCCGCGCCAGCCAGAGGGCGAGGAGAAATCCGCCAACCCCGCCGAGGAGAAAGAGGACGGCGCTTTCGGTCAGGAGTTGCCAGATCAGCCGTCCGCGCCCAGCGCCAACCGCCAGGCGCACCGCCATCTCTCGGCGGCGCGCGACGGCACGCGCGAGCAGCATCCCCGCGATGTTCGCGCTGGCGATCAGCAGAACCAACGCGGCGGCCGCGAGAACCATCCCAAGAAAGCGTACCATGCCGCGGTGTTCGCTCGCGGGAACCGATGTCATGGGCTCGAGCCGCGCGCCGCGCACCCGGCTCTGTGGCTCATCGGGCGGGACGCGTTTGGCTACGGCATCGACCACGGCCGTCGCATAGGCGGGCGTCACACCCGGCCGTAGCCGGCCAAACGGCGCCACCCAGCTGCCCATGTCCCCCGACACGCCCATGTCCCCCGACAATGGCGCGGACTTGACCGGAACCCATACGGCGAGTGTCATGAGAGCGGTTGTCCCGCTGAACCCCGCCGGCGCCACACCCGCGACTGCGTACGGTCGGCTGTTGAGGTAGATCGTCTGGCCGATCACGTTCCGGTCACCCGCGAATCGAGTCTGCCAGAGGCGATGGCTCAGCACCACCGCGGGCTCGTCATCCCGGCTGAAGAAGCGACCCAGCATGGGCCGGACGCCCAGGACGTCAAAGTAGTTCGCTGAGACGAGCGCGCCGCTTACTGTGGTGGCCGGCTCGCTCCCTGCGCGCAGCGAGAAGCTCGTCGCATTCTGGGCAGCGAGCCCGGAGAAGACCTGACGCGTCCCCTCGCGATACGACAGGAATCGGCCATACGGAATCTTCTCCTGCCCCATCCATCTGACCAGGGCGCCGACCCGCTGCTCGTTGATGTTGAAGAGTCGATCCGGCTGCGCCACCGGCAGCGGGCGCAGGAGCAGCGCGTTCACCATGCTGAACACCGCGGTCGTCGCGCCGATGCCGAGCGCGAGCGTAAACACAGCGGCGAGCGTGAAGCCCGGACTCTTGCGCAGCGTGCGCACGGCATAGCGGAGATCCTGCATCAGCGCATCGCTGATTCGCAGGCTGGTCATATGACGCGTTTCCTCTCCGTAGTACGTGACATTCCCGAACTGCCGCCGGGCAGTGAACTCCGCCTCGTCCTCGGCCGCTCCGACGTGCCGCTGCTGCATCGCTTCCAGGTCGAGATGAAAGCGGCGCTCGGCCTCGAGCTCGCGCGCGTAGCGGCGCGGATGGAGAAACACCGAGACGCGATGGCGCAGGGCATCAACGCGGGACATCGACTGCGTCCTCCGCTCAGGCGCGCCCCAGCACACGACCGATGGCCGCGGCCACTCGGTCGTAACTCGATCGTGCTTCCCCCAGTTGCTTCCGGCCCGAGGCAGTGAGCGTGTAGTAGCGCGCCTGCCGTTTGGTCGGCGACTGCTTCCACGTCGCGGTCACCCATCCCTTGTTGAGCAGTCGCTCGAGCGCGGGATAGAGCGAGCCCTGCTCCACCTGCAGCACGCCCTGCGAGCGTCGGGCAATGTGCTGCGCGATCGCGTACCCGTGGAGCGGGCCGAGCGAGAGCGTTTGGAGAATGAGCAGGTCGAGCGTGCCCTGGAGCAGCGGGCTCTTCGGGCGATCGGCGCGGGTAGGCATCTCAGGAAGACCCTCAACAGGTGGACGGCCTACCTATACGCCCATAGCACGGTCCTGTCAAGATCGCGCACGCGTCGCGATGGCCGCCCTTCCTCAGGGCAACCGTCAGGTAACCAGGCTCCGCCCTCCGCTACACTTGCAGCGCCGGCGTCCTCGCTGCCTGGATCCGCTTCGCCAACGACTCGCCGATTCCCATCGCCGCGAGTCCCACCAGCAAGTGCAGCGCCTGAATCACCCAGTGCGCAGAGCCGGGGAGCAGTCGCGCCTGCGTCATGCCGAGCACCAGCACAATGACGCCCCACACAATGGCGAGCCCCACGAACCCGGACCCCACGCCGGCGCGCGCGCCCACGCCTGCCAGCACCCAGAGCGACACCACCAGCACGAGGCCGAGCAGCATGTGCAGGCCGATGAGCCCGAGCGCATGGCCGCTCCAGAAGAGCAGGCCGAGGATGATGAGGAGGATGCCGGTGATGCGGATGAGCATCTGGGCGATGGTCGTCGTTCTGGACATCGAGAGTCTCCGCCTGTTCGAGGAATTCGGCTATTCGCCGCGTCACGACACGAGCGTCAGGATTATACGGCAGCCAGGGTCGGTTCGTGCGTTTCAATCTGGCTGGACTGCCCGACATCTGCTATGCGGGATGTGCCATGGCGCGCACGTGCCCGTGCCAGCCGGCGCCAACCCCACCAGGCGAGCCCGGCCCCCGCCATGGCGGCGGCCACGGAGGCAGCACGCGACGGCACGATCCCCATCGAGACGCGAGGCGCGAGCCGGTACAGAATGGGGTACGCGGTCACGCGGTTCTCCTCCAGGTTGGCCCGCACATACGTTCTGAAACTCTTTGCGGACAGCTGGTCCCAGAGAAGCCGAAACACCCCCACGTCCCACCGTGCATGGTTGATGGCGCAGTATGGCGACGACTCGCCCTCCAGTGGGACGAGCAGCGTCGAGTTGTCCAACCCGGTCTCGGCTTCGTACCAGCCCGCCAGGTAATCCCACAGCTGCACCGCCACCTGCACGTCACTAGCGACGAAGTAGTTGAACAGGAAGAGCCCCGGGCGCGTTGCGTCGACATCCGCGATGCGTCGGGCGTTGCGGGCGGCGATCGCCTCGACGCGCTTCGCGTGGCGCGAGAGCGTGTCCATGAGCACGCGATACGCCGGCGTGCGCTGCACCGCGCGCGCCCTGTCTGGCGATTCCGTCTCCATGAAGATGACCACGTCGAAGTGGGCGCCCTGTCGCCCATCATGCTGGGCGTCGTCGGGAGTGCGCACGGGCGGAATGGCGATGGCGTCGAACACGGTGATCCGCTCCACCCCATCCATCTGCTCGAGCGGCGGCAGCGCCTCGTACACCGCCGCCAGCGCCTCCCACCGGTCGCGCGGAATGGGGAGTACCCGTTGCAACGGAATCGCCCGGGGATGAACCTCTGCGGCAATGAGCAGATAGCCAAGGCTGGTCGGCTCGATGAGCCGCGCCGGCGGGTAGGCAGGATCGGGGTTGATGATGCGCGCTTCCATGATGCTCCCTCCTCTGCGGGACGTCTCCTACGAACTATAGCCTCGGGACGTTCGGCACGTTGGCCGGCACAACGCGCGCCATCGAACACATTACCCCGTTGGCGAATCGGCTGGCGCGAGAGGCATTAGGATTCGAGAAGACCCGTCACCCCCGTTCTGGAGATCTCGCGCCATGACCGATTCCCGTACCCCCGCCGCGCCACAGCAGGAGGTCTGGCTTCGCGGCCCGCTCGCCGGCTTCGATCCCGTTGTCCTCCCCGCGGCGCAGGCGCTCATGCAGTCGGCCGAAGACATCACACGTGCCGCGGAGCCGCTCAACGTGGCCGAACTGTGGACCTCACCCGGCGGCGCGGCATCGGTCGGCTTTCATCTCACACATATCGCGGGAAGCATCGACCGGCTGCTCACCTACGCCCGCGGCGAGCCGCTGGACGAGACGCAGCGCCGCGCGCTCGCCGCGGAGAAGCACGCGGGCACGCCGCCCGTGGATGCGGCAACGCTCGTGGCCAACGCCACAGGCGCAATGCAGCGTGCCGTACAGGCGTTGCGCGACACACCGCGCACCGAGCTGTTCGCGCCCCGCGGCGTCGGGCGCGCGCAGCTTCCCTCCACCGTGTGGGGATTGCTCTTCCACATCGCCGAGCACACGCAGCGGCATACCGGGCAGGTGATCACGACCGCGAAGATCGTGCGGGGATAACGCCGTGCCATGAGCCGGCGGAGCACCATCGCGGGCCGCCGCGCGGGTACGGCGCGTGGCGCGACGCTATGCGCGGGCGTAGCACTCGCGCCACCGCTCGACTTTCTCCACCACGTCCCTCACCCGAATGCGCGGCATGCGGTCCAGCCGGTGCGCCATGGAGATCGGATAGTCCTCACCGGGATCACCGTACGCATCCACGAGAAGATCGTGGAAGCGCCGATACGGCCCCACACGCTTCGGGCTGTTGTACCCCATCAGGCTCACCACCGGACGCCCCAGCGCGACGGCCATATGCAGTGGCGCCGTATCGAGCGAGATCACGAGCGCCGAAGCGTCGAGCACGCCCACCAGCTCGCGGAGCGGCACGCCGAGTGTGGAAATTGGCTCGTGATGCGCGCGCTCGCGGATGATCTGCGCGGTGCGGCGCTCGCGATCCGACGCGCCGCCGGCGAGCACCGGCTGCAGTCCGAAGTCGCCAGCCAGCACGTCCACCAGCTCCGCCCATCGCTCGGCGAGCCACTCCTTCTGCCGGTGGCTCGATCCGATGACCAGCGTGGCGGCCGGGCGGTCGAGGCGGGCGAGGAACTCGCGCTGCCGCCCGCGCTCACTCTCCCACGGACCCAGCCCCCATTCCACCGGCTCGTGTGGAATGCCCAGGACGTCCAGAAACTCGAAGTACTGGTCCTGCACGTGCTGCGGCGCGTGCGGCGGGATGCGATGCGTGGTGGCGAGCCAGTTGAGGTCGCGTGCGCGTGCGCGATCGAAGCCGAGCTTCACCGGCGCCTTCGCAAGCAGCGTGACGAGTCCCGCTTTGGCATACACCTGCAAGTCGAGCAGAAGATCCGTGCGCCGCTGGGCGAGCGAGCGCCGCACATCGAGCAGTGCCTTCCAGCCGCGACGCGGGTCGAACAGCACGATCTCATCGACCGCTGGATGACCACGCACCAGCGATGCCGGCCCCGGCTGCAGCACCCAGGTGATGTGCGCGTGCGGCGCATGCCGCTTGAGCGCCGTGATGACCGGCAGCACGTGCACCGCGTCGCCGATGGCGCTCATCATCACGACGCAGATGCGGCGGAGTGGCGTGTGGATCACACGCCATCCTCGGTGCGCTCCCGTACGGTGGCCGCAATCCAGAGCAGATCGGCGTCTTCGATCGCGAGCCCCTCCCTGCGGCGGAGCTTGCGCGCGGAGCGGTTGAAGCGGCGTTGGTTCGCCGAGCGCACGGCGGGGGCGCCCGGTGCGTCGAACCAGACACGGTCCACGTCCAGCACCTGCGCCTCGAGCGCGCCATTCTCATCCGGGGCGACGAGGATATTCCGGAGGTTGAGATCGGGGTGCCGCACTCCTGCCAGCGCGAGCTGCGCCATGAGCGTTGCCGTGGCCGCCAGCAGTGCGCGCTTCCGGTGGGGTGGAGGAGCGTCGGCCAGGGCACCCGCGAGATCGCGCGCGTCGGGCACCTCGCGCGTCACGATATCCGTCGATCGGAAGGGGCCGCCTGCGGGGTAGGCGGCGTACGCTACGATCTCCGGCGTGGGGATACCCGCGCGCTCCAGATGCAACGCCACCTCCAGCTCGTACGGGGCACGGCCATGGCCCAGGAAACGGTCCCCGGTCACCGGCGCGAGCACGCCGCCATGCCGCGAATGACGCACCACCACGTTGCCCGCATCATCGGGGAGCGGCACGGCGTACACGATCCCGCGGCCCACCAGCATCCGCGTGCGCGGGTGATGCTGGGCGTAGGCGTAGAGCGTGCCCGCCGAGAGCGCCTGTTCCACGGCAGCAGCCATGCTCGTGCGCGCCACCACTTCCATATGGGCGCGCTTCAGGCGCGTATAGCCCGGCGGAGGCGCCGTCGCGGCACTCACAGGGATGCGCGGTACACGCTCACCGACCGCCGCGTTCCGCGGAGCTCGAGCGCGCCGCGCTCGCACACCCCTGCCGTGTCCCGCAATTCGGATCGGATCGCGTCCGTGAAGAGAATCTCTCCCGCGTCGGCCATGGCGCACAGCCGGCTCGCGATGTTCACGGCGTCGCCGATCACGGTGAACTCGAGGCGTCGCGCCGACCCGATGTTCCCGGCGAACACCTCGCCGGCGTTGAGCCCGATGCCAATCTCCAGCGTGGGGCGACATGCCGCGCGCCACTCGTCGTTCAACCCGTCGAGCGCACGCATCATGTCGCGTGCCGCACTCAAGGCGCGCTCCGCGGCGTCGCTCACGGGAATGGGCGCGCCCCATTGCGCCATGAGCGCGTCGCCGATGAATTTGTCGAGCGTGCCGCCGTGGCGGAACACGCACTCGACCATCACGGTGAAGTACTCGCTCAAGAGCCGCGCCACCTCATCCGGCCGCATGGACTCCGCCAGCGCGGTGAAGCCGCGGATGTCGCTGAACAGCACCACCACGCGACACTTCTCCCCGCCCAACGTCACGGCCTCCGGCGCGCCGGCGATGCGCGCCGCGAGGCTCGGCGCGAAGTAGCGCTCGAAGTTGCTCCGCACCAGCGCCTCGCGCCGGCTCCGCTCCGAGAAGCGGTGGTTCTCGATGGCCACGGCCGCCATGCCGGAGAGGGCGACGAGCAGATCCAGATCGACATCCGTGAAGCGCTGCGTGGTGGTGACGTTGTCGACGTAGAGCACACCCTGCGCATGCTCCTCGCTGCCGAGCAGGGGGGCGCACATGGCGGAGCGCACACGCTGACGCACGATCGACTGGCCGCCGAAGCGATCGTCCTCCCGGGCATTGTCCGTGAGCACCGCCACCTCCTCCTCCACCACCCGCTGCGCGATGGACCGCGGCACCATGCGCTCCGCCGCCGTGCCGGCGCGATCACGCGAGAACTTCGGCACCATCGTCCCGTCGTCGCCCGCCAACAGAATGGATACCCGGTCCGCATCCACGGTCTGGAAGACGAAGCCGGCGATCTTGTCGAGCAGCGCGTCCAGGTCCACCACGCGCGAGAGCTCCTTGGACACCTCGAGCAGTAGCGCGAGCATCTCATCGCTGCTCGCGCGCTCCGCGGGCAGTGCGCCGGTCGGGAGAGGTTCCGCCGTGGTTTCGCCGGAGCGGGAGGCACGCGGCGCTCTGGAGATCGGCTTGATGGGGCGCTGCCGGACGATGGTGACCTCCGGCGTGCGGTGGCTGTCGATCGCACCCGCGTCGTTCGGGGATGGCGCCGGCGCCTCCACGGCGTGCACCTGGAAGGCCAGGTGCCCGAACGCCAGCGTGTCGCCGGATTCCACCCGCGCCGACTCCACGCGCTCGCCGTTGACGAACGTGCCGTTGCTCGATCCGAGGTCATGCACCTGGAGCGCCGCGTCGTCGCAGTCGAGCCGCGCGTGCCGCCGCGAGATCGCGGGATCGAGCAACGGGATGTCGCTGCTGGCGGAACGCCCCACCACAAGCGAGCAGCCGGTGCGGAGCTCGAACCGTTGCTGGCGGTCAGCGCTGATGAGCTGGTAGGGCATCGTGCACTGGAATATGCCACGCGCGAACGCGGGCGCACTAGGCGCAGCGGCAGATGGCCTGAAACCGCACCGGACGCTCGTCGTAGAGGCAAGGGAACCCGCCCTGCCAGGCACGGCCGCACACCACGTGTCCCTTAGTGGCAGCTGCGCCACTGCGCCCTTCATCTTCCGCCCCGCATCATGCACGTCACCACCCGCATCGCCGCCTCCGTTCTTCCGCTCATCGCCTTCGCCCTGACCACCGCGCCGCTCGCGGCGCAGGACTCCCACGGTCTCAACCTCACGGTGCATCATGCCGGGATCAGCATCGGCGACTCGCGCGGCGTCAACGGACTCCGGCTCAACTTCCGCGACCGTCGCCTGCAGTGGGTCAATGGCGCCAACATCACCATCTGGCAGCCGCACCACGACCCTACGGGCGATGTGCGCGGCCTGGCGCTCGGCCTTCCGCTCACCGGCGCCGGAACGATTACCGGTCTCGCGGTCGGCATTGGCGGCGTGGACGCGGACGAGCGCATCACGGGGCTCGGCATCGGCGGTCTGGGGCTGGGCGCCGGCGACCGACTGGTCGGCGTGATGATCGGCGGGCTTGGTGCGGGCAGCGGGAACGATGTGTTGGGCGCGGCCATCGGCGGACTCGGCGTTGGCGCCGGAAACGATGTGCACGGCGTGTTGATCGGCGGACTCGGCGCCGGTGCCGGGAATGAGCTGCGGGGGATCGCGATCGCGGGCTTGGGCGTTGGGGCAGGGAACGACGTGAAGGGGATCACGCTGGCGGGGATCGGCATCGGGAGCGGGAACTCGCTCAGCGGACTGGCGATCGCGGGCGTCGGGATCGGGAGCGGGAACGACCTGCGCGGCGTGGCGATTGCCGGCGTGGCGGTTGGCTCGGGCGGGAATCTCACCGGTATCGCCGCCGCGCCGATTGCGGTGGGTGCCGGCGGAGACATGACCGGGCTGGCGATCGGTGGGGTAGGGGTGGGCGCGGGCGGCACCCTCACCGGCGTGGGGATCGGCGGCTTGGGGATCGGAGCGTCGAGTGTGCGCGGCGTGATGATCGCCGGCGTGGCGGCCGGTGGTGAGGACGTGGCCGGTCTGGTGGTGGCGCCGGCCTACTTTCGCATCGGAGACCACCGCGGCCGCTTCACCGGGGTGTCGGCCAGCGCCTTCAACGATATCAAGGGCGAGCAGCACGGGCTGACCATCGGGCTCTTCAACTACGCGCGCAGACTGTTCGGGGTGCAGATCGGCGTGTTGAACTACGCGAAGAACAACCCCTTTCCCTTCAAGTTGCTGCCTTTGGTGAACGTCCACATGTGAGACAGTGGATTATCACTTACTGTTTAAGTATACGTATGATAGCTATATAGCTAAACGCGCTTAATGTCATACTAGAGTATCGCAGGCGCCGCGCTCACCTCTGGCCGTTCTCCGTGTCCTCCGTGTCTCTGTGGTAAATCCAGCCGACGTGGGGATCAGGTGCAGGCCGAGCGATCGCTCGCACCGCCCTCCGTTGCGTGCCGTACCTGAGCGATGGCGGTGAGTAGCGCGCGCGCCTTGTTCTCCGTCTCCACCCACTCATTCGCCGGTACCGAATCGGCCACGATGCCGGCACCCGCCTGCACCGACGCCACGCCGTTCGCGACGACGCACGTGCGGATGGTGATGGCGAGATCCATGCGCCGGTCGCCCGCGGCGATGTACCCCACGGCGCCGGCGTACGCGGCCCGCCGCTCGGGCTCCAGCTCGTCGATGATCTCCATCGCGCGCACCTTGGGTGCGCCCGTCATCGTGCCGGCGGGGAAGGTGGCACGAAAGACGTCGATGGTAGACGTACCGGGCGGCAGCCGCCCCTCCACCTGGCTCACGAGATGAAGCACATGGCTGTAGCGCTCGACCACCATCAGGTCCGTCACCTCGACGCTCCCGAACTGGGCGATGCGTCCCACATCGTTGCGCCCCAGGTCCACCAGCATCACGTGCTCGGCGCGTTCCTTCTCATCCGCCAGCAGCTCTTGCGTGAGACGCTCGTCCTCGTCGGCAGTGAGCCCGCGCGGGCGCGTGCCGGCAATCGGGCGCACCGTCACCCGCCCGTTCGACACGCGCACGAGCAGCTCGGGCGAGCTGCCCACCAACTCCATGCCGTCGAGCACCAGATGGTACATGTAGGGCGACGGATTGAGCGCACGGAGCGCGCGGTAGAGCGCCGCCGGATCGAAATCCAGCGGCACCTCGATCCGGCGCGCCAGCAGCGCCTGAAAGCAGTCCCCGGCCATGATGTATTCGCGAATCCGCTCCACGTCGTGCATGAACTGCTCGCGCGTGTAGCTCGAGGTCCCGCACGCCGGCGCCGCCGCCTCGTGCAGCTCGAGCGCGGGAAGATGCGCGGGCGCGCGCAGCCGGCGGATCGTCTCGTCCACATCGCGCACCGCCTCGTCGTACACCGTGCGCAGCTCGGCCGCCGCCGCGCCCTCGGGAATCGGCACCCCCACCACCACCCGCGCCTGCGCACGCAGGTTGTCGATGATCACCAGTGCGCGCGTGAAGACGAACAGCGCATCAGGCACGTCGAGCACTCTGGGCGGTGCATGCGGGAGCCGCTCGATGAGGCGCACGACATCGTAGCCGAAGAAACCGACGGCGCCGCTCCAGAAACCGCCCAGCTCCGGCACGTCGGCCGGCTCGAACGCTGCCACCAGCGCTCGCAAGTCATCGAGCGGATCGGCCGGACGCCTGGCGCCATGCCATCCGCCCTCCGGTGTCCAGTCCTCCACCGTGCCATCGCGCAACCGCCATGCGGCGCGCGGCTCCGTGCCCATGAAGGTGTAGCGCGCCCACGTTTCACCGCCCGCCGGCGCCGACTCGAGGAGAAAGGCGAACGGGTCGCGCCGGAGCTTGGCGAACGCCGACACGGGTGTCTCCGCGTCGAGCAGGCAGTCGCGCCACACCGGCACGAGCATGCCCGGGCGGGCAAGTGCGAGAAAGTGCTCGAAGGTCACGGGCGATTGAGAGGCGAGAGAGGAGAAAGGAGAAAGGAGAAAACGCATAACTCACTACCCGCCCCTCTCCTTGCCCCCGTCCCGCCCGCTCATGAAATTCCCGAACATGTTTCGTGTCCTCGCGGCGCCGGTGGCCGCGTGTTGTGTGATGGTGGGACTGGTGAGCGCGCCGGCGCCGGCGGCCGCGCAACAGTGGAACGATGCGCGCACCCGCGCGCTCGTCGCGCGTGCCACCGCGCTACGCGCCCAGCAGCTCGCCGACACGGCGCTCGTGGACTACACCGCCACCGCGCACGGCTACGTCACCTTCCTCGCTCAGCTCGGCAATCAGGCCGGCCAGCTTACCGAGCCGCCGAAGGTGGTGCGAACGGATCAACTGGCGCTTCAAGTCTATTGGCATGCGCCCAATTTGAGCAAGCAGATGATCATCGGGCGGCGCGATACCCTGCTCGCGCCCACCGACATCCGCTACCACCGCGATCACCTGGGCATCGTCCAGAACAACTTCCCGAGCATCATCCGGATCGGAGAGGGGGACGAGGTGCGCGATGTGCCGCACCCGCTCTCCGCCACCGGCCTGGCCGATTACGACTTCGCCATCACCGATTCCCTGCAGATCCTGCTGCCCGATCGCGCGGTGGACGTCTACGCCGTACAGGTGCGCCCACGGGATCCTGCCGCGCCACGCGTGGTCGGGGCCATCTATCTCGATCGGAGCACGGCCCAGGTGGTGCGCATGGCGTTCAGCTTCACGCGCGATGCCTACATCGACCACACCCTCGACGACGTGGACATCGTCCTCGAGAACGCGCTGGTGGCGGGGCGCTTCTGGCTGCCTCGGCATCAGGAGATCGAGATCCGCCGATCGGGCACATGGCTCGATTTCCCCGCGCGCGGCATCATTCGCGGGCGCTGGGAGATCTGCTGCTACCACGTGAACACCGGGCTACCCAGCACCATGTTCGCCGGTCCGGCGATCATCCAGCTTCCTCCGTCGGTGCTCTCGCGCTATGCGTGGCGGGGCTCCGTGCTCGACTCGCTTCCGCGCGGCGTCCGCGCCGCCACCGGCGCGGACGTGCAGCGTGTTCAGGCGCAGGTGCGCTCGCTCGTGCGCGCACGCGTGCTGCAGAAGACCACCGGGCCGCGGCTCACCGCGCGCCGCATCTCCGATTTCGCGCGCGTGAACCGGGTCGAGGGTCTTGCGCTGGGGGGCGGAGCCGCACTCCCGCTGGGCTCCGGACGCAGCCTCGCACTCGCTGGACGCTGGGGCTTCGCCGACCATCAGGCCAAGGGGCGCGTCTCCCTCGATGTGCCGCGTGCGGGCGGGGACGTGTTTCACCTCTACGCCGAGCGACAGTATCGCGATGCGCGCGACGTCGAGGAGAGCTCGCTCGTGCGCAACAGCCTGGCGGCGCAGGAGTATGGCGACGATAACACCGAGCCATACGACGTGCGTGCGGTGGGCGTTGGCGCCGAGCTCGGGCAGCACCTGGGCATGTGGTGGCGCGCGGAGGCGAGCTACGAAACCCAGCGCGCGTTGAGCGTGCACGCGCGGCCGGCGATGGGACAGTATGCGCCCGTCTTCCCGGCCAGGCCGGTCAGGGAAGGGCGGCTCTCGCTCGACGTGGACCGCCCCACCACACCCTTCATCTTCGGCAGCGAGCTCCGACTCACAGGGGAGTTGCGCGGTGGCATCTTTCAGCGGCGCGACAGCGCCTTCACCGGCTCGCGTCCCCGATTCGCGCGCGCCGTGATCTCGGCGGACATCGAGCGCGCCGTCGGGGCACAGCGTCTGGTGCTACGCTCGGTACTCGGTGCGGTGGCCGGCTCGCCTGCGGCACCGCCGCAGGAGTATATCTTCCTCGGCGGGCCCACCACCGGTCCCGGCTACGGCGCGCACGAGTTCGCGGCCCGCCTGGCGGCCAGCCAGCGCGTCGAATGGCGGGTCCGCGTACCGTTCGTGCCGATTCCACTCGGCCGGTTCGGGCGGGCGCCGGCCTCGGCCACGCTGGCGCCCTTCGTGAACACGATCTACGTGGCGCGAAGCGCGCCGTTCCGCGCCGCGCGCGGAGGCTGGTACCCGTCGGTGGGGCTGGGCGCGCTCTTTTTCTTTGACCTGCTGCGTGTCGATGTCGCGCGCGGCGTGCGCGATGGGCGCTGGTCGGTGTCGTTCGACATCGCACGCGAATTCTGGGGCATCCTGTGAGCAACTCATGACGGTCACCACGGTGGGCAGTGTGGATGTCTACCCGATGCGCGGCGCACCCGGCGCATGGGAGATGCTCCTGCTTCAGCGTGCGCCGCACACGCGGTGCACCGGTGCATGGGAGGTCGTGCATGGCCACATCCAACACGATGAGACGCCGCCCCACGCCGCCGTGCGGGAGCTTCGTGAGGAGACAGGTCTCGGCATCGCGCGGCTGTACAACGTCACGGTGCAGCCCTTCTACCTGCACACCATCGACACCGTGATGCTGGCCGTCGTGTTTGCCGCCATGGTCAATGGAGACTCGGACGTGGTGCTGGGCCCCGAGCACGAGCGAGCCGCGTGGCTTTCCGTGCAGGAGGCGATGGCACGCGTGGCCTGGCCGCGTTCGCGCGCGGTGATGCAAGACATCCTGGCGCTGGTGGGCAGTGGCAGCGCGGGTCCAGTTGAAGATGTGCTCCGGGTGTTGTAGTGGATGAGTCGCGCGTGAGCCAGCCCACATCGCATGCGTCGTCGCCCGTGACCGCGCCAACATCATCGGCGGCGGAGCACACGCATCTCGGGCACGTGTCGGGGCGGACGCGCGGACCATGGTGGTCGGAGCGCCGGCGCCTGGCGCTGCTGCTCGGGATCTTCGTGCTGTTGCTCTTCATCGAGCTCCCGGGCACGTGGCTGGCCGAGCCGGACGAGGCGCGCTATGCGGAGATTCCACGCGAGATGCTGGCCTCGGGCGACTACCTCACGCCGCGGCTGGATGGCGCGCACTACTTCGAGAAGCCGCCGCTCCTGTACTGGGCGAATGCCGCGTCGATGCGGCTGCTCGGGGAGAACGCCTTCGCGGCGCGGCTTCCCACGCGGCTGGCCGCCATCGGCACCGCTGCCATCCTGATGGTGGAGCTATCGGGGCCGGCGCTTCCCACGTGGGGGCTCTGGGCAGCGCTCATCTTTCTCTCCGCGCCGCTCTCCTTCGTCCTCGGTCGGTACAACATCACGGATGGTGTGCTCACCTTCGGGCTGACGCTCGCGTTCTTCGCGCTGCGCCGATTTCTTCTCGAGCGCGATGCGGGGCGCTCCGCCATGGGCGCCCTCGCGCTCCTCGGACTCGGCACGGGGCTGGCCATGCTCGCCAAGGGGCTCATCGGCATCGCCTTTCCCGGCCTTGTCTGTCTGCTCTGGGTGGGGCTGCTCGGGAAGTGGCGACGAGTGCGTGAGCTGCTGCTGTCGCCTGCACCGGTGGTGTTCGTGCTGGTGACCGCGCCCTGGTTCGTGCTCATGGAGCGCGCGAATCCGGGTTTCTCGCGGTTCTTTTTCATCCACGAGCACTTCGCGCGCTTCGCGACATCGGAGGCGGGGCGGGGCGGGCCCATCTACTATTTCGTGCTCGCGTTCATCGTCGGCTTTCTGCCCTGGACGGTGCTCTTCGGCCACTCGCTGGGAGCGCTGCGGACATGGCGGCGCCCGCATCTCGCGGAGCACCGCGATGAGCTCTTCTTCGCGCTCTGGTTCTTCACCATCCTCGTTTTCTTCTCGCTGTCGCACTCCAAGCTCCTGCCGTACATCCTCCCGGCGATGCCAGCAGCGGCAGCGCTCCTCGGGCGGGCAATCGCCGGTGCGCATGCCATGCGCGTTCGCACGCCGCTCGTGGTCCACGCCCTGCTCGTGACCCTCGTGGTTGTGGGCGGCGTGGGATACGGCCTGCGCTCCGGCTCGCTCGCGCACTATGATGTGACAGGGCTCGCGATGCTCGGTGGTGCGCTGCTGCTTGTTGGCGCGTGGATCGCCGTCCGGATGGCGCCGCGTGCGGGCAGGAGCGCGCTCATGGCGGCCGCCGCAGGGTGGGGCGGATTCTATCTCGCGCTCATCCTGGCGTTGCCACAGGTGTCTGGTGATCTCTCGGGGCATGGGATCGCGCGCATCGCGCAGCGCGCGCACGCCGAGCAGGTGGTATCGTACAAGTGGTACCCGCAGATTCTCCCGTGGGTGTTGAAGGCACCCATCCCGGTAGCGGATTACACCGGCGAGTTGGGCTCGGATGGCGAGCGGCCGCCCGCGATCTTCTGGAGCGGAGTGGAATTCTGGCAGCGATGGGCCTCGCCCGAGCATCTGGTCGTGGTGGTGCGCAGGCGAAACGCCGCGGAATTCACGCAACCGGGGCGCCCGCCGGTGCGCACGCTGGGGGAAAACCACAGGTATATTGTGCTGTCCAACTTCACCCCTCCACCTGTCGCTCCCTGAGCCTTCCGCCGCTGCCTGTGAGTGTGACGCGCGTGCGCGATACCTTCCTCCCGTTCTCCCGCCCGACGATCGGCCCGGCGGAGATCGCCGAGGTGCTTGATTCGCTGGAGTCCGGGTGGATCACGACCGGCCCGAAAGTCGAGCGGTTCACCGCCATGTTCGCCGACTACGTGGGTGGACGCTTTGCGGCAGCGCTCTCCTCGGCCACGGCGGGGCTGCACCTGGCGCTGCTCGCGCACGGCATCGGTCTCGGCGATGAGGTGATCACGACGCCCCTGACCTTCGCCGCCACTGCGAACGTGATCGTGCTGGTGGGCGGCGTGCCGGTGCTGGCCGACATCGATCGCGACACACTCCAGATTCGCGTGGAGGAGATCGCGCGGCACATCACGCCCAGAACGCGGGCGATCATTCCCGTCCACTACGTGGGGCAGCCCGCGGATCTCGGTCCCATTCTGGAGCTCGCGGCGCGGCACGATCTGGTGGTGATCGAGGATGCCGCGCATGCGGTTGGTGCGGAGTACAAAGGGCGGAAGATCGGTTCCTTCCCCACCACGTCGGTGTTCTCGTTTCACCCGAACAAGAACATCACGACGGGCGAAGGCGGCATGGTCGTCACGCCCGACGCCGACGTGTACGAGCGCGTGTCGCTGCTGGCGTTCCATGGCATGGATCGCGGCGCCTGGAAGCGATTCAGCAAAGACGGATCGCCGCGCTACGATATCGCGCTGCCGGGCTACAAGTACAACATGATGGACCTGCAGGCGGCACTCGGGCTGCATCAGCTTCCCCGCCTCGAGGAGTTCATCGCCGCGCGCACGCGACTGGCGCAGGCGTACCAGCAGGCGTTTCGCGATCTCGATGGCCTGATGCTGCCACAGCTGGTGCCCTACGAGGCGCGGCACGCATGGCATCTGTACACGCCGCTGGTGCGCCTGGAGGCGCTCACCATCGATCGCGATGAGTTCATGCGCGAGCTGAAGCAGCGCAACATCGGATGTGGGTTGCACTACACGGCGCTGCATGAATTCTCGTACTACGCGAAGACGTTTGGATGGCGCGCGGCGGATCTCCCCGAGGCGGACTTCGTATCGCAGCGGATCGTCTCGCTTCCCCTCTTTCCGGGGATGACGGACCGCGATCAGTGCGACGTGGTCGAGGCGGTGCACGACATCTGCCGGAGCTTCGCGCGATGAGCGCCCCCGCCACGCGCGGCGCGGTGTCCATCGTCATCCCCGTGTACAACGAGGAGGGGAACCTGCCGCAGCTCCTGCCACGGCTCCTCCCGGTGCTCGATGCGCTCGAGCGCCCGTCCGAGGTGATCCTCGTCGACGACGGGAGCCGCGACGGCTCGCTCGTGATCCTGAAGCACTTCGCGGAGCAGGAGCCGGGACGCGTGCGCGTGGTTGAGTTGTCGCGCAACTTCGGCCAGCACCCCGCAATTCTCGCCGGCTTCACCTACGCCACGGGCGACGTGATCGTCACGCTGGACGCCGACCTGCAGAACCCGCCCGAGGAGATTCCCAAGCTGCTCGCGCTCGCCGACCAGGGCTACGATGCCGTCGGCGGCATCCGCATGCACCGGCACGATCCGCTCTTCCGCCGTGCCGCGTCGTGGCTGGTGAGCCGCGTGACCACCATGATCACCGGCATCCACCTCACCGATTACGGGTGCATGCTGCGCGCGTACTCACGTGAGGTGGTGGATCTCATCAATCGCTGCCAGGAGAACGCCACCTTCATTCCCGCGCTGGCGCAGACCTTCGCGCGCCGGCCGGCCGAAGTTCCGGTGGCGCACGCGGCGCGGAGCGCCGGGCGGTCGAAGTACTCCCTCTATCGGCTGCTGCGTCTGAACTTCGATCTCATGACCGGCTTCTCGGTCGTGCCGCTCCAGCTCTTCACGCTGTTCGGTTTTCTGGTGGCGAGCGGCGGCTTTCTCTTCGGCGTGTACCTGCTGGTGCGCCGCTTCCTTCTGCTCCGCCGCTCCGAGGCCGACGGCGTCTTCACGCTCTTCGCGCTCGCCTTCCTGGTGATGGGCGTGCTCATGGCGGGCCTCGGCATCGTGGGCGAGTACATCGGCCGCATCTATCAGGAGGTGCGTGGCAGGCCGCGCTATCTCGTGCGCCAGGTGTATGGCACGCCGGCGGTGCCCCTGACCATGATGGGGCCGGCCAGTGTCGAGGAATACGAGCCCCCGCAGGTGGTACGGATCGATCGCCCGGAGGAGCGACGGGCGAATGAGTAGCCCGCGCATCATCGCCTGCGCATACTCGGAGGTGGGACACGCCTGCCTGCGGTACCTGCTGGACCGCGGTGCCGCGGTTGTCGCCGTGTACACCCACGCGGACGCTCCAGGCGAGGGTATCTGGTTTCCCTCCGTCGCCCGGCTGGCGCAGGAGCGCGGCGTGAGCGTTTGCATCGATCGCGATCTCCGCTCTGCGGACGAGATCGCGCGGCTGGAGTCGCTCGCGCCCGATCTGCTCTTCTCGTTCTACTATCGCCACGTGCTTCCGGAGCGCGTGCTCGCGGTGCCGCGCCTGGGCGCGTTCAACATGCATGGGTCGCTGCTGCCCAGGTATCGCGGGCGCGCGCCGGTGAACTGGGCGGTGTTGCACGGCGAGCGGGAGACGGGCGCGACGCTTCATGTGATGACGCCGGCGGTGGACGCAGGCGACATCGTGGATGCGGAAGCCGTCCCTATTGGAGAGGATGATACGGCTGGCGAGGTGCAGCATCGCGTGACCCGCGCTGCGGTGCACGTGCTTGCCCGCCAATTGGATGCGCTCGCCAGCGGCACGGCGCCGCGCCGCGCGCAGAATCACGCGCTCGCCACCACTTTTGGCCGCCGCCGGCCGGAAGACGGGGCTATCGACTGGAGCCGGAACGCGGCCGACATCCACAACCTGATCCGTGCCGTGTCGCACCCCTATCCGGGTGCCATGGCCGTGCTCGGCGGACGAAGCACCACCGTCTGGCAATCCCGGCTCAGCGCGGTGCGCGTGGCCGGAGCGCGGCCGGGCCAGCTGCGGCTCATCGACGCGCGGCTGTACGCGGTGTGCGGGGATGGTGCGCTGCTCGAGATCGTGCGCGCGCAGCCCGACGGCGAGCGCGAGCTGGACGGTGCGGCGCTCGCGCCGCGCCTCATCACCACACGCGACCACAACCCTGCGACCCACGCATGCGAATCCTGATCCTTGGTGTGAACGGTTTCATTGGCAACGCGCTGACCGAGCGCATCCTTGGCACTACCGATTGGGAAGTGTTCGGTCTCGATATGGCGACCGACAAGATCGAGCCCTTCCTCGGCGAGAAGCGCTTTCACTTTCTCGAGGGCGACATCGCGATCAACAAGGAGTGGATCGAGTACCAGATCAAGAAGTGCGATGTCGTGCTGCCGCTCGTGGCGATCGCTACCCCCGCGACATACGTCCGCAATCCGATCGCCGTATTCGAGCTCGACTTCGAGGAGAATCTGCGCATCGTCAAACAGTGCGTGCGCTACCAGAAGCGGGTGGTCTTCCCGTCCACCTCGGAGGTGTACGGCATGTGCGCCGACGCGGAGTTCGACGAGGCATCCTCGTCCTTCGTGTACGGGCCGATTCACAAGCAGCGCTGGATCTACTCATGCAGCAAGCAGCTGCTGGACCGCGTGATCTACGCGTACGGCCAATCGGCGGGGCTCCGGTTCACGCTCTTCCGTCCCTTCAACTGGATTGGTCCGAATCTGGACGACATCGACTCGCCCAAGGAAGGGTCGTCGCGCGTGCTCACCCAGTTCCTGCACAACATACTCTACGGCGAGCCGATCAAGCTGGTGGACGGGGGCGCCCAACGGCGCGCCTTCACGTATATCGGCGACGGCATCGACTGCCTGATGCAGATCATCTGCAACGAGGACGGGCGGGCCGACGGACGGATCTTCAACATCGGCAATCCGGCCAACGACCTCTCGATCGCCGAGCTGGCGGAGCGGCTGGTGACGGCGGTGGGCCGGTACCCAGGATATGCGGAGCGCGCGGCGAGCACGCGGATCATTCCGGTCGAGTCAGAGGCGTACTACGGGAGCGGCTACCAGGACATCATGACGCGGGTGCCGTCCATCACGGCGGCACGGGAGATGTTGGGCTGGGAGCCCCGCACCTCGCTCGACGATGCCATCCGGCGCACGCTCGACTTCTATCTCACCGGGCGCCGCCCCGCCGTGCCGTGACGCCGCAGCCGGTCGCGGCACCCCGGCTCGCGCTCAAGGTGGACTGCGATACGTATGAGGGCACCAGGGAGGGGATTCCGCATCTCCTGCGGCTGTTCGACCGGTTCCACCTCCGCGCAAGCTTCTTCTTCACACTCGGCCCCGACCGCTCGGGGCGCGCTATCATCCGCGTCTTCACTCGCCAGGGCTTTCTGAGGAAGATGCTCCGCTCGCGCGCCGTCTCGATGTACGGACCGCGCACCATGCTGTATGGGACACTCCTTCGGGCGCCGGACATCGGCAGACGGCTTGCCGCGGTCATCCGCTCGGTGGCCGAGGCGGGGCACGAAGTGGGGGTGCACGGGTGGGACCACGTGCGCTGGCACGACTCGCTGCACCGCATGTCCGAGAAGCAGATCGAGCGCGAGTACGGTCTGGCGCACGAGCGGTTCACCCAGATCTTCGGGCAGCCTGCCCGCGCCTCGGCCGCGCCCGGCTGGCACGCCACCGCCACGTCGCTCGCGGTACAGGAGCACTACCACCTGCACTACGCCTCCAACACGCGCGGTGAAGTGCCCTTCTTTCCGCAGGCGGGGGGGAAGCGCTTCGAGACGCTCGAGATCCCGACCACGCTCCCCACCTGGGACGAGACGCTCAACGCGCCGGAATTCCCGGACCACGCCGCGTTCATCGCGTACTACCGCCGCGCGCTGGCCGGCACCGATGTCCACTCCATTCATACGGAGGTGGAGGCGACCGCCCACCGAGATCTCTTTCGCCGGCAGCTTGAAGCGTGGACAGCCGACGGCGTCCGCTTCGTGACGCTCGCAGAGATGGCGGCCGACGTGCTGGCGCGCCCGGCCAGCATTCCGACGCGCCGGCTCGTGCGCACGACGCTTCCGGGGAGGGCGGGGGAGGTGACGGGGAGCGAGGAGGTCTGAGCGCGGCGCTCAGCCGCCGCACCGCTGCACCACCGCGCGCGCATCCCGCTGCACGCCCGGCGATGCGGGCTCGTCCTTCTCAAAGCGCCCGGCGCGCGAGATGCGCACCGTCACCGTTCCGGGCACCAGGTGCAGTGCGGAGCCGCCAGCCGCATCGCCGGGCGTTGCGCGCACCGTGAGATCGTCGTAGCGCTGATAGTCCTCCGGCGCGAGCCGCGCGGTCGTGTCGGTCTTCTGTCCCTCGAGCTCATCAGGGCCGGACCGTACAATCTTGTAGCCCAGCGCTTGCACCGCGGTCCTGGCGCACGAGATGACGGCGGGCACCGCCTGCGGACTGCGCGCATCCACGGGCGGCCAGAGCGTGGCACAGCCGCCCAGGAGCGGCAGGAGCACGGCCAGCCCACAGCCGCCCGCGCGCGCTCCGGTCACCGGCCGCTGCGTTCCCTGGCCGTGGGGAGGCACTCGCCATCATGCGGCGCGTTCGGCTTCACGCGGATGCTCTTTGCCGGGATCCCCACGTTGACGTGATAGGCGCGTACGTCCTTCGTGGCCACCGCCACAGCCCCCACCATCGCGTTGCAGTTCACGTGCACGCCCGCCAGCACGGTGGCGTGGTACGTGATGCGAACGCCATCGTCCAGGCGCGTGACCGCGTCGGTGACATCGCGTTGATCGGTGATGCTGTGCGTGTGGCTGTAGACGTTCGCGTAGTCGCTGACCGAGACGTTGTTGCCGAGGATGATGCCGCCCCGGTCATCCAGCAGCACGTGCCGGTGGATGACCACGTTGTCACCGACCTCCATGTTGTAGCCGAAGGAGAACTCCACGTGCTGGAACGCCTTGAAGTTCTCGCCGCACCGCTTGAAGATGCGCGCGGCGAGCATGCGCCGGAGCCGCACGCCGGCGTCCACGTTCTGAGCGCCCATGGGCGTGCGATCGAAGCTGTACCAGAGCCAGAGCAGCGGCTTGACGCGCTGGAAGCGTTCGTCATCGCACTCCGCGTAGTACTCCGGCTCCAGCGTCACGTTACGCGGATCGAGGGCGAGCAGCGCGGCTCGCGTCGCAAGGGGGAGCCCTTCATCGCGCACCGCGCTCTCCCAATTCTCGGCGTACGCCGGGTACATGATCTCGCACAGTGTACGGCGACAGATCGCCGAGCGATCGGCGGCGGGGTCGTCGATCGCGTGCTCCAGCTCTTCGAGCCACGCATCGAGCACGCCAAGGCCCGGTGCAGGCGGAAGCTGACGCAGCGGGAGAAGCACCATGGACGGCTCCAGTCAACGGGACAGAAATTCGATCCGGACTGGAATATAACCCGCGAGTGCGCCTGAAATTCCGGGAAACGCGTCGCCGCTAGAAGATGGTATACACGAATGGCGCGAGTGCGGAGCCCTGCGCCAGCACGATCAACGTCCCGATGACGACAAGCATCAGGATGATGGGCAGCAGCCACCACTTCTTCCGCACCCGCAGGAAGTCCCACATCTCGCCGGTGAGTGTGCGTCGTGCCATGGTTGCATCCTCCAACGTTCCGGATCGCCGAGCGATCGTCTAGAATTGCCGCGTGATATCGCCCGCGCGTTTCCCGGCCGGGCGTCGTACCCAATAGCTCCCATCGTGCAGCTCACGCCGGAGTGGGCGGTGTCCGAACGTACGGACCATCACCGCGGCCGGTGTCACGACCACAAAGTAGATGACCGCCATGAAGATGGGCGTCGTCACCTTCGAGATGGCCTCCGCCAGCGCCATCCAGCCGCGCTGCACCGGACCCAGATGGCCGGGAATCGCCAGCGCCGCCAGCACGAGCACCGCGCCGAGCGCGCCCAGCACGACGACCGGAATGCGATGTCCACGCCAGAGCGAGATACCGGCAAGCACCAGGAAGGCGCCGCCCACGGTCAGGCCGAACTTCCGGCCCTCGGCGCGCGTCAATCGAGCGGAATGGTCGTTCGCCAATCGGCCCCCTCCTCGTGCCACTCGGGCTGCTCGGCCTTGGACAGCACGAATGGCCAGAGCACCAGATAGTCGATGTTGGTGCGCATGAAGCAGCGGTATGCGTCGGCGGGGTCGCACACGATCGGCTCGCCCCGCACGTTGAACGAGGTATTCACCAACAGGCCGCACCCCGTGCGCCGCTCGAAGGCGCTGATGAGATCATGGTACTCGGGATTGTCCTCGCGCGAGACGGTCTGGATGCGCGCGGAGTAGTCCACGTGGGTGACGGCGGGAATGTCCGAGCGCGGCTGGTTCAGCCGCTCGATACCCCAGGGTGCGCCATCGCCGCTCGGCGGCGGACAGCGGCGTTCGGGCCGCACCGGCGCGACGAGCAGCATGTACGGAGAGGCCTCGTCCATCTCGAAGTAGTCAGCGACGCGCTCGCGCAGCACGCTCGGCGCGAAGGGGCGAAAGCTCTCCCGGAACTTGATCTTGAGGTTCATGGTGCGCTGCATGGCGGGGTTTCGCGGGTCGCCCAGGATGCTGCGCGCCCCGAGCGCGCGCGGACCGAATTCCATGCGGCCCGCGAACCATCCCACCACGTTTCCCTGCGCCAGCAGCGTCGCCGTGCGCTCGATGAGCTCGGTGCGCTCCAGCCGGTGCGCGGGTGCGCCGCGCGCCGCCAGAAAGCGCTCGATCTCTTCCTCGGGGAAGGCGGGTCCCAGATACGCGCCGCGCATCGCGTCGCCGCACGGTACGCCGCCGTCCGAAGATGCCGCGCGCGCCCGCGCGCCGCCAAAGAGGCGGTGCCAGGCCAGGCACGCCACGCCAAGGGCGCCGCCGGCGTCGCCGGACGCCGGCTGAATCCACACTCGCTCGAACGGTCCCTCGCGCAGGATGCGCCCGTTCCCGACGCAGTTGAGCGCCACGCCGCCGGCCAGGCAGAGATGGCGCGCGCCGGTCTCCCGGTGCGCCGTGCGGACCATGCGCAGCATGACCTCCTCGCACACGTCCTGCACCGAGCGGGCGAGATCCATCTCGCGCTGCGTGATCGGCGATTCGGGGGCGCGCGGAGGCCCGCCGAACAGGCGGTCAAAGCGCCGGCTCGTCATGGTGAGCCCGCCCAGATAGTCGAAGTACTCCTGGTTGAGTCGGAAGGAGCCATCCTCCCGCAGCTCCATCAGCTCACGGAGAATGAGGTCGGCATACTTCGGCTCCCCGTAGGGCGCCAGTCCCATCACCTTGTACTCGCCGGAGTTGACCTTGAAGCCGGTGTAGTATGTGAACGCCGAGTAGAGCAGTCCCAGCGAGTCGGGCCACTGGAGCTCGCTCAGCAGCTCGATGTCGCTGCCCCGTCCCATGCCAATCGAAGCGGTGGCCCATTCGCCCACGCCATCCATCGTGACGATGGCGGCCTCCTCAAATGGGGAGGGAAAGAACGCGCTGGCGGCATGCGACTCGTGGTGCTCGGCGTAGGCGATGTCCCCGTCCCAGTCGAGCCTGGCGCGAAGCTCCTTATCGATGAAGAGCTTCTCCTTGATCCAGAGCGGCCCCGCCTTGAGGAACGAGCGGAAGCCGCGCGGCGCGATGCCCAGGTAGGTCTCGAGGATGCGCTCGAACTTGAGCAGGGGCTTGTCGTAGAAGGCCACCAACTGCAGCTGAGATGGCTTGATTCCTCCCTCACGCAGGCAGTAGGCGACCGCGTGCTCCGGAAAGGACGCGTCCCCCTTGACCCGCGTGAAGCGCTCCTCCTGCGCGGCCGCGACGATCCGGCCATCTTGCAGGAGACACGCAGCACTATCGTGGTAAAACGCCGACAGTCCCAGGATGAACGTGGGGCTGGCCGGCGCATGGGATGCGGCGCCCCGCTGGTGATCCTCCGGCCTGACCGATGCGTCTGCCACTAAGCCGCACTCCCTCAGACGGTCTATGCGCGACCGTCAATATACGTCAGTCGACGGCGCTTGCACGAACACAGCAGGACTTATACGCAACACCGTGCCGATCGTTGGCTGGCGCCGGACGGTGAGCGGGCCACCAAGCGGCCGGCGAGGCGGGCCCGACCCCCACGCCATGCGCAGCCTCGGCGCAAGCCTCCAGCCAGGGCGCAAGCTTCCGAGCAAAATGAATACCCGCGCCGAACGTGGGACTTCCCTGGCGCAGTGCGCCGGGTGAATACTGCGAAGAGCGTAGGCACGGTGCCCGGCATGCTCTCTGCTGTACCGGCGGCGCCACGCTGTGGCGCACGCGCGAGCGGTAGTGCGATCTCTCAGAGTCGGACGAGAACCATGCATGCGAGGATGAAGTCACTCGCGACCAATCTGGTCCTCCTGCTCTGCAGTGTGGCCGTGGTTACGGCGGGCGCGGAGCTGTTCCTCCGATTCTTCCCGCAGTACCTGCCGCCCGTGGCTCGCATGCGGGTGCACTGGATGCAGCAGCCGGCGCCCGTGGGTCGCACCGACCCCGAGATCGGCTACCTCCTTCCCGCCAATTTCCATCAGCATATCCACGCCGGCGATGTCGACTTCGACTACTCCACCGATGCGCACGGATTCCGCAATCCGTCGCCCTGGCCGGACAGCGCGACGATCGTGATCATCGGCGACTCGGAGGTTTTTGGCTACGGGGTGGGCGACGATTCCGGCTGGACCAGACTCCTCGAGAATCAGCTGCCTGGCAGTACGGTCATCAATCTCGGCGTCCCGGGCATGGCGCCCCAAGAGTACTTCCGGATCTACCGGCGGTTCGGCGTGCCGTTGCACCCCAAGCTGCTCATCTTCGGGCTGTTCCCTGGCAATGACCTGGGGGACGAGCGGCAGTTCGACGCGTGGCTGAAGGCGGGATCGCCAGGTGATTTCGCCACCTGGAAGATCAGCCGGGGAAAGACGTCGGGACTCCTCCGTCGGATCGCGCAGCACAGCTATCTGTTCTGGTTTCTGCGCACCACGGAGCAACGGCTGGGCCGGGCAACCTGGGAGGAGCGGCCACTCACCTTTCCCGATGGCAGCCGGATGCGATTCGCCCCGTCGTTCCTGGCGCAGGAGGCGGCCCTCGCCAAGCCCACCAACCCTGCGTTCCGCAGTGTGATGCATAGCATCGAGCAGAGCAGGGCGCTGGCCGAGCACAACGGCACCGCATTCCTCGTGCTGATTCTGGCAACCAAGGAGGACGTGTATATGCCGTTGCGTGGCGACAGTGTGCCTCCGGTGCGCACGGCCTTCGTGATGGCGCTCCAGGCGAACGGGATCCCGTTTCTGGACCTCACCCCTCCCATGCAGGCGGTTGCTCGCCAGCACAAGCGCCTCTTCTTCGAAGTCGATGGCCATCCCGATCAGGCAGGATATCACGTGATCGCCAACGCGGTGCTGGCCCAGCTCAGGACGTATGCCGCGACCTACCACCTTCACGAGCAGCCGTGACGCGTCGGTACACTGGCATACCAGACGGCATCGGTGCGGATACGCCGCGCGATGCCGCTCCCGCTCGGTGCTTCCCCGTTCCACGTGGATTCCTCTGGGGCGCGGCCACGGCGAGCCATCAGGTGGAGGGGGACAATCGCTGGAATGACTGGTGGGCGTTCGAGCAGGCCGGGCGGCTGCCGCACCGGTCAGGCGATGCGTGCCGGGAGTACGAGTTGTATGAGCAGGATTTCGACCGTGCCAGGGACGCCGGTCAGAACGCCCATCGCTTCTCCATCGAGTGGAGCCGCGTGGAACCGCGCGAAGGCGAGTGGAACGAGGAGGCCATCCGTCATTACCGGGACGTGCTCTCGGCACTCCGGGCCCGCGGATTGGAGCCCGTCGTCACCCTCCAGCATTTCACCCTGCCGGCGTGGGTACTCCAGAAAGGCGGATGGACGAACCGACGTGCCGTCCGCTGGTTCGCGCGCTATGCGGGCCACGTGGCCGCCGAGCTGGGTGCGGGAGTTCGCTACTGGCTGACGATCAACGAGCCCACGGTCTACGTGAAGCATGCCTTCGTGGTGGGCGACTGGCCGCCCTGCACGCGGCACGCCTGGCGGCACGCTATGGTGGCCTTTGTGAACCTGGCCCGGGCGCACCGCGCCGCGCGCACACGCGTGCGCGCGCACTGTCCGGAGGCCATGGTAGGGTTTGCGCACAGCGCGCCGGTGATCCAGCCGTGCAACCCGGCGAGCGTGGCGGACCGCGCGGCAGCGTGGGTGCGCGACGCCGTGCTGAACCAGGCGTTCTTCACCCTGCTTGGCGCAGGCTTTCCCGGCACCCCCACGCCGTTCGACTTCATCGGGCTCAACTACTATACGCGGACGGTTGTGCGGGGAACGCGCTCCGGATTGATTCCCTTCGCCGGCAGCGAGTGCCTGGCCGATCACCACGCGGACCGTGGACCCCGGAGCGACACCGGGTGGGAGATATATCCTCCCGGGCTGCTACAGAGTCTGCACCGCTTCTCGACATACGGTGTCCCGCTCATGGTTACAGAGAACGGGGTGGCCACGACGGACGAGGAGTTGCGAAGCGCCTTCCTGTCCAGCCACCTGGCGCAGCTGGGCGCCGCGCTCGAGCAGGGCATCGACGTGCGTGGATACTTCTATTGGAGCCTGATCGACAACTTCGAGTGGGCCCTCGGCACGAGCGCCCGCTTCGGGCTGTACGGGGTGGATTTCTCCACACAGCAGCGGTGCGCCCGGCCGGCGCTCGATCGCTTCCGCGCGGTATGCCATAGCGGACGCCTGGCGGTGGCGCGCGGCGCACGTCTCACCGCCTTCATACGCGGCTCGTGAACACGAGCGGAATCAGGCTGGGACGCGCGTGAGCATCCTCGATGCCCGGGAGCTGGACGCCAACGCCGAGCTCTCGACCGATGTGTGCATCGTCGGCGCCGGAGCGGCGGGGCTCACCGTTGCCGCCGCGCTCGAGGGTGGCTCGCGCGACGTCTGCATTATCGAGAGCGGAGGGTTCCAGCCGGATGAGGAGACGCAATCGCTCTACGACCTGGAAGCCCAAGGCTATCCCATCCGGGAGCACTTCATGTCCCGGGCGCGGTATTACGGCGGCAGCTGCAACCTCTGGGCGGGGCGGAGCATGCGGTTCGACGCGTGCGACCTGGCGCATCGGAGCTGGGTACAGTACAGCGGCTGGCCGCTGGCCCACACCGAGCTGGCGCGCTACTACCCGGAGGCCGCGCGCATCATGGGGCTGCCGGACATCGGGTTCTTCGAGGCGGAGCGTCACGAGGCCGCGCTCTCGGCCGAGGAGCGCTCACTCTACGCGGGGGATGCGCTGGTGCCTACCGTCTCGCTCTGGGCCACGCGCCCGAAGCGGTTCGGCGCGGCACATCGCGCGAGGCTGCGCCGGTCGCGCACCGTGCGGCTGGTGCTGCACGGCAACGTCACGAAGATCACGCTCGATGCGGACGGGGGCCGCGTGGAATCGGTCGAGGGCGCCACGCTCGCCGGGAATCGGTTCCGCGTGCGCGCCCGCGCCGTGGTGCTGGCGTGCGGCGGCCTCGAGAACGCCCGGCTGCTCCTGTTCTCCCGCGACCAGCATGAGCGCGGCGTGGGTAACGCGTGCGGCCAGGTGGGCCGCTACCTGATGGACCACCCCCGTGGCGTGTATGGAACCGTCCGCCTGCGCGAGGGCGCGCGGCTGTCGTTGCTCGATGCGAGACCGCGTGTGGACGGCACGGTGCAGTTCGGCGTCGGGTTCTCTGATGGGGTGCAGCAACGTGAAGGTCTGCTGGATCACTATGCGACGCTCGAGGTACAGCACTCCGAATACACCGCGCGGCAGTATCAGTCGTTCATCCAGATCATGAAGGTGCTGCTGCGCCGTGGGTACGCCGGCAGCCGGTGGCGCGCCGGGCGGGCGAACATGGGGCACATCGCCGGCATGCTCTATCTGCTCGCGCCGCGCGAGCTCATACCGCACTGGGTCTACCGCTCGTACTGGCACGCGCGCCGAGCGGTGGGGGGCGCCCCCGCCAGCCGGGACCGCGTGGTGGTCTACTTCTGCGAGCAGCCGCCGGATCCCGAGAGCCGGGTCACACTCAGCCGCTCGACGGACCGCCTGGGGATGAACCGCCTCATCCTGAACTGGAAGGTCGATCCGTGCGTGCATGCCTCCGTCTATCGACTGCAAGCGCTGTTGAAGGAGCGGTTGGATCAGACGGGCATGGGGACGCTGAGGGAAGGGACCGGCGAGATCGCCTTCACCGACGCTTCGCACCACATGGGGACCACGCGCATGAGCGAGACGCCCCGCACCGGCGTGGTGGATACCGACGGTCAGGTGCACGGCGTGCATGGGCTGTATCTGGCGGGGAGCTCCGTCTTTCCTTCTGCCAGCCACAAGAACCCGACGCTGACGATCGTCGCGCTCGCACTGCGATTGGCCCAGCATCTCGAGCGGAATGGAGGCTGAGCCGGTGGGCCGCATCTCGACCGACGAGGCCGATGGCGCCCTGACCGCTGTGGCGGACGCACGCGCCGAGGGAGAAGCGCGGCAACGCCGGGGCACGCGCCAGCTGCTCATTGCGCGGGCGCTGTTCATGGTGTTCGGATACCTGGCCACCGTCATCCTTGCCCGATACCTCGGACCGGCGGGGTTCGGCGTGTACGGCGTGCTGCTCTCCACGCTGGTCTGGCTGGAGACCATCAGCTACGCCGGTGTGCCCGCGGCCCTCGGCAAGCTGATACCGGAGCACCACGACGAGGCGACGCTCGTGGAGCAGTCCGGCCGCTTCGTACTGTTCATCGTCTCGCTGTTCCTGTTCGCGGTTGGGTGGGCTGTGGCGCCCGCCGTCGCGCATCTGTTTCATCTTGAGAACGGCGCACGGCTGTTCCGGTTGGCCATCCTCGATATCCCGTTCGCTGCGGCCTATCAGAGCTACAACGGTACGCTGGTAGGCCACCGGCGGTTCGGATTGTTTGGTGCAAGCCAGGCGGTCCTTGGCGGAGCCAAGCTCATCGGTGTGCTGGTGCTGTTGGTTGCCGGCATGTCCGTCGCCCACGCGCTCGAGGTGAACGTTCTGGCGTCGTGTGCCGCGCTGCTCTACCTGCTCGCCGTTGATCCCCCGCGCGCATTCCGGCCTGTTCGGCGCTTCGTGCGCCGGATCGTCGCGCTCGGCATCCCGATGGGGGCGTTCTCGATTGCGGTGCAGGTCCTGGTCAGCCTCGACCTCTGGTTCCTCGCCGGTCTGTGGCACGGCGGTCACACCGTAGTAGGCCAGTATGTTGCTGCGCTCAAGATCGCGCAGACGCTGATGGTCATTCCCGTGGTACAGTCGGGGGTGCTGCTCGCGTCTGTCGCGTGGGCACTGGCATCGGGAGACCGCGAGGGTGCCCGCCGGCACGTGCGGGAAGCGAGCCGCTTCGCCCTGATTCTGGCGGCGCCTGCATGCGTCATCGTCGGCGGCAGCGCATCCGCCCTGATGAGCTTTATCTACTCGAGCGACTACGCCGGGGGCGGACGCTTCCTGATCCTGCAGCTCGTTGCATTCAGCTGCTTCGCGTTCATGGATGCGTATGCGTACGCGCTCATGGCCGCGGGACGACAGCGCATCACGGCCGTCGCGCTGGTGGCGTTCATCCCGATCGTGAGCATCGCCAACCTGCTCCTCATCCCATGGCTCGGCCCGCTGGGCGCGGCGGTCTCGCTGGTGATCGGCATGCTGGGCGTCGCTGCAGTGACCGGGACGCTGGTCTGGCAGCAGTTCGGACCGCCACTCGCCGCGACCACGCTCCTGCGCGTTGCCGTTGCATCGGCAGTCGTGGCCGTTCCATCGCTGCTTGTTCCGGTGTCAGGGCCCTGGGTGCTTGGGAAGATCGCGTTGCTCGGCGGCCTGTATCTCGTCGTGCTCAGACTCCTGGGCGAAATCAGCATCGAGGACTTCGCCCTGCCGCGCGTTGGGCGGAAGGCGGCACCCATACAGCGAGCAACCGAACCCGAGGGCAGATAAGCTATGCGCATCGGCATCACCTTGCAGAGCCTTGACGAGACATGGGGTGGCATCGGCGTCTATACGAAGGAGCTCGTGCCGCATCTCCTGCGGGCCGACAGGGAGAACGAGTACGTGCTCATCTACCCGGGGTTCGGGGCGCCGCGCAAGTTGCTCGGTCAGTATCGGCGATATCCCCACGCGCGGGAGATCGAGACCACGGAGTCCAGGATACCAGCCGGCATGTATTGGGATCAGGCGGTCGTGCCGAGGGTGGCCAGACGGGAGGGCATCGACGTGCTCTTCAATCCCTTCCTGTCCGTGCCCGTCCGTGGGCGATTCGGGAAGGTGATGATCATGCACAATGTGGAGTACCACACCGTGCCGAACGTCTACGATGTCAAGACGTACGTCCGCTGGACGATTCTGGAGAAGGTCATCCTGCCCGCCGCCGACCGCGTCATCTCGATCTCGAACGTCATGACCCATGACTTCCGGAAGTCAGTGCATTACCCCATCGAGCGGGTCAGGACCATCTATCATGGGGTGAGCGAGAAGTTTCATCGGATCGAGGACCCCGAGCGACTCGCGTGGGCCCGCGAGCAATACGTGCTCCCCGAGCGCTTCATCCTGTTCACGGGCAACTTGTATCCGCAGAAGAACTTCAGCACGCTGGTGAAGGCGTTCGCCGCGTTGCATGGCGAGATCCCCCATCAGCTCCTGGTAGCCGGCCGACCGAGATGGAAGTTCGATGACGATCTCAAGCTGATCGAGCAGCTCGGGCTCAGCTCCCGTGTCGACTTCCTGCAGTTCGTCCCGAACGACGATCTGCCACTGATTTATAGCCTGGCCGATTGCTTCGTGTATCCGTCACTGTATGAGTCGTTCGGCCTGGCGCAACTGGAGGCCATGGGATGCGGCTGCCCGGTTATCGGCGCCCGCGCGGGGGCCATCCCGGAGGTGGCGGGGGACGCGGCCATGCTCTTCGAGCCGCGGGACTCCGACGACCTGGCCCGCGCCATTCGCTGTGTGCTGGATGACGACGCAGTGCGCTCGGAGCTCGTGCGGAAGGGCTATGCGAGAGCGAAGGAGTTCGGCTGGGAACGGTGCGCGGCCCAGACGCTCGATGTGTTGAAGGAGCTGGGGTGAATCATCACGGCGCGTTGGTCCACATGAGCCGGAGCGGCTTCCCGGCCACCCGCGCCCCATTGATCATCACGCAGTCCGCTTCGATGACTCGCAGCGCGCTGTCCTGGTTCACTGGGAACATGCCCGACAGCTGAAACCCTTTTGCATCGAGCACGGAGAGAACGCTCACATAACTCGGCATCTCCTTATAGAGGCTGAGACAGGACAACTCGGTCTGAACCGCCGCGATGCCGGCCAGACTCTGCTGTGCCCCAGCCAGCACCTGGAGGTCGTATCCCTGGGTATCCATCTTCAGGAAGATGCCGGTGCCGATGTCTCGCCCCGTCCGGAGCTCGTCCATCACCGAGTCCAGCGTTCTGACGTCGACGGCCTCGGTGTGATCGACGCTGTTATGGCCCGCGAAGAGATCCGTTACCGAGTTGTCCGGTGCGAGAAACGAGGAGAGCGTGTCGGCTCTCATGACGTTCAGAGATCGCACGTCGTTGCGCGCTCCCAACGCGCATGGATAGATGACCCACCGCGCATCGGTCCGTGACTGGTCGCGCAACGCCTGCACCGCGTGCCGCGCCGGCTCGAAGGAGACGATGAGCTTCTCGTAGCCAACCTCGTCGCGCAACAGCGTCCGATACTGTCCCACGTTGGCCCCAACATCCAGGACGCACGTGATATCCAACGTCTCGAATACCGATCGCAGGTGACTGGCGATGTCCCTGGGCATCACCCTCGAGACGGAGACGATCTCGTAGCCCAGCGTGCGAGCCAGGCGCGAGAGGGACGTTTTGGCGATGGTGCTGATGCTCATGGTCGATCCCTGGTCCGATTGCTCATGGCCTGAATCGGTAGACGGTGGCCGCCGCACCCTGGTAGACCGGGATCATCTCCGGTACACGAGCGAGCCGGGCGCGCACGGACGGCTCGCGGGCAACGACATACACCGGACGCCCATCGCTGTACCGGGCGAGCCGCGCGAGTGTGCGCTGGCTCACCACCGAGTCAGGCGACGACGACACGAGGGTCTCGGCAACGGACTGGAATGCCGCGAGTCGCGTCCGATTGACGCCGGTATTCTCGGTGAGGAATTGATGCGCACGAATGAGCCATCCATCGTGTTGGATGTGCGCGAGCGCGCCGGACGAGCGGCGATCATCCAGACCCACGAGCAATTGTCGCCGGCCGAGCGCCGGTATCGTCAGATAGGTATCCACGAATAGCGCGTTGACGGGCGTGCGTTGTGCGATCCAGCGATACAGCGCGTCCTGGTCCGGGTCCCTGTCCCGTAGCCATCGCCCGTCGCTCACCACAGCATCCGCCACGGAGTCATGGGCGAAGTAGCGAGCGAGATCCGCTGAGACGGGGAGGAGCATGACGAAGGCGAGCGCGAGCGCACCCGCCCGGTGCGTGTGATACAGCTCGCCCAGTGGCAGCGCGACCGGAGTACTCAGCGCCAGAACGCTCATGCCGAGCATCTTGTATTCGGCGCCCGACGGGATGGTCATCATCATGTACATCCCCTCCGTGACCAGTGCGCTCAGCAGGAGCAGCGCGAGCAAGTCGGCATGCTTTCGCCAGTGCTGCGCCAGCGTGGCGCGATGGGTCCAGGCCAGCACCAGCGGCAGCACGAGATACAGCCCGAGGTTGAGGCTGTGCCGGCGCAGCGTGCGAAGCGACGGCACCAAGCGTACGGCGGCCGCCCCGGACTTGCCCATGGTGAGCGAAAGGATGAAAGGAACCGTCACGGCGGCGCCCACCGCCAGCAGGACGAGCAGTGCCACTCCCGCGCGGCGGAGACGCGCGCCGCGAAGCACAAAGTAGCAGGCCGCTGTGCCAGTGCAGCCCATGATGCCGACCCACGCGGGCGGGTAGATGAATCCCGCGCCGATGATCGCCGCCCCGATGAGACAGTACATCCACCACCCGCGGCGGCCCTCCAGGGCGAGGGCCGCGATGCCGAGCAGGTCGGCGGCGAAGAAGACGAGCCCCAGTTGATTGTCGTTGATCCCGGTGAACTTGGTCTCCGGGATGAACCGCCACTCGAGATTCGTGTGCAGCAACCTTTCGACGGGCGCATTGAGCGGGCCCGCGACGAGCGGGCTCACCCCGACGAACGCCACGAGCACCGCGAACACGCGGAACGCGCGATCGGCCGAGAACAGACAGGCGAGCCGATCGATGATGATCGCGAGCAGCACCAGACTCACCAGATCCGTGAGCGCGAACGCGCGAGGCGGTGAGATGGGCACCACCCGCATCAACCACGCGATCAGGGCGTGATGCCCATACATGTAGCGAAGCGGCACCCCCGCCATGAGCGGATTTTGTGGAGGCAGTCCGCGTTCGTAGATCGCGTAGACGATGCTGGTATGCATGAGGCCATGCCAGTACGTCGCCCAGTTCTGATCGAACTGCGGCGGCACGAGCGCCAGAATCGGAACGAGAAACGTCCACATCGGCGCGTTGAATCGCAGCAGCAGGTACAGGACCGCCACGACGAGAGCCGCCGAGACAATGCTGGTGAGTATGCTAGGCACGGAGAGCCTTGCGGAACGGGCGACGGGCCGGGTGCCTGCATGCGCACGCAACCCGCGAGGGACCCCATCGCCGCCTCATATAAATAGCGCGTGCCAGGCTCGGCCGCCAAACGCGATCCGATGGGGGCCGCTCCGGCCGGGACGACGGCACACAGGCGCGGGCCTGCCCAGCCCCCGTCGCCTGCGGAGGCTTGACGACGTCGGGGCTCACCCGCAACGTATAGACCGCCGGATCTCCGCTGCAATGGGCGTACACGCTCCAGGCAAATCGGCGGGCCGCATCTCGCGCCGAGAGCCGGTCGCGTGGCCTCGACCCAACGCCGTAACCGCGGTGCGCAGTCGGAACCCACGCATGGAGGCGTCGGATCCGTGGAGTGCATGGTCCTTGTCATCCCGTGCTACAATGAGGCCCTGCGCTTCCGCGCATCGTCCTTCCGCGAATTCCTCGCGCAGACGCCCGACGTCGTCCTGGCTTTTGTGGATGACGGGAGCACGGACGGCACGCACGAGTGCATCGTCCCGCTCGCAGAGGACTACCCGCTTCGCGTCACGGTCGTGCGTCTTCCCCGGAACGGGGGAAAGGCGGAGGCCGTGCGCAAGGGAATCCGCCACGCGCTCGGCCTGTCGCCGGCATTCGTCGGATATTGGGATGCGGATCTGGCTACCCCGCTGTCGGCCGCGTGCACGATGCGGGAACTGCTGCGGCAGAACCCTGCTGCCCTGCTCGTCATGGGCGCACGTGTCCAGATGCTTGGCCGCGACATCCGACGCCGCCCCGTGCGCCACTACGCCGGCCGCGTGTTTGCCACCGTGGCGGCGCTCATGCTCGGCGTGCCGGTTTACGACACGCAATGCGGGGCCAAACTCCTCCGGGTGACGGGCACGACACGACGACTCTTTGACCAGGCGTTCGCCAGCCCCTGGGCGTTCGATGTCGAATTGCTGGCGCGGCTCATGCGGTCGTGCGCGAACGGCGCGTTGCCCGTGTCAGGAACGGTGGTCGAGTACCCGCTTCCGGTGTGGCACGATGTTCCTGGCTCCAAGGTGCGCCCGCACCATCTGCTGCGCGTCGTTGGCGATCTGATGCGCATTGGCGTGCAGCACCGGTGGCGAGCGCGATCGTCCGCAGGCGGTGACACGGGCGTGCCGCCGATCGAAGTGCAGTCCGACGGGCCTGTACGCGCCGGCGGTGAGTTGCGCGATACGGCGAGCCTGCCTACGACCAGGGTGCTCTGACCGCGGCAACGCCACCGGCCTGCCCGGTGCCTGGTTGGGCGACCGGGAGCAGGCTGGAGGAATCCGAACCTGTGCCCCTCCCGCGCTCCAAACCGGGCCCATCTCCTCCCGCGTCGCTTGCCGCACGCCGTGGTGAAGAACGTCGCCCTGAGCGACCCGCTCGGTGCGCGCGAGTTCTGACGCGTGCTGGACAATCCGGACCTCTCGGGCTTCCGCCGCGTTGCTTCATGGCGCATCTCGCGGCACACTGAGGCCAGTCCCCTCAATCAGGCGTCCCCGGCTGGCAATGGCCTCCGTTGAACACGCCGCTACTCCCTATCGAGCCCAATCGTAGATCAGCCAACCGGCGCCGACGTCGTGCTTCCGCTCGATGCCCCAAATACATGGTGCTCCGTGATCCACCCGGCGATGGCGTTCGCGATGATGGCGTTCCCCCGCGCGGTGTAGTGGATGTCCGTGGGAAAGAACGCTCCGGCATCCGGGCGGTCCAGAACGGGATACAGGTCCAGGAAGGGAATCTTCCGATCACGGAGCTCGCGCCGCGTCTCCCGTATGGCCGTGAGCACCGGTGGGAACGCCTGGGCGCCGAACAGCTCCTCCTTACTTGGCAACAGGACCACCAGAAAGTGTCCGCCGCGCGACTCCACGCGCCGCTCGAGCCGTTGCAGCGGTCCGAAAAAGACCTCCCGCATCTGCGGCGTGTCGCTTCGCGCCAGTCCGCGGGCCAGCGCGTGTTGCAAGCGCACCGAGAGAAAGAGCGTGTCGCCGCCGGGAACCAGCACGCGTTCGCGCATGGGCGCTCGCACGAGCAACGCCTTCGTCGTGAGATCGATCGCCCGGAACAGCGACGAGTGCTGCAGGAACGCTCGCAGCCGGCTGTTCGACGCGATGTCCGGGTGCGTGCTGCCATACTGGAACCGGTATTCGGTGAAGCCCTTCGTGGGCTTCTCGGCCAGCCAGTGCGCGAACTGACGGCTGTTGTCGATGTCGCTCGCCAACCAGATCGCGACGATGACGAGCGCCGGCCGGTACGGCTCCGCGTAACGCGTGGCGGCGCGATACTCCATTTCCGAGCCGCCGCCGGGTACACCGAGGTTCAGAAACGCATGCCCCGGGAACCGCCGTTCGAGCAACGTGCTGAACTGCTTGTCGATCCCCACCCCCGGGCCCATCACCAGCGAGCTGCCCAGCACGACCGCGTCCACCCGCCGCGGCCACGGGTCGCGATTCGGGAATCCCGCATGGTCGATGTCGCGAGCATAGCGGTACTCGGGCGTGGTGACGGTGTCGTGCTCGTTGGGGGCGAGCACAGCTCCGAGGTACGGGTCCGCCGCATACGTCGCCGGCGCGGCCACCTCCTGGATCTTGATGCGTTTACTCACCGCCGTGCGCGTCGGCTGCAGGCGATGCAGCCGCGACCGGGCACGCGCTTCCGGACTCAGTCCGGGCGCCACACGGAGCACGATCTCCCCGGCTACCGCCAGCGCGACCAGCACCACCACCGCCATCGACCCGTAGTACAGCCACCGCCGCTGGGGGGCGCGCGCACGATGCATCATCGCGGTTGGCCCGCCGGCATTTCATCGTGCCCCGCATAGCTGGCGGCACTCCCCGACGTGGCGAAGCACTGCTCAACCGCGTCGAGTGTCTGCCCCATCACGAACATCCGCCCCCACATCTCCAGCGTCAGCAGGCCGAAGAAGGCGAAGGGGTTGCTCGCCCATCGGGCGATGGCGTCGCGCAGTCCGGTCTCGCCGAGCGGCATCAGCTGCTGGCAGAACCCGTTCCGAAAGAAGCGGAAGTCGGCATAGGGCGCGATGTACGACGCGAGAGGGATGGGGAACCCCATCTTTTTCCTCCAGATGTTGCGCCGCGGCAGGTAACGCTCAGCCACACGCTTGAGCAGCCATTTGTCCGCGCGCGCGCTCACGCGATAATGCAGTGGCAGATTGACCACCTCGTGCACCAGTCGATGGTCGAGAAAGGGCACCCGCGACTCCACCGAGGCGGCCATGGTCATCCGGTCCAGGCGGCGGAGCAGGGGCGGGAGAAAGTCGTGCAGGTCGCCGAGCATCCGGCCGAGCACGGTGCGGTCGATGGCGCGAGGGACGAACTCGTACGCTTGCTCGCACTCCCGTGCCCAGCCGCGCCGGGCGTAGCCATCAATGGCGCCTACGGTCGGCGGAAGCGTTTCGCGGAAGCGGTGCGCGGTGGCGGGCAGTCCTGCCATGGCGTACGCCACGAGCGTCACCTGATCGATGAGCCGATGGGGCAGGTGCCCCAGTAGCGGCAGGAGCCGCTCGACCGTACGCAGCCGGCGGTAGGACCAGCTGTATCCGCCGAACAGCTCATCCGCACCCTCGCCGGAGAGCAGCACCACCACGCCATGCGAGCGCGCCACCTGGCTGATGTGCAGATACGCGACCGAATTCGGATGCGTGAGCGGCAGATCGGAGTGGTAGACGGCCCGGGGGAGCATGGCGCGGAAGGCATCGCCGGTGAGCGTGAACGATACCAGCTCGATGCCGAGCGAGCGAGTAAGCTGTTCCGCGAAGCGTCGCTCGTCCAGCTCCGGCGCGTTCTCGATGGCCACGTTGAACGCGGTGATGTCGCGGGTGTACTCGCCGGCAATCGCCGTCACCAGGCTGGAGTCCAGCCCGCCGCTGCACAGCGTGCCGACGGGAACATCGCTCACCAGGCGGCACTGCACGGCCTCGCGCAGCGCGCTGTCCACGCGCGCCACGACATCGGTCTCCCGCGCGCGGCGATACCCCTCATGCGCCTCGGCGCGCACATGGGAAAGCAAGTTGTAGAACGGCGCGGAGCGCACCTCTCCATTCCGAACCGTCACCACGTGGCCCGGGAGCACGGAGGAGATCCCCTCGATCATCGTCTCGGGCCTGAACGAGTCCGCGTTGCGGTAGAGGAACCACTCCATCAGCCGCTGCCGATCGACGCGCGCCGGCTGCGTGCACGGGCCGAGCGTCTTCATCTCCGAGCTGAACAGCAGGTGTCCGTTCACTGCCGCATGGTAGAGCGGTTTGATGCCGTACCGGTCGCGGACCAGCTGCAGCGTGCCCGTGTCACGATCCACGAGCGCGATGGCGAACATTCCCACGAATCGGGCGAACGCGTCACGCCCCCATTCCATCCAGGCGTGCAGGATGACTTCGGTGTCGCCGTCGGAGGTGAACGCATGCCCGAGCGCCTGCAACTCCTCCCGGAGCGCGCGGTAGTTGTACACCTCGCCGTTGTACGTCACCCACCAGCGTCCCGTCGGATCGCACATGGGCATGTGCCCCGCGGGCGAGACGTCCAGAATGCTCAGACGCCGGGAACCCAGACACACGCGGTCCAGCAACACGACGCCCTGGTCATCGGGGCCGCGATGCGCCTGCATCTCGCACATGGCCGCGACGATCGCCTCATGATCCTCGTGGCAGTCGTGCGTCGCACAGGCGAGCCCCGCTATTCCGCACATATGCGCTCGACTCGCGGGGTCAGTGGGCGGCGCGGTTTCGCATCACGCCCCGCCATCCGTGATGCCGGGAATGACGCGGCCCTCGAAGTGCGCTGGCGCATCCACGCCCAGCAGCGCGAGCACGGTCGGCGCGATGTCGCGGATGTCGTACCCCTGCACCTCCGCGCCTTCCGCGACGCCCGGTCCTCGCACCGCGACGAAGGCGTTCGGCCGATGGTTGCCGGTGTAGGCGGCGCCGGTACGATAGCCTGCGTCTCCCTCCACCAGCCCGCTTCGCGGTGCGCTGACGCGGCCGAGTACGCGCGCGCCCGCATTCCACGAGACGGCGAGATCGGGCAGTCGGCCGCGCTCCGGGCCGGGGAACATCTCCGAGATGGTCGCCACCTGCTCCGCCGCGCACCGGTGGGTATCGGGATTCACCAGACCGCGCATTTCCTCGCGCAACTCGCCCAGCAACGCCGTCTCCTCGGCGCCCGGCTCCACCAGCCCCCTGGGTTCGCGGCCGCGCAGGTTGAGCCGGAAGTACGCTTCGTTCGCGTTCGGGATGCAGAAGACGCGTGATCGCTCCCAATCGATCGCGTCGTTCACCCACTTCATGCTCAACCGATAGTGCACGCTCCGCGGGAGGCAGCGCGTGACGGCCTGGCGTGCGCCGAGCGGCATCACGCCACGCAGCCGCGAGAGGAGCCCCGGGCTGCTCCGCGGAGGTGTGCCCTCCGCGGGAGCACCCTCGCGCTGCGCCATGGTTGAAAGCCATCCCAGGCGGCGGAGCATCTCCGGCATGAGATGGCACCCGGAGTAGTTGGGACCCATGCCGTCAGCAGACGCGACCATCACCGTCGTCTCGTCATCCGCGTCCTCGAGCACGGAGCCGATCGCCCGGTCCACCGCGATGTACACATCGCGCAGCGCGTTCGGCGCGGCCGCGATATCGTACTCGCGCGATGCGGGGTGCTCGGGATCGCCGGTATGCCACAGATAGTGGCCGCCTCCATGCGGCTCGCCGAACGTGATGAACGCCATGTCCCACGGCTGCTGCCGGAGCAGCCAGCGCGCCGCGCGCGCCTTGACTTCCGCGCCGCGCACGAGCTGATCGCGAAAGCGCACCGGATCGGGTACGCTGAGCACGTGCAGATGCTCCGGTGCTGGATATGGGCCCACGTTCCGCACCAACTGCTTCAACAGCCGCCGGGGAGTGGAGCCAGGCGATCCGAACCAGGTCCACGTTCCGTACTCCAGCACCTGCGCGCCGCGGAACCGTTCCAGCCTGGCGTCCATGAAAGCGTCGAAGACGATGCACCGGCGCCCCGCGTCGTCCAGGTACCGCCAGAAGGGAGAGAGCGCGCCTTCATCGGGACTGGTGCGATGTACGCCCTGCTCGTGCGGTCGTACCTGATAGGCGTGGTAGAGCCCGTGGCGTCCGGGGGATGCGCCCGTGTAGAGCGTGGGCCAGGCGGACACGTGCATCACGCGCGCACTGGTCTCCAGCCGTCCCCACGTCCCCTGCTGCCGAAGGGACGCCAGAGTCGGGAGATCGCCCGCCGCGCACCACCGCTCGATCAGCTCCGCGTCGGCGGAATCCAGGCCGATGAGCAGCGTCCGCGCCACGATGTCAGCTCCTCCGCATCGCGGAGGCTTCGCCGGACGAGGGCAGCTGCGGAGCGCCGTCCCACACCTCGCTGATGCTCACAGTACGGCGCTCGCGGTCGGAGCGCTTGGCCGCTTCGATCATCGCGACGTTCCAGATGTTGTCCTCGGCGCTCGTCTCGGCGCTCGTGCCCGAGTGGACCGCATCCCGCAACGCATTGAGCAGCGATGTGGTGCCGCCCTTCGGGTACGGCGCCTCGTCGCCGCTCGGCACATCCACGCGTCGCACCGGGCGGAAGAGACGTGCACCAGCCGGGCGCCATGCCACGTACTTGCGGTTCGTCCAGAGCACCCCTGTCTCCCCTTCAATCCAGAGCGAGAAGGCAAAACGATGCGACGTCATGGTGCCCAGATACTGAACCTGCACCCCATCGAGCTCGATCTCGGCTTCCGTGCACGCGCCGTGGTGGTAGTCGCTCCACGGCGGATTCCACGCACGCGCCGAAATGCTGTTGGGCTGGCGACCGAACATGGCGCGGAGGCTGTCGAAGTGATGGACCGCGATCTCCTGCAACTGCGGGTAGTCGATGGACGCCAGCCATGGCCCTTCCGTGTGGCTCGGCATGTGCCGGCGGTCCACCAACGTGGCCGAGTCGATACGCCCGATGCGCCCGGCCTGAATCCACGCGCGCACCGTACGCTCGGCGGGCCAGTAGCGATAGTTCTCCGCCACGATCACTGGCTTTCCCGTTCGCTGCGCGGTGTCCAGTACGCGCTCGGCGTCCTGTACCGATGTCGCCAGCGGCTTCTCCAGCAGCACCGCCAGCCCCGCCTCGAGCGCCATGCATGCATGATCGGCGTGCAGCGCCGACGGCGTGGCAATGAGCGCCGCTTGTGCATCGGTGGCGGCCAGCGCCGCCTCCAGCGTCTCGAATGTGGGGCGCTGTTCGCGCCCTGCGCGCCGAGTGACCGCCGCGCGCGCGGCGGGATTGCCGTCCACGTAGCCAACGGATTCCGCATCCGGGTACGCGTCCACGATCTCCGTCCAGTGCGTGCCGCGGATGCCGGCGCCCACATGCAGGATTCGAACAGTCACGCCAAATCTCCTGTCTGGTTCGCGAAGCTCGACGACACGAGCATCGCGCCGTCCATGTACGCCGGTCGCTCGATACCGTACAACGAGAGGATGGTGGGCGCCAGGTCACGCACGTGTGCGCCGCGCGGGAAGCTGCCGCTCGTCATGCCGGGGCCGCTGCCAATGAGCAATCCAGGCGCGGTGTGCGTGCCCGTGCGGCCATCGGGTGACGGCGCCGACACGGTGCCGATTCGCTCGGACTGAAGTGCCGTGATGGGAGCCGCGGCGGACCAGAGCACGACGAGATCGGGGAGGAATGCGCTGCGCGGTCCCGAGAGCTGCCGGTCCGTCCGGATCACATCTCGCACCGCGCGCTCCCCCGTGTCGGGATTGACGAGCTCACGCAGCGCCATCGTCATCTCGTCGCACAGACGGTCGTATTCTGCGCCCGGCTGCACGATGCCCAGCGGTTCGCGCCCCGCCAGGTTGATCCGGATGCACCCCTCGAGATCGGTGGGCAGCGCGAAGGCACGGGTGCGCGACCAATCAATGCCGGCCGTGTCCACGCGTCGTGCCAGCCGATCGCGGAGCGCGGTGGGGAGCCGTCGCGCGAGCCCCTTCCGGAAGTCCTTGGGCAGCGCATCGCGCAGGGCGCGAACAGGATCCCAGCCGGGCCGCGCGCGGGGCGCGGGCTCGCCGTCGACACCCTGGTCGTCAGCTGTTGTGTTCACCGCCGGCTCCGCGAGCAACCCCAGGCGGCGGAGCACATCCGGCAGCAAGTGCCACCCCGAATGATTGGGACCGATGCTGTCTCCGGAAACGACGAATACCGTGGTGTCTTTCGGCAACGACTCGATGATGCGGCCGATGCCGCGATCGATCTCCTGGTAGAGCGCCTTGAGGCCCTCGAGGTCCGGCCGGCCATCCGACAGCCCGGCGCTGGGCCGCCAGCAGTAGTGCCCGCCGAGATGCGTCTCGCCGTACACGGTGACAAAGCAGTCCCAGGGGCGCTGCTGCATGAGCCAGAGGATGGCGCTGGTCTTCGTTCGCGCGCTTGCGATCAGCCGCGGCTGGAGCGCGGTCGCGTCCAGAGCCACGAGTCCCAGGTCATGTGCTTCGAGTCCCAACGGGTAGCGGCCCACCGTCCGATTCAGCGCGGAGAGCAGCGCGGGCGGCGTGGATGCCGTCTTCCAGTAGTGCGCCCACGTGCCCCAGTCGAAGAGCTGCGCCGCGGAAGAGCCGGGCTCCGGGTGTGTGTACGGCGCGTCGAACACCGTGGACTGCACGCCCGCGTCGGCGAGCAGACGCCAGAACGTCGGCGTGCCGTACTGGCCGGCTCCGAAGCGCGCATACCCCTGCAGCCCGGGCGCTGGCTGAAAGGTGTAGTAGACGCCGTGCTGACCCGGCGATGCGCCGGTGTACAACGTGGGCCAGGCGGAGACGTGCAGCCACCGGGCCGTGGTGTCCAGCTCCGCCACCGCGCCCGCCGCCATGAGTGCATGCAGGTGCGGCAGCGCTCCCTCCGCCGCCCACTCGCGGATCAGCGCGCCGTCTCCCAAGTCGAGCCCGATCACCACGATCCTGGGCGCTCTCGCGGCAGCCACGGTCAGATCCCCTTGGCCAGTCTGACGGACATCCAGAGCACCAGAAGTGCGGCGGTCATGTCCAGGTAAATCGCGCGCGGCGCGCGCCGGTGTCCCACAATCGCCTGGTACGCCACCATGACGGCCACCAGCACCAGCTTCACCCCCAGCACGCCGGAACCGGGGCGACTCCAGAATGCCGGTTGCACAAGCATGCCGACGCCGATGCCGCGCGCGGCGAGGAGGTACGCGCCGCTGGCGACCAGCAGCACCAGGGCGGGCCACCCCAATCCGCCCATCCGCATGCTCAGCTCCCGCAGCCGCTCCGCCGTGGCTGGCGGCTGGATCTTCTTGAGCACTGGGCCGGCGAAGAGTGGCCAGAAGAACATATGCCCCAGCCACGTGAACGCGGCCAGCAGGTGGACGATCAGCACGAGTCGAAAGAGCGTCATCGATCCAGGGGGAAAACCGACAGCGGACGAGCGATCATGCGCTCACACCAGCAGTGCTGACGCACAGATGAGGGCCACGACGACGATGGCCGCTGTGAGTGCGGTGCCTGGCGATGGCCGCACCGACAGGCGCGCGTGGACGATCGCAAAGAGTACGACGAGCGCCGCCTTCACGGCGAGAACCGCGCCAAAACGCTCGCTCCAGAACGCGGGAGACAGCAGCTGCGCCGCGGCGACGCCGCGCGTGCTCATCAGAACCGCGCCGCTCACGACCATGAACAGCACCAGCAGCCATCCCAGTCCGAGGATCGGCACGCGCACCGCGCGCGGCAGCAGAAAGGGAGGCCAGCGCGAGGCCCCGATGAGCGACAGCGTGGACTCGGCGTCCATGTCCGCGGCGTGATACCGAAGGGCGAACGCCATCACCACCCAGAAGAGCGCATAGCCGCACAGCACGACCGCCGCAACGACGTGCAGATAGATAATGGGGTACGATGGCATCCGTTACTGCGTCCAGGGAGTGCAGGGGAGCGGCTCGCGCACCGGGCCGCCGTCTGGCGACGTCATGGCGATCTGCCGGGCACACACGCGCTCGAACGCGCTGGAGACATCCTCCCAGCTCTCGAGCGGCGTGTCCGCCGCGGCGGCACCCATCTTGGCAAGACGCGCCCTGGGAGGCAAGGCACGCAGCAGGTCGCCCCATCGCTCCACGGTGTTGTCGAGCAGGAACCCCGACACGCCATCCCGCACCAGCTCACGCAGCGTGCCACTGGCCACCGTGGCCACCGGGCGAGCCGCGGCCAGGAACTCCCGTACCTTGAGCGTGGCGTATCCCACCTCCCCGGTCGGGAATGCGGAGGGATTGTAGGGAGCCACGCACAGGTCGGCCGCCGCCACGTAGCGGGGGACATCCGCGTGCGCCACGCGGCCGTGGAAGACAACCGGCACGCGGGCATCGCGGGCCAGCGCCTCGAAGGCACCGCGCTCGGGACCATCGCCCACGATATGCAGTTGCATGTCCGCGCGGGCAGAGGCTGCGAGAGCGCGGAGCAGTGGGTCGAGGTCGTGCGTCCGGTCCAGGATGCCGGCATAGAGCAGGACGGTGGGCTGCTGCGGGATGCGCAGCTCGCTTCGCGCGGGCTCCTGACGTGCGGGGCGGAAGACGCGGCGGTCCACACCCAGGCCAATGACCTCGATGCGCGCAGGATCCAGCTGCCACCGACTGACCATGGCCCGCTTGAGCGGCTCCGTTTCCGCGACCATGCAGGGGGCTTGCCGCAGGAGCCATCCCTCGAGCGAGCCTCCCGTGGCGTGACGCGCCCACTTGAGGGGGTCGCGCATGACGCGGCCCGGCGAGCCGGCAACCCGGTTCTTCACCGGAATCGATGGCGTTCCGTGCGCACGAGCTACCCGCGACACGTAACCCGTGAGCATCCAGTCCTTTTCCAGCACCAGATCGGCCGCGGGCAGTCTGGTGCGCATGGAGCGGCGCACCGCTCGCAGATATGCGGCGAATGCGGGATAGCTCATCCCGCGTGTGGCCGCGTCGTCCACCGGGCTGCCGTTACGCGCGGCCTCGGGCTGGATCTCCACGACTGGCGGATCGGACGGCTCGGGCGGCGAGACGATACGGCGAAAGAGCAGCGTGAAATCCGCCCACGCACTCATGGCGTGTACCTGGTTGAGCACGTTGCGCGTTGGGCCCGCGGACTGGAGAAAGTCGTGCCCCGGCACGGCGTAGAGAATCGATGGACGCCGCCGGCGGGTCATTGGTGCTCGGCTGCTCCGCCAATGCGCATCTCGGTGGACGGAGTACCCGCTCCGCGCGGCCGGGACACCATTGCGCCGCTGCCATTCGCGCCGCTCCCGGCGGCGCGCTGGAGCACCTGACGCAGGACCGTCTCCGTACCGGCCGACATGGCCTCCCAGGAATGATGCAGCTCCACATGCCGCCGCGCCCGGAGTCCTATTTCGCGCGCCAGCTCCGGCTGGGCAAGCAAGGCCAGGATGCCCGCGGCGAAGCCCGGGATATCGCCTCTGGCCACCAGCCACCCGGTCTCACCGTGAACGACGCCGGGGGCCGATCCTGCGAACGACACCACCGGCAGTGATGCGGCCATGTAATTCAGCAGCTTGAGCGGAATGCCGTCGCATCCCAGGCGGGGATTCACGGCGATGGTTGCTCTCGCGAGAACCGCCGGTACGCCGCTGAAGCCGGTCGTCAGCACGTCAATCGCGTGCCGAACGCCGAGCGAGCGGGAGAGCACCTCGTACGGGGCGAAGGATGTGTCGGTCGCGATGACGAGCCGCGCGTCCGGCCGGCTGGCCAGGACTGCCCGGAACGCGCGCAGCAGCACGTCGATGCCCTGATAGGGGGCAAGATTCCCCGTGAATACCACGGTGCCGTGGCCGTTCAGGGCCGTTGTCGCGGGGGGCGTGAACAGATCGCATTCCACGCCGTTCGAGATCGTGGTGATCTGCTCCGTGCGCAGCCGCGTCACCGCCAACAGCCGGTCCCTGATCGCTTCCGTCACGCTGATCACGTGATCGGCCTGGGCGGGAAGCCAGCGATCCAGCCGCTTGGCGAGCGCCAGCTTGGGAGCATGCGGGAGTACTGCCGCGTACGACGGAAGCTCGGACTCCAGCAACGTGTGCGCGTCGTACACCACGGGCACGGCATGGCGGCCCCGCGCCAGCACGGACACCAGCAATCCCTCGTAGTGATGCGCATGGATGATGTCGATGTCATGCGCCCGAAGCACGCGCTTCACCACCGCCACGAGCAACGGATCGAGCACGAGCAGTTTGCTGATAGATGGGCCCGGCCGGGTCCGATAGCGCGTGCCCACCTGGGCAACACGATGCACGGTCAGCGCTGTCGCCCGTGCATCGTCGCCGTGCGGATAGGTGACCACGTGCACGTCATGCCCTCGGCGTTGCAGCTCTTCGGCCAGCCGCTGGATGCGCACCGGCGTGCCGCGCTGACGTGGGAAGGGGCAGGCGGCCACGACGGCAATCCGGAGGGGGCGCTCGCCGCTCTGTGCGGCCGAGACATCCGGCGACGCCCGGCGGAACGCAGCTCCATTTCTCCGCGACACGGGAGTACTCGTCATAGCATCCCTCGGATGAGTCGCCAATACGCGTTCGCGATGCCGTCGAGCAGTCGTCTGGCCGCGCGCTCCACACTCGTGGCCGTCGCTTCCGACCGCAACGGCACGGGGCCGCCTTGCAGCAGTATTCGGTCGGAGCATCGCCGGCTGCGCTGAATGTGTCGCCGGCGCGCGAGGAGATCGCGCGCGTGCGTGGCGATCCACCACGCGGCGCGCCCCCACTCGCCCAGCCACCCCTTCTTCACCACCCCCACGAACTGCACGCCCTCGTACGTAGCGAGCACGGGGAAGAGCAGCACGAGCGACCTGACGGAAAAGTTCTTGATGAGGAAGATCCACCGGTTTCTGATATGCCCGGCAATGCGCAGCCTGGAGTACCCCCCCAGTGCGCGGATCGAGACGCCCTGCGTGCCCGCTCCGTGCATGCACGACGCGGCGGGAACGGCAAGAACGCGCCGCCCCATGAGACGCAGCCGGTAGCCGAAATCGTGGTCCTCGAAGTAGATGAAAAAGTCCTCGTCAAAGGCGCCTCCCCCATCGGATCCGGGACCGGGCGCCGGCAGCCGGGACCGATCCACCAGGATGCACGCACTCACCACCGATCCAATGTCGTGCTCGTCGAGCGGCGCCGATCCGTACGGCACTCCCTCGTGGTGGAGAATCTGCTGGCCCAGAAAGTGGGCATCCGCGCCGTCGTACTGGATGGTCGCGCCGTCGCCCGCATGTACGATGGCGGGCATGGCCACCGCGGCGTCCGGCGTGCGCTGCAGTGCGCTGGCCAGCGCCTCGATCGCGCCTGGTGCCGGTGCAACGTCGTTGTCGATGAGTAGCACGAGATCGGTGCGGGCCTGCTGGAGGGCCACATTCCGCGCCGCCGCGGCGCCGAGGTTTCTTGGCAGTGCCACCAGCCGTACGCCGGGAAAGCGTGTCTCGACCAGGAGGCGACTCCCATCCGTGGAGGCATTGTCCACCAGGACGACCTCGCTGAGCGGCGCCCCGTGGCTGGCCAGCGCCCCGAGCGAGCACTCGAGGTAGTCCTCGCCGTTGTAGTTGATGACACAGGCGGTGAGCGGCGGATGTGACGGCAGCCGCTCGTCACCGGGAATGGCAGGCGACGGCGCGTCCACCCCAGGCGCGCGCTCCGCGGCCGCCCGTGTTTGCGCCGTGCGTGTGCGCGGCGCGGCTGACTCCGCCTGGCGGGATGCCGGCACGGTGGCGGTTGCGAACCCTCCATGCGCGGCGCTCATCCGCCGCCCGCTCCGGAGCGGGGGGTGTGCGGCGTGGATGGAACGCTGTCCACGATCCACGCGTCCAGCGCTTGCGCCACCAGTTGATTGCCGTAGGCGTTGAAGTGGATGTCGTGCTCGTAGAACGGCGGGCGCTCCGAGCCGCGCGCCCGGAAGAGGCTGTACAGATCCAGCATCGGCAGCCCAGCCGCGCTCAGCGCCGCGCGCACGTCCCGAACGGTGGCGAGCACAGCCGGAAAGGTCGTGGCGCCGTAGATCTCTTCCTTGCTGGGGAGCAACACCACGACAAAGCGCGCCCCATCCGAGTCGGCGGCCGCGCGCAACGTGCTCAATGGCCTGATGAAATCGGACGCAAGTGCGACATCCGCACGCGTGGCCCCCCTCGCGAGCCGGCGCTGCGCGCGCACGGAGAGCAGCAGCATTTCCCCATCGGGAAAGTTCACCTGGCCCGTCAGGCTGTCGCTGCGGACAAGCCCGCGGCCGGCGTAATACACGGCGCGCAGCAGGTAGGAGCGGCTCAGCGCATCACGGATCCTCTTGAGCTCGGTGCGCCCGCCATGCGTGGTGCCGAAGCGCTCGCGGTACGCCGTGAAATCGGGGGGCGCGCCCTCCGAGCGCCAGTGCGCGAACTGCGTGGCGTTGTCAACGTCACTCGCCACCCACACCGTCGCGATCACCACTCTGGGATGCAGCGCTCGCAGGTATGCCTGGTAGATCCGCAGTTCCTGCGCGGGAGAACCGCCGGGCAGCCCGAGGTTCAGGACGCTCCGCCCGGCCAGCGCCCGCTGCATCAGCGTGGTGAACTGGCCGTCCATCCCGACGCCAGGGCCCACCGCCAGCGAATTGCCAAGCACCGCAATATCCGGGTGGCTGGGCCAGGGCTCGTGGTTCGGAAACCCCAGCGAATCGAGCGCGACCGCGTAGCGGTAGTCCGCGGTGTGGACCGTCTCGCGCACGAGCGGCTGCGGTCGCGCGCCAAGCAGCGAATCATCCACAAAGGCGTCGAACCCCGTGGTCTCGGCGATCTTGAGCTGCTCCTGCGCCGGGCACAGTTGGGGCCAGGCCCGCAACGTTACTTCGAGTCCCACGGCAATCACCCCGGCGGCGACAGCGATGCGGCGGAGCACTGTCCACGCGCTCGAGCGCGCCCCGGGCCCACGGTCCGGAGCCGGCAACGGGATGTGCTGACGCGACCTTACTGGGCGGGAGACGGCCATCGTCGGACCTGATGCCGGTGCACGGGTCGGCGGGCAATGGGCGAACGCAGGCCGTCGCCGATGTGCGCCGTTCGGAACCCCGACCTTCCGCAAGATTCGGAACAGGGGATGCGTAGCAGGTATAATTCTGCGCAACCAGTTGATTCGTAACGCGCTAGATCATCGCTCCCGCTCTGGCCGACGGGTGCGTGCCGCGCTGCCGGCCCTCTGGATGTCGCGGCGGTACCACAGGAGCGAGGTATCGTTGCGGCGGGTGGCTGGTGCTCCACGCCCACTTCCTGTGCGGATCGCGGGTTGACGATGCCTATCGCCACCGAGGCTGGTCGACCAGGGCGACGATCGCTTCGGCCAACTCATCCCGCCCTTCGCCGGTGACGGCGCTGAACGGGACGATCTGCTCCGGATCGAGCCCGAGCTGTCGTTCCAGCGCCGACAGACGTGCCGCCCGTTCGCGTGGGCGCAGCTTGTCCACCTTGGTGAGCACGACGATGGTGGGCACGCCGAGCGCCGCAAGAAACTCGAGCATCTGGCGGTCCAGCGCCGTCGGGTCGTGCCGAGCATCGATCAACTGCACCACGCCGCGCAGCTGCGGGCTCTCCCGCAGATACGATTCGATGAGCGGACGCCACTGCTCGCGCGCGCTCCTGGCCACTCGAGCGAACCCGTAGCCGGGCAGGTCCGCCAGCACGAAGAGGTCGTTCACCTGAAAGAAGTTGATCTCGCGCGTCTTGCCCGGCGTCTGGCTCACTCGCGCGATCGCCTTGCGCCGCACGAGGCGGTTGAGCAGCGACGACTTGCCGACGTTGGACCGCCCGCTCACGGCGATCTCCGGCAGGCTTGCATCGGGGCGCCAGCCGCCGGGTGCCGCCAGACCGCCCAGAAAGTCCAGCTGGCGGATGACGAGCGGATCGACGCCCACGTCGGCGGCGATCAATGGGTGACGACCGGCTGGGCGGCGGTGTGCGCGGTGCCGAGCGCGTTCCGCAGCGCCAGCGCCAGCACCTCGTCCATGGTCGACACGGGGTGGAAGTGGACGACGTCCCGGATATCCTCCGGCAACTCGGCAACCTCCCGCACGTTCCGCTCAGGTAGGATCACATCGGTAATGCCGTTGCGCACGGCGGCCACCGACTTCTCCTTGAGTCCGCCGATGGGCAGGACCCGCCCGCGCAGGGTGATCTCGCCCGTCATCGCGATGTCACCTCGCACCGGGGTCCGTGTGAGCGCGCTCACCATGGCGACCGCGATGGCAATGCCTGCCGAGGGGCCGTCCTTGGGCGTGGCGCCGGCCGGAATGTGCACGTGCAGGTCGTGCGCGGCGTGAAATTCGTCGTCCAGCCCCAGCACGGTAGCGCGCGAGCGCGCATAGGTCATGGCGGCGGTTGCCGACTCCTTGAGCACGTCGCCCAGGGTGCCGGTGAGCTGCAGCCGCCCGCGCCCTGGCACCACGGCGACCTCGATCTCCAGTAGCTCCCCTCCCGCTGCCGTGAAGGCCAGTCCCGTGGCCACCCCGATCTTGTCCTCGAGCGTGGCGGCACTCCAGTCGTACGGCGCCACCCCCAGCAGATCGGGCAGCGTCGCGGCACGGACGGTCACCGGTGTGGCCTCGTGTCCCGGCGCGGCCGCCGCGCGGCGGGCGAGCTTCCGCGCAATCCGCGCGATGCGCCGCTCCAGCTCCCGCACGCCCGCCTCTCGCGTGTACAGCTGCACGATGGCGGGAACGGCGTCCGGCTCCCAGGTCACCAGGCCGGCATCGATGCCGTGCAACGCGAGCTGGCGGGGAATCAGGAAGCGGCGTGCGATCGCGTACTTCTCGTGGTCCACGTACCCCGGCAGCCGGATGATCTCCATCCGGTCGCGTAGGGGATCCGGAATCTGCGCCAGCGAATTGGCCGTCGTGATGAAAAGCACCGGGGAGAGGTCGTAATCGGCTTCCAGGTAGTGATCGCTGAACGCGCGGTTCTGCTCCGGGTCCAGCACCTCGAGCAACGCGGCAGACGGATCACCGCGCCAGTCCTGCCCCATCTTGTCCACTTCGTCAAGCAGAATGACGGGATTCACCACACCGGCGCGACGCATGGCCTGGATGACCCGTCCGGGCATGGAGCCGATGTACGTGCGCCGGTGCCCGCGGATCTCCGCTTCATCACGCACGCCGCCCAGCGACATGCGCACGAACTTGCGCCCCAGCGCCCGGGCCACGGAGCGGCCGAGGGAGGTCTTGCCGACGCCTGGAGGACCGACCAGGCAGAGAATCGGGCCCTCCAGTTTGCCCACCAGGGAAAGCACCGCGATGTAGTCGAGAATCCGGTCCTTCACCTCGTCCAGGCCATGATGGTCGCCGTCGAGCACGGCGCGCGCATGCGCGATGTCCAGCACGTCGTCCGTGCGTTCGGTCCAGGGGAGCGCCAGGAGCCAGTCCAGGTAGTTGCGTCCAACGCTCGACTCCGGTGAGAGCGGAGACGTGCGCCGCAGCTTTCGCAGCTCGCGCTCGGCACGCTCGGCAATGGGCGCCGGGAACCCCTTGCGGGCAATGGCCGCCGCGAGCCCGTCAAAGTCATCGCCGTCGTCCTGTCCCAGCTCGCGATGAATCGCCTTGAGCTGCTCCTGCAGGTAGAACTCGCGCTGGTTCTGGAAGAGCGAGCCGCGCACTTCACTCTCGATCTTGCGCTCCAGGCGCAGGATCTCGATCTCCTCGGCGAGCGTCTGCGCGAGCTGCTGGTACAGCGCGCTAATGGAGCGCGCCTCCAGAAAGCGTTGCCGCGTATCGGTCGCCACGAGCAGATGCGCCGCCATGGCGAATGCCCGCTTGTCCACGGAGTCCGTGCCCTGCACCAGCGCCACGATCTCGGCTGGCAGGCGGCGATGCAGCCCCACGTACTCTTCGAACAGCGTGAGCACCCGGCGCGCCATGGCGCTCTCGTCCGCGTTCTCCGGGTTGAGGGGGGCGAAGGGCGCATCGCTGATCGTCGCGCGCAGATGGGTGCCGGTGGAGGCGTAGCGGGTCACGCGCACTCGCGCAACACCTTCCACGAGCACCTTGGTGGTCCCGTTGGCCATGCGGACGAGCTGAAGGGCGCGTCCAGCCACGCCCACGCGGAACAGATCGGCCGCCGCCGGCTCCTGCACATCGCTGTTGCGCTGGGCGACGAGCGTGATCCAGTGGCCCGACGCGACCGCCTCTTCCAAGCTGGCCAGCGAGCCGGCGCGCCCCACCAGTAGCGGGATGACCATGTGTGGGAAGAGCACGACATCCCGGAGCGGCAGAACGCTCAGCCGCTCGCTCACCTCAAAGCGCTCATCGTCGCGAGCGAGGAGAAGTTGCATGGGCCCAATATAGCGCCCGCAGCGCCGGAATCTGTGAGCTTTGGACGGCGAAACTGCCAGGGTGCAGGGAGGAGGGTGTCGGGTGTCGGGGAACGACCTGAGCGCGCGGCGCACTGAGTGCGCCCACCCGACACCCTCCTCCCTACACCCGGCCGCAATGCCTCCCTAACACAACGGGGCGCCTTCGCGCCCCGCTCCGTTCACGCCTCTTTCTTCTGCCGCTTGGGGGAAATCTCGAGCAAGGGCGGAGTGCCGTTGAGGATACACGACTCCGTGATCTTCACTTCGGTGATGTCCTCGCGGCTCGGGATGTCGAACATCACATCCGTCATGAGCTCCTCGAGGATGGCGCGCAAACCGCGGGCGCCGGTGCCGCGCTTGATGGCCTTCTGCGCCACGGCGCGGAGGGCGGTCTCTTCGAAGGTGATCTTCACGTCTTCCAGATCGAACAGCTTGGTGTACTGCTTGGTGAGCGCGTTCTTCGGCTCCTTGAGGATGCGCACGAGCGCGTCTTCATCGAGCGCGTCCAGCGCCACCGTTACCGGCAGCCGGCCCACCAGCTCCGGAATGAGTCCGTAGCGGAGCATGTCGTCCGGCTCGACCTCGGCGAACGGGTTCTTCGCGAAGTTCTGCAGTCGGCCGTTGGCCACCTCTTCCTTGGTGAAGCCGATCTGGCGGCGGCCGATGCGCGCCTCGATGATCTTCTCCAGCCCGTCGAAGGCGCCGCCGCAGATGAACAGGATGTCCTTCGTGTTGATCTGGATGTATTCCTGTTGCGGGTGCTTGCGCCCGCCTTGCGGCGGGACCGAGGCGACTGTTCCCTCGAGGATCTTGAGGAGTGCCTGCTGCACCCCTTCACCCGAGACGTCACGTGTGATGCTCGGGTTCTCACTCTTGCGGGCGATCTTGTCGATCTCGTCGATGTAGACGATCCCGCGCTCGCACTCGGCCACGTTGAACTCGCCGGCCTGGAGCAGCCGCACGAGGATGTTCTCCACGTCCTCACCCACGTAGCCCGCTTCGGTGAGCGTGGTGGCGTCGGCAATGGTGAAGGGGACATCGAGGATGCGGGCGAGCGTCTGGGCGAGGAGGGTCTTGCCGACGCCGGTGGGACCGATGAGCAGGATGTTCGACTTGTCCAGCTCCACGTCGCTGTCGCGGACCGACGCGCAATTGATGCGCTTGTAGTGGTTGTACACCGAGACGGCGAGCGCCTTCTTGGCTCGCTCCTGACCGATCACGTACTGATCGAGGATGTCCTTGATCTCGGCCGGTGCCGGAACTTGGGTGATCGCCTCGGCGACCTCGCGCTCCTCGTCTTCCGCCAGGATTTCATTGCACAGCGAGATGCATTCGTTGCAGATGTAAACCGAAGGGCCGGAGATGAACTTCCGGACGGAATCCTTCGATTTGCCACAGAACGAGCAGCGGAGGTGTTTGTCGTGCGCCATAGTCATCCGTGATCCAGGTGAAGCGCTCGTGGGTGCACCGGAATTGAGGCCGGCGCGGGCAGGTAAAAAACCTTAACACCGCCCCAAAATATGGTCAAGCGGCGACGCATTCGTGAACGATTTCACAAGGCCACCTTCTTCTCGTTTTCTTCCGGAACCAACGTTCCATTCGACGAGATGACGCTGTCGATCAGGCCGTAATCCTTTGCTTCATCGGCCGACATGAACCGATCGCGGTCGAAATCGTGCTCGATCTGCTCCACGGGCCGCCCCGTGTGCTTGGACATGAGCTCGTTCATCTTCGCGCGAAGGTACAGGATCTCCTTCGCCTGGATCTCGATGTCCGCCGCCGTCCCCTGCGCGCCGCCCGAGGGTTGATGCATCATGATACGCGCGTGCGGCAACGCCATGCGTTTCCCACCGGTGCCGGCCGCCAGCAGGAAGCATCCCATGCTTGCCGCCATCCCCATGCAGATCGTGCGGATGGGCGAGGTGAGGAACTGCATCGTGTCGTAGATCGCCATGCCGGACGACACGCTCCCGCCTGGCGAGTTGATGTAGAGGTTGATGTCGCGCTCGGGGTTGTCCGCCTGCAGGAACAGCAGCTGCGCGATGACGATGTTGGCCACGTCATCGTTGATCGGCGTGCCGATGAAGATGATCCGGTCCATCAGCAGACGCGAGAAGATGTCGTACGTCCGCTCGCCACGGCTGGACCGCTCGATCACATAGGGAGGATAGATGGTAGACATGGGGATAGCGAATGAGTCTTCTGTTGAGGGTGTCGGGAGTAGGGTGTCGGGTAGAGGGAAACGGCTATGGGAGCGGCGTGGTGTTCATGCCGTTCCCTCTACCCGACACCCTACTCCCCAAACCCGTTATTCAATCACATTCCTCTCGATCAGCCACCCGAACACTTTCTCCTCGGTGAGGCTGCGCTCGAGCTCCTTGATGCGGCCGGCTTTCTGGAGCGATGCATAGACCTGGCCCGGCTCGCTGCCCCGCTGCTCCGCAATACTGGCTACGCGCTCGTCGATGTCGGCCTCGGTGGCGGCGAGCTTCTCGCGCTCGGCCAGCGTGTCGATCACCAGGTCGCGGCGAACCTGCCGCTCGGCCATGGGACGGAACTCGCCGCGGAAGCGCTCCTGCTCCGCCTCCGGAACCTTGTAGCTATCGATGTAGGCTTGCACGAGCTGCTGCACCCAGCTCGGCGGCACCTCGAACGGATTCGCGCCGATCACTTCATCAATGAGCTTCTGGCGCACCTCGGCGTCCGCCTCGCGCGCCACATTGCTCGTCAGGTCTTCCCGCACTGCGGTCCGCAACGCATCCATCGAGTCGAAGTCTCCCACCTCACGGGCGAAATCGTCGTCCAACTCGGGCAGCGCCTTCCGCTTCACATCGTTCACCGTTACCCGCACGGTCTTGGTCTTCCCGCGCTCGGCCTCGTCCGGGAAATCCTCGGGCCATTTGACCGGGCGCTCACTCGTGCTGCCGGGAGCGGTTTCCATGATCAGCTCCTCGATGCCGGCGATCGCCTGGCCGCCGCCCAGCACCAACCGGTACTCCTTCCCCTCGCTCATCGCCCCATCGTCATCCGTGGTGGCCAGCGTCACGGTCACCAGGTCGCCCGGCATCGCATGCTCCGACACCGGCGCCCACGCGGCCTGCTGTTCGCGCAACGCGTCGAGGCGCTCGCGGATGAGGTCGTCCGTCACCGGTCGCTCGATGCGCGTGACCTTGAAGCCGCTCGTGCGCGGCAGCTCGATCTCAGGCCGCACCTCCAGATGGAGCTCGAAGGTGAGCGGTTGCCCGTCGCCAAAGCGCACGTCGTGCACGTGCGGCTGCGTGGCGAGCTGCAGCTTCTCGCGTTCCACCACCTCCTGGAACGCCGCCTGCACCAGCGCCTCCATGGCCTCCTGCCGGATAGCGTCCCCGAAGCGCTTGCGCACGATGGCAGCAGGCGCCTTGCCCGGGCGGAAGCCGGGAACGCGGACCTTCGAGGCGTAGCGGCGCGCCGCCTTATCCTCGGCGACCCGCACCTCATCCACCGGCACCGACACCTCGAGCAGTCGTTCGAGCCCCTCGGCCTTCTTGGGCGTGATCGCGATGTTCATGAAGAGAAAGGTAATCGGTGAATGACGTGCGCAGGACAGACGATCAGCGCCTTCCCAATAGTAACCGGGGAGGTTTGGGGGGAGAAGCGGAAGAGAGAGAGGAGAAAGGAGAAAGGCGAGGGGCGAAGAAGTGGGCCAGCGAGTCAGCGGGTCAGTGACTCAGATACGGCCCGGAGACGCATGGCTCGACCTCTCGAGTGCCACCTCACAACTCATAACCCACTACTCACGCCTCACTCCCCTTCATCTTCCCGTATCCCCTTGATCGTCATCCGCAACTCGGGGTGGTGGGCGGCACCGGCGCGAATCACCTCGCGCACGGCACGCGTGGTGAGCGCGGCGAAGTCATCCGCGGGCTCATCCTCGCCCTCAATCCAGAGCAGTACGCGAAGCTGAATGGCCTTTCGCATCCCGGGTCGTCCTCGAGGTTGGGGCAAGACTGTCGAGCACGACCCAGCGGCCGCGCCGTTGCACTTCTATCCGCGTGATCGGGTGAATCTCCCAGAGCGTGCCGCGCGTCTTCCCGAGCTGTTCAGGGTGCTCCGGATCGAGCAGCAACCAGCCGCTGATCCGCACTGGAGTGTGCGCTCGGGCCGCTCTGGTGAGCTGGCCGAGTGCCCACGCGGGGTGGATGGCACGGACGCGCGGAGTCACCTCCACGACCACGGAGTGCGCGCGATCTTTCGTGCGCGTGTCGACCATCCAGATGTGCCAGTCGCGGAACTCGGCGTCGGCCCCGTGACAGTTCGTCGACTCCGGGCCCTCGCGCTTGGCTGCGGCCAGGTAGCCCTCCACTGTCACCGGCGTCCCCTCATAGCGCGCCACCGCGGTGCTCTCGCTCGCGGACCAGGCCGTATGGTGGCGCCGCTCCACGTCCCGCGGCCAGGGGAGCCGTTCGAGCGAATCGAAGGGGACGGGAATGTAGCTCGCCGAATCCACGCGGTTCTTGAGCCGGTTGAGCGCCGGATCGCCGCCATCCCCGCTCGGCGGGCAGCCATGGAAGGTGATCTCCGTAGGTTGCGGCTTGGCGCCAACGAGCGAAAAGACGCCCGCGGATGCCAACGCTCCGGAGGATTGCCGCATCGCTCCCTGCCGCGCGGGCATCTGCGCGACATGGGCGAAGTGCACGATGAGAATGATGATGATGACCAGCAGGATGAGCAGCAACACGAGCTGGTAGACCAGGAGCCCGTGTCTGGCGCGCCGCTGTGCGTACTCTCTCACTCCCCACCTCCGTCCAAACGCTGTGCTGTGCGGTGCAGTGCGAAAGGGGGGACTCGAACCCCCACGGGTTTCCCCACTGGATCCTAAGTCCAGCGCGTCTACCGATTCCGCCACTCTCGCGCCTCGCGCTCAGCGCGCACGAAGCGCGCCGGCCGCGTTGTCCGCAAGGTAAGCGCGCCCGGCGCGGCGGGCCAGCGGATGGACGCAGCAATAGCCGCCGGTCCGGGCGTGGCTCAACAGCTGGGATGGGGGATGCGTGACGAGAACGACCAACGGCCCGCCGGAAGTATTCCCGGCGGGCCGTTGGCACCTACAAGGCATTGGCGACGATGCGCGCAGTGCGCGTCAGCCGCCGATCGCCACGTTGGCGACCAGTGTCCTGGCTTGTGCTGGCCAGTAGATGAGCAGGCTCACGACATCCCCCTTGTGCATCTTCTTGAGCACGCCTTCCAGGTCGGATGCGGAGGTGATGGTCTTCCGAGTATCCGGGCCCAGCACCTTCGTGATGATCATTCCCGGCGCGATGCCTGCGGCGGCTGCCGATCCATCCCGGTCGACGTCCGTGACTTCCACGCCCCGATATTGCGATGGCACGCTGTCGCGGCGGGCCAGGGCGGCGCTCAGCGTCTGGATAGTGATGCCGAGCTTGCTGCTGCTGGCCGGCTCGCCGGAGTTCTCGCCGCTGTTGCTATCCGAGTTGCTCGCGACAGCCTCCCCGCTGGGGACCTTGCCGAGCTTCACCTTGAACGTCTTCTGCTTGCCGTAGCGCATCACGGTGACGTTGATCGTCTCGCCCGGCTTGTAATCGAGCACCATGCGCTGCAGGTCGGTTTCCGTTTCAACGGGTTGCCCATTGATGGCGATGATAATGTCGCCCTCTTGGATCCCGGCCTGCTGCGCCGGACTGGGCGTGCCCGTCTCGGTGAAGCCGCCCACCTTGGCGCCACGGATCTCTTTGAGCCCGGCCGCCTGCGCATCATTCGGTCCCATCGGCTGCATGGAGATGCCGAGAAGCGGACGGTTGAAGTGGCCGTACTTGATGAGATCGTTCATCACGCGCTTGGCGAGCGTGATGGGGATCGCAAAGCCGTAGCCCGCGTAGTAGCCGGTGCCGCTCTCGATAGCCGAGTTGATGCCGATGACTTCGCCCTTGGTGTCGACCAGCGGCCCACCGGAGTTGCCCGGGTTGATCGCCGCGTCCGTCTGGATGTAGTCGACCACGGCGTAGCCCTGCGGCGCGTTGTACAGCTGCTGGAACTGACCGCTCCGCCCCTTGGCGCTGATGATCCCCGCCGTTACGGAGAACTTGAGCGCCAGCGGGTTCCCGATGGCCAGCACCCAGTCGCCGACCTGTTCCTGACTGTCGTCGCCGAGCTTGACGGTTGGGAAGTTCGACCCGTCGATCTTGATGACCGCGACATCGGTGCTCGGGTCGCGTCCCACGACCTTGGCCGTATAGACGCGTTTGTCGAGCATGGTGACCTTCACCTGGTCCGCATCCGCCACCACGTGGTTATTGGTGAGGATGTAACCATCGGGCGAGACGATGAAGCCCGAGCCGCTGGCGCGCTCCCGGCGTGGCACCTGGGGCTGGAACTGATGGAAGAATTGCTCCATCCCCGGCGGGAGCTGCTGCCCGTCCGGCCCGCGGCTCGCATGGGTCGTTCGCTCCGTCTCAATGTAGACCACCGCCGGTGTGACGTTCTTGGCGATGGCGACGAAGGGGTTGTCGCTGACAATGTTCGAGCCGCTGGACGACGCAGATGTCAGTGCCGGCGTCGCCTTCTGTTGTGCGTACCCGAACGGCGTGAGATTGAAGCCGGCGGCGAACACCAGCCCGCCGCCGAAGGCCAGCGCAGCCACCACGCCCAGCCGCGCCCGTGCAAAGATTCGAGACATGGATTCGATCCGTTCCTTGGGTTATATCGAACTATACACCCGGTGTCCCGAGCAAGTTTCGGGCGGGAGGGTAAGGAGAGGCGAGAGAGGAGAAAGAAGATCTCTGCTTTCTCCTCTCCACCCGACTCCCTACACCCTGGCCGTTTCCTACTTCTTCTCCTCGTCCACGATCTCGTAGTCCGCTTCGACCACGTCGTCCTGGCCGCCGGGGTTGGCGTGGGCGCTCGCATCGGCCGCCTGGTCGGTGGCGGCGGCGCCCGCTTCCTGCTGACCCTGCGCGTAGAGCGACTGGCCGGCCTCGCTGTACACCCGCGAGAGCTCTTCCTGTGCCGCGCGGATCTCGGCCGTGTCCTCGCCGCGGAGCGCCTTCCGGGCGCGCTCCACCGCGCCGTCCAGCCGGCTCTTGAGCTCCGGGCTCAGGCGGTCCGACCACTCCTTGGAGTTCTTCTCCACCTCGTACGTCATGCTGTCCAGCCGGTTGCGCATGTCAATCTGCTCACGCCGCTCCTTGTCCTCCTGCGCGTGCGATTCGGCGTCCTTCATCATGCGCTGGATCTCGGTCTCGGAGAGCCCGCTCGAGGCCTCGATGCGAATCTTCTGCTCCTTGCCTGTCGCCTTGTCCTTGGCCGTCACGTGCAGAATGCCATTCGCGTCGATGTCGAACGTCACCTCCACCTGCGGCATCCCGCGCGGTGCCGGCGGAATCCCGGTGAGCTGGAACTTGCCGATCGTCCGGTTGTACACGGCCAGATCGCGCTCGCCCTGCAGCACATGGATCTCCACCGTGGTCTGGCTGTCCTCCGCCGTGGAGAAGACCTCGCTCTTCTTGGTGGGGATGGTGGTGTTTCGCGGAATGAGCACCGTCGTCACGCCGCCCAGCGTCTCGATGCCAAGTGAGAGCGGGGTGACATCCAGAAGGAGCACGTCCTTCTGCTCGCCGGTGAGCACCGCGCCCTGAATGGCCGCGCCGATCGCCACGACTTCGTCAGGATTGACGCCCTTGTGCGGCTCCTTCTTGAAAAAGTCCTTCACCACCTGCTGCACCTTCGGAATGCGCGTGGAGCCACCGACGAGAATGACTTCGTCGATCTGGTCGACCGACATTCCCGCGTCCTTGAGCGCCTGCTGCATGGGCGGGATGGTGCGCTGGATGAGGTCGTCCACGAGCTGCTCGAACTTGGCCCGCGTAAGCGAATAGTTGAGGTGCTTGGGGCCGGTCTGGTCTGCCGTGATGAAGGGGAGGTTGATGTCGGTCTGCTGCGTGGAGGAGAGCTCCATCTTCGCCTTCTCCGCCGCTTCCTTGAGCCGCTGCAGCGCCATCGGATCCTTGGCCAGGTCGATGCCCTGGTCGCGCTTGAACTCGGCCACCAGCCAGTCGATCACACGCTGGTCGAAGTCATCGCCGCCCAGGTGCGTGTCGCCGTTCGTGGACTTGACCTCGAACTGACGCGAGCCCTCCACGTCGTACAGCTCCAGGATCGAAATGTCGTACGTGCCGCCGCCCAGGTCGAAGACGGCCACCTTCTCGTCCTTCTTCTTGTCCAAGCCGTATGCCAGTGCCGCCGCCGTGGGCTCGTTGATGATGCGCAGCACATCCAGCCCCGCAATGCGCCCCGCATCCTTCGTCGCCTGGCGCTGCGAGTCGTTGAAGTAGGCGGGCACCGTCACCACGGCCTTCTCGACCTTGTGGCCAAGGTAGTCTTCCGCCGTCTGCCGCATCTTCTGCAGAATCATGGCGGAAATTTCCGGCGGGGTGTAGCGTTTGCCCTGAATCTCCACGGTCGCGACGTCGTTCTGCCCCGCCACGACCTTGTAGGGCACGCGCTTCGTCTCGTCCTGCACCTCGCTCATCTTGCGACCCATGAACCGCTTGATCGAGAAGACCGTGTTCTGGGGATTGGTGACCGCCTGCCTCTTGGCCACCGTGCCCACGAGCCGCTCGCCATCTTTCGTGAAGCCGACCACCGAGGGAGTGACGCGTCCCCCCTCGGCGTTGGGAATGACGACGGGGTCCCCGCCTTCCATAACCGCCACGACGGAATTCGTCGTCCCCAGGTCAATCCCGATAACTTTGTCTGGCATGGCTCCCTCTTCGGGTGTTCAGTGAATGCCGTTTCGTCGTGCGCGCTGTCACGCGCCCAGGCGTCGCGCGGCTCCATGCGCCGCTCAAGCTCGAGTGACGCGCGACCAACTTCGTTCCCATAGCAAGGGGAGGGCCGCACGAGTGCGCCACTTTGACAGTATCGGCAGCAACGGCCGCTCCAATTCATGACAGAGCGAACGCCATGATCCCGCTCGGCGACGATCTGCCCACGTTCCGAACGCCGTGGGCCCTCTACCTCCTGCTCGGCATCACCTGGCTGGTGTGGGTCTTTGTGCAGGGGGCCGGATTCAACCGGCTGGCGCTGGCGACCAGCGTGTGCAACCTCGGCATGGTGCCGGGCGAGCTGACCCATCGCGCCCTCATAGGCACCGCGGTGCCGCTGGGGAATGGGCTGGCGTGCGTGGTCGACAACAGCGCGGTGAACATCTTCACTCCCATCACCTCCATGTTCCTGCATGGGAGCTGGGAGCACATCCTCGGCAACTCCATCTTCTTCTGGGTGTTCGGGAACAACGTCGAGGACAGCATGGGGCACGGGCGGTTCATCGTGTTCTACTTCGTCTGCGGGCTGATCGCGGCGGCGGTCTACATTCTCATCTCCCCCCTGTCGCCCGTTCCGACGGTGGGCGCGTCGGGGGCGATCTCCGGCATTCTCGGAGCGTATCTGGTGCTCTACCCGCGGGCCCGGGTCAATATGTTCTTTTTCATCTTCCTGATCCCGATCCGCGCCTGGCTGGTACTGATCTGGTGGTTCGGATGGCAGCTCATTGCCGCGCTACCCATGCTTTCCTCCATGCGACCCGACGTGTCCGGGGGGGTGGCGGTCTGGGCGCACGTCGGCGGCTTTGTGGCCGGAGTGGTGCTCATCAAGCTGTTCGAGAACAGCAAGCTGGTTGCGGCCCACAGGGCCGCGGTCGCGCAGCGATACCGCCCGCGCTGGCACGACGGGTACTGAGGCCGGGCGGTTTGCCGGCACGACGGGTGGCAAGGTATGTTCCCCGCGAGCGGCGCGCGTGCCGGGCACCAGGCTCCCGATGACGCACTGAGCGCTCGAACGCCTTATGACCAATCCCGGAGACTGATAATCCGTGCGTCTGATTCCACATGACGAGGTATTCTTCGACCTCTTCAGCGAGATTGCCAAGCGGGGCTCCGCTGCAGCCACTCTCCTCAAGCAACTCTTCGCCGAACCCGGGCGGCTCGACTACTTCGTGGGGGAAATCAAGAAGGTCGAGCACGAGGCGGACAACATCACGCACGATATCATCGCCCGCATCGACAAGACGTTCGTCACGCCCATTGACCGCGAGGACATCCACCTGCTGGCGTCGCGGCTCGATGAAGTGGTGGACCTGGTGGACGGCACAGCCCGGCGTGCGGCGATGTTCCAGATCACCCAGGTGCGCGAGCCAGCCAAGAAGCTGTGCGCGGTGCTGATCCTGGCGACCGACAGCATCGAGGAGGCGGTCAAGAACCTGCGGAACTCCAAGATCGTGGTACAGCAGAGCCGCGCGATCAAGACTCACGAGGAGGAAGGGGACGCCCTGTATCACGAGGCGGTGGGGCTGCTCTTCAAGGGCACGCCCGATCCGCTGGAGGTGATCAAGTGGAAGGAGCTCTACGACACGCTGGAGCGGGCTCTGGACCAGTGTGAAGACGTGGCCAACGTGGTCGAGAGCATCTCGCTCAAGCATGCCTGAACGTGGTCACATACGTCATCGTCATCATCGCGATCGCGTTCCTCTTCGATTTCAGCAACGGCTTCCACGATTCCGCCAACTCCATCGCGACGGTCGTCGGCACCCGGGTGCTGAGCCCGCTGGTGGCGGTGGCCTGGGCGGCGTTCTTCAATCTTGCGGCGGCGTTTCTGGTGGGCACCGAAGTCGCGCGGATGGTGGGGCAGGGGATGATCGAGCCCGCCGTGGTCGATCCGAACGTGATTCTGGGAGCCCTCATCGGCGCGATCCTCTGGAACATCATCACCTGGCTGTGGGGACTGCCGTCGAGCTCGACGCATGCCCTGCTGGGCGGCTACGGCGGTGCCGCGATTGCCAAAGCGGGTTTCGGCGCGGTCATTCCCGCAGGGTGGACGGTGACCATCCTGTTCATCGTGATCTCGCCGGTGCTGGGAATGGTGCTGGGCTACGCGCTGATGGTGGCCGTGTACTGGATCTTCCGCCGCATGCCGCCGGGCAAGGTGGACCACCTCTTCCGCACGGTCCAGCTCGGCAGCTCCGCATTCCTCTCCTTCATGCACGGCGCCAACGACGCGCAGAAGACGATGGGGATCATCGTCGTCCTCCTGGTGTCCACGCGCAAGCTGTTCGCGGAGCGGCTCGGCACGCTCCACCATCTCTACGTGCCGAGCCTGGGGGTGATGCCGCGCTGGGTGGAGCTCGGGGCGTACGGGGCGATCTCGCTCGGAACGCTCTTCGGCGGCTGGCGCATCGTGCGTACCATGGGCAGCCGCATCACACGGCTGCGCCCGGTGGGCGGCTTCTGCGCCGAGACGGGGGGAGCACTGAGCATCATGCTGGCGACGCACTTCGGCATTCCGGTGAGCACCACGCACACGATCACCGGGTCCATCGTGGGGGTCGGGGCGACCACCCGGCTCTCGGCCGTTCGCTGGGGGGTGGCGAGTCGGATCGTCTGGGCGTGGATCCTGACGATCCCCGCGGCCGCGGTGATGGCAGCGATCGCGTGGATGATCCTGCACGCGATCGTGCCGGCGTTCTAGGGAGCGGGCGCGGCGTGCTTGGCTTCCCCCGCCCCCGCCGGCGCCGCTAGTTTGCGTCCATGACCGTCCCCATCCCCGTATTCATCAATGCCGAG
>DASUKA010000116.1:0-26501 GCA_036278935.1 Gemmatimonadaceae bacterium
GAGCCGGCCTCGTCATCTGCCAATGCACCCGCGCCGTCGGGGCGCACCACGAGCACCTCAGCTTCTTCTTCATCGAGCGTGGCGCGCGCGTGTACCAGTGGCGCGAGCAGACGCGCGACGATCTCGCCCGGAGAACCAGCATCGAGCAGCACGACCACCAGGTTCCGCCGCCCGCTGTACTGGCCAAGCGCGACGGGTGCGCCGCTCGGCGTCGCCAGCGTGAGGTCGGGCAGGAGCCCCCCTGTTCCCGCGCTCAAGCGACCGGCAGAGGTCGGGCCGCTGAGCACCCGCTCACTCGATGCGCCTGTGCTTCCGTGCATCGCCCGTCACTCCTCGTCACTCTGTGTGCGTCACCACGCGTCCCCGCGGGCTCGCGGCTGCCCTCAACTGGGCGTCGAGCGACATACGTAATCTACCGCACTCCTAGCCCAATCGAGGCCAATGCAACATCATTCGATGAGTCGTCGCAGCACGGTGTGTGATGCGATGAGAATGAGAGGAAGGCCCTGGCAGCGCGGAGCACCCATGGACACACCACGGCGAGATACGCGAAGCGACGATCCCCAGCCCGCACCGGCGCCCCATGAAGAGCGGCGTACGATCGCACCGCGCCAGAACGTGGCCATCGACGCGAGCGAGGATGCGATCGACGAAGCGATCGAGATGACCTTCCCGGCCAGCGACCCACCGGCCTGGACGGCATCATAGAAGGTGCCAAGCGACACGCGATCGTGCCGCCGCGGTGGCACGCACCACAATCGAGCAGCGGCGGCAACGACCTGCGCTAACCGCCAGCCCGGCGCTCGGCGAGCAGCCGCCGACAGTCGTCGCCAAGCACACCGGCCGTCACCGCTGGTGGTACCGCGCCCGCGAACTGCGTCGCGTCAGTGAGCAGCGGGTACCGTCCAGTCACGCCACCCAGTGCGCCGGCCTGCACACCGAAGACGACACGCCGGATGCGGGTGTGCCGCGTGGCATACGCGCACAGCACACACGGCTCGACCGTGGTGTAGAGCGTGGCGCCCGAGAGATCGAGTGTGCCGAGCGTGCGACACGCCTCGCGAGCTCGAGGCAACGGCGCATGTACGTCTCATCCTGCTGCGCCGACGTCGAGGTCGCGCGGTCGGCGGCCGCGGGTGGATGCATCGCCTCGCGGCTGACATGGCCCGCGCTGCCGGTCACGGCCTCATCTCGGCCTTGGCGCGCGATGCGAATGCGCGCGCCGTGCGTGGCCCCGAGGGGAAGCAGCTGCCCGTTGCCCACTGAAGCGATCGGCCCTCCGACGACCACTTCGTACGGCCCGGCACCGCGCTGCTCGAGGTGCTGGCGGATCTCGCTCGCGGACTGATCAGGTTCGGCGAGTGCGATCCATTGATCGCCGAGCGGAAAGCGGCAGATAGTGCGGACACCAGCGATCGTCGGCGTGTCGGGCACACCAACCGTCCCGATCAACTCGGCGAAGGCCGTGGCGCTCCGCGCCAGGTCGGAGACCACCACGGTCACGCCGTCGACACGGGTCACGCCAAGTGGATGGTCGGCTGCCGCGCTATCGGGAACGCGCCATACGCGCGGCGTGACATCCTCGATCACGAACGGCAGCGGTGTCTGCGCCGCGTCGCTCAGGAGGATGGTACGCCATGCGAGTCGCTGCCCATCGGGCCGGGTGCGGCCGCCATCCGTTGGGCCCTCGACGTGGAATCCGCGCCCTCGTAGCGCGTCGGCGGTCGTGGTCAGATCGGCCGCGCCGAGCGCAAAGTCGATAAGGCCCTCGCCTCTGGCGAGCCGAGGCCACCAGCGATGCGCCTGGGGACGATCGGGCTCCATGAAGGCGATCAGCTCGAAGTATGCACCGTCAGCGAAGGCGATGAGCGCGTTCCGGGTGCCGCCACTGGTATGCTCCCCACCGGGCGTCACGGTGAATCCTGCGCGCCGGTAGTCCGCCGAGGCGAGGGCGAGATCGCGCACCGCGATCACGAGATGGTCGATACGTTGTACCACGCTGGTCTCCGGCTCCGGGCGGACGTGATGGGCGGGCGACACACTCGCCACCGATTCATGCCAGTCGCCTCACGCCGCTGGTGCACGCGCTGGCAGGCTCAGCTGTGGACGTTCCGCTCGAAACAACCGAACGGCGACGCTCGCTGCGGCCAGGGCCGCGCAGCCAAATATGAGGAGTGCCGCGACGAAGCCCCACGTCAGCACAACCTGGAACAGCAAGCTCCCGAGTCCAAATCCGGTGAACAGCGTGAACGCCATGAACCCCGTGGCCTGGCCGCGATTTCCGGGGAGATCGGTGACGATGCCGGCGAGGAGCGGTTGGGTCAGGTCGTAGCCCAGTGAGAGGGCCACGATGGCGGCCTGTGCGACGAGCAGCGTGAGCGGCGCGGCCAGGAGCAGCGCGCACACGCCGGTGAGTGCAACGCCAGCGGGAATGATCCAGTAACGACCGTGACGATCGGCGAGGCGGCCGATGGTTGGCCCAAAAAGCAATCCGGGGATGCCGTACCCGAGCAGAGCGAGGCCGATGCCCACCTCGCCAAGTCCGAAGCGCTGACGCAGGTACACGCCCAGCCACGTGTATACTCCCGATTGCACGACCGCGTTGATCAGCACGTACGAGTAGGTGCGGCGCCCCCGAGGGAGAGAGAGCAGCGAGCCATAGGCGCGAACGATGGCGGCCAACTGTGGGGCTGCACGCCCGGGCAATCTCGGGATCGCCCCCACGGCAACCGCGGCGATGCTCAGGACGGCGGCGAGTGCCGCGACGGCGAGGAACAGGCCCTGCCATCCGACCACCGGTTCCATGAGCGCGCCCACGGTGGCGCCAGCCGCCGTGCCGCCAGCGATCGCCCCGAATAACCAGCCCAGCGCCCGGCCACGCTTCTGATACGGCACGACATCCCCGATGAGCGTGAGGCTGATCGGCACCACGCCACTCGCCCCGATCCCCGTGGCGATCCGCCACCCCACGAACCCCGTGACACCAGCTGCCGATGCGGTGGCCGCCGTGAAGACGATGAAGAGCGTCAGCGACCCGAGGATGACCGAGCGTCGTCCAAAGCGGTCCGACAGCGGGCCCCACACCAGCGTTGCCAGCCCGTACGGGAGCAGGTAGGCCGGCACGGCAAGTCCGACCCAGCCGACGTCGGTATGGAAGACCTCGACGAGGCGTGGGATGAGCGGCGCGACCATGAACGCCTGGGCGAGCACCAGAAAGGCAACCGTACAGAGGATCGGCAGCATCCACCGGGAGGAGACCGGCGGTGCTGGCTGGCGCAACGGTTGTGACAGCGCCATCACGCGTTCACGCGGTGTCGTACGTAGTGCCGCGCCACGCGAGCCCGGTTCCCACAGACGGACGCCGAGCACCACCGCCGGCGCGGATGGCGGGCGAGGAACTGGAGCACACAGTCCGGGTGCGCGCACGTGCGCACGAGTGTCGCATCCGGACCAGTCAGGATGGTGACGGCATCCAGGGCCAGAGTGTGCAGCAGCGTGTCGCGTCTCGATCCGGCGGTCCGCCGCTCTGCTCGTGGACCCTTGGCCGTCCAGGCAAGCCGGGTCGCCGGCACCGATGCTGAAAGCGCCGCGTTGACCACCTTCATTGCCTCTGAAGGCGGCCGTGCACGGACACGACGAGCACGCAGCAGCGCAGCGATCGCGTCGCGCAACGTTCGCACCGCGCGCAGATCCGCCGCGGTGACGGCTCCCGACCACGATAGCCGGCCCGACTCGGCGGCCAGCCACGCGGTGAGCGCGGACGGCGTCTCGAGGAGGTCCACATCGGCGCCGCCGCGACGAACGCGCGTGTTCACCAAATCGAGCGAGACGGGCTCGCCAAGGAGCGGGAAATGCAACTTCGCGGTCATGTCTCTAATACTAATTGGTCGTTACATTAGTCACAGGGATCAGGTTGCAACGGACGCGGAATGGTCTGACGAGAAGGAGGTTGTTGGTATGTCCAGACAGAAGAATTCGGATCGTGCAGCGAATCCGGACGCGGGTGGCGCGGAGCATGGCGTGCGCCATCGGACGGTGACGATAGACGGGCTCGAGATCTTCTACCGGGAGGCGGGGCCGGCCGATGCCCCGACACTGGTGTTGTTGCATGGCTTCCCGTCGGCCTCGCATCAGTACGCGCGGCTCATTGATCGGCTATCCGACGCGTTCCACCTGCTGGCGCCGGACTACCCGGGCTTTGGGTACAGCACTGCCCCCGTTTCGAGCACGGCCGGCGGGACCTTCGCCTACACCTTCGATCGCCTCGCTGACGTGACCGAACACTTCCTGACGGCGCTCGGCGTGAACCGGTTCTTCGTCTACGTGTTCGACTTCGGCGCCCCGGTCGGCTTCCGCATCGCGACGCGGCACCCCGACTGGATCCTCGGCGTGATCGCGCAGAACGGCAATGCGTACAAGGTCGGGCTGGGCCCCAACATGGCGCCAGCGGTGAAGTATTGGACCGACCGCGCTGGCATGGAAGACACCATCCGCGGCGCACTCACCCTGGACGCCACGCGCGCGCAGCACCTCGATGGCGCGGGCGACCCGGAGTTGGTGAGCCCCGATAGTTGGACGCTGGATCAATACTGGATGGACATACCAGGCCGCGCGCAGGCCATGCTCGACCTGTTGTTCGACTACCAATCCAACGTCGCCCTCTACCCGGCGTGGCAGCGCTGGCTGCGCGAGTATCAACCTCCGCTGCTGCTCCCGTGGGGTCGCAACGACAAGTTCTTTCCCGAGGCGGGGGCACGAGCGTACCTGAAAGACGTCCCCGACGCCCAGTTGCACCTCCTTGATGGCGGGCACTTCGTGCTGGACGAATACGTCGACACCGTGGCGGGATTGGTCCGCGATTTCATCGCGCGCCATCCAGCACGATCGCCGAGCGCGTCCCGCCGCGACGTGCAGCCAACACATCAAGGCGGCGGTTGATCTGATTGGCGTCCCGCGCGCTTCGATCCGTGATCACGCGCTTCCGGCTGCATCTGTCGCTTTGGGCCGAGGCTACGTCAGGGTTTGCGCGGGCGCTGCGGGGTGCGTTCTGAGATCCGGTTGGTCTTCCGCGATCCCTGCTCCGTTGCCTTGGGCGTGCCGTGGATCTTGGCGCTGTCGAGGTCCGGGCGCGTCGCATGGAGCGAGGCGTAGGAGAGATCGGTCGGCTTGTCGTAGATGAGGCGGCCCGGCACTCGCGGTGCAGCGAGCGACTGCACGACGGCGCTCCTGGCCACAACCGCATGAGCCGTGGCCCGCTGCCCCCCATCGCGCAGGCGATCCTGCTTGCTCTGCCGGCACGCAGTGAGTGCGACAAGTAGCGCGAGTATGGCTGCCGCTCCGACTGGGTTGGTCACCTGCTCCTCCGAGAATCCGATCTCCGGTCATCCGACGGGGCACCATCCGCGAGCCAGGTCCGATAGCTCTCCGCCTCAGAGGCCAGTCGCCACTGCTGCCAGACGAAGAGTGCCATCGCGCGCGTCGCGCCATCACTTTCGCCCTCGGCGAGGCAACGGGCCATCAACCAGCACTCGAAGTCGCCCGCATCCGGCGACTCGCGCACCGCCGCCTCGAGCAGCTCATGCTGGATGCCGAGCCCGATGGCGTCCGCTGTCGTGTTGCGCACGCGCCGCCGGCGGCGTCCCTCGCTCGCCTCGAGTGCGTCGAGCAATCCCTGACAGAGTTGCGCCGGTGTGAGCGTCACGCAACCACCTCGAGCGCGAGCGCCCAGCCAGGGCGCGAGGGTCGCGCATAGCCGCGGTCCTGTGCCACGAGATCGAGGGGCACGGTCGCGAGATCATGTCGTGCGAGGATGCGCAGCGGGAGCGCGCCGAGTGTCATCACCGCCTTGAGGTAGCCATGGCAGTGCTCGCACGTCTCGATGCGCCGATACTGCCCCTCCCCCTCGGGCAAGAGCGAGCCGAGACGATGATGATCCGTCTCGCCGCAGAATGCACAGCGCAGGATCGGCAAGGGCCAATCGGCACCACAGCACCCGCATCGCAGCCGGCGCTCGCGCTCGATGCCCCGCATCTCGACCAGCGATGGCCAGGCGCCGCAGGCCGGACAGTAACCGCGCTGCCACACGCGCGCGGCGAGCGTGCTGAGGCCGCGGGCGGCGGCGTGCAGGACTGGTACCGCGGCCATCTGCGCGAGCACCGCGAGCGTATCGGCGGATGTGCCGACGTGCTCCGCCATGCCGGTGATGGCGCGATCGTCGCGCATGATCGCAGCGCGGATCATCTGACGTGGATCGAGCTCGCTCGCGCCGAGCACGCCGGCCGCGTCGGCGAGGTGACACACGAGGGCGTGCGCGCGGTGGACATCGAGCCGCACCGTCGCGCGATGCAGCAGCGGAGCATCCGACGGGCGCGCAGCGGGGGGCGGCACGACCACTGCGCCCGCCTCGCTGCGCGCTTCATCGAGCGCGATCTCGAGCAGCTCGAGCCACTGCTGCCAGGCGGGATCTACCGGTGCGTCTGCCGCGGTGCCGGGAAATCGCCCGGCAGTCCCGATCGGGGAAGCGGTCCTGGGCATTCGTCCTTGGGCAAGAGACATGGGGTGCCTGCGTACATCTGTGAGCCGCCGTGCAGTTGCACCACCGGGCTACGGTTGCCGACATCGGCACCGGCGCCGCCGCCGCGTACGCGCGCCGCTTCCGGACTGGCGCACGCCGTGAGCAACACCGCGAGGCTGACAACGACCAATACGCCGCGCATCAGCGGATCACCTGCGCGCCGACCACGCGGATTCCCTCCGACGACAGCAGCACGACCATACGCAGCAGAAATCCGCCGATGAGGACGAGGGTCGCTGAGAGCGCAACGCTGTGGAGTGCGCGGCCGCGATGGATCAGCAACGGGATCAGGATGCCGAGCACGATCACTCCGAGGATGAGCAGCACACCCCATCCGTTGAGCAGCGCGCGGATCGCACCGCCCAGCGAGACGAGGAAGATGATGATCGCGAGGAGCTCGAGGACGAGCGCGATGCGATCGAAGCCGAGAAGCCACGCGACGGTCCCAGGCCCCTCGACCCGGCGCCAGCGCGCGAGCAGCAGGAGCGCCGCCACGGAGGTCGAGATGGCGGAGAGCAGAAAGACCAGCCCGAGCCAGGAAGAATCGGCCCAGATCGGCCGGTTCGTGACGGCGAGCAGCACGCCGGTATAGCCGGCGAGGAAGAGCCCCGTGATGATCCCGCCGATCGCGACAACAGCGGCGATCGGCGCTTCAACAAGGAAGCGGAAGGGGCGCCAGGGTGATGGGTCGTGCTCCGCGAGCGCACCAAGTGCCGCCAGCAAGGCGAAGACGCTGAAGGCGAGGAGCCCCCACACCCCGACCGACATCGGCGACCACCCCTTGAACATGAGCCGGCCCGTGTTGTTCTGCACAACCATGTGCCAGAAGCGGAGCGGCACGCCCAAGTCGACGATGAGCAGGACCGCGCTGATCACCGCACCCACGAGCGCGAGGTAGCTCGCGAGCCGCACGAACGGCCGATCCTCGGGCCGGCCGAAGAGCCGAACGAGCCCCGCCAGGAGGAGCGCGCCGCCCGAGATCCCGCCAACGAAGAAGTACAGAATGATGAGCCAGCGAAAGTGCGGCGCCTCGGTGAAGAAGGTGCTCGGCAAGTTGGGTTGCATGCTCACTCACCCTCGTGCGAGTTGGTGCGCGTGACGTCCTGCATGCGCCGAGCGCGCAGCGTGACCGCGCCAATCACCGCCATCGCGATCGCGCCGATCGTCGACCAGAGCGACCCGCGAAACAGGTTCCGCGTCGGCATCTTCGGCTCGCGCGGCAGGCCGTACACCTCGGGCTCATCGACGAGCAGGAAGAACGCGTTGAGCCCGCCCAGGGGTCCTTGCGGATCGGCGCCGTAGAGGTACGCGCCCTTCTCCCCCTGCTCCCGGAGCTGCACCACACGGTCCGCGGCGCGCTGGCGCAGCTCGGCGATGGGCCCGAACTGGATCGAGTCCGTGGGACAGGCCTTCGAGCATGCCGGCTCCAGGCCGACGCTGATCCGGTCGTAGCAGAGTGTGCACTTCTGCGCCGTGCCCGACACATGGTTGAGATCGATCACGCCGAATGGACAGGCGCTAATGCAGTCACGGCAGCCGTTGCACGTGTCGGACTGAATGACGACCGTGTCGAACTCCGTGCGAATGATCGCGCCGGTGGGACACACCTCGAGACAGGGCGCCTGGACGCAGTGCTTGCACACATCACTCATCATGAGCCAGCGCCCCTCGTACGGCTGGGGAAACTGTTCGATGAACTTGACGTGCCGCCACGTGTCGCCGCTCAAGCGCAACGTGTTGTCGTAACTCTGGCCGCTCATCTGGAGGTTCGCGCCGCCGTCGCCGCGTGCGGGGAGCTGGTTCCACTCCTTGCACGCGACCTCGCACGCCTTGCAGCCGATGCAAACGGTGGTGTCGGTGAAAAAGCCCATCGGCTCGGTCAGGCCGCCGCCCGCAGGGGCCGACGCCGATGGCTGCGCTGTCCGCGCTGGCGGTATCGGATTCTGCGTGAGGATCGGCAATGCGCGCGTGCCCATCATGCCTTCTCCACGTTGCAGACGAATGCCTTCCCCTCATGGATCGAGACGTTCGGGTCGCCGACCCAGCTCGTCAGATCGTTCGCCACATCGCCCACCGAGAGCCCCTGCCACCCCCAGTGCCAGGGCATGCCGACGTGATGGACTTTCTTGCCGCCGATCGTCATCGCCCCGATTCGATTCGTCACCAGCGCTCGTGCGCGGATCTTGTGGCGCGGGCTCGTGATCGTCACGAAATCGAGATTCGCGATCCCGCGCTCCTGTGCCAGGTCGCGGCCGATCTCGATGAAGAGCTCGGGTTGCAGCTCGGCGAGGTACGGGAGCCAGCGGCTCATCGCGCCCGACAGGTAATGCTCCGTCAGGCGATACGTCGTGATGACGCACGGGTAGCGCGGATCACCGACGGGCGCGATCAGGTTGTACGACTTGCCGCGCGCCCACCACTTGAACATCGGGCTCGACTGCTGCTTGTAGAGCTGATTGTGCACCGGCGACTCCGCGGGCTCGTAATGCACGGGGAGCGGCCCATCGACGAGCCCCGATGGCACGAAGAGCCACCCCTTGCCATCGGGCTTCATGATGAACGGCTCCGCACCGGTGTGCGCGTCGAGGCCGATGCCGCCCGGCTTCGCCCGCGCCGTGGGCGCCTTCGTGAGCGCGAAATCCGGCACGTCGTAGCCCACCCATCGCCCCGGCGGCTGCGCCTTGCCGGTGGTCGGATCGGGTGGGTTCTGCACCGCGCGATCCCACCAGATCCAGCGCTTGCGCTCGCTCCAGGGCTTGCCCGCAGGATCGGCCGAGGCGCGGTTGTACATGACGCGCCGATTGGCCGGCCACGCCCACCCCCAATGGAGCTCGGCGCCCGGCGTCTCCGGCGGATCGGGCTCGCGCCGCGCGGAAAGGTTATTGCTCCACGCCGGAAAAACGCCGCAGTAGATCCAGCTGGCGCACGTGGTCGAGCCGTCGTCCTTCAACTCGCCGAAGCCGCTCAGCTGCTTCGTCGGGTCGGCGGTCTGGAAGCCGTTGATCTCGCGCAGCAGCTTGAGCGCATCCGCTTCGCCTGTCGCGTTCGGGGCCTCGCCCGACGTGAAGTCGGGCTCATAATCCCACACGAGATGCTTCCACCCTTCATCGCGCTTCAGCGTGCTGTTCGCGTACTTCGCCTTGAGCCGTTGGCCGAGCTGGTAGTAGAACCACGTGTCGGTACGGCAGTCGCCCGGCGGATCGGCGGCCTTGAAGTGCCATTGCAGCATCCGCTGCGTGTTGGTGTAGCTCCCTTCGTACTCGCCGATCTGCGTCGCCGGGAAGAAGAAGATCTCGGTCTTGATGTCCTCGACCTTCACGCTGCCGTCGTCGATCTCCGGCGCGTTCTTCCACTGCATGGCGGTTTCGGTGAGCCAGTTGTCCTTCACCACCAGCCAATCGAGTTTGCGCATGGCGGCGCGTTGCGCCGAGCCATTGAGCGATGTCGCGGGGTTCTGCCCGATGCAGAGCATCCCCTTGACCTTGCCCTCGGCCATCGCCGCCATCATCGCCATGTGCGAGAAGTCGCCGAAGATCTTCGGGTGCCAGTCGTAGCCCCAATCGTTTTCCGGCCGCGCCGCGTCGCCGTACATCGACTTCAGGTACGACACGAGGAACTTCGGCAGATTCGCCCAGTAACCGGTGGGGACCGTCTCGGTGGCGATGTAGTCGTGCAGCGTATCGTGCTTCTTGAGCGCCGATGGCGCGCTCATGTAGCCGTGGATCGAGTGGTAGAGCGTGGGCACATCCGTCGAGCCTTGAATGGCCGCGTGCCCGCGGAGCGCCATGATGCCGCCGCCCGGGCGGCCCATGTTGCCGAGCAGGAGCTGGAGCAGCGCGCAGCAGCTGATCATCTGCACGCCATCCGTGTGTTGCGTCCAGGCCACCGCGTAGGCGAAGCTCGTGGTGCGATCCGCACCCGAATTCTTGAGGACCGTCTCGGCGACCGTGAGGAACTTGGTGCGCGGACAGCCGGTCACCTGTTCCACGAGCTCCGGCGTGTAGCGGGCGAAGTGGCGCTTGAGGATCTGCAACACGCAGTGCGGATCCTGCATCGACGGATCCGTCCTCGGCGTGGGCTTGAGAAGCGACCGTACCAGGAGATCCCACTTCGCCGGCGCGGCCGTCGTCCCCGCGTCCATCGGGATGCCGGGCGCGGCGCCATGCTTTGGCGTCGCCGTCTGAGGGCCCTGGTTCTGCTTCGTTTGGCCGGCGCGCGCGGTATAGGCGGTCTGCTGTCCGGTCGTCTGCACGGCGGTGCCCGCGTACTGCCAGCTCGCCGGATCGTACTCGCCCGTCAGGCCGCCGAATGGCCAGTCCGGATCCTCCGCGTGCTGCTCGAGCCCCGAGAAGACGCCGTCGAGATCTTCCGTGTCCTTGAACTCCGGCGAGACGATCGTCGACGCGTTCGTGTACGTCGACACGAAGCTCTGGAAGAACGGATCCGCGTTCCATCGATCGCTGCTCAGCACGTGGTTGATCAACCCGCCGAGGAACGCGATGTCGCTCCCCGCGCGGATCGGCGCGTGGATGTCGCAGTTGGCACTCGTGCGCGTGAAGCGCGGGTCGACGTGAATGAGCTTGGCGCCGTTCACTCGCGCGCGGAGCGGCCACCGGAAGGCCACCGGATGACACTCCGCCATGTTGGAGCCCATGATCACCACGCAATCCGACTGCATCATGTCGCGCGGATACATGGTGGCCGCGCCGCGACCGAGCCGTGCCCCCAGACCGGGGACGCTGGAGCTGTGTCATATTCTGGCCTGGTTCTCGATCGCGATGATCCCGAACCCGCGGCAGAACTTCTGCGCGATGTGATTGAATTCGTTGTCGAGCGTGGCGCCGCCCAGGTGGAAGATCGCAGGCGTCGCATTGACGAGCTTGCCGTTCGGGAGCCGCTCGATGAGCGTCTCGTCGCGCGTCGTGCTCACGAGCTCAGCCACGCGGTCCATCGCCCAGTCGAGGTCGACTACCTCCCAGTCGCGCGCGCCCGGCTTCCGGTGCAGCACCTTGGTGGGGCGATTGACGTTCTTGTGCAGCTGGTAGATGGCCGCGCCCTTGGGGCAGAGCGTCCCCTCGTTGTGCGGGCTCCGCGGATCGCCCTCGATGTTGATGATCTCGCCGTCCTTGACGTGGATCAGCGTGGCACAGCCGACGGAGCAGAAGGGACAGATGCTGGGCACCGCCTTGCTGCCCGTGATGCGGATCGCCTGCGCTTGGGCGCGTGCCGGAGCAAGCGCGAGGCCCAAGCCGGCGATGCCACCGAGCGCCGTGCCCGCTCCAGCGCCTGCGGCGTAGCGGAGAAATTCACGACGGGATACGTCCATGATTAGAACCGACTCTTGGGGAGCCCGAAGACGAACACCGCGTCTCCGAGCGGATAGCCGAGCTGGAAATTGCCACCGCAGGCCACGCCGATGAGCTGCTCGCCGTGGAATTCGAAGCTCATCGGCGCTGCGTTGCACCCGGCGCCGGCACTGAATTGCCAGAGCAGCTTCCCACTCCGCGCATTGTAGGCATTGAAGTTCCCGTTCCCCTCGCCCGTGAACACCAAGCCGCCCGCCGTCGCCAGTGAGCCGCCCATCATCGGCTGATCCGTCCGGTTCTGCCAGGCGACCTTGCCCGTCTTGAGATTCAACGCGGTGAAGGTGCCGTTCTGCGAGGCGCCTGGCGCAAGGGAGAATGCCGAGCCGAGCCACAAGCGCCCCTTCTCGTATGGCGCTGGGTGCGTCTTGTAGAGCATCGGCTGGTTCAGGCCGGCCACATACGCGTACTGCAGCGTTGGGTTGATGGAGATCGGCGACCATTCGGATCCGCCGTTGGCGCCTGGCAGCATCCGCGTCCCCTCCGGCGTCGGGAGCGCGAACATGTTCTCCTGCGGCGTGAAATTCTGCGTCTTGCGAATCAGCTTCCCCGTTTTGGCATCGAGGACGTATGCCCAGGCGGTCTTGCCAGCCTGCACCACGACCTTCCGACCGTCCAACATCAGGACCGCCGGCGGTGAGGTCTCGTCCAGATCCCACACGTCGTGCGGGACGACCTGGTAATACCACCGTGTCTTCCCCGTCGTGGCGTCGATCGCGACGATACAATCGGTGAACAGGTTGTCGCCGGGGCGCACCGAGCCGTCGAGGTCGGGCGAGGGATTCCCGACCGTGAAGTAGAGCAGGTTCAGATCCTTGTCATAGGCGGGATTCATCCAGACTCCGCCGCCGCCATGCTTCCAGGCATCCGCGTACTTCGCGCTGTCTGCCTTCTCGCGTGCGATGTCGCGGTGCAGATCGGTCTCCTCGGCCTTGGGCGCCCAGACACCCCACCACCCGTTGGTCGCCACCGAATCTTCGCCGGGCGCGGGAATCGAGTACCAGCGCCATACGGGCTTGCCCGTCTCGATGTCGAGGGCATCGAGGTGGCCACGAATGCCGTACTCGCCGCCCGAGACGCCGATGATGACGGTCTGACCGACGATGAGCGGAGCCGGGGTAATGCTGTAGCTCGAATCGGGATCGGCGATCTGTGTATCCCAGACCTGTTTCCCGGTGTGCGCATCGAGCGCGACGACATGTCCATCGAGGGTGCCGAAGAACACTTTGCCGTGCGCGAGTGCGACGCCCCGATTATTCGGGCCGCAACAATAGGCCGCCGTCGCCAATTTATAGCCGAACCGCCACAGCTCGCGCCGCGTGTTGAGGTCGTAGGCGATGATGGCCTCGTCGTACGCCGTGGTGACGTACATGGTGTCGCCAGCAACGATCGGCGTGTTCTCGAACGACCCGGGCCGCGTACCGGTTTGAAACACCATCCGCGGCACCAGTGACTTCACGTTCTGCGTGTTGATCTGTTTGAGTGTCGACCACCGCTGGTTCCAGTCGGTACCACCGTAGGTGGTCCAGTTGGCCTGGGCCTGTGCCGTGGCCGCCCCGCCGAGCGCGCACGCGCCGAGCACGAGCCAGCCGTACCGCCGCATGCCGTGTCTGCCATCCGCTCCGTACATGTCGATTCCTCCCACGCTGTCGCCGCATGCCGCGACGTGCTCCTTGTCAACGCTTCGTCGAGCGCCTACTCCGGGCCGATGGTGCCAGTGTTGGTCGGTGCTGTCGCGCTCGATGACACCACAAAGTGGATGTACATCCCGCTCGTGGCGTGCCCCGGGACGCCGCACGCCAGCAGGTAGTCCCCCGCCGGGCTGGCCGTGAAGTGCATGGTATCATGACCAGTCTGAGCGGGGAGCCCATCGGAGAGATGGCTCGTGTATGCACGGGGCAATGCGGCGTTCTCCAGCATCGCAGGAATCGGCGTCTGGTTCGTGATCACGATCGCCGAGTGCGGGATGATGTCGTGATTGGTGAAGTCGATATTCACCGTCCACCCGGCGGGCACGGTGATCGTCTGGTCACCGCTCGAGCCCCCGTTGAAGTTGAAGCCACCCTGCGCGCTCGTGGCGGCTGCGATGAGGGTGATCGCGACAGTCTTCGCACGGGCGTCGTACGACACGTATTGATTGATCTTCGTGGTATCGGGCTTGATCACGCCGGGAGCTCGCGCCGCTGCACGTGCTGTGCGACTCGACTGCTCCGCGGCGGGTATCGACGCGGGTGACACGCGAGAAGCGAAGACCCGCGTGGCGCTCGTCCTCGCCAGCCGGGCATGCACGCTGCCGGCCGTAAGGACGACCTCAGCAACGGCGACCAGAAGAAGCGGCATGTGCACTATGCGCCGTACGCCTGAAAACCGTTCGGTCGTATCGTCACGTCTGCGGCGTGCGTGAGCGAGATACTCGCGCAGCGCGATGGCTGTACCTGCATACTGCCTCCTGCCAAGAGCCATCCGTAATGCCGAACGGTGCGGAACCGCGTTGCGTTTGTTCCGCGGCGTGCGTGCAAGACATGCGCCAGGGTCGTGCCCCGATGCCAATAAACACCTTCGCGGAGGAATGCTCCACACGATATCGGGAAGCGCCTCGCATCCGCCGCTCGAATGGAGCTATCCAGGCGACGCCGCGCGGACGAGAGCCCGGCGTGCACAGGGGCGAGTGGCTGGCGTGCGCGAGGCGTGGGACGTAAGAGTACCAGCAGACACTTCATGCGTGAGCACACATACCGACCGTCGACACAAAGCAGAGCCCGTTCTACGCCTGGCTCGATCGACCAGCAATTCGGAATCTCCTGCGGGACGCACGATCGCTATCGCCAGGCGAGCGCTCGGTGCTGATCAAGGGGCTCATTCCCGTACTGATTGACGACATGGGTGACGAGGCTGTCCACGCCTTTCTCGAGGGGCTCGCCACCAAGGCCCAGCGGTCTGCGGAAGCCGTGGCGAACCCGGGCCATGGGAGCGCCCCACCCACCGCACGCTGAGCGAGCGATTGCGGGGACAGGTGCCGGGACGCGAGGCGCACCAACATCTGCCGGGTACGCGCAACCCGCGTCGCGCGGGGGGCCGGGTGCTCGAGCGGCCATGGGAAGCCGCCGCGTGGGAGGAGATGCAGGATCGCTGGCAAGCGTAGCCGCGCACACCCGTGATGCGCGCCGAGCGCGGGTTCATGCGAGCGAGATCGTTGAAGACACCGAAGATTGCGGGGTGTGCGCTGCGCGGAGGGAGCGGGCGGGCCCACACCTCCATCGCGTAGGCCAACATCGTGTGACCCCTCACGGAATCAGGGGACTCGATGCGCGCCCCGCGGCACGGGGATCGCCACGCTCACACCGCATCCCTGATCGGAGCTCCCCACGTGGCCGGGCTCGAGCTCGTGCTCCTTCTCCTGGCGGCATCCGCTGCGTTGCAGCTCGTCGCCAGGCGCCTACACTTGCCCCACCCGGTGCTGCTCGTTGTCGGTGGCGCCGTGCTCGCGATGATCCCCGGCCTCCCGCCACTGGCCCTGAGCCCGGATGTCATCTTCCTCATCTTCATTCCGCTGCTCCTCTACGTTTCCGCGCTCGGCACATCGCTCAGGGACTTCGAGGCGGAGTTCTGGCCGATTCTGCGGCTCGCCGTCCTCCTCGTCCTCATGACGGTTGCCGCCGTAGCCATTACGGCGCATTGGCTGACGCCGGATTTTACGTGGCCGGCAGCATTCGCCCTGGCCGCGATCGTTTCGCCGCCCGATGCCATTGCCGCCACCGCCGCGATGCGGCCGCTGGGTGCGCCCTCAGCCCTCGTGAGCATCCTCGAGGGTGAGGGGATGCTGAATGATGCGACGGCGCTCGTCGTGTACCGGATCGCCGTGCTCGCGGCAGTCACGGGGACGTTCTCGCTAGGACACGCCGCCCTGCGACTTCTCCTCACGGGTGCCGCAGGTGTCGTCATCGGGCTGGCCGTCGCGATGGTGATCGTCTGGGCCCGGCGCTACATCCGGGGTCTCCCGGCCGTCGAGAACACGGTATCACTCCTCACCCCGTTCGCCGCATATCTGCCGGCCGATCGCGTGGGCGCGTCCGGTATCCTCGCGGTCGTCGCCGCCGGACTCTATGTGAGCCGCCAGGCACCGACGTTGCTCACCGCGGCCACGCGTCTGCAGACCGATGCGACGTGGTCGATGGTGACCTTTCTGTTGGAGAGCTTGATCTTCATCCTGATCGGACTCGAATTGCCCGAGGTGCTCGGGCTGCTCCGACAGCACGCGCTCGGGACGCTCCTCTGGTACGGGGTTGCCGTGAGCCTCGTGGTGATCATCGTGCGGATGCTCTGGGTGTTCCCGAGCGCGTATGTCTCGGCGTTCCTCACTCGGCCGTGGCGGAAACGGAGTGTGCGGGCACCGGCACGACCGCCTTGGCAGTGGGTCGTCTTCGTCGCGTGGACGGGCATGCGCGGCGGCGATTCGTTGGTGATCGCGCTGGCGTTGCCATTCGTGACGGCGCGGGGCACACCGTTCCCGGCGCGTGATCTCATCGTGTTTGTCACGTTCACGGTCACCTTCGTGACGCTGGTGCTCCAGGGGCTCTCAGTCGCACCGCTCCTCCGCGTGCTCGGGCTGAACCAGGGCGAGCACCTCGGTGCCGAGGAGGCGCACGCCCGGCGCGTTGCCGCGCAGGCGGGGCTCCGGCGCCTGGATGAGGTCGCGGCTCGGACAAGCGCCGACCCGACGGCGGTGGAATATCTCCGACGCATGCAGCGTGAGCAGGTCCGCGAATGGGTCGCGCGCGACCGCGCCCTGCACGGCACGAAGGACGCGGAGCACCAGGCCCTCGCGGTCATCGATGCCGCCAGCGTGAACCGCGAGATGGCGAGTTACCGGACGTTGCGCATGCAAATGCTCGATGCCGAGCGGCGCACCATCATCCAGTTCCGCGACCGCGGCATGATCGGCGACGACGTGCTGCGCCGCATCCAGCGCGATCTCGACCTCGAGACGATGCTGCTCGGGGTGGCGGAGGAGGACACCCCCGAGCCGCCAGAGGGCGCCCCGTGATGATCGGGTCAGCGGCAAAGCTGGCCACTCGGCGCCGGAAGCGCGGAACGGGCACGTGTGGACCGCAGTTGAAGGGCCCGGGCGCAGGATCGATTCGTTGATGATCCGCGTGAGGCCGTACGCGTGCGCGTTGCGGATGGCCTCGCGATCGTGCGGCCAGAGGCTGATCACGTTCACAACCTCCGCCTCCTCGTCGAAGAGCGGCGCGAGCATAGCGGCGGCGTGGGAGTTCCAGGCCGCGGCGAAGACGACTGGAGCCCGTTCCGCGGCCCGACTGAGAGGACGAGGCGTCCGATTGCTCGCGCCGCGGCCGGCGGCGCGCACAAGAAATGCCGCACGATGCCGTTCCCATTCGGTCCACGGCGAACGGGCCGGAATTGCGGCTCTGCAGTGGGCCGATTCTCTGCTGTGCCAGGAGGAGTGTCAATGACCACCGCCGTACAGCCTTCGACCTCGACGTGGCAGCTCGACCCGATCCACTCGAGTGTCGAGTTCTCGATCAAGCACCTGATGATGACGACCGTGCGGGGCCGCTTCAAAGACGTGAATGGAGTCCTGACGGCCGATGAACAACACCCCGAAGGCTGCTGCGTCGACGTCCGGATCGACGTCGCGAGCATCGACACCGGGAGTACCGACCGCGACGCCCATTTGCGTAGCGCCGACTTCTTCGACGCGGACCGCTTTCCGACCATCGCCTTCAGGAGCACGCGGCTGGAGGGCGACTTCCGCACCGAAGGCGATCGCTTCCATGTGGCGGGCACTCTCACGATTCGCGATACGACGATGGAGATCGTTCTCGATTGCGTGTTCGAGGGACGAGGGAAGGATCCCTGGGGGAAGGAGCGGGCGGGCTTCAGTGCCACCACAGACCTCGATCGGCGCGACTGGGGGCTCAAGTGGAACCAGGCGCTCGAGACTGGCGGCGTACTCGTGGCCAACAAGGTGCGGATCGACGCCGAGGTGCAGTTCGTCCGGCAGGAGTGACGGCCCCGCACATTGACGACAAGTGCCTCACCGGCCCCGCCGATGTGGACGACCTACTACGCAGAGGGATCAATGGCAGTCGGAGCACACAGCAGTGTCGAAGCCCGCAACATGGAGCTCATGCAGACGCTGGACGATGCATGGAATACGCAGGATATGGATACCTTCACCAAGCGGCACCGGAAGGACGTGGTGGTGCAGTGGCCGGGCAAGCCACCGACGCACGGTGTCGATGCGCACCGAGCCGAATCGCTCGAGTTCTTCAAGACGTTCCCAGACCAACGCGTCGGCAACCGCCCCTACCGCGTCTTCTTCGCGAGCGGAGACTGGACCTGCTCCATCGCGCGCTTCACTGGGCACATGACGGGGCCGATGAACGGGCCCGACGGCAAGGAGATCCCGCCGACGGGCAAGGGGTTCGACGTGGAGTTCTGCACCGTCGCGCACTGGGACGAGAACGGGCAGATCACCGAGGAGAATCTTTTCTACGATCTGGTGACGTTCATGAAGCAGATCGGATTGGCATAGCGCCGACTGGCCTCACACGCCGCGGGTGCATTCTTCGAGCGGAGGAGCGACCACGATGAATCCGAGTGCCCGCACCTTGTCAGAGATCGCATCGGCGATTCCGGCCGAGGACCCCGAGCGATATCTCGCGATCGCGCGCCTGACGGACGATCCAGACCTCCCGCACATCGGGCTGGTTGGCGACACCTACACCATCCTGCCGACGGGCGACGACACCGCCGGCCGCTACACCCTCATCCTTCCGGGGCACGACCTTCGTCGTGCGAGCCGGCAAGACCATCAACATCCCGGCCAACGCCCGCACCAGTCCCACAACGTGTCGGAGCACCCCGTGCTGCCGCAATGCATCTGCTCGCCCTCGGGGCAGGAGGAGTTTTTCATGGCCGTCGGCGTCCCTGTCGCCAGCCGAATGACGCCGCCCCCCACGCTCGACGCGACCGCCCACGCGGCGTTCAAGACGAAAGGCGAAGCGCTCGCTCCGAAGTACCGGAGGGAATTGCTCCCACACGCGTGAGTACAGAGCTTCTGCTGCTGTGCTCAGAGCGGCCGGTCAGAGAAACGGCGTGATGAGGTTCGCCGCGTCCCCCCGTGGGCCAGCATCCGTCGACCACGAACGTCTTCGCGTGCAGCGTCGATGCGTGGTACTCGTGGATGTGCACGCCGGCCGAGAGCAGTTGGTCGTAGCGCTTGTGGGCCGCGAGCCGAGTGATGCCGACATCGGTACGCGGCCCACCGGCGAGTAGGCGCACGTCGGCGCCGCGTCGCCCGGCGCACCGCGGTGCCCCTCGTCAGAAAGAGCCATCCGATCACGGCGACAAACAGCGCCACGATCGTGATGATCCATCGAAGGACGGTGAGGAGCATGGAGCCTCCGGCCGATCACGTGAGTGGGCGACGTGTGGGCCCGGCTATTGCGGCGGCGAGTGCTCCAACCCGCATGCCGCGTGCGCTTGCAGTCGAGGATCGAAGAGGAGACTATCGATGACCAGTCCCGCACGAGGGTACGTCCTCTCGGCCACCATGGCGTCGATCTCGCTGGCCGAGCGACGGGCCGTGGCGTGAGGGCATGGGTCGACTCGTGCGCCGTTCTCGGGACACTGACGACGCTGCTGACGCGCCCGCGGGCGGGATGGTCCGGATCCCGGCCGGAAGATTTCTGATGGGATCGAACCACTTCTACCCGGAAGAGCGGCCGGTCCACCGGGCACGCGTCGACGGATTCTGGATGGACGAACTTCCGGTGACTGTCGACGAGTTTCGTCGCTTCATCGAGGGCACGGGGTACGTCACCGTCGCCGAGCGCGTGCCGCTGTACGACGTCCGCCAGTGGTGGTGCTACCTCCCTGGCGCGTGTTGGCATCATCCCGATGGACCGGCCAGCACCATCGCAGGTCGTGAGCTCCGCGCGGCGACCCACGTCGCGTATGAGGATGCGCTGTCGTACGCGCGCTGGGCGCACAAGGAGCTTCCCACCGAAGCGGAGTGGGAGCGTGCGGCGCGCGGCGGTCTCGAGGGCGCGGCATTCGTCTGGGGGAACGAGTTCCCTCCGGGCGGCCGGACGATGGCGAACACCTGGCGGGGCGAATTCCCCTGGGAGAACCTCGCGACCGACGGCTACGCGCGATGGTCGATCCTCGTGACGTTTGCCGCGACGCTGCTGCTGTCCGTACGCGTGGCGGTCGGGGTCGGCGTGGCGGTGGGCATCGTGCTCGCCCTGCGGTCGGCAGCGAGCAATGTGAAGGTCTACGAGGTGATCGAACTTGAGGATGGGCGCTTCGCGCAGGCCGATCCGCCGGCGCAGCTCCCGAGCAACACTGTCAGCGTGCTCGAGGTCGTGGGGAGCCTCTTCTTCGCGGGAGCGCGAACACTTGAAGAAGCACTCCCGAGTCCGGTCAGCGCCACGCGCCCTGCCGTCGTTCTCCGACTGCGCGGGCGGACGAACGCGGGCGCGACGCTCATCGAGGTGCTCGACAACTACGCGGACGATCTCGCCGAGGTGGGTGGCCGCTGGTACCTGAGCGGCGTGGACGAGCGGCTCGCGGCGCGGTTCCGTCTGGCCGGGAAGCTCGACCTGGACCACGCGGTGCACCTTGTGCCCACGCTCAACGTGTACGGCGAATCGACCACACACGCCATCCAGAACGCGCGTGCCTGGCTCGGGACCGGGGCGAGCGACCAGTAGGAGAAAAAGGAGCGGGGCGTCTTGGGACGCCCCACTCAATCGTAACATTCACTCACGATTTCTGGCGAGAGCGGGCGACCGGACTCGAACCGGCGACGTCCAGCTTGGGAAGCTGGCATTCTACCACTGAATTACGCCCGCAGATTTTCCATACGCGGTAGCATGACCGCGCCCCCAACTGCACGCCGTGGCGCGCACCGCACCACGCCCGCGCTGGATGCGAAATATCGCACCCCGCCCCTACCCGGTAAAGCCCGCGCCTCCGCGTGCTACATCCCTCGCCACGAACTCCGCTTCCCTCGCCTCCCACCTCCCGCCTCTCGCCTCTCGCCCTACGGCGTCTCCCCCCCGCGCAGCAACACGATATACTGCGCGTCATCCTGCGCCACCGCCTTGAACCATGCGATGAGCGCCCCCACCGCGCTCGGCGGCTCGATCCCCCGCGCCCCCACCAGCCGATGCACGACGTGCAGCTCACGACCCTCCTGCGTGTACTCGGCCGTGTACCGCCCGAAGGCGCTCGCGGCCGAGACGTTCTTGGGCAGTTGCGCGCGCCATCCCGCGGGCAGCGTGAGACGCAGCTCGGACACCACCGCCATCGGCCCCACTACGCGCGCGGCATCGATCGGGAAGCGACGCGGGCCACGTGACTCGAGATCGTTGGCGAGGTTGCTGAAGCGCGCCATGGTGCCGAAGGGCAAGGTCAGAATCGCGGTGCTGCCCGCGATCTTCGCCGCCTGTCCGTGGTGGATCGCGAGAGAGATCTTGGGGTCGGCCTGGAGGTCCTTGCCATCGAACAGCTGCAGGCTGTCGCCCGTGGCGCCCGGAAAGAGCGCGCCCGAGAGTCCCTGCGTGAAGCGCGCGCGCTTGGTGGAATCCAGCGGCGCGCGGAAGAGGCCACGCAGGGCGTACTGCCGCGTCCCCGTTGTGCGCTCGGTGTAGTGCGCGCTCACGTACCCATCCGGCGAGAGCGTTCCCACCAGCGTGGTCTCCGAGAGATTGGCCGCCGCGGAATCCTCGGGCAGCGTGACTTCCTCTCCCGATCCATCCGGGTGGACAATCAAGCCGAACTCGCCCTGATCTGGCCCGGGCAGTTCGCCGAGGGGGGTGAGGTCGGAGGTCAGGTCGACATACAGGTAGCCGCTCGGCTGCTTGACTGCGGCGATCGCGTGGTCGAACTGCTCGACCGCGGGAAGCGACCGCTCTACCGTGCCGCCCGCGTTCAGCAGCACGGGGTACGCGGTGAACCCCATGCGCCGCGCGAGGGCGACGAAGAGCGTCGTCTTATCCTTGCAGTCGCCGTACCCGGTGGTGAACACGGAGTCCGGCGTGCGCGGCCGGTAGCCGCCGAGCCCGAGCGCAATGGAGACGTAGCGGATGTCCTGTGCAACCCATCGCTCCGCGTCACGGAGCGAGTCCTCCCGCGTGTGCGCGCCCGCGACAAGCTCATGAAGCTTGGCATCGAGGGCGGGGGTGAGCGTGTACCGATCATGCGAGAGTCCATCATACCAGTGCGCGATGGTCTGCCAGCTGATCGGGGCTCCCACCTCCACCGAGGCGAACACGCCGTTCGAGTCCGCGGCGTACGGCTCGGGCATGATCTTCGGTACGTCGGTCGCGGCCCAGGTATAGAGGCGTCGCCCGTGCGCGGTGGTGATGTGGAGCAGGCTGTCCGCGTTGCGCTGCAAGAGGTGCGGCGTAAGGCTCGCCGGCACATCCACCACGTAGTGCGACCGCCGGGTGAAGCGACCGGTGGTGATGGTCCAGCTGGCCAGGAAGTCGCGGGGCAGGTAGGGCTTGAGCTCCTCCAGCGTGTAGCTGTAGTCGACGATCGTCCCCGGCGCGACGCCGCTCAGGGAGAAGCGGCGCACCTTCTGGTCGGTGTAGACGGGGTCGCCCATGGTGGCGGGGATGTCCGCGTCCTGCGCCAGCGAGGGCTTGGCGCTCACCACGGTGCCGTCGGGGCGGATGACGCGGATCCAGTTCACCGTGAGACGCTGGTGCCCGGGCGCGTACGTGAATTCCTGTTCGGCCCACTGGTCGACCCCGCGCTGCGTGAGAACCTGCACCACCTGGCGGTATGTGCTCCTGCTCCGCCCGTCGGCCTCGTAGCGCACCACCCCATCGTCCAGCAGGTAGACAAAGTCTTCGCCGGGGTGATCGGCCTTGTTGACGGCGAGCGCGTAGATGGAGTCGTGCGGCGGCGGGACATGGGCCGTGGGTTCGGGGGCAGCCATGGGTGTCTGCGCGAAGGCGTTCGCCGTTATAGTGCAGAGGAGGACGAACAGGGGACAGCGCATGCGAGTTGGACTCCGCGAACGGGACGAGGGGTAACGAGGAGGTGGGCCAGCGTCGAGCGGTGTCCCGCGCGCTGCCCTACGGATGGACGGCTGCGCTGCCGAAGCGGTAATCTCCGCCAGGAAGGGCACGGGGCGCGCACAAAGGTACGGCTTGCGCGCCGCTGTGCCAGGGCGGCGAAACACACGACGGCCTCGTACCGCTGGGTACGAGGCCGTCGTACGTCCTACGCCTCGAAACTACTGTAATGCATTGTCATAACACTATACTGAACAATGCGATACAGTTTGGCGTGTGAAGTACTATATCAACGTGGCTCGACTACGCCGCCCACTCGTGGCGGAGCAACTCGGCCATGTCGCCGCTCCGCACGCGCGTGAGCGCCCGGTCCCGAAGCTGGCGGACGCGCTCGCGCGTGATCCCCAGCATGCCGGCGATGGCGCCGAGCGTCATGGGCTCGCCGGTGTCCAGCCCGTAGTAGAGGATCAGGATCTTCTGGTCGCGTGCGGGGAGCGGCGCGAGTGCACGCCGCAGCGCTTCGCGCCGGGACTCCTTCTCGAGCGCGGCCGGCAACTCATCGAACGCGTGGTCAGGATCCCGCGGCATAACGTTGCCGAGCGTACGCCGGTCGCCTCCGCGGGCCCCACTGCCAAGCGGCTCATCGAGCGAGCGCTCGGGGTGCGTGAGCGCCAGCAGGCTCTCGGCGATCTCGGTGGACAGTCCGGCGACCTGGGCCACCTCCTCGCGTGTGGGCTCGCGCCCCAGCGTCTCGCGAAGGGTAGCCTGCGCCTTGGACAGACGCGTCACATCGCCTGCGCGATTGAGCGGCAGCCGTACGGCACGCGCCTTGGTGGTGATGGCGGCAAAGAGCGCCTGCCGGATCCACCAGACCGCGTAGCTGATGAAGTTCACGCCAACGTCTGGGTCGTACTTGTCAGCCGCTCGGCAGAGCCCCGCGTTGGCCTCGCTCACGAGGTCCTCGAGCGGGAGCCCGCGATTCTGGTACTGCTTGGCGACCGAGAAGGCAAAGCGCAGGTTGGCCTGGATGAGCTCCTCGCGCGCGGCGCGGCGCTCATCATCGCCCAGTGCCGGATCGCGCATCCGGCGCGCCAGCGCCTTCTGCGCCGGCGCCTTGAGCATGGGCGTCCGGCTCAACTCATCGATATAGAGGTCGAGCAGGTCCTTGGGGGCCGTATTTTCTATGCGTGCGCGACGCACGGTCTTCGCACGTCGGGATGTCTTGGGCATGTCAGTCTCTCTTTCCAGTGGCGGCACGCGCGAAAGCGCGCTCGAACCGCGCGCGGCGGCCTGCGTCTCGTCTTCGGCGGACTTCGGTCGCTCGCAAGCGCTCGGTTGTCTGTCCCCGGGCGTACCCATGGTTATAACGCCGGATGGGCCCTCAGAGTTCCGCTCTCCGCCGGGTGAAGCGCCGCGTGCGGCCCATTCTATACCATCATTCGCAGCCAACGGCAACCCCATGGGCACGTCGCGACGTGCAGGGGGCGGACCATCCGGGAGCGCTGGCGATACCTGGACAACAAAAAGCCCCCGACTCCGGGGGCCAGTGCCGCAACCGCCTGGCTGCGGCCGTGAGAGCCAGCGGTCGGGATTGAACCGACGACCGCTCGATTACGAATCGAGTGCTCTACCACTGAGCTACGCTGGCGACGATCGGGAGAGGCGAGGGAGAGAGGCAGCTATGAGTTGTGAGTTCTGAGTGGCGCACCGGCCGCGGCCAGCGGAGCCCCAGGCGCGCTACCCCACACCCGACTCCCAACACCCGGCTGTTTCTGACCGACTGACTCACTGACAAACTGATCCACTCCCTCTCCTATCGCCTGCCCCCCCACCTTCCATGCCCTGGCGCGGACTCGAACCGCGACGCCTTTCGGCACCACCCCCTCAAGATGGCGTGTCTACCAAATTTCACCACCAGGGCGTTCAGCAACGGCGACCCGCCGACGTAACCCGGCGGCTTCCATCCATCGATCCTGCACGCTCGACCACCGAGCGGGGCTGACGGGGATCGAACCCGCGACCTCCGGTGTGACAGACCGGCACTCTAACCAGCTGAGCTACAGCCCCTCGCAACTACCCTTCCGACGACGACCCTGCCCGTTCCTGCACCCGCTCCCCTGCTGTGCGCCAATAGCCCCAAGGGGAGTCGAACCCCTCTCTGCACCTTGAAAGAGTGCCGTCCTAACCGATAGACGATGGGGCCGGAAGAGCGAGGGAGAAGGGAGCAGGGAGAAGGAACCACCCTCGGGGTTGAGGGCCTTCCACGACGAGCCGGTTTCTCCCTGCTCCCTTCTCCCTCGCCTCTCAGTAGCGGTAACGGGATTCGAACCCGTGTTTGAGCCTTGAGAGGGCTCCGTCCTAGTCCCCTAGACGATACCGCCGCATCGGTTGTCAAGCAGCCACAGGCCCGGAGGGACTTGAACCCCCAACCGCCGGTTTTGGAGACCGGTGCTCTACCAGTTGAGCTACGGACCTACGAAGGGCCCAGGCCATTCAGGGTGACTGATGGGAATCGAACCCACAACCCCCGGAGCCACAGTCCGGTGCTCTAACCGATTGAGCTACAGTCACCAGAGTTGGTCGCCGCCAAGCGCGACCAGACCAAGATCACAACATTAATCGCGCACAGAAGGCGAAGCAACGGTGCGTCTCGGGTGTCGGGAGTAGCGTGTACGGTGTCGGTTGGGCAGGCAGAGCGATCCGCCCACCCTTGCTGTTCCCCTACACCCTAAACGCTAGTCCCCACACCCGCTCACTTCGCCCGATCCAGATACTCCCCCGTATTCGGGTTCACCCGGATCCGCTCGCCGGAGCTGATGAATTCCGGAATGGTCACCGTCACCCCGTTCTCCAGCAGCGCCGGCTTGTTCGACGCGGTCTTCGTCGCGCTCTTCATCACCGGCGAGGTCTCGGTGATGGTCAGCTCGATCGCATTCGGCAGCTGAATCCCGATCGGCGCCCCGTCATAATACTCGGCCTGAATCCGCATGCCCGGCTGCATCCACTGCGCGCTGTCCCCCAGCATCTCGCTGTCCATCTCGAGCTGGTCGTAGTTCTCCGTGTTCATGAAGTGGTACGTATCGCCACCCTGATACAGGAACTCCAGCTGGTGCGTCTCCAGCGATGCCTTCTCGATGGAATCCGCGGCGCGGAATCGGTGCTCGAAGTTGTTCCCGGTGCGAAGGTTCCGCATCTTCGTCTGCACCATAGCCCGGAGATTCCCCGGAGTGTGATGCCGGAAATCCACCACTCGGCAGGGGTCGCCGTCGAAGACGATCACCATACCACGGCGGATCTGCGTCGCTGGTGTAGCCATTGTGAAGACCTGATTTGAACGTTGGAAGGGCTGCCACTCCGCCCGACACGCCACCCCGTGGCGCCCGGGCACCTTCGTCAGGCGCCCCTGAAATATGACGTAAACTATTTTAGCCTTTTAGTTTACCCAATTCCAAGCCGCCAGTCAACAGCCGCGGCAGTCGCTTCCCCGAGCGCGATGCCTTCCACCCG